>CAWGDE010000017.1:0-359009 GCA_963821195.1 uncultured delta proteobacterium
GCAATCCGGTCCTCGTCGCGGTGTACGACCAGCTGCACCGGCGTGCCCAGGTCCTCAACTACTCTCACCGACGACTCGGGAGTCCTATCGCCAGTCGCTTGCCGAGCACCGCGGATCGTTCGGCTCCTGGCACACGCGCCGGTCGGCGGACTCGAGGGCCACGGTGTCGGCGCACTTTGGCAGCGATACCGGTCGCGAATCGCCACACGGTTCGCCGCTGGCCGAGTCCGAGGATCAGCGTCCAGCCGACGCTGTGGCAGGCTTCATAGGCGCGATGCTTGCGCCACCGCTCGATCCACCGGCCGGCGTGCGAGGTTGGTGCTTGACACCGGGGCCGGCTCAATAGCATCAACGCGCGTTGATATAAACCGCCGTTGATCCGACGGCGACGTCCCCCGCACCGCAGGTTCCCTACCGCGCGTGTCCCCCTCCCCGCCCGCATCCGCAGCACGATCGCCGCCGTCGTCGACCAGCCCGACGACCTGCGCGAGCTGCGCCGGTTCCACAAGGTGCTCGCGGACGTGAACCGCCTGCGCATCTGCGCCGGCTCGCGGACGGTCCCGCCACGGTCACCGAGCTCATCGACCACGTCGGGCTGTCCCAGCCGCTCGTCTCGTGGCACCTGGGCAAGCTGCGCGAGGTCGGGCTGGTCGACGGCGCAGCGCCACGGCCGGGAGACCGTCCACACGATCGACCCGGAGGCATTCGCGATGTTCGCCAACCGCCAGGCCGAGGCCCTCGGCCTCGACGAGCCCGGCACCGGGCGACGGGCAGGCGTCTCGTGAGCGGCTCGTTCGTCTCCCCCGAGCTGCGGGCGAGGGTCCGCGGCCTGATGACGCCGATCGCCGTCGGCGCTCGGCCGCGCTCGGCCTCTCGCCCAACGCCCTCACGGTCATCGGCTTCCTCATCGCGTGCGTCGCGGCGGTCGCCGCCGGCCGCGCAGGCCTGGCTCCTCGCCGGCCTGCTCGTCGTCTTCGGCGGCGTGTTCGACCTGTTCGACGGCGCGCTCGCCCGCGCGACCAACAAGGTCAGCAAGCTCGGCGCCTTCATGGACTCCATCTTCGACCGCTGGGGCGAGGGCGTCGTCTACGTCGGGCATCGTCGTGGGGTGCCCTGGAGCTGGGCCTTCGCCCTCGGCGTGATCCTCGCCGCCGCGGCGATGGTCGTCGGCGTTCATGGTCAGCTACACCCGCGCCAAGGCCGAGAGCCTCGGCTTCGCGCCCGGGCACCGGCATGGCCAACATCGGGCTCGCACCGCGCGAGGTCCGGATCGTGATCCTCACCATCGGGCTCGTCGCGGCCGGGGCTCTGCCCGGCTTCCCGGCGGACACAGCGCCCGGGCGCCATGGCCTATCCGCCTCGGCGCTCGCCTCAGGCGGCCCTCGGCCTGATCGCCGTCCTCGCGACCATCACCACCATCCAGCGCATCGTCCATACCATCAACCAGGCATCGAACGCAGGAGCAGGGGTAACCGCAGCACATGGAGCAGCAGCAGTGAGCAAGAACGAAACGGCAGCGCGCCCAAGGCGCGCGGCAAGAAGATCCGCGTCGCGATCGTCGGCGTCGGCAACTGCGCGAGCAGCCTCGTCCAGGGCCGCTACTACTACGAGAACGCGAAGCCGGGCGACTTCGTCCCCGGCCTGATGCACGTCCAGCTGGGCGACTACCACATCAGCGACGTGGAGTTCGTGGCGGCGTTCGACATCGACAAGGAGAAGGTCGGCAAGGACCTCTCCGAGGCGATCTTCTCGGGCCAGAACAACACGTACAAGTTCATGGACGTGCCGCACATCGGCGTGACGGTCGACCGCGGCATGACCCACGACGGCCTGGGCAAGTACCTGTCCCAGGTGATCGAGAAGGCGCCCGGCCCCACGGCCGACGTCGTCGGGATCCTCAAGGAGCGCCAGGTCGACGTCGTCGTCTCCTACCTCCCGGTGGGGAGCGAGGAGGCCACGAAGTGGTACGTGGAGCAGGCGCTGCAGGCCGGCGTCGGCTTCGTCAACGCCATCCCGGTGTTCATCGGCCGTGAGCCCTACTGGCAGCGCCGGTTCGCCGAGAAGGGCCTGCCGGTCATCGGCGACGACATCAAGAGCCAGGTCGGCGCGACGATCACGCACCGCGTGCTCACCCGCCTGTTCATGGACCGCGGCGTGCGCATCGACCGCACCTACCAGCTGAACTTCGGCGGCAACACGGACTTCCTGAACATGCTCGAGCGCGAGCGCCTCGAGTCCAAGAAGATCTCCAAGACCAACGCCGTGACGTCGATGCTCGACTACGAGATCGCGCCCGAGCGACATCCACGTCGGCCCGTCGGACTACGTGCCGTGGCTCAAGGACCGCAAGTGGTGCCACATCCGGATCGAGGGCACGACGTTCGGCGACGTGCCGCTCAACGCGGAGCTCAAGCTCGAGGTCTGGGACAGCCCCAACAGCGCGGGCGTCATCATCGACGCCATCCGCTGCCTGCGGATCGGGCTGGATCGCGGCCTCAAGGGCACCCTCGTCGCGCCGTCGAGCTACTTCATGAAGAGCCCGCCGCTCCAGATCCACGACGACATCGCGTTCAACCGCGTCGAGGCGTTCATCCGGGGCGAGGACAACGAGACGCTCGTGGGCACCGAGGAGTCGAAGAAGGACTCCAAGGCGCTCGCGCGGCATGCGAAGGCGAAGGCCGCCGCCACCAAGTGACCCAACAGGAGCGCAGGCTCGAGGCGCCCCACCGGCGCCTCGAGTCCACCCCTCCGCGCATCGTCGAGAAGGCGGCGATCATCGGCTACAGGCCGACGGCCACCGTCCTCGCGCATCGTGCCGCCGCGGCTCTCGCGCGGCCGTGATCGGCGACGCGTCGCCCAGGGCAGCTACCTCGCCTGGCCGGCGAAGCGCCGGTTCTCCAACATCAACTTCGGCCACGTGCTGGGCCTGCCGCCCGAGCGATCCGCGCGTCCGGCGGCTGGCGCTGCGCGCCTACCGCGAGTACGCCGCGCTACATGGTGGAGCTCATGCGGCTGCCGTCGCGGCCGCAGGACGAGCTGGCCGCAGGCGATCGAGGGCGACGGCATCGACCGCGTCGCCGACGGCTGGCGAGCGTCGCGGCACGGCCGATGATCGTGGTCGCCGGGCACGTCGGCAACAACGAGGCGGTCGCGGCCGCGATCGCCCAGCGCGGCTATCCCGGCCAACGTGGTCGCGGACGACTCCGTCGTTCCCGGAGATGTTCGAGATCCTGCGCCGGCAGCGCGAGTCGTGGGGCGTGCACGTCATCCCGTGGCGCAACCTGCGCGAGCTGTTCACGGTCCTGCGCCGCAACGAGATCCTGGCGCTGCTGGTCGACTGGGGCTACCGCGAGCGACGGCATCCCCGTGCGGCTGTTCGGCGCGTGGACCACGCTGCCGGCCGGACCCGCGACGCTGGCCGCCAAGACCGGGCGCGATCGATCGCGCCGCTGGCGATCCGGCGGACGCCGGGCGGCCGGTTCCGGATCGAGGCCGACGAGCCGTTCACCGTGCCGTCGTCGCAGCCCGGCCGACCTCCAGCGCGCCACCCAGCGGATCGCCGACGCGCTCGAGCGGACGGTCGCCGCCGCGCCCGAGCAGTGGTACAGCTTCAAGCCGATGTGGCCGCACGACCGGCCGAGGCCCGGGAGCTCGAGGCACGGGCGGCGACGATGCTCGACGGCCGGGCCCGGCCGCGGTCCCGGCAGCGGCCGCGCCGGAGGCCGCGGGCCGTGCCCGGCACGGCCGGCCGCGACGCGACGCCCGCCGCGCCGCCGGCCGCGTCCGGCCTGCGCGGCTCCCTGATCCTCGCCGGCGACCGCGTCGCTCGCGCCGGCTGCCCGAGGCGCCGCTCGTCGCCGCCGCCGAGTCGCATCGGCGAGCTGTGGTACCGGATCGCGCCCGGCGCGGGCCGCCCAGGCACGCGCGAACCTCGGCCGCGTCTGCGAGGGGCTGGCCGCGCACGGGCCGCGGCATCGCGGCTCGCCCGCCGGGCCGCGACGGACCCCGACGCGCTCGAGCGCATCGTCCGCGCCGCGCTTCCGGCATGCCGCCCGCTACTACCTCGAGGTCGCGCGGACCGGCGGCTACGACCTCGAGACCGGCGCTCGCCCGGATCGACGTGGAGACGCCGGACGAGGTCCGCGAGGCGCTGCGAGCGCGGCCGCCCGGTCGTCCTCGTCGGGCATGCACTTCGGCGCCATCGAGCTGCCCGTGGTCGTAGGTCTCGCACCTCGTCGGCCACCGCGTCACCGCGCCGATGGAGACCGTCGCGGACCCCGGGCTGCAGCGCTGGTTCGTCGAGTCGCGGAGCCGGGTCGGCGTCAACATCGTCCCGATCGCCGACGCCCGGCGCGCCGCTGCATGCGCGCGCTCCGCCGCGGCGAGTCGGTCGGGCTGGTCGCGGACCGCGACCTGCACGGGCACCGGGATCATGGTCCCGTTCTTCGGCCACCCGGCGCCGATCCCCGCCGGACCCGCGCTGCTCGCGCTCGAGACCGGCGTGCCGATCTACGCGGGCTCGGCGCGCCGCACGAAGGACCGGCGCTACGCGCGGCAGGCTGATCGCTGGTGCCCGACGCCGGAGACGGGCACCGCGCCGCGAGCGGATGATCGCCCTCACGGCGGCGATCGCCGCAGGCGTTCGAGTCGATCCTCGCCGACGCGCCCGGAGCAGTGGTGGGGCGCCTTCCACCCGATCTGGCCGGACCTGCGTCGTCGACCGAGCGGCGACCGCGCGAGGCCGGCGAGCCGCGAACGCCCGGCGACGCGGCAGCGGCCGACGCGTGACCCGGAGCCGCTCGTCCGCCTCGGCCGCGCCGACCTCCACATCCACACGCTCGCGTCGGACGGCACGTCGTCGGTCGACCGAGATCCTCGACCACGTCGAGGCGCAGGGCTTCCTCGACGTCATCGCGATCGCCGACCACGAGCGGATCGACGCCGCGCTGGCGGCGCGGGCGCATGGCCGAGGACCGCGGCCTGCGCGTTCCAGGTCGTCGTGGGCGAGGAGATCACGACGCGCGGCGGCCACCTGCTCGGGCTGTTCCTCGAGCGGCCGGTACCCGCGCTCCGGGGCCTGCGCTGGTCGATCGAGGCGGTCCACGACCAGGGCGGCCTCGCGATCCCCGCCCACCCGCTCGTCCCGTACCCGCTGTGCGCCCAGGGCTTCGTGCTCCGCCGCCTCCTGGCCGATGACGATCCCGCCGTCCGCCCCGACGCGATCGAGACGTTCAACCCCACGGCCCTCGGCCGGTACCGCCACGGCGCGGTCGTGCGGTTCGCGGCCGAGCACGGCCTCGCCCAGGTCGGCAACAGCGACGCCCACGCGCCGTCGCCGATCGGCACCGGCTGGACGACGTTCCCGGGCCGGACGCCCGAGGACGTGCGCGCCGCGATCCTCGCGGGCGCCAGCCGCCACCACGGGACGTTCCACGGCACGGTCGGGCCAGCTGGGCACGTTCGGCCGGCAGCTGCGCAAGTACGGGCGCGATGCGCGGGCCGAGGTCGGCGGGCCGGATCCGCGGCGACGGCACCGGCCGCGACCACGGCTACCCGGGCGGCACGCTCCGGCCGCCGCGGTTCGACCCGGATCGGGACGCCCGGGCCCGGCGACAATAGGCCGGATGAAGATCGGCCTCGTCTCGCCGTACGTCTACCCGCTGCCCGGCGGCGTCACCCAGCACGTCCGGTACCTGTACGAGAACCTCCGCCTGCGCGGCCACGACGTCCGGATCCTCACCTCGTCGCACGGCCTCCAGCGCTCGTCCGAGGGCGACGTCATCCGCCTCGGCAAGGGCTTCTCGATGCCGGCCAACGGCTCGGTGGGCACGATCACGCTCTCGCCCCGCTACATCTCGCAGGTCCGCGACCGTGCTCGAGCGCGAGCGGTTCGACGTCCTCCACTTCCACGAGCCGTTCGTGCCGTTCCTGTCGCTCGTGCTCCTGCGCGAGTCGCGGAGCGTCAACGTCGCCACGTTCCACGCCTACGGCGGCTGGTCGCCCGCCTACGAGTTCGGCAGCCGGGCGCTGCGGCGCGTACGCGGACCGGCTCCACGGCCGGATCGCGGTGTCCGCGGCGGCGCGCCACTTCATCGACCGCTACTTCCCGGGCGACTACAAGGTCATCCCCAACGGCGTGGACGTGGACCGCTTCCGGCGGGCCGTGCCCGTCGCGCGCTGGCAGGACGGGACGCGGAACATCCTGTTCGTCGGCCGGTTCGAGCCCCGCAAGGGCGTGCTGGACCTGCTCAAGGCCTACCGGATCCTGCGCAAGACCGGCGTGCGACTGCCGGCTGCTGCTCGTCGGCGGCGGCCCCCAGGAGCGCGAGGCGCGCCGGTACGTCGCCACGCGGCGGCTGCGGCGGCGTGGAGTTCCTCGGCCGGGTGACCGACGACGAGAAGGCGCCAGCTGTTCCGGACCGCCGACGTCTTCGTCTCGCCGGCCACGGGCCGCGAGTCGTTCGGGATCGTGCTGCTCGAGGCGATGGCCGCCGGCGCGCCGATCGTCGCCTCCGACATCCACGGCTACAAGGGCGTCGTGCGGCGCGACCGCGAGGCGCTGCTGGTGCCGCCGCGCTCGCCGAAGGACGTCGCCGGCGCCGTCGCGCGGCTGCTGCGCGGACCCGGAGCTCGCCCGCTCGATGTCCGAGGCCGGCTCGCAGCGGGCCGAGGAGTTCAGCTGGCCGCGCGTGACGGCCAAGGTCGACGACTACTACGGCTTCGTCATCCGGCGGCTCGCGGCGGCCGGGCGCTGCCGCCGCACTTCTCGCGCCGAGGTGCCGGCGTCGCCGCGGCCGGCCACCGGCACGACCGCCGGGAACCGGAGCCGGCCGCCCGTCAGGCCGGCCGGCGGCGACCGGCTGCCGGCTGGGCCGCCGGCCGCGCCGGTCCCGCGGACCATCGCCCGGCGCGCCGTCGGCCGCCTCGTCCGCGCCGCCCTCGGCCAGCGAGGCCCGCCACACCCACGCGGAGTAGGCGACGATCGCCGACGACAGCACGAGGAACACCATCAGGAGCGCGAACCGGGGGTCGGCGAACGAGATCGCGCCGCTGCGGTCGATCGTGTTCACGCGAGAACTGGAACGCGTACAGGTAGGTCGGCAGCAGGCCCTGGTAGGCGTTGACCATCGCGGACGGGCAGCGGCAGCGCCGAGATGTTCGGGTACAGGATCACGAACCAGATGCCGACCGCAGCCACGAGCCCCGACGACGAACCGCCGCCCGTCGCGGGCCGTGACGACCTGGAGGGCGACCAGCAGCAGCGGGACGCGCCACCAGCAGCGCGATGAGCTCCGGGACGATGCCCGGGAAGCTGAACAGCGGGTCCGTCGGACGGCAGCACCCGCGAGATCGCGAGCAGCGACGCCGCCGGCGACCGCCGTGGCGCACCAGCGGCAGGAGGTCGCGGCCAGCCGAGCGGGACGCCGTCCGCGCGCGGCCGGCCGAGGGTCATCAGCAGCCGCACCAGGACGATGCACGGTCACGATCCCGACGACCACCATGGCCGCCGCCGACGGGCGTCACGACGAGGTTGCCGGGGTTGCCGTTGCACGCCGCCGAGCCCTTGTTGACCGCCTCGACGTTCGCGAACCCGCACAGCGGCATGGCGCAGCAGCCACAGGATGACCGGGCCCATCAGGGCGACCGCCGCCGAGATCCGGGCCAGCCACCAGGTGCGCCGCGACGCGCCGTGCCACACCTCGGCGACGAAGTAGGCGAGGCCCATGACGATGAACGGCAGGCTCGTGTAGTAGTGGTACTGGAACGCCGCGCGGTCGATCCGGGCCCAGGAGATCCACTGGGCGAGGAAGCCGATCAGGATCAGCGCGAGCGGCAGGCTCCGGCGCCGGAACGCCTGGTAGGCGACGAACGCCATCGCCGGGATGCCCAGCCACCAGGTGACCATGTTGCCGGCGTCGTAGATCGAGCCCGGCGGTGGAGTTCGCGAAGCCGCCCTGGTAGAACCACACGGGCTTGAGGTTCAGCGGCCACGCCCACCACGGCGAGCTCGCGGGATGGGCCGCGGTCAGGTTGTTGTGGTAGCGGTACATCTCGCCGGTCAGGTCGAGCAGCGTCTGGCCGGTGTGGCCCGGCGGCCAGCCCGTCCACAGCTGGTGGTTCTCGATGAACGCCCACGGGAGGTACGAGACCACGTACACGACCAGCGGGATCACGATCAGCGAGCCGATCATCCAGACGATCGGCAGGCCGAGGCCCGGACCCGAGCCGCAGCCAGCCCTCGGCTGGCGGCGCGGCGGCGGGGACGCCGGCCCGGGCATCCGCCGGCCCGGGGCGGGCGCCATCGGCCCGAAGCCCATCCGGCCCGCGACCTGGAACGCCGAGTACATCGAGGCCGCCCACCACGACGAGCGCGAACGCCGACCGTGAGCGGGTCGACGCGGAGCGGGCCCGCCGCGATCGTCGCGTCGGCCTTGCCCAGCGCGGTCGCGCGCAAGGACCAGGAGGATCCCGAGCGGCGGCCGGTCCGCCGACCGCGAACCACATCTCCTCGTCCGACCAGGCGATCGGGTGGTACACGGCTGATCGACGACCGCGCGCCAGGGTCAGCAGGATCATGATCAGCGCGAACGTGAGGTTGCCGCGTCGCCGCGCTGCCGGCCGGGACCGCGAGCGCCATCCAGCCGAGGCACCCCGGTCAGGCCGATCAGGCGCGGCGATCAGGACCAGCCGCCCGAGCGCGGAGCGGCCAGCACCAGGATCCCCAGCGCGCCGATGGCGTACGCCGCGACCCACTTCGAGGCCAGTGCGAGGCCCAGGAGCACGCCCGATGACCGGCATCAGCACCCAGAACGCCCGGCGGCCGCCGCGGCTCGAGCCACAGCCATGCGAACAGCAGGTAGGCGGCGAGGATGAACACGCCGGTGTAGACGTCGTTCATCGCGATCCGGCTCTGCACGAACGACATGCCGTCCAGCAGCACGAACAGGCCGGCCAGCACGGCGACGTCGCGGCGGCGGAACAGCAGTCGGGTCAGCAGGTACAGGAGCCCGCCGTCAGCGCGCCGAGGATCACGCCCGGCAGCCGCCACGCGAACGGGTAGTGGCCGATGTCGATGGAGGCGGTCTCGCCGTTCGCCCCGAAGGCCAGGATCGCGCCCGGGCTGTCGGTGGGGTAGTCTCGTTGTGGTCGAGGACCATGGCGACCGGGGTGAACGGGAGCCGGTGATCCGCGAACACCGCCTTGCCGTGCGGCTCGATGACGTAGACCGTGGCGCCCGAGCCGTCCGGGGTGGTGCCCAGGACCTCGACCATCACGGTGGCGGCGTCGTACACGATCCGGGAGCCCGCCCCCGGCAGCTGGATCGTGGAGATCTGGCCCGGCCCGGTCTTCGCCTGATCGCCGCTCACGGCGATCACCGAGACCTCCGGATCGCCCGTCGTGTCGTCGGTGGTCGTTGCCCACAGCTGCGTTCCATCGTCCACGCCGCTGACCAGCGTCAGGCCGGTTGCGGGGCGGGCCAGGCTCGCGATCGAGGCGACGGTGCCGCGGTCGCTGACGAAGGACACGCCGTCCGAGCCCGCCACCGCGAGCAGCGGCGCCTTGTCGATCTGGATGCCCGGCAGGAGCCCGCCGTCGATCGCCGCCTGGAGCGCCGTGCGGACGCCGGAGGTCAGGACGCCGTGGACGACGACCGTATCCGCGTCGGTGACGGCGAGGTCGGCGGCGTACGTCGCGGCGTCGCCGCCGAGGACCTTCGCCAGCTCCGCGGCCTCGGCCGCGGCGTCCGTGACGTTGACCGGCGTCGCGACGATCGCGTCGCCGGTGCCGCCGTCCACCATGTCCGTCGCGCCCGCCACGGTCACCCGACCGGTCTCCGTCCCGGTGCCGATGTCCACGACGGAGACGGCATCCCCGGGCAGGAAGGCGGCGATCCGCTGGCCGCCGTCGAAGGCGGCGATCCGCTGGATCGGGCCGTCCAGGGTCGCGACCGGCTGCGGAGCGACGGGCAGGTCCGGGCGCTCGTCCCCCGGAGGCCGTCGAGCGAGGTGACGTCCAGCGCCAGGACCTGGCCCGAGTCCGTGCCGACGAGCAGCTGGAGCCCGGCCGGGTCGAACGCGACCGCCGACGCCCCCGGCACCGGCCAGCGCGCGGTCACGACCCGCGTCTCCAGGTCGTAGCCGATCAGCTCGTCACCGGTCACGACCCACACGCGGTCCCCGCCGGGCGCTCGCGCTGTCGGCGCTCGGGCGCCTGGCTCGATGGCGGCGTCCCGGACGCTGACGCCGAGCTCGCTGGAGGCGGCGACGTCGTGGCCGGCGAACAGGACGATGCCGGCCGCCATCGCGTACTTCGCGAGGTGCGGGTGGGTCCACTCGTAGATCGAGTGCGAGATGCCGTAGCGCCAGTCCTGCAGGAACTCGGTCGCCGTCCGGGCGTGGTAGACCTCGTCGAAGTGCATCCGCGCGGGTTCGGCGAGGCGGAACATCCGCATGCCCATCGCCGCCGCCACGATCACGATGACGATCCACAGGTCCAGGCGGTCGAACCGGCCGCGACCCTCGCGCGCCAGCTCGCGTGACCGGTCCGGGCGGACCGGCGTCTCCGCCATGCGGGCGCGGATCCAGCCGACGGGCGCGAGGTCCGCCAGCGACGGCCGGTCATACCACGCGGGGACCCGGCGGCGTTGCGGGGCGGGCTCCGGGGGCGCGGGCTCCGGGCCCACGGCGAGCGCGGCATGCCCGGGATGCCCAGCGGGCGACACCCCGACGGCCGATCCGGCGGCAGCCGGCATGGCGGCGGGCGTGGCACCGCGGCCGGGGGCGGGCCCGGGGGCAGGGCGTGGGTGGGGAGCGGCGCCTCATCCTCCGCCTCGTCCGCCTCGAGCCGGCCCCCCGCGAGCTCCGCCGTCAGCGCCCGGTGCGCACCGGACCGGAGCTGGGCGATGCCCCAGAGCAGGACCGCGGTGTTCATCGCCGCGATCGCGGCCACCCCCAGAAGGAGCGGATCGCCGGCCCGATGCCCAGCCAGTCGGAGATGCTGGGGTTGCCCGGGTACAGGGTGGTCAGGACCACGTACATGTTGAGGAACGTCGCGATGCCGGCGACCGCGTACGCGATCCGCCAGCGCCACGAGAACCCGTCCGCGTACTCGATCCGGACGAGGTCTTCCCGTGCGTAGGTCTGGATGGAGCCGTCGAGCAGGCGGACCTTCACGCCGGTCTTCGGGTTCTCCTCGATGACGGTGCCGCGCACGCGGCCGCCGCCGAGGAAGAAGACGTTGTCGACGGGCGCGCGCGCCGGCTCCGCGGTCTTCGCGCGCGGCACGGGAGGGGCGGCCGCCGCTTGCGGCGTCGACACGGTCCCGTCCGCGTACTCGATGCGCGTGACCTCGTCCGCCGGGTAGTTCCGGATCGAGCCGTCGAGGAGCTTGACCTTCACGCCGGTCGAGGCGCTCTCCTCCATGACCGTGCCCCGCACCCGGCCGCCGCCGCGGAAGTACGCGGTGTCGACCGGGCCCGCCGCGGGAGCGGCGGCGGGAGCGGCCGCGGCCGCCGCCGCGGCGGGGGCCGGCGCCTGCACGGTCGAGACGGTCCCGTCCGCGAACTCGATCCGCTGGACCTGGTTGCGGTCGAGCCGCCGCACGGAGCCGTCGGGCGTCTGGACCGTGACGCCTGCCGTCGGGCTCTCCTCGAGGACGGTCCCGGTGATCCGGCCGCCGTCGACGGTGTAGACGGTGTCCGACGGCGGGGCGGCGGCGAGGAAGGCAGCGATGAGCACCGGGATCATGGGACTCCTCCGAAAGACATGCGGGGGCTTCGCCTCATGCTTTCGCGAAGATCGTGCCAGGTAACGAGCGCGTGTCTCCTGGGGATTTCGGGGGTGGGGCGGAGAGCGGCACGCACACCTGTGGCACGAACTTCACGATCACGAGTCCGGAGGCGCGCGCGGGCGCGCGCGTGACACCGCAACGTTTGCGACCGTCGGCGCGCGCGCAGGTGCCCGGGATTTTCGGGCCTGGGTCACCCTCACGGACTGCCCATGCGCGGCCGATGAGCCCATCCGGGTATGCGGTCAGGCGCGCGCCCATCGGAGCCGTCCGTGCAGCGTGGGTCCCATCCCCTCGCACTGCTGCTCGAAAGCGCAGGTCGATCGCGGTGAGCGTGCTCCCAGAGTGAGCGACGCCGTCCACCACGAGCCGGCCGGTGCTCCGCCCGGATCGGCTATCGTGGCGGCGGTGACCCATGGTCCTGCGTGACGCCCTCGTCGTCCTGGCCGTCGTGCTGGTGCTGGTGCTGGCGCTGCTCGGCTGGCGTCGCGGCCGGCGCCTGCGCGTGCTGTTCGAATCGGTGCGCGACCTGGATCTCACCGCCCTCGGAGCGTATCGCCACGGGCGCGTCGGGCGAATCCCGCTCGCCGAGCGCGCGGTCGTCCAGCGCGAGGGCGGCGTCTCGGTCACGGTCGCGGCGCTGAGCGCGAAGGAGAGCCGCGCGCTCTTCGGCACCGACCTCGGCCGGAGCGGGATCCAGCCGGTGTGGATCGAGGTGAGGAACGACGAGGACGTTCCGTACTGGCTCCTCTCCGCGGGCATGGACCCCGAATACTTCTCCGCGCGCGAGGCCGCGTACGCGCGGCACACGCTCTTCGCCCCGTCCGCCAACCGGCAGATGGACGAGTTCTTCGACGAGGTCCAGTTCCGCAGCCCGGTCCAGCCGGGGACGACGGCGTCCGGCTTCGTCTTCACGAACCTGGACGAGCACACGAAGCCGATCGCGGTGGACCTCGTCGCCCCGCGGCACGGCGCCGTGAAGAACTTCACCTTCTTCGTGCCGGTGCCGGGCCTCAAGACCGACATCAGCCGCGTCGACCTCGACCGCATGTACCCGCCGGAGGGGATCGTCCGGCTCCAGAGCGAGGCGGAGCTGCGCGCCGCGCTCGAGCAGCTCCCGCGCTGGACGACGAACAAGGGCGGGACGGCCTGCGGAGACCCGCTCAACCTCGCGCTGATCGGGAAGCGGGAAGACCTGTTCCCGTCGTTCCTGCGGCGGGGCTGGCACACCGAGCGAGGTGATCTACCTCGGATCGTCCTGGAGGACGCTGAAGTCGTTCCTCCTCGGCTCGAGCTACCGCTACTCGCCGGTGAGCCCGCTCTACGCGCTCGGGCGGTTCCAGGACATCTCCGGCCAGAAGGCGCGCGAGTCGATCAACCAGCGGAACCACCTGCGGCTCTGGCTCACGAACCTCGAGTACCAGGGGAAGCAGGTCTGGCTCGGGCAGATCAGCCGGGACATCGGCGTGCGCTGGACGCTCAAGACCTGGAACCTGACCACGCACAAGATCGACCCCGACGTGGACGAGGCGCGGATGGGGCTCATCCAGGACCTGCTCTACTCGCAGTCGCTGCTCCGCTTCGGGTTCGTGAAGGGGCCCGATCCGGCGCCGCCGGACCGGCCGGGCCGGAACCTGACCGGCGATCCGTACTTCACGGACGGGCTCCGCGCTGTGCTCCTGTTCGAGAGGCGGCCGGTGGGCCTCGGGGAGATCGAGGTGTTCGAGTGGGAGCGGCCGGTGGGCGGGGCGACCGAGCCGCCGGCGGCGGCGCGCGGGTCTCCGGCGCGCTGAGCGGCTGCGCCCGCCCGCCTCGGTCGGCGCGATGTGGAGAGGTGCGCGCAGGTGGGTCTCGACCCTCCACCGGCCCCTTGCACCTGCAGCCAACCCTGGTCTGATCTCCGGAACTCTCCAGCCTTCCATCAAAACGAGGCCTCTGCATGCCGCCTCCTCCGCAGTCCGGGGTGGTCCCCCTCGAAGTCCCTCTCCGGCCCGACGAGCTCGTCGGAGCGTGGCGCCCCGACTCGCGGCGCTTCCTCCTCACCACGCGCGATCCGCTCCGGCTCCAGCAGCGGGTCGCGGCGTGCATCCGCCTGGTCGGCACGGGCGTCGCTGCCACGATCACCGGCCGCGTCGTGAGCGCCAGCCGTCACGCGAACGTCCACCGGATCGAGCTCGTGCCCGACGAGTCCCGCATCCGCGCGGTGGAGCGGCTCCTCGCCGTCGCGCGCGGAGAGGCGGTCGATTACAGGGCCCGGGCTCCGCGCTTCCTCGCCAGCATGCCCGCCGTCGTCCACGGCCCCCTCGGCCCGAGGTACATGAACACGTTCTCGGTGTCCGAGAAGGGCTGCGGGCTCACCTGGTCCGGACCCGTCCCGGCCGTCGGCGCTCGCATGGAGGTCCGCCTCGGGGCCGGCAACCAGGCGGCGACCTTCCGCGGTGCGGTCTGCTGGACCGCGCAGGAGGGGCGCGCGTCGACGGTCGGCGTGTTCTTCCTCGCCGGCGCGAGCCATGCCTGGTCGACGATGCTCGACGACCTGAAGCGATCGGGCGCTCCGCCCGCCTGAGCTCGGGTCGCCGTGGCGCGGCGCCAGGGCAGGACGAGCGCGCGCGGCCCGGACGCGCGCACCCTGCACGCGTCCGGGCCACGACCTCCGGGCGGTCAGGACCTCAGAACGGACAGGCGGAAGGCCCTGCGGCGTCGATGCGCCGTGCGGCGGCGGCGGGGATCAGCTGCACGGCCACGGTCCGCGCCTCGACCGAGCCCTCGTTCCGCAGCAGGTGGACGTGGTCTCCGCCATGATCCACGAATCCCGTCCCGGCCGTGTACACGTGAGGAGTGCACGACGGATCGTCCCCGTCGTACGCGGTGACCGTCCCGGCCGTGACGATGATGAGGCTGTGGCCCGGGTGGGTATGCCAGCCGGTCGAGCCGCCCGGCGCCCACACGTTGCTCTGCACGTACAGGTCGGAGAGCCCCTTCGTCTTCTGGAGCGAGAGCCAGAGGCTCTTCTCCTCTTCCTCTTCCCACGGGGATCTCCCCGGCAGGAGCTGGTGGTTCACGACCGCGATCCTCTCGAAGCGACCGAGCGCGATCGTCGCGCCCGTGAACCCCGAAGGCGGGGTCGCCTGGACGCTCCCGACGCACAGCGTCCCTCCCAGGACCAGCATCCACCTCAGCGTCTTCCGCATATCGTCCTCCATGGGCTCCTCAGGGAGCCGCCCGCGACGATGTGTTGCGGCGGCCGAACGATCAAACGGTGAGCCGCGGCGCGCCGCGCGATGCGCCGAGTTGCCGCCGAATGCGGTCGAATGCCGCCAGCGGGTGCGCCGCCACGACAGCGGGCCCTCGCGCGCTCGGCGCGCCGGGAGGTGCCGATGCCCGTGACCGAGCCGCGTGCGCCAGCCTCGCCCGCACCCGCCGAGCGCCCGCCGCCGGAGCGGCTGGAATCGTGGAAGGAGATCGCCGCCTACCTGAGGCGCGACGTCACGACGGTGCAGCGATGGGAGAAGCGGGAAGGCATGCCCGTGCACCGCCACCTGCACGGCAAGCTGGGATCGGTGTACGCGTTCAGGGCGGATCTCGACGCGTGGTCGCGGAGCCGCAGCGTCGCTGCCGCCGGAGCGCCGAGGCGCTCAAGCGCCGCCGCGTGGTTCCTCGTCGGCGCGGGGGCGGTCCTCGCGATCTCGCTCGCCGTCTGGCGGCTCCCCCCGCGCGAGGCGGCCCGGGCGAACCCGCTCGCCGACGCACGGTTCGTACAGCTGACGGACTTCGACGGGATCGAGCAAGCCGCCGCCATCTCTCCCGACGGCAGGTTCGTGGCCTTCCAGTCCGATCGCGACGGCCGGATGGACGTGTGGGTGACCCAGGTCGGGACCGGCCGATTCTTCAACCTGACGCGCGGCGGCGCCCCCGAGATCGTCAACCCGTCGGTTCGCACGCTGGGCTTCTCACCCGACGGGACTCTCGTCACGTTCTGGGCGCGCGGGCGCGATCACTCGAAGCCCGACATCGGCATCTGGGCGGCGCCGCTCCTCGGCGGGGAGGCGCGCCCGTACCTCGAGGGCGTCGCGGAGTTCGACTGGTCGCGCGACGGCGCCCGGCTCGCGTACCACACGCCCGGACCCGGTGACCCGATGTTCGTGCGCGATCGGGCCGAGAGCGCCGAGGCCCGCAACGTCTTCTCGGCGCCGCCGGGGCTCCACGGTCACTTCCTCGTCTGGTCTCCGGATCAGGCGTTCATCTACTTCGTCCAGGGTTCGCTGCCGGATCACATGGACCTCTGGCGGATCCGGCCGACCGGAGGAACGCCGGAGCGGCTCACGCGTCACGACGCGCTCGTGAGCCACCCGGTGTTCCTGGACGCGCGAACGCTGCTCTACCTCGCGACCGACCCGGACGGGCTCGGCCCGTGGATCTACGGCGTCGACGTCGACGGACGCCTCCCTCGCCGAGTGAGCGTCGGGATCGACGGCTACACCTCGCTCGCGGCGAGCGCGGACGGACAGCGCATCGTGGCGACGAGAGCGACCCCGAGGGTCGTGCTCTGGCGGCTGCCGCTCGACGGTGCACGGGCCGACCTCACCGCTGCGCGCCGGGTCCCGCTGAACGGCGGCGCGGCGTCGTCGCCGCGGCTCGGCCCCGGCTACCTCGTGTACGTCTCCTCCGGGACGGGCAGCGACGGCCTCTGGAGGGTCCAGGACGGCGCCGCCTCGGAGCTGTGGAGCGCGCCGGAGACGCGGATCGTCGGAGCGCCCGCGGTCAGCCGGGACGGACGCCGCATCGCGTTCTCGACGAAGCAGGGCGGGCGCACCGCGCTGTGCGTCGTGAACGCGGACGGCACGGACGTTCGCGTCGTCACGAGAGCGCTCCAGCTGCAGGGCGCCCCCGCCTGGACGCCGGACGGGCGGGCCATCACGGTGGCGGCCGAGGTCGACGGCGCCCCGCGCCTGTTCCTCGTCCCGCTCGACGGCGGCTCGCCGGCGCCGTTCGTGACCGAGCACTCGGTCGATCCGGCGTGGTCGCCCGAGGGCGACATCGTCGCGTTCTCCGGCGCCGACGTCGGCACGACCTTCGCGGTGAAGGCGGTCAAGGCGGACGCCAGCGCCTACCCGCTGCCGGGGCTGACGCTGACCCGCGGGGCCCGGCACCTCGCGTTCATGCCGCGAGGACGGTCGCTCGTGGTGCTGCGAGGAGAGATCCGTCACAAGAACGTGTGGGTCGTCGACCTCGAGACCGGCGCGGAGCGCCAGCTGACCGACCTCGCTCCGGACTTCGACGTGCGCGACTTCGACGTCTCCCCGGACGGGCGCGAGCTCGTGCTCCAGCAGGTCCAGGAGCGCTCCGACCTCGTGCTGATCGAGCGGCCTCGGAGGTGACCCATGAAGCTCAGGCGCATCCTGTGGCGAACCGCAGCCGCACTCTCGCTCGCGCTCGTGGCGGCGGCGCTCGTCGCCTACTTCACCTCGGGAAACGGGTGTGACCGCAAGACCGCTCCTCGAGGCGACGTCATGAAAGCCATCGTCCTGTGCGACTACGGCCCGCCCGACGTCCTCAAGCTCGAGGACGTCGAGAAGCCCGTCCCCGCCGACGATCAGGTGCTGGTCAGGGTCCGCGCGGCGTCCGTCAATCCCCTCGACTGGCACCGCATGCGAGGCACGCCCTACGTCGGTCGCGCGGAGATGGGCCTGCGCAAGCCGAAGAACACGGGGCTCGGCGTCGACTTCGCGGGCACGGTCGAGTCGGTCGGCAGGAACGTCACGCGGTTCAGGCCGGGCGACGAGGTCTTCGGGGGCAGGACCGGGGCGTTCGGGCAGTACGTGACGGTTCGCCAGGACCGGGCCGTCGTGCCGAAGCCGGCCAACCTGACGTTCGAGCAGGCCGCGGCCGTGCCCGTCGCCGCGATCACCGCGCTGCAGGGCCTCCGCGACGTGGGGAGGCTCCAGCCGGGCCAGAAGGTCCTGATCAACGGGGCGTCGGGGGGCGTGGGCACGTTCGCGGTGCAGATCGCGAAGGCGCTCGGCGCGGACGTGACCGGCGTCTGCAGCACGAGGAACGTGGAGCTGGTCCGATCGATCGGCGCAGACCGGGTCGTCGACTACACGCGAGAGGACTTCACGAAGAGCGGAGAACGCTACGACCTCATCCTGGACAACGTCGGGAACCACTCGCTGTCCGAGTGCAGGCGCGCCCTGAACCCGAAGGGGAGGTACGTCATGGTCGGCGGGCCTCCCGGCCGGTGGATCAATCCCCTGCGCCCGCGCGCTCGGCGCGGCGGTGCTGTCACGGTTCGTGAGCCAGGACATGAGCATGTTCCTGGCGGAGCTGAACCAGCATGACCTGAACGTCCTGCGCGAGCTCATGCAGGCCGGGAAGGTCACCCCGGTCATCGACCGGCGTTACACGCTGAGCTCGGTCCCGGCGGCGATCCGCTATCTGGAGGAAGGACACGCGCGCGGGAAGGTCGTGATCACCTTCGAGTGACGGCGCGGCGGGTGCCGCGTCGGTCCTGACAGGGAGCGGGGAAGGAGAGAGGCCGAGATGACGACGCGAAGAGACTTCCTGAAGATCGCCGGAGCCGCCGGTTTCGCCGCCGCGGCGGGCCCGGGCGCGGAGGCGGGTGCGGCGGGAAAGACGGCCGGTGCTTCCGTGACCGCTCCTCAGCGCGGGATGGCTCGCGGGCTGACGCTCTGCACGCTGCGCAGGAACGCCGAGCACCGGCTCGGCGCGCGGACGGAGAAGGGCGTCCTCGACGTGAAGGAGGCGGCGGCCCTCCTGAAGCTCCCCGCGCCCGCGACGATGGACGACCTCCTCCAGGACGAGGACGGGCCCCGGCTGAACGCGGTGGTGGACGCCGCGCTCCGCTCGGCCAGCGCGCGCAAGGCGTTCCTCGAGGAGGCGGCGGTCGACTTCGGGCCGGTGGTGACGCGTCCCGAGAAGATCGTCTGCATCGGGCTCAACTACCGCAAGCACGCCCTGGAGATCGGCGCCCCCATCCCGAAGCAGCCGGTGCTCTTCAGCAAGTTCAACAGCGCCCTCAACCACCACGGCGGCACGATCCAGCTCCCCACCGCGGTGGCGAGGAAGTTCGACTACGAGGTCGAGCTCGTCATCGTCATGGGGAAGACCGCCAGGAACGTCACCGAGGCGGACGCCCTCGGCCACGTCGCCGGGTACAGCACCGGGAACGACTTCACCGCGCGCGACCTGCAGCTCGAGACCGGCGGCCAGTGGCTCGCCGGGAAGACCCCCGATCAGTTCGCGCCGCTCGGCCCCTGGATGGTCACGGCCGACCAGATCGATCCGGACGCCCTCAAGATCGAGCTGCGCGTCAACGGCGAGACGCGGCAGTCGTCGAGCACGAGCGACCTCATCTTCAACACGCGCCAGATCATCAGCTACACCTCGCGGATCCTGACGCTCCGGCCCGGGGACATCATCTTCACGGGCACGCCGGAGGGCGTCATCCAGGGGAAGCCCGAGGCGTCGCGCGTCTGGCTGAAGCCGGGCGACAAGATCGCCTGCAGCCTGGAGAGGCTCGGCGAGCTCCGGTTCGAGCTGACCGGGCCGGCGGCGTGAGGGCCCCGCGGGAACGACGAGCGGCGATACGCTAAGCTGTCGACGTGCGGCTCGTCGTCCTCGTCCTCGCGGGCGTTCTCCCGTTCGGATCGCTCGCGGCGGGCGGCCACGACGCGGTCGGGTGCGCGGGATGTCACTCGATGCACGCGGTGCGGGGCGAGGCCCTCTTCGCGCTCGGCCCCAACACGGCGGTCGTCGACCCGCGCACGGGCAAGGCGAACGGGTCGCTCTCCGCGCTGTGCCTCTCCTGCCACGCCGATCGCGAGGCCGGCGGCCGCGGCACGATGCCGGTCTCGAACCACTTCAACCACCCGTTCTCGGTGGCGAAGGTGAACCCGCGCCTCGCGCGGGTCCCCCCGGAGCTCCTGCGCGACGGCCGGTTCGAGTGCATCGGCTGCCACGATCCGCACCCGTCGAACCCGAACTACCGCTACCTCCGCATCGCCGTGACGCGCACGCCGACGCTGTCCGAGCTCTGCAGCGTGTGCCACCCGCGCAAGGCGGATCCCGCCGGGCGCGTGCCGTCGCTGTTCGACAGCATGGACGAGCGGGCGAGGCGGCCCCCGATCCCCGGTCAACCGTAGCAGCCGCCGCTCGCCGCCCGCACGCCTCGCCCGGGACTTGCCTCCCAACGAGTGTGGCGCGTCACCCGGAAGGCCCGAACAAAGGTACGCACACCGGGCCTGGATGGGGGCGCGCTCCTTCGCCGGAAACCTGCGCGGCCCCATGCGCATCCGTGAAGAGCTCGGCGGGCCGGCGCCCGCCGTACGAGGAGGTAGCCATGAGGAAGCTGCTCGCCGTTCTGATCGTCGCCGTCGGGATGCCCGCGTTCGCGCTCGCCGCGGACTGGCACAACGTCTCGATGGTGGACTCGCTGTGCCAGCCGAAGGTGAAGGACAACCCGGACAAGCACCCCGTCTCGTGCGCGCTCAAGTGCGCAGCCACCGGCGCCGGTTTCCTGATCAACACGGCCGACGGGTGGGTGAAGCTCGACGACGCCGGCAACAAGCTCGCGATCGCCGAGCTCAAGGGCACGAAGCAGACGGACCACATCCGCGTGAACGTCTCCGGCGAGAAGAAGGGCGACATGATCGCCGTCTCGACGCTCAAGCTCGCGGACTAGTGGGCGGGCGCGAGAGCACGCCGAGGCGGTGAAGCCTCAGGCCGGCTGCACCGCCATCGCGCGCTCGTCCCTCAGCTCGAGGAACGTGACGAAGCTCCGCAGCACCGACTCCAGGCGGGACGGCAGCGCCGCGTCGTATCCGCCGGGCTCGTACTCGATCTTCAGGCTGATCCGCGTCCCGGTCTCGATGGGCTCGAAGGTGAGAACCTCGGCCCGCCACCTCACGTTCGCCACGAGCGAGTGGGCGTCGCAACGGGGAAGGTCTTCGAAGCGCTCCCACTGCCGCTGGATGGCGTCCACCGGCGCGTTCACCTCGACCGCCCTCGCGATCTTGGCCATCTGGGCCCTCCTGTTGAGCGATCGTACGCAGCCTCGCGACCCCATCGGGGCCGGAGGCGCGTCCTGCGACCACGTGCCCCGCGACGAGGGGCAACTCGGTTATTACCGCGCAAGTGGCGCCATGCCGCACCCCGGGGCCCCACCCGGGTGGGGATACTTGGCGACGCTGGATTCGATGCCACTCCACCCGGAGTGAGGGAGACACACGAGATGCAGGAACGCGCCATCGCCGTGAAGGTGTTCGACGACCTCGTTCGCGAGACGGTCAAGTGGGTGGAGGTGAACCGCCCCCTGCAAGCCGACCGCGATGGCGCGACGCAGTGGGTCCTCTCCGCCGCGTTCTCGATGGTCGTCGTCGCCGGCGCGGCCTGCGCGAGCGTCGGCGCCCTCGGCGGCGAGATCGCGGAGGAGGACTTCCTCGCCCTCGCCCGCGAGGCGTTCCGGCGGGCGCACGCCAACGTGAGCGGCGGCGGCGCGAGCGCCTGACGGCGCCGGCCCGCGCTCACCGGGCGATCAGCGCGATCGCCCCCAGCACGACGGCGACCCCCGCGCCCTGGGGCCGGGTGACTCGCTCGCGCAGCAGGAGCGCGGCGAGCAACACCGTGCTCGCGGGGTACATCGAGGACAGCACCGACGCGACGTCGAGCCGCCCTGCCTGCGCGGCGAGGACGAAGAATGCGTTCCCGCCGGCGTCGAGCACGCCGGAGAGGAGGACGAGCGGAACCGCGGCGCGTGCCGGCAGCCAGGCGCGACGACGCGCGAGGGCGACCCCCAGCGCGAGCGCGAGGGAGGTGCCTCGCGCTGCAGCGAGCGGCCAGAAGGTCCCCCCTTGCGCACCCCGGTGCATCAGGACGAGGAAGCCGCCGAACCCGCACCCCGCCAGCACCGCGAGGGGCAGCCCGGCCTGGCCTTCGCCGACGTCGTCCGACCGCGCGACGAGCCAGATCCCCGACAGCGCGAGGACGAAGCCGGCCAGCTTGGGAGCGGGCGGGAGACCCTCGCTCGCCATGCCCCACGCCACCGGGATCGCGGCGGAGAGCACGGCCGAGACCGGCGCGACCACCGCCATCCGCCCGACCGCGAGCCCGCGATACAGCGCGGCGAGCCCTACCGCCCCGCACGCCCCCGCCGTCACGGCCCACGCGATCGCCGAAGCTGGCGGGGCGGCCTCGCCGAGGAGGAGCGCAGTCGCGGCGATGAGGGTGGTCCCGGCCAGCTGCCCGAGCACGAGCACACCGAGCACCGGTGCCCGCCGGGATGCGAGCCCACCGCTGAAGTCGCCGGCGCCCCACGACGCGGCGGAGGCGAGGCCGAACAGGACGGCGGTCAGGCTCGAGAACATGCCGGGCCAGAATAGCGGCAGATCGGCCGCGCGGCGTGGGCTGCCTGCCGACCCAGCGGCGGTATAGATCACCGGCATGAGCGTCGACGCCCGGCACCAGCCGCCCGCGCCGCCCACATCGTTGATGCGGGACCCCTGGCGCGTCTTCTTCCCGCTCGGCGTGGTGCTCGGCTGGACCGGCGTCCTGCACTGGCTCCTCTATGCGCTCGGGGTCAGCGAGGTGTACCGCGCGCTGTTCCATGCCACGGCCCAGATCCAGGGCTTCCTGACCTGCATCGCGATCGGGTTCCTCTACACCTTCATCCCGCGCCGGACCGGGACGTCACCGCCGAGCACCCTCGAGATGGCGGCGGGGGCGGCCGCACCGGTGGCCGCCACCCTCGCGGCATGGCTCGAGAGCGTGGCGGTCTCGCAGGCCGCGTGGCTCGCGGGCGTCTCGCTGATGGCGGCGTTCGTGTGGCGGCGCGTCCTCTCGCCGGGCGGCGCGAAGCGCGTCCCGGGAGTGTTCGTGTGGGTCCCGGTGGCGCTCCTCGCCGGGATCTCGGGAGCGGCGCTGGTGGGGATCGTGGCGATCGTCGGGCCGCGGGAGGAACCCCAGCTGTGGCAGCTCGGCCGCGGCTTGCTCCTGCAGGGCTTCGTCACCGCGCTCGTCGTCGGGGTGGGCGGCACCATGATCCCGACCCTCACCCGCGGCGAGACGGCGCCGGGAGCCACGCCGATCGTCCTCTCGCGGCGCGGCCCCCAGGTGGTCCTGGCGGCCGCCTTCCTCGCGAGCTTCCCCCTGGAGGTCTACGTCGGGCCTCGCGCAGGCTTCGCGCTCCGCGCCCTCGTGGCGGGCGGGGTGCTCATCGCAGTCGCGCGCCTGTGGCGTCCGCCCACGTTGCCCGGGCTGCACCGTCGGCTGATCTGGGTCTCGGCATGGCTCCTTCCCGCGGGCTACGCCCTGGCGGCGGCGGACCCCGGACAGCGGAGCGCCGCGCTGCACCTGGTGTTCATCGGCAGCTTCACGGTGATGGCGCTGTCCGTGTCGCTGCACGTCGCGCTCTCGCACGGAGGACGCCCGGAGCGCCTCGCGGGCTGGCCGTGGCCAGCCTGGGCCATGGCGCTGCTCCTCGCTGCGGCGGCCACGTTCCGCCTCCTGGTCGGGCTCGACTCCGCGCGCTTCAAGCCGTGGCTCGCCGGTGCGGCCCTCTCCTTCTTCCTGGCGACGGTCGCGTGGGCATCGCTGGTGGTGCCCGCGATCCGCGCCGCAGGAACGGGAACGCGTGGTCGGTGACGCCGTGAACGGCGCGGCCGATCACGACGGTTGACAGGCTCCACCCATCGCGACGAGATCGTCTTCGTGGAGACCTTCGACCCGTGAGCGACGACACCGGGGCGCACGGAGCCATGTCCGGCCCGGTGCTGCTCGCGCGTCGAGTGCTGCGCTTCGCCGGGCGCGTGGTCGCCGCCTTCCTGCGGAACCGCGGCATCCTGCTGGCCGGCGGCGTCGGTTACAACGCGCTCCTCTCGATCGTCCCATTCCTCACGCTCACGCTGGCGATCCTCTCCTCGCTCCTCGACGAGACGCTCATCCTCGGCGCGCTCCGGCGCGAGCTGACCTTCCTCTTGCCGCGGCACGCCGACGCCGTGCTCCAGGCGGCCCAGGACTTCCTCGAGCACCAGGCCGCCGCCTCGGTGGTATCGGTGGCGGTGCTCCTCTTCTTCAGCTCCATCGCCTTCCGGATGCTCGAGGAAGCGGTGGCCATCATCTTCCACGCCTCGGGCCGGACGACGCGGCGCGACCTCTGGATCTCGGCGCTCCTCCCGTTCCTGTTCATGGCGCTGCTGATGATCTCCATGTTCGCGCTGACGCTCCTCTCGTCGATCGCGGATGGGCGGGGCGGCTCGGCGGTGTCGGGCTCCGGGCTGAACGTGCCAGGCGCGCTCTGGGCCAGGCTGATGCTGCACGCGGCCGGCTTCGCCGGGCTGGTGCTCCTGTTCGCGGGCTTCTACAAGGTGCTGCCGGTGGGGCGCATCTCGCGCCGGCTCGCGTTCATCGGCGGGCTCTGCGCAGCCATCCTCTGGCGCGGCGTGGGCGTGCTGCTCTCCTACTACTTCGCCTCGATCTCGATGGTGAACGTGCTCTACGGCTCGCTTGCGACCGTGGTCGTGCTGCTCCTCCTCCTCGAGGGTGCCTTCATCATCTTGCTGCTCGGCGCGCAGGTGATCGCAGAGCTCGGGGCGAGCGCCGCCGCCGGGGTGCCCTGGTACGAGCGGCCAGGCCCGTGACGCGTCTTCTCGCTCGGGTACCGCACCTCACCCTCCCCGGAGGAGGCCTTGCGGAATGGCGCGACAACTTGCCCGGGGAGCCACGTCCCGGCCCCAAGAAGACGCCCCATTCCCCGGCGGCAAGGGGATGATCCAGCGGTGCGCACCGCGGACCAGGTGATCCTCGTGCCGGGCTTCTTCGGCTTCGGCTCCTTCGGCCGCGAGGGGAAGCCGCACATCATCTATTTCGACAACGTGATCAAGGCGATGGTGGCCGCGCGGCCGGAGCTGAGTGGGCGCGTTCACGTGCACGAGCCACCACCGATGGGCTCGCTGCAAGCGCGGGTGCGGACCCTGCAGGACGCCGTCCTGCAACGCCTCGGCGGCGCGCTCCTGCGCGGAGAGGCGAGGGGACGTGGCCCGCGCATCCACATCATCGGCCACTCGACCGGCGGCCTCGACGCGCGGCTGCTCGCGAACCCCCGCTACCGCTTCAACGGAGAGGACCGCAAGCTGCGAACGCAGCTCCTGCGGCACCTCGGCACGGTGGTGACGCTCTCCGCGCCTCAACACGGCACGCCCATCGCGACGAGCTTCGTGCGCGGCGTCCCCCGGCTGGTGCTGGAAGGGATGTCGCTGGCGACCATCATGGCCCACGCCGGGCGGGTGACCCAGCGGCTGAGGCTGCCCGGAATACGTCTCGCTTACGCGCTCTTCCAGGCGTTGAGGCCGCGGCCCGACGTGAACGGGCCGGTCATCGATCTCCTCACCGGCATGGACGAGGAGACGGCGCGCCAGATCGAGCGCTTCCGCGGGATGGTCATGTCCGACACCCGGATCCTGCGTGACCTCGCGCCGGAGCGGATGGCGGCGCTCAACGAGCGCCTCGGCGACCACGGGACGCGACTGGTGGAGATCGTGACCGTCTCCCCCCGGCCCTCGTGCCTGCGAGGGGGCCTTCACCACCTCGAGCGCCGCGCGGTCTACGCCCTCTGCTATGGCGCCGCGGCGCACAGCGACTTCCGGCCCCGGCGCTTCCCCACGGGGCCCTGGATCGCCGCGCGTGCGTCCGGGACCGAGCGCGAGGCGGTGGAGGACGCTCCGCGCGCCAACGACGGCATCGTGCCTGCCTCGTCCCAGACGCTCGCCGGCCGCGCCGCGCGCATCGTGCTCGCCGACCATCTGGACGTGGTCGGCCACTTCGAGTGGCGATGGAACACGACGCTCTTCAAGTCGGGCGCGGACTTCGGCCGGCGGGAGTTCGAGGAGCTGTGGCGCTTCGTGGCCGAGGCGCTGTGACACGTGCCACGAGCGAGCTCCGGCAACCCCGACGTTGATGCCGTGCGGTGAAGCGGCTGCCGCCGTCAGAGCCCGCTCACCCACGTCGGCACCGAGCGGTCCGTCGTGGTGCCGTCCCCCACCTGCCCGAAGTCGCTCGAGCCCCAGCACTGCATCCCGCCCCCGGAGAACCATGCGCAGGAGTGGAAGTCCCCGACCGCGATCCCCACCGCCCCGGCCGCCGCCCCCGTGACCGCGCTGGGCGTCCTGTGGGTCGGGGTGGTCGCGTCGAGGGGGGTACCGATCCCGATCTGCCCGACGGAGTTCCACCCCCAGCAATTCACCGCGCCGCCGGTGAGGAGCGCGCACGCGTGGGTGAACCCGAGGCGGATGTCGACCACGCCGGAGGTGAGGCCGCTCACGTCCACCGGGGAGAGCCGCACGGTGGTCGACCCGTCGCCAAGCTGCGCGCCGGAGTTGTAGCCCCAGCACTTCGCCCCGCCGCCGACGACCGCGCAGGTGGACTCGTTGGCGGCCGTGAGGGCCGTCGCCCCCGAGGTGATGGCCGAGGCGACCGGCACGCTGGAGTCGGTCGTCGTCCCGTTGCCCAGCTGGCCGAACCGGTTCAAGCCCCAGCACCAGACGCTCCCACCCTCGAGGAGCGCGCAGGTGTGGTACCAGCCGGTGGCGATGGCGAGGACCGGGACCGTGATGCCCTGGACCGTCACCGGCGTGTAGCTGTCGTTCCTCGAGCCGTCCCCGAGCTGCTGGTCGGAGTTGTCGCCCCAGCACTGCAGCCCACCGGCAGAGAGCGCGGCGCAGCTGTGCCTGTACCCGGCCGCGACCACGCCGCTCGCCGTCGCGATGCCGCTGACGGTGACGGGCGCGAGGCGCCGGGTGGTCGAACCGTCACCGAGCTGCCCTGCGTCGTTGAGGCCCCAGCACTGGACCGTCCCGTCCGACGGGCTCGCGCAGGAGTGACCGAAGCCCGCCGCCACCGCCGCGACGCCGCTCGTGAGGGAGGGGACCTCCGCGGGGACGAGCGACGTCGTGAGCGTCCCGTCGCCCAGCCGGCCGCCGGCGCCCCAGCACCTGAGCGCGTCGCCCGGGATGCGCGCGCAGGTGTGGAGGTATCCACCCGACGCGCCCGCGACGACCCAGGGTGCGCGAGTGGTGACGACGGCCTGCGCCGTGTCCGAACCTCCCGCGTTGACACAGGTGAGCGTGAAGGTGGTGTCGGTGGCGATCGAGACGGGGAGCATCCGGCCGTTCGTCACGGCCCCGATCGCCGGAGAGACGGAGCAGGTCGGCGTCGGAGAAGGCGCGTTGGAGAACGTCCAGCTCCACGTGACGACCGTCGGGACGTCGGCCGGGACGGGCTGGGGCGCCACCGTGAAGGTCGCCAGGACCGGCGCCACGGGGGGAACGGCGACGATCGTCGTCTGCCGGCTCGTCGTCCCCGCCCTGTTGCTGCACGTGAGGGTGAAGGTCGTGTCGGCCGCGAGCGTGACCGAGGCGGCGTCCCCGCTCGTCACCGTCCCCACGCCCTGGTCGATCTGGCACGTCGGGAGCGGAGAGGGCGTCGCCTGGTAGGACCAGGTCCAGGTGACCGCCGTCGGGTCACCCTGGGTGACCGTCGAGGGGTTCGCGCTGAACGAGACGAGCGTCGGCGGCTCGTCCACCTCGACGATCGCCTGAGCCGACGAGGAGCCCGAGCCGTTGGTGCAGGTCAGGGAGAAGGTGACCGTGGAGAGAAGGGTGAGGGTCGTGGAGGAGCCGTTCGTCACGGTCCCGATGCCCTGCACCTGGCAGGCCGGCGCGGGCGAAGGGGTGTTCGAGTAGGTCCACGTCCAGGTCAGGGCGGTCGGTACACCATTCGTCACCTGGGACGGCGTGACCGAGAAGGTGGCGATCAGGGGAGCGACGGGCGCCGGGGTCACGACCACGGTCGCCTGCGCCGTGTCCGAGCCGGCGGCGTTGGTGCAGGTCAGCGTGAAGGTCGTGTCGGCGGAGAGCGTGACCGACGTGCTGCCACCGCTGGTCACCGTCCCGACGCCGCCGTCCACCTGGCAGGCCGGCGCCGGCGAGGGCACGCCGCCGTACGTCCAGCTCCAGATCACGCTCGTCGGGGTACCGCTCACCAGCGACGACGGCGTGGCCGTGAAGGAGGCGATCGCGGGGGCGACGGGCACCGGGGTCACGACCACGGTCGCCTGCTTCGTGCCCGAGCCGGCGGCGTTGGTGCAGGTCAGCTTGAAGATCGTGTCGGCGGAGAGCGTGACCGAGGTGCTGCCACCGCTGGTCACCGGCCCGACGCCGCCGTCCACCTGGCAGGTCGGCGCCGGCGAGGGCACGCCGGTATACGTCCAGCTCCAGGTCACGCTCGTCGGCGTACCATTCACCAGCGACGACGGCGCGGCCGTGAAGGTGGCGATCACGGGGGCGACGTCCACCGGGGTCACGACCACGGTCGCCTGCGCCGTGTCCGAGCCGGCGGCGTTGGTGCAGGTCAGCGTGAAGGTCGTGCCCACGGCGAGCGTGACCATCGTGCTGCCGCCGCTGGTCACCGTCCCGACCCCGCCGTCCACCCGGCAGGTCGGCGCCGGCGAGGGCGCGGCGGTGTAGGCCCAGCTCCAGGTCACGCTCGTCGTCCTGCCATACACCAGCGACGACGGCGTGGCGGTGAAGGTGGCGATGACCGGCGCGACGTTCGCGCCGTCCGTGTCGTTCCAGGAACCGATCGACCAACAGCCCGCGAGCAGCGCGACCGGGGCCAGGTGCCAGGGAGACTTTCGCATGAGGCCACCTCGTTGACCGCTGGACGCCATCCGCGGACCGACGCACCACAGGTGACATGTTCGGAACCGACGAGCAATGTAGGTCGACGCGCTACCCGAGGAGCTCGTCGAGCCGCTGGACTCGAACGAAATGGAACTTGCGCGGCGCCCAGGCGATGCGGCGCGCGACGCGCTTCGCCTCGCCCGCTGTCCCGGCCTCTCAGTCCTCCGCCCCCGCGCACCGGAGCGCGTCGGCGATGTCCGGGTGCCCAGCCTCGACCGCGATCGTGAGCGCGGTCTTCCCCCGGTCGTCCTTCCCGTTCACGGACGCGCCGCGCGCGAGCAGCATCTCGACCGTGTCGAGGTGCCCCTGCCCCGCCGCCCACATGAGCGCGGTGAGGTCGTTGTCGTAGCGCCGGTTCACGTCGACGCCGCCGTCGAGCAGCGCCGCCAGGGCGTCGGTCCGTCCCTGGCCGGCGGCGTAGACCGGGGCGGTCTTGCGGATGCGATCCACCGCCACCGCGTCCGCCCTCGCCGCGAGGAGCATCCGCACGATCTCCACGCTTCCCACGTAGGCGGCGCTCATGAGGGGTGTGACGCCGGACAGATTGGCCTTGTCGGGGTCGGCTCCGTGCTCCAGGAGGGTGCGCGCGAGCGCGACGTTCCCGCTCCGGGCTGCCAGGTTCAGGGGAGTGTCCCCGAGCCGGTTCCGAGAGTTCGGATCGGCGCCCCGGGCGAGGAGCGCGCGCGCCGCGGGCTCGCTCCCGCTGCGCGCTGCGGCGAGCAGCTCCGCGTTGACTCCGAGATCCCCGGAGGGTCCCTGCGCCTCCGACTGCTGCGGCGCGGCAAGCAAGGCGATCACGCAGGCGAGCATCAGCGTCTTCATCTGACCCGTACTCATGGCAAAACGGGGCGTTCGTTGCCACGCCCATCGGGCGTTGCCTATATCGCGGGCGTTCCGCCCCATCGGGAACACATCCGTTTGCGCAACCCGACCGCGCAGCGCAGGTCGGGTGATCCTGTCTCGTCGTTCCAGCATCGAGGAGGAGAAGCTCATGAGCATCATCCCACTCGTCGTGCGCAGCGCCGCAGCCGGAGCGCTCCTGTTCGTGACGGTCTCCGCCACGGCCCAGGAGACGCCCCAGCAGACGGCCACCACCGGAACCCCCGTACCGAAGAGCATCGCGGTCACCCCGAAGCAGCTCGCCGACGCGGGCGCCCAGTTCGCGAACTGGCTGCACACGAACGGCGACTACACCCAGGCGCGCTACTACCCGGGGACCCAGATCGACACGAAGAACGTGAGCAAGCTGCGCCCCGCCTTCGTCTTCCAGACCGAGGTGCTCGAGTCCATGCAGACGGCGCCCATCGTGGTGGACGGGGTCATGTACCTCACCACGTCGTTCGACCACGTGTACGCGATCGACGCGAAGACCGGGAAGCAGTTCTGGCACTACAAGCACAAGATCGGCCCGATCACGACGTTCTGCTGCGGACCGAACAACCGGGGCGTGGCGATCTCGGGCGGCAAGCTCTTCATGGGCACGCTCGACTCGAAGCTCGTGGCGCTGGACGCCCGGACCGGCTCGGTCCTGTGGGCGTCGGAGATCGCGGATCCCGAGAAGGGCTACAGCGAGACCATGGCGCCCACCGTGGTCGAGAACAAGGTGCTCATCGGCACGAACGGCGGCGAGTACGGCATCCGCGGGTTCGTGAAGGCGTTCGACGCCGAGTCGGGCAAGCTCCTCTGGACCTTCTACACCATCCCGGAGAAGGGGCACGAGGGCGTCTGGGCGGTGAACGACGCGACCGGGCGCAACATGAAGCGCGACATCGCGACCGAGAAGGAAACGCTCGCGAAGGACGCCTCGTTCTACGAGAGGCTCGGCGGCGGCGTCTGGATGAACCCGGCGGTGGACCTGGCGAGCCGGACGATCTGGTTCGTCGTGGGCAATCCCTCCCCCGATCTCTACGGAGCCGTGCGGCCAGGGGACAACCTCTACACGGACTCGATCGTCGCGGTGGATCTCGACAAGGGCACGTACAAGTGTCACTTCCAGTACATCGCGCACGACGTGTGGGACCTCGACGCGGTGAGCCCGCCCATCCTCGTCACGGCGAAGGACCGGTCGGGCAAGACCATCCCGGCCGTCATCCACGGGGGCAAGACGGGGCACGTGTACGTGCACGATCGCAGGGACTGCTCGCTCATCCGCTTCTCGGAGGCGATGATCCCGCAGGAGAACATGTGGACGCTGCCGACGGCCGAGGGCGCGCGGATGCTGCCCGGCGCGAACGGCGGGGTGGAGTGGTCGCCCATGTCCTACGACCCGAAGACGCACCTCGCCATCGCGCTCAACCTCCACCAGCCGATGACCTACCACGTCGAGACGGCCGCCTATCCCGGCGGCTCGAAGCTGTGGCTCGGCGGCGCGTTCAAGGTCATCCCGAGCGAGAAGCAGTGGGGCCGCGTCGCGGCCGTCGACGTCGACACCGGCAAGGTGGTCTGGAAGCACGACACCGAGCAGCCGCTCATCGGCGGCGGGCTCGCCACGGCGGGCGGGCTGTACTTCTTCGGCGAGGGCAACGGCAGCTTCAACGCGCTCGATTCCAGGACCGGGAAGAAGCTCTGGAGCTTCAACTGCGGCGCCGGCGCGAACGCGATGCCCGTGTCGTACACCGTGGAGGGCAAGCAGTACGTGGCGATGGCCTGCGGGGGCAACAACCAGCTCGACTTCAAGCGCGGCAACAGCGTCTTCGTGTTCTCGCCGTGAACCGAGGCGCCGCACTCACGGGGTCGGGGGCAACCGGCGCGATCCGGGACGCCCCCTCCCCGCCCGGCGGGACCCGCGGGCCCCGCCGCTCGATCGCGACGCTCGCGCTCGCCCTCGGTCTCGCCGCCTCCGGCGCCGCGTCGGCTCAGGACGCGGAGGCCGGGCGCCCGAAGGCCGAGGCCTGCGCGGCGTGCCACGGTCCGGACGGGAGATTGGCGAACCCCGTCTTCCCGATCCTCGCGGGGCAGACCGCCCGCTACGTGTATCTCCAGCTCAAGGACTTCAAGGAGGCGCGGCGCACCTCCCCGGAGATGGCGCCCTTCGTCGCGACGCTCTCCCGCGAGGACATGCTCGACCTCGCCGCCTTCTACGCGGCGCAGAAGCCCGCCGCGACCGGGTTCAAGGCCGACGCGGCCAAGCTGGAGCGAGGCCGGGCGAAGGCCGCCGAGACCCTCTGCACCATGTGCCACCTCGGCGGATTCAAGGGCCAGAACGAGATCCCGCGCGTCGCCGGGCAACACTACGAGTACGTCCTCAAGCAGATGAAGGACTTCAAGACCGGCCGGCGGACGAACGACGCCGGCACGATGTCGAGCGTGTCGAAGACGCTGTCGGACGAGGACATGGACGCCCTCGCGCAGTACCTCGCGAACCTGGACTAGCGTGGTTCCGCGCGGCAAACGCTCTTTGGGGACCCGCGCGCCCGCTCGACTCGCCGGGGCGCCGCGAACGAGGGCGCCCGCGAAACCTGGCGTCGGGGCTCGGGGCGGCGTGAACCGGCTGGACGAGCGCCCTAGGAACGCAGCCACAACTCGGAGGTGCGCGCCGAGATCGCCGAGGGGAGGGCGACGCTCGCCTCGCAGTGAACCACGCTGGGGAGGCTGCGATGATTCCTTTCCTGCTCCGGGTCTCGTCGTCCCTCGGGCTCGTCGCCCTCGCCGCAGGGCCAGCCCTCGCGTTCGCGCGGGGTGACATCGGCCGCGTCCATCACGTCATCATCCTCATGCAGGAGAACCACTCCTTCGACAATTACCTGGGGGTCCTGCCGTACGTGCCGGGCGGCCCGTACCATTCCGGCCCCTGCGCCCGGAACGACCACGCGTGCGTCGACGGCCTCTCCTGCTCGCGAACGCACGCCGGTGCGCTCGAGTGCGCGAACGGAAACCGCGACGATGACGGGAGCCGCGTCGCCTCGTTCCATTCCCGGAACTACTGTCCCGGACCGGATCTCCGGCACGACTGGCCGGCGAGCCACCAGGAGGCGAACTTCGCGAACCCGGCCCTCACCTTCCTGGCCAGCCCGAACGACGGCTTCGTGCGGGTGAACGACCGTGTCCCGGGGTCCATCTTCCCGATCCTCGACGGAGGCGGCGGCCAGCCAGACGCGAGCCTCGGGGGCGAGTCGCGCACCGAGGACGACACCATGGGCTACTTCGACCAGGGCGACCTGCCCTTCTACTACGGGCTCGCCCAGACCTTCGCGATCGACGATTGCTACTTCTCCTCCACCATCGGGCCGACGTTCCCGAATCGCTCGTACCTCCTCGCGGCGACGTCGTTCGGCCACCTCACCACGCTCGAGATCATCCCGCCGCTCCCGGGAGGCTACCGGCCGAGCACCGGCACGATCATGGACCTCCTCGATCGGGCGGGCGTCTCGTGGGCGAACTTCGTCTCCGACGTCCCGACGACCGCGATCTTCCGCGGGCTCGACCCAAGCCACCTCATGCCGGTGACCAGCTTCTTCGCGATTGCCGCGGCGCCGACCTGCACCCTCCCGTCCGTGTCGTTCGTGGATCCCGCCTTCGGCGACAACACGTTCGGGACGAACCCGAACCACGTCCAGTTCGACGAGCATCCGCCCACCGACGTCCGCGCCGGCCAGTTCTTCGTCTCGCAGGTCGCGCAGGCGCTCCGGGCGAGCCCGTGCTGGAACGACTCGGTCCTGTTCATCACCTACGACGAGCACGGCGGGTTCTACGACCACGTCGCGCCACCGCGCGCCCGGCAGGGCGGGAGCCGGACCCCGGACGGCATCGCGCCCGGCCAGTGCGCCGACGCCTCGAGCCCGCCCATGAGCGAGGCGCCAGGGGGCGGCGCCCAGTGCGACGCGAGCCGCCTCGACGCGGCGGCGATCTGCCGGGGGTTCACGCCCACCGGGCCGTATCCTTTCTGGTGCGCGAGCTTCGATCAGCTCGGGTTCCGGGTGCCGTTCCTGGCGGTCTCCCCGTTCTCGCGGCCGCACCACGTCTCGCACGAGGTCGCCGATCACACCTCGCTCCTCGCCTTCATCGAGAAGCGGTTCCTCTCCTCGGACGACGACGACCACCCTGCCCTCACCGCGCGCGACCGCCACGCGTCCACGCTCGAGGACCTGTTCGACTTCGAGCGCGCGCCGAGCGCGAACGCCCCCGTCCCGGGCGCGCCGCCGCCGTCGCCGAACGACCCCGGCTGCCCGTTCGTTCCGGCGGCTCCCTAGACTAGGCCTCCGACGAGATGGCGGCGTCGTCGCGCGCGGAAGGCGCGGCGGCCCGAGCGGACCTGGGACATTTGTCACACCCGCTGCTGCAGGCGGCAAGCGACGACACGAAGCACGGTGAGGCGATCGGCGGAAGGAAATAGCCCCGCCGGCGCCACGTCGCACCGCTATACCGGTCCCTCACTACCAGGCCGTCCCCCGGACACCAGCCCCGACCGACCGAGGCCATGCGCACGGACCCTCCCTCGCTCCGCGAGACCAACGTCGAGAGGCTCTCCCAGGAGCGCTTCGACGTCCTCGTGCTCGGCGGGGGCATCAACGGCGCGGTCTCGGCCGCCGCCCTGGCGGCGCGCGGCGCGCGGGTGGCGCTCGTGGAGCGGGCCGACTTCGCCTCGGCCACCTCGCAGGAGTCGTCCAACCTGGTCTGGGGCGGCATCAAGTACCTCGAGTCCTACGAGCTCGGCCTGGTCCGCAAGCTGTGCCGCGCCCGCAACGTCCTGCTCCGCTCCTACCCCTCGTCGGTGAGGGAGGTCCGCTTCTTCACCTCGCACCCGAGGAGCTTCCGCTGGCCGCGCTGGATGCTGCTCGTCGGGGCCTGGCTCTACTGGCTTCTGGGCGGCGGCTTCACGCGCCGGCCGCGGCTCCTCACCCTCCGCGACATCGCCCGGGAAGAGCCGGTGGTGGCGCTCGAGGGGCTGGACGGCGGCTTCGAGTACTCCGACGGCTACCTGCCGGACGGCGACGCCCGCTTCGTGTGGGGCTTCGTCCGGACCGCTCTCGCCCGCGGCTGCGCGGCCGCCAACTACGTCGAGTCGCAGGGGTCGCGCCGCGAGGGGGAGGAGTGGGTGACGCGGGCCCGGGACGTCGTCTCCGGGCGCGAGCTCGAGATCCGCTCGCGGGTGCTCGTCAACGCCTGCGGCCCCTACGCCGACGGCGTGAACGAGCGGGCCGGCGTGCGCACCGCGCACCGCCACGTGCTCTCCAAGGGGATCCACCTGCTGGTGGACCGGATCACCCCGAGCGGCCGCGTGCTCACCTTCTTCGCGGACGACGGGCGCCTGTTCTTCGCCGTGCCCATGGGACCGAGGACCTGCATCGGCACCACCGACACGCCGGCGGGCTCCCCCGACGTCCGGGTCACGGCCTCGGACCGGCGCTTCGTCCTCGAGAACATCAACAAGCGCCTGCGGCTGGCGCGGCCGCTCACCGAGGCCGACGTCGTCGCCGAGCGCTGCGGGGTGCGCCCGCTGGTGGTGGACGCGGCCGGCGCCGGGGGGCGCGACTGGATGCAGCTCTCCCGCAGGCACGTCATCGAGGCCGACCCCGTCCGGCGCCACGTCACCATCTTCGGCGGCAAGCTCACCGACTGCCTGAACGTCGGGGAGGAGATCTGCGACGAGGCCCGCCGCCTCGGCGTGGCGCTGCCGCTCGCCGGCCAGGACTGGTTCGGCGAGCCCGACGGCTCGGCGCGGCAGCGGTTCCTCGAGGAGGCCGGGCGCACGGGGCTCGACTCCCTCGGGCCGGCGTCGCCCGCCGAGCGGCTCTCGGAGCGGCTGTGGCGCCGCTACGGCGAAGGGGCGCTGGACCTGCTCCATGCCATCCGCGAGGACCCGGGCGCGGCCCGGGAGATGGTCGCGGGCGGCGAGGTCCTGCGCTGCGAGGTGGAGGCGGCGGCCCGCGGCGAGATGGTGGTGGCGCTCGAGGACTTCCTGCGCCGGCGCACCGCCATCGCCCAGGTGGTGCGGCGCGACGACCTGCGCGAATCGAAGGGTCTGCGCGAGGTCTGCCGGATCCTCTTCGGCGAGGCCGGCGAGGCCCGCCGGGCCGAGTTCCTGAGCGATGAGCCCGGCCCCGAGGCCGGAGCGGGTAACAAGGAGTTTACCCTGCGTGATGTCGACCCCTTGCATGCGAGCAGGGCAGCCGGAAGGGAAGATGGGTAAGCGCAAGCGAACGGCGACGAACGACGGGCTTGCAGTATGAGCCTGGCCTAGACAGCGACGAGCGGGTGGATCCCTGCCCGCGAGGAGGACACATGACGACAATGCGACGGACAGTCCGGGTCGGCGCCGCGGTCATCGCGGCCGCCTTCGCCACCGCGGGGCGCGCCGACATGGCGGCCGCGAAGAGGTGGGTCGACAAGGAGTTCCAGCCCTCGACGCTCAGCAAGGAGGCGCAGCTCAAGGAGATGGAGTGGTTCATCAACGCCGCCAAGCCGTTCAAGGGCATGGAGGTGAACGTCCTCTCCGAGACCATCCCCACGCACGAGTACGAGTCGAAGGTGCTGGCCAAGGCCTTCACCGAGATCACCGGCATCAAGGTGAACCACCAGGTGCTCGGCGAGGGCGAGGTGGTGCAGGCGGTGCAGACCCAGATGCAGACGAACCGCAACCTGTACGACGGCTACATCAACGACTCCGACCTCATCGGCACCCACTCCCGCCTGCAGTCGGCGGTGGCGCTCGCCGACTGGATGGCCGGCGAGGGCAAGGACGTCACCCTCCCCACGCTCGACGTGAACGACTTCATCGGCAGGTCCTTCACGACCGGGCCGGACGGCAAGCTCTGGCAGCTGCCCGACCAGCAGTTCGCCAACCTGTACTGGTTCCGCTACGACTGGTTCAAGCGCCCCGAGATCCGCAAGGCCTTCAAGGAGAAGTACGGCTACGAGCTGGGCGTGCCGGTCAACTGGTCGGCCTACGAGGACATCGCCGAGTTCTTCACCAACCAGGTGAAGGAGATCGACGGCGTCCGCGTGTACGGCCACATGGACTACGGCAAGCGCGCCCCGGACCTGGGCTGGCGGATGACCGACGCCTGGCTCTCCATGGCCGGGGCCAGCTCCAAGGGCCTGCCCAACGGCCGCCCCATCGACGAGTGGGGCATCCGCATGGAGGAGGGCTCCTGCAACCCCGCGGGCGCCTCCATCAGCCGCGGCGGCGAGACCAACGGACCGGCCTCGGTGTACGCCATCCGCAAGTGGGACGAGTGGCTGCGCAAGTACGCGCCGCCTGGCGCCGCGGACTACGACTTCTACCAGTCGCTCCCGGCCCTGGCGCAGGGCAACGTGGCCCAGCAGATCTTCTGGTACACGGCCTTCACCGCCAACATGGTGGCCTCCAAGAAGGAGGGCAACAACACCGTCGACGACAAGGGCTTCCCGCTCTGGAGGATGGCCCCCTCGCCCCACGGCCCGTACTGGCAGGAGGGCATGAAGGTCGGCTACCAGGACTGCGGCTCGTGGACCCTCTTCAAGTCCACCCCGGTGAACCGCCGCAAGGCCGCCTGGCTCTACGCGCAGTTCACGGTGTCCAAGTCGGTCTCCTTGAAGAAGAGCCACGTGGGCCTGACCATCATCCGCGACTCGGACATTCGCCACGCCTCCTTCACCGAGCGCGCCCCCAAGCTCGGCGGCCTGGTCGAGTTCTACCGCTCGCCCGACCGCGTGCTCTACACGCCCACCGGCATCAACGTCCCCGACTACCCCAAGCTCGCCCAGCTCTGGTGGCAGAACATCGGCGACGTGAATTCCGGGGCCTTCACCCCGCAGCAGGCCATGGACCGCCTGGCCTCCGAGATGGACGACGTCATGGCGCGCATGCAGGTGGCCGACGAGAAGGCCAAGACTTACGGGGGCTGCGGTCCGCGCCTCAACAAGCCCAAGGACCCGGCCGAGTGGCTGGGCAAGCCCGACGGCCCGAAGGCCAAGCTGGCCAACGAGAAGCCCCAGGGCCAGACCATCGACTACGACGAGCTGGTGAAGCGCTGGAAGTCGGCCAAGTAGCTACGTGACGAGGTGGACCCGGGCTCGCGGCGCCAGCCGCCGGCCCGGGTCCGCGCCCCGCTGCCGGGACGGCCCGGCCCGGGGCGGCGCCTACGCTCCCGACGCCGCAGGAACGGGTTACCTCCGATGAGCCTTGCCCTCGAGGACGTGGTGCTGCGCTCGGAAGGGCGGACGCACGTCCACCCCACGCGCCTCGAGCTGGCGGCCGGCGGCTTCAACATCCTGCTCGGGCCCACCCTGGCGGGAAAGACGACGCTGATGCGCCTCATGGCCGGCCTGCTCCGGCCCACCGACGGGCGGATCCGGTTCCGGGGGCAGGACGTCACCGGCGTCCCGGTGCGCCGCCGCGGCGTGGCCATGGTCTACCAGCAGTTCATCAACTACGGGCATCTGTCGGTCTTCGAGAACATCGCCTCGCCGCTGCGCGTCGCGCGGGTGGCGAAGGCGGAGATCAAGGCGCGCGTCGGGAGGATCGCCGAGCTGCTGCGGCTCACGCCCTTCCTGGAGCGCCGGCCCAGCGAGCTGTCCGGCGGCCAGCAGCAGCGCACCGCGCTGGCCCGGGCCCTGGTCAAGGAGGCGGACCTGGTGCTCCTCGACGAGCCGCTCGCCAACCTCGACTACAAGCTGCGCGAGGAGCTCCGCGAGGAGCTGCCGCGGCTCTTCGCCGGGCGCGACTGCATCGTGGTCTACGCCACCACCGAGCCGGCCGAGGCGCTGCTCCTCGGCGGGCACACCGCCACGGTCCACGAGGGCAGGGTCACGCAGTTCGGCCCGACCGGCGACGTCTACCGGCGGCCGGCCGACCTGACCACGGCCCGCGCCTTCTCCGACCCTCCCATCAACACGGCCTCGGTGGTGAAGCGGGGCGGTCGCATCGCGCTGGGCGAGCTGGTGGCCTGGCCCGCTCAGGGCGCGCTCGCGGCCCTTCCCGACGGGCCCTACACCTTCGGCCTGCGCCCCCACCACGTGCACCCGGACGCCGCCGAGAACGGGCCGCCCGCCGCGGTGTCCGTGTCCGGCAAGGTGTCGATCGCCGAGATCAGCGGCTCGGAGTGCGTGGTGCACTTCGCGCTGGACGGCGGCGTCTGGGTGTCCCAGGCGCGCGGGATCTTGGCCTACGCGGTGGGCGAGGTGGCCGGTTTCCGGCTGGACGTGGAGCGGGGGCTGTACTTCGGCCCCGACGGCCGCTGCCTGCACGCCGGCGGGGTCTGAGGGAGGCCATGGCGCGGATCACCCTGCAGGCCCTGAGGCACAGCTACCGCGCGCCGGCCCGGTCCGAGGACGACTGGGCCGTGAAGCGGCTCGAGCTGGAATGGCAGGCGGGAAGCGCCAACGCGCTCCTCGGGCCCTCCGGCTGCGGCAAGACCACCCTGCTCAACATCATCTCGGGCCTGCTCCGGCCCACCGAGGGCCGGGTCCTGTTCGACGGCAGCGACGTCACCGAGCTGCCTCCCGACGCCCGCAACATCGCCCAGGTGTTTCAGTTCCCGGTGGTCTACGACACCATGAGCGTCTACGACAACCTGGCCTTCCCCCTGCGCAACCGGGGGGTGGCGCCGGCCCAGGTGGACGCCCGCGTCCGCGAGATCGCGGCCCTGCTCGACCTCGAGGCCACGCTGGGGGAGCGGGCTGCCGGGCTCACCGCCGACGGCAAGCAGAAGATCTCGCTGGGCCGGGGGCTGGTGCGGGCCGACGTCAGCGCCATCCTCTTCGACGAGCCGCTCACGGTGATCGACCCGCACCTGAAGTGGCGGCTGCGCTCCAAGCTCAAGGAACTGCACCAGCGCCTGGGCACGACCATGATCTACGTGACCCACGACCAGACCGAGGCGCTCACCTTCGCCGACCAGGTGGTGGTGATGAACGAGGGCACGGTGGTGCAGGCCGGCACCCCGGTCGACCTCTTCGAGCGCCCGCGCCACACCTTCGTGGGGCACTTCATCGGGTCGCCCGGCATGAACGTGCTGCCGGCCACGCTGGAGGGCGAGGTGGCGCGCTTCGCGGGCCACCCGGTGGCGTTGGCCACCGGCCCCGGGAAGCCCGCGGCCGGGGCCCGGCTGGAGATCGGCGTCCGGCCCGAGTTCGTCCGCTTCGCGGGCGACGGCATCCCGGTGCGGGTCTCGCGGGTCAGCGACGCCGGCCGCCACCGGGTGGTGGAGACCCGGCACGAGGACGTGACCATCCGCCTGCTGGTGGGCGAGGGCCAGGAGGTGCCGGCCGAGCGCGCCCACCTGCGCTTCGACCCCGCTCACACCCGGCTCTACGCCGACGGCTGGGTCACCGGGTAGAGCGGGCCGCCATGGACACCAAGACCCCCAACCAGAAGGCGTGGTGGCTGGTCCTGCCGGTGGTGCTGCTGGTGGCCTTCAACGCCGTCATCCCGCTCATGACGGTCGTGAACTACTCGGTGCAGGAGACCTTCGGCGACAACGTCTTCTTCTTCGAGGGCGTGAAGTGGTTCCGCGAGGTGCTGCGCTCCGAGCGCTTCCACCAGGCGCTGCAGCGCCAGCTCTTCTTCACCTCCGTCATCCTGGCCATCCAGATCCCGCTGGGTGTGGCCATCGCCCTGGCCATGCCGCGGCGCGGGCCGTGGGTGCCGGTGAACCTGGTGCTCATGGCCATGCCCCTGCTCATCCCCTGGAACGTGGTGGGCGCCATGTGGAACCTCCTGGCGCTGCCCGACATCGGGCTGCTCGGCCACACGCTGAACGCCATGGGGATCAACTACAACTACACGCGCCAGCCGGTGGCGGCCTGGGCCACCCTCGTCGCCATGGACGTGTGGCACTGGACCTCGCTCGTGGTGCTGCTCGCCTACGCCGGCCTCTCCGCCATCCCCGACGCCTACTACCAGGCCGCCAAGATCGACGGGGCCTCGAGCCGCGCGGTGTTCTGGTACATCCAGCTGCCCAAGATGAAGCGCGTGCTCACCATCGCGGTGCTGCTGCGCTTCATGGACAGCTTCATGATCTACACGGAGCCCATCGTCCTGACCGGCGGCGGCCCGGGCAACTCCACCACGCTGCTCTCCATCGACCTGGTCAAGGTGGCGCTCGGGCAGTTCGACCTGGGGCCGGCCGCGGCCATGTCGCTCGTGTACTTCCTCATCATCCTGCTCCTCTCGTGGATCTACTACACGGTCATGACCAAGGACGAGGTCCAGTGACATGAGACGCCTGGCCTGGCTGATCCCCGCCGTCTACATCGCCTTCGTGCTGCTGCCCATCTACTGGCTGCTCAACATGTCGTTCAAGAACACGAACGAGATCCTGGGGAGCTTCACGCTCTGGCCGCGGGACTTCACCCTGGGGAACTACCGGAAGATCTTCACCGACCCCACCTGGTACGGCGGTTACCTGAACTCGCTGGCCTACGTGGTCATGAACACCGTCACCTCGGTGGTGGTGGCCCTGCCGGCGGCCTACGCCTTCTCGCGCTACCGCTTCCTCGGGGACAAGCACCTCTTCTTCTGGCTGCTCTCGAACCGCATGGCCCCGGCGGCCGTCTTCGCGCTCCCCTTCTTCCAGCTCTACTCGGCCATCGGGCTCTTCGACACCCGGCTGGCGGTGGCCCTGGCCCACTGCCTGTTCAACATCCCGCTGGCGGTCTGGATCCTGGAGGGCTTCATGTCGGGCGTTCCCAAGGAGCTGGACGAGACCGCCTTCGTGGACGGCTACTCCTTCTCGCGCTTCTTCCTGCGCATCTTCGTCCCCACCATCGCCGCCGGCATCGGGGTGGCGGCCTTCTTCTGCTTCATGTTCTCGTGGGTCGAGCTGCTCCTCGCCAAGACCCTCACCTCGGTGAACGCCAAGCCCATCGCGGCCACCATGACCCGAACCGCCAGCAGCTCGGGCTACGAGCTCGGGCTCCTGGCCGCGGCCGGCGCGCTCACCATCATCCCGGGCGCCTTCGTCATCTACTTCGTGCGCAACTACATCGCCAAGGGCTTCGCCCTGGGCCGGGTCTAGGAGGAGGCCATGCCGGTCACGTCGGTCGGGCTCGGGTGGATGGCGTGGACGTGGCAGACGGCCACCTTCTTCGCCGTCATCGGGCTCCTGATGGCGGGGATGATGGTCTGGGAGTGGCGCTCGCCGGGGGGCGCGCCGCGGCGCGGGGCGCTCGGCCTCGTCACCACCCGAGGCGACCGGCTCTTCATCTCGCTCCTGTCCGCGGCCTACGTCCACCTGGGCTGGCTGGCGCTCTTCGAGGCGCCGCTCTGGGGCGCCACCGCGGTGGCGGTGGTCCTCGCGGTGGTCGTGTTCCGGTACGTGTGAGACGGGGCCGTCCCGGACGCGCCCTGACGTGGAACGGAGGTTCTTCGAGCGCGGCAGCAGACGCAGCGGCCGTCGCAGGAGCAACGCAGGTAGGTGGAGGGGGTGAGGAACCTACCGGCTGCGACGAGCCTTCGGCGCCATCAGAGCCTCACCCCGACGTTCAGGAAGAGGGACTTGCTCTGCCCCACGTCGATCGTGCTCGTCTTCGCGACGTCGGTGACGGACCACTCGAAGGCGAGATCGGTGAAGAGGAACAAGAAGTCGAGCCCCGCGCCGGCGAAGAGCCCGTACGTCGGGCTCTCGAAGTCGCTCTTCGAGAGGCCCTCCACGTCGACCGAGGTGACGATGAAGGCCGAGCCTCCGCCGAAGATCCTCAGCGCGAGCGACTCCGCGCCGCCGCCGAAGCGGTACCCGATCATCGCCGGGATGCGGACGCCGGAGACCCCCTTGAAGTCGATGCTCTGAGACGCCGAGACGGCGGTGATGTCCGTGCTCTTCTTCGCGTAGAAGGCGCCCCCCTCGAAGTAGAGCTTCTCGCCGAGGAGCACCGTGCCGCCGATCTGCCAGCCCAGCTTCGCCTGGGTGTCGCCGCTCGCGGGATCCTTGGAGACGCCGGTCCAGCTGAGCCCGACCGCGGGCTTGAGCTCGAACCCGCGGCCCTCCCCGGCTTCCTGCGCGCGGCCCGGGGTGGGGAGAAGCGAGGCTGCGAGGAACGTGAGCGCGAGGACGAGACGCATGGCTGCCTCCGGATCGGGTTCGCGGAGTCTCGACGAGAAGGAACGGCGAGCTCCGCGGGCGACGGCGGCTCTATAGCGCACGGGGCGTGACGTCGCGCGAGCTTCCGCGGGTCAGCGGCGCGCTGTCACAGCCGCCGCGGGAGGGACGCCTCGCTCGGGCCGCGCTCCGCTCACAGCCCGAGACGCGCCTTGAGCTCGTCCGCCGTGAGGAGCTGCGTGTAGACGGGCGTCCCGACGTCGAACAGCCGTGCGCGAGCGAGCGAGCCGACCACCACGGGCTCGAAGCCGGCGTCCTTCACGAGGCGCGCCGCCATCCGCAGGGCCTGCTCGTCGTCCGCGGCGATGGGGATCGCCACGCGCTTCCCCGCGCGGTGGGCCTCGCTCTTCAGGCTCCGGAAGTTGATGGCGTTGAAGGCACGGACGAGGCGGACGCCGGGCAAGAACTCGGCGGATGCGACCCCGGTCCCCTTGCGGCGCGCCTCGACCGCCATGTCGCCGTCGCGCTCCGGATACGGATTCCCCGTGTCGAGCACGATCTTCCCGGCGAGCTCTTTCGCGAGATCGCGTCCGATCTGGGGCAGCGCTCCGTAGGGCACGGAGACCAGGACCACCTCGCCGAAGATGGCAGCTTCCCGCGGCGTTCCGGCCTTGGCCCTGGGCCCGAGCGATCGCGCCAGCTCCTGGAGCTGCTCGGGGTGTCGCGACGAGACGAGCACCTCGTGCCCCGCTTTCGCCCAGAGCGACGCGAGCGTGCCTCCGATCCTGCCCGCGCCGATGATGCCGATCTTGAGCGGGCGGGCCTCCTCGGCCCGGGCACCGGCCGGCACCGCGAGGAGCGACGCCAGGGCGAGGACGACCCACGGCGACGAGGCGAAGCGGGACACAGGGTGTGCAGCAGAGCGATTCGACATGTTTGCGCCTCCCCGAGGTCGGAGCGTTAACCACGCTCCGCCGCGATCGCATGTCTTCCTCCGGAGAGAGGACCCGCCCGAGATCCACCGGGCGGGGCATGGCGGGCGGCGAGCACGAGGCGCCGCTACGTTCCGGAGAGGTGAGTCACGAGCGGACGACTCGATACGCGGCGCTGCTGCGCGGCATCAACGTCGGGGGCAAGAACCTCATCCCCATGCCGGCGTTGAAGGCCTGCTTCGAGGCACAAGGCTTCACGGACGTCGTCACCTACATCCAGAGCGGGAACGTCGTCTTCACGGCGAGGGAGAGGAGCTCCGCGGTCGTCGCGCAGGTCGAGTCGGAGCTGTCGAGGGCGTTCGGCTACGCCGCCAGCGTCGTGTTGCGCTCGCGGCAGCAGCTGCGCAGGGTCGTCGACGAGGCGCCCGCCGGGTTCGGCGTGCGACCCGCGCTCTACCGCTACGACGTCGTCTTCCTGAAGGAGCCGCTGTCGGCCTCCGAGGTCCTCCGGAGCGTGCCGACCAAGCCCGGCGTCGATCGGGTGTTCGCCGGGAGCGGCGTTCTCTACTTCTCGCGCCTGATCGAGAAGGCATCTCAGAGCCATCTGCCCCGCCTCGTCTCGATGCCGGGTTACAAGAAGATGACCATCCGCAACTGGAACACGACGACGCGGCTGCTCGAGATCATGTGAGCGCGCGGCGCGGTCGCATCGGCCGATGACGTCGCGGTATTGCGGCGCGTTCTGGATCGCCGATCGACCCCGGCCGTGACGCCTCGCGCGCGCCTCCTTATGACTCCCGCATGGCGCTGGTCGTCTTCCTGCGGGGGGTCAATGTCGGCGGCCACAGGACGTTCCGCCCGAGCCTGCTCGCGAGAGCGCTGAGCAGGTACGACGTCGTGAACGTGGGCGCGGCGGGCTGGAACACGATCACGGCCGTCATGGGGATCCTGAAGGGCCAGGCGAAGAACTTCCGCTGACGTGCGGGCCCCGTGATCTCTTCCGCCCGTTCAAGAAGCCGACGTGCCGCGGACTCACGCCCACGGCATCCCCTGACGTTCGCGGGACCCAGCGCCGTCAGCGCCGCTCCGGACGTGCTCCGGCGCGGTCCGTGACCCGCACGCGAGCGGCCCCCACGGCCGCGAGCACCGGTGCCGCCAGCTCGTGGAACAGCGCGTCCGCCTCCTCCGCCGTGGTCGGGGGCCTCGACTCGAGCGACCAGGTGAGCAGCTCGCGAAGGCGCGGCAAGGCTCTCGGGTGAACCCGCCCATCTCGCAGCTGCTCGTCCGCAAGCCGTGGCTGATCCCGAGGTTCGTCTCCGGCGACATCCCGGAGGAGACGTGACGCCGATGTGCTCGCGGCGGCCCGCGGCTAGAACACGGCGGACACCCGGGCCTGGAAGGTGTTCAGCGCCGCGAGCTGCGCCTCCGCGCCGATGGCGACGTGCCAGTACCGGACCTCGACGCCCGCCGTGCCGTGCGGGACGGGGATGACCTCGCTCTTCAGGCTCACCGCCGGGCTGGTCTCCTGGACGATCACCGTGTCGACGCCGAGCCCGAGGTACGGGGTCAGGCTCCTCCAGAAGGTGCGCCCGACCGTGACGTCGGCGCCGACGGCGTGCATGTTCATGTCGGCGACGTAGAGCGTCTTCGTGTAAGCGCCCCGGACCGCGAGCGCGACGGGCATCTCCTCGCTCTGCTCCAGGACCGCGTACTTCACCTCGAGGCCGAGCCAGCCGTAGTTCGCGTTCGGGTTCTCCGTGTAGAACGCCCCGACCTCGACCGAGTCCGTCACGCCGACGCGCAGCCGCAGCATCGGGAACGACTTGTCCTCGCCGAGCCAGTGGTCCTCGGCAGGGTGGACGAAGGTGTCGTTCCACGCGGCGGACGCCTCGTCCACCTTGAACATGAGCTGCTCGACGTCGAGGGAGACGCCCCAGCGACCGAGCGTCTCCGGAGGCGCGACCTGCTTGAAGGCGGACGCCGAGCCGAACTCGCGCGCGAACCTGTGGAAAGCGTCCTGCGTGAGCTCGGGGGCGAGGCGCACCGAGCAGTCCTTGAGGGACGGATCGACGTGGAGCGTCGGGTGGTCGGGGCGCGCCGCCGCGGGGAGCAGCAGCGCGAGCGAGAGCGCGGCGATACGGGCGGATGCCATCGGGGTCTCCTTCGGGGTCCGGGGGGCTCGACGAGGGGCATTCTGGTCCATCGGGCCGCCGTGATTCTTGGCGAACCAGGCCAGAGTTTGTGCCGAAGGCGCCAGGGAGCCCCCATGCGCGGCGGACCCGCTCGCCGCCCGAGCGGGTTGCCCTGCGGAAGGACCCGGCTGGTGCTAGGCTTCACCGCCCGAGCACGGAGGGTCGTGGATGAGCTCTGCAACGGGCGTGGGTCCCCTGACGTACGGGATGGTGGGCGGCGGGCCGGGCGCGTTCATCGGGGACGTCCACCGCCGCGCCATCGCCCTCGATGGCTCGGCGGCCCTGGCGGCGGGCTGCTTCTCCCGCAGCCACGAGGGAACGCTCGCCACGGGGCGCGCCCTGGGCCTGGATCCGGCGCGCCTCTACCGCTCCTTCGAGGAGATGGCCGCCGCCGAGGCGGCGCGCGAGGACGGGATCGACTTCGCGGTGATCGTCACGCCCAACGGCTCGCACCACGCGGCTGCCAAGGCGTTCCTGTCGCGCGGCATCCACGTGGCCTGCGACAAGCCGCTCACGCTGGACGTCGAGGAGGGCGAGGAGCTGGCGGCGCTGGCGCGGAAGAACGACCTGCTCTTCTGCGTGACGTATACGTACACCGGCTATCCGGCCGTCAAGCAGGCGCGGGAGCTGGTCAAGGCCGGCGAGCTCGGCGACATCCGCTTCGTGAACGCCGAGTACGCGCAGGAGTGGCTGGCGACGCCGCTCGAGCGCGGCGGCAAGCAGAAGCAGGCCGCCTGGCGCGCCAATCCCCGCGAGACGGGCGTCTCGCTCTGCGTGGGGGACATCGGCACCCACGTCGAGAACCTGGTTCGCACCGTCACCGGGCTGCGCATCGCCTCGCTCTGCGCCCGGCTCGACACGCTCGTCGGCGGCCGGGTCCTCGACGACAACGCGACCATCCTCGTCGACTACGAGGGTGGCGCGCGGGGAGTTTACTGGGCGTCGCAGGTGGCGATCGGGCGCGACAACGGCCTGCGCCTCCGGGTCTTCGGCTCCCGGGGGGCCATCGAGTGGGCCCAGGAGGATCCAGACCACCTGCGCCTGTCGCGGCTCGGCAGGCCCACGGAGATCCTGTCGCGTGGCCGCGACCCCTTCCTGCCCGCGGCCCAGCGCTACTCGCGCGTGCCGGCGGGCCACCCCGAGGGCTACTTCGAGGCCTTCGCCAACATCTACCGGGCGTTCACGGGCGCGCTGGCGAAGAAGCGCGCCGGGGCGGCCCTGCTGCCCGAGGACCTCGACTTCCCGGGTGTGGACGACGGCATCTCGGGAGTACGTTTCGTACACCGCTGCGTGGAGAGCTCCCGGCGGGGGGCCGCGCGGGTGGAGTTCTGAGGAGGAGCCAGCCATGGCGCGACCGGTCACCCTGTTCACCGGCCAGTGGGCCGATCTCCCGTTCACGACGCTCTGTCAGAAGGCGCGCGCCCTCGGCTACGACGGGCTGGAGATCGCCTGCCAGGGCGAGCAGCTCGGACGCCCGTCGGGCCGCCACCGATCCCCGCTACGTGGAGGAGCGGAGGGCGGTGCTCCGGGAGAACGGCCTGCGGGTCTTCGCGCTCGGTGCGCACCTCGCCGGCCAGTGCGTGGGGGATCGCCCGGATGCGCGTCTCGACCCGTTCGCGCCGTCGGAGGCGCGGGGAAACCCGGAGCGGATCCGCGCCTACGCGATCGAGGAGATGAAGTACGCCGCGCAGGCCGCGCGGGCGATGGGCGCCGGGGTGGTGACGGGGTTCATGGGGTCGCCGGCCTGGCACGCCTGGTATGCCTGGCCGCCCACCAGCGAGCAGCTCGTCGAGGACGCCTTCCGGGAGATCGTGCGGCTGTGGACGCCGATCCTCGACGAGTTCGACGCCTGCGGCGTCCGCTTCGCGCTGGAGGTCCACCCGAGCGAGATCGCGTTCGACTTCTACACCGCCCAGCGCCTGCTGGAGGCCTTCCGGCGCCGGCCCTCGCTCGGATTCAACTTCGACCCGAGCCACCTGCAGTGGCAGGGCATGAAGCCGCACCTGTTCGTGCGGGACTTCGCGGACCGCATCTACCACGTGCACATGAAGGATTGCGCGGTGCGGCTCGACGGCCGCTCCGGCATCCTCGGGTCTCACCTGCCCTTCGGCGACGCGCGCCGCGGCTGGGACTTCCGCTCGCTGGGGCACGGCGACGTCGACTTCGACGAGATCATCCGCGCGCTGAACGCGGCCGGCTACCGAGGCCCGCTCTCGGTCGAGTGGGAGGACTCCGGCATGGACCGGGAGGCCGGGGCGCGCGAGGCGCTGGAGTTCGTGCGCCGGGTGGACTTCGCCCCGTCGTCGATCGCCTTCGACGCGGCGATGAAGAAGTGAGCGGTGCCGCCGGGAGGCGAGCCCCCCGGCGGCGCCGGGCTCCCTGCGCTAGAACACCGCCTCGGGCACGTAGTAGCTCCTGGCGTTCTCGTGGGTGATGAGCTCGCTCCCCAGGATGATCCGGATGGGGAGCTTCTTCTGGTAGAAGCCCTCGAAGACCCGGCCACGCAGGCCGATCACCGCCAGTGACACGGCGGTCGCGGTGACGTCCGGCGGGTACGTGGCGTCGGCGCGCACCAGCGGGTCGCCGTCCATGATGCGCTTCACGATCTCCTTCTTGGCCGCGCCCCCGAACATGATCTTCACGTCCTTGCGACCGGACTCCTGGTACGCCTTGAGCGCCCCCTCCAGCATGTCGTCGTCGGCGGTGTAGACGGCGTCGATGGCCTTGTACTTGGCGAGGTAGGCCTCCATCACCGCCAGCGCCTTCTCCTTGTTCCAGTAGCCCGGCTGCGAGTCGAGCACCTTGAGCCCGGGGTACTTGGCGGCCACCTCCTTGGCGACCTTGGTGCGCAGGTCGCTGATGACGCTCGGGACGCCCTCGATGAGGACGAGGTTGCCCTTGTAGTTGAGCTGCTTCGCGATCCACTCCATCGCCTGGCGCGCGTACGACTCGTCGTCGTTCGAGAGGTAGACGTCGTAGACCGGCTTGGTCACGCCGCGATCCATCACCACCACGTAGACGCCCTTGGCGTAGGCCTTCTCCGTCACCGGCGTGAGCGGCGCCGACTCGAAGGGGAAGATGACCAGACCGTTGACGCCCTGGACCAGCATGTCCTCGATGTCCGCCACCTGCTTCGTCACGTCGCCGGACGTCTTGAACACGAACTCGACGTTCGGGTCCTTCTTCTTCCAGTCGTCCATCGACCGCTTGGCCCACCAGTTCGCGCCGCCCATCCAGCCGTGATCCGCCGTCGGCATGGTGACGCCGATCTTGATCTTCTTCGTCGCCGCGCCCTGGGCGGAGGCGGTGCCCCCGAACGCGGCCAGGACCGCGAGCGTTACCAGCACGAGCTTCCTCATTGTGGCCTCCACGTTCGCGCCGCCGGGGATCGGCGGCGCCCTGCGCCCGCGCCGGCGGGTCCGGCTCGGCCCGCCCCGGGCAGTCCTATTGCCGCTGCCGCTGGATGAACACCGCCCCGATGATCACGAGCCCCTTCACCGTGCCCTGCAGGTAGGTCGAGATCCCTACCATGTTGAGCATGTTGTTGATGACACCGAGCGTGACGGCGCCCACCACGGTACCCCACACGGTGCCGCGTCCGCCGGACATCGCGGTGCCACCGATGATCACCGCGGCGATGGCGTCGAGCTCGTAGTTGAGACCCTGGGTGGACGAGCCGACCGAGTTGAAGCGCATGGCGATGAGGGCCGCGGAGATCCCCACCATGCCACCCGTCAGGGTGTAAGCGGCGAAGCGCGTGGCGTCCACGTCGATGGCGGAGTAGCGCGCCACCCGCGCGTTCGAGCCCACGGCGCGCGTGTAGCGCCCGAAGCGCGTGCGGGAGAGCACGAGCGACAGCGCCGCCGCGGAGGCGAGGAGGACGAGCGCCGGAAGCGGGATTCCCAGGGGCGCGGACGACCCCGCCTCGCCGAACAGCGCCGACTCGGAGCGGAACTCGCCGGCGTTGCCCATGTACAGCGCCAGCGAGCGGAACAGCGCCATCGTGCCGAGCGTCACGATGAACGGGGCGATTCGCCCCCGGGTGACGAGGAGCCCGTTCGCGGCGCCGCAGGCCAGGCCAGAGAACACCGAGCACGCCACCGCCGCCGCGACCGCGACGCCCGGCGAGTGGCCGGCCGCCACGGAGGCGTTGAGCGTCAGGATGGCCAGCGCGCCGACGAAGGCGGCCATCGAGCCCACCGAGAGGTCGATGCCGCCCGAGACGATGACGAAGGTCATGCCGAGCGCGATGAGCCCGGTGTACGAGACCTGCCGCACGATGTTGAGCAGGTTCTGCCACTGCAGGAAGTACGGGCTGAGCAGCGCGGAGGCGATCGAGACGAGGAGCAGCGCCCCCAGCGCCGCGGCCCGCTGCCACTCCAGGCGTCGCAGGACGGCCAGGGCTCCGTTCACGCGCTCGCCTCCGCTGCCTGCACGCCCGTCGCCAGGACCATGATCCGGTGCTCCTCCACCGCCTCGCCCTGGAGCTCGCCGACGAGGCGGCGCTCGCGCATCACCAGCACCCGGTCGGACATGCCGATGATCTCCTCCAGCTCGCTGGAGATGAGGAGGATGGCGGTGCCGCCCGCCGCCAGCTCCGCCAGGAACCGGTAGATCTCCTGCTTCGCCGCGACGTCGACGCCGCGGGTGGGCTCGTCGACGATCAGCACTCGCGGCTCGGGGTCGAGCGTCTTGGCGAGGGAGACCTTCTGCTGGTTGCCGCCGGAGAGCGACTCGAGCGCCGCCGAGAGGTTCGGGGCCTTGATGCCGAACCGCTCGCGCCAGCCGCCCGCCCGGGCCAGCTCCTTCCCACGGTCAATCCACCCGCCGAGCCGGGCGTACCGGCGGAGCGACACCAGGGTGACGTTCTCGGCGACCGAAAAGGCCGTCAGCACGCCCGTCCCCGCCCGGTCCTCCGAGAGGTACCCGAGGCCCCGGCGCACCGCCTGGAGCGGGCCGCGCGGGCTCGCCTCCCCGCCGCCCAGGCGCACCGTGCCGGAGCAGGGCCGCAGCCCCATGACCGCCTCGGCCAGCTCGGTGCGGCCCGCGCCCACGAGGCCCGCCAGGCCGACAATCTCGCCCGCACGTACCGTGAAGGACACGTCCTGGCAGGCGCCGGGAGAGGTGAGGCCGCGGACCTCGAGGACCACCGGGCCCGTGCGATCCCGCCGCGGCGGGTAGATCTCCTTGAGCTCGCGGCCGACCATGGCGCGCGCCATCTCGGCCGGCTCGAGCTCGGCAATCGGCGCCTCGCGCACGATCTGGCCGTCCTTCAGGACCACCACCCGGTCGCAGACCGCCTTCACCTCGCGGAGCTTGTGCGAGACGTAGACGAGCGCCATTCCCCGGTCCCGGAGGGCCCGCATGACCGCGAACAGGCGGTCAATCTCGCGCCGGGTGAGCATGGTGGTGGGCTCGTCGAGGATGAGGAGGCTCGAGTCGAAGGCCAGCGCCTTGCACACCTCGACCAGCTGCTTCTGGGCGGCGCTGAGCCGGTCGATGCGGTCCGCCGGCGAGACGCTGGCCCCGAGCTCGGCCAGGAGCTCGGCGGTGCGCCGGCGCATCCGGGCCCGGTCGAGCGTCCGCCGGCGCGTCCGCAGCTCCGCGCCGAGGAAGACGTTCTCCTCCACCGAGAGATCGGGGGCGAGGTTGAACTCCTGAGGGACGATGCTCACGCCGGCGCGCCGCGCCTCTGCCGGCGTGGCGAAGGCGACGGGGCGGCCGTCGAGCTCGACCTCGCCGGAGGTCGGCGGGTCAGATCCCGGCGAGGATCTTCATGAACGTGGATTTGCCGGCGCCGTTCTCCCCGATGACACCGAGGATCTCGCCGCGGCGGATCTCCACGTCCGCGTCCCGGAGCACGGCGTGCCCGGAGAACTCCTTCCGCAGCGAGCGCGTCCGGACGAGCGGGACCGTCATGAACGGCAGTTCTGTACACCCTCCGGCCCGGACGGCAAAGGGCCATGAGCGCGCACCTGGAGCGCTGGCCGACCGACGGAGTCACGATGAGGGCGGTCGTCGTAGGTCACTCCTGCGCGCACCCAAGCGGGCGGCCGCCGCGACGACGGCCAGCGACGGCACGACGGAGAGGAACGCGACCCGCAGCCCGACCCCGGTCGCGAGCCGATCGAGGGCGACGGGCGCGCCGAGCACGGCGGCGCCGGAGGCGACGGCCGCGAGCGCGGACCCGCGCCGCAGCCCGAGCCCGGGCGTGTGGACGAGCCGCGCCAGCGTGAGCGGATACAGCACGGCGATCCCGAGGCCGGCCAGCGCGACGCCCATCGCGACCGGCGCCGGCCCGACGGGCGCGGCGACGAGCAGCGTGCCGAGGATGCCGAGCGCGACGCCGGCGCCGATCGCGCGGGTCTCGGGGACGAATCGCGGCCCCAGGAGCCGCCCGATTCCCATGCCGACGGGAAACGCCGCCGCGGCCGCGGCCGCGCCCGCGGCGCCGAGCCCGCTGTCCTGCAGGCGCGCGGCGCCCCACACGACGAAGGCGAACTCCGGGCAGACCGCCGCCACGATCGCGATCCACCGGACGGCGACCTGCCACGCCGCCGCGGCGCGGTCGGCCTCGCCGTCGCCCCGGTCGTCGATCGCCACGGGCGCGGCGCGCCCCCGGCGGACGGCGAGGGCGATCAGCGCGGGCGCGGGCAGCAGCAGGGCGAGGCGGCCGTGTCGCGTCGCCGCGTCGACGGCGCCGAGGAGCACCGGCGCCGTGACGCCCGCGAGGCTGCTCGCGGCGTTCGCCCGGGTGAGCCGCCCGGCGGCGCCGGCGCCGGTGACGAGCGCCGGCGCCGCGAGGACGGCCGATGCGCCGCCGATCCCGATCAGGAGCGCTCCGAGCTGCGCGAGCCCGAGCGAGGAGGACACCGCGAGGAGGCACGCCCCGGTCGCGAGCGTGCCGCAGCCGACCCGCAGAGCGTGGCCGGCGCCCAGGCGAAGCGCACCAGGCCCCAGGACGCCGGCGAGGAGCAGCGCCACCCCGAACCCGGCGGAGAGCCAGGAGAGCGCGCCGCGCGGAACGCCCAGGTCGCGCGAGAGGAGGACGAGGCAGCCGCCGAGGCCGCCGAGCAGGAACCCGAGCCCGGCGAACGCGATCCCGACGTCGAGGTCCGCGCCGCTCCGGCCGCGCCCGTCCGCCTCCCGTGCCGTGTGCGTCCGGAGTTCCGTGGCGCGCGATCCTTCAGAAGACACGAAACCCCGAAAACGAATGGAGCCGGGAGGTTGCCCTCCCGGCTCCAGTGGTCGATTCGTTCAGGCCTTCGGCGTGACCGTCACTACCACCAGATCTCGGCCTGGGCGCCGAAGCTGGAGCCGCTCTTGCTCGTGCCGAACGCCCCCTGGGCCATCGTGCCCGAGGCGACCGCGCCGTCGTTCCACGAGCCGTAGGTCCAGTACAGCCGGATCTCCGGGCGCCCGTAGTAGCCGGGGCTCACCATGAAGGTCGGCGCCAGCGTGAACTTCATGAGGTCCGCGTTGCTCGGCCCGGCGTCCTTGTAGTCGATGCTCTGGTAGAAGAGGTCGGCGGCGAGCTTGAACCAGGGAGCGAGCTGGAAGGCGGGCCGAAGCTCCGCCGTCATGATCTTGCTCCCCTGGTTGCCGATGGCGCTGTTCGCGTCACCCGAGATGTCCTGGTAGACGAGGACGAGGGCGCCCGTGATCTGGGGGGTGGGCTGGAAGACGAAGTGCTCGATCACCCGCCACTGCTTGTCCGCCGAGGTGCCACCCTGCAGCGTCTGGTTGCCCGGGCCGTCACCCGTGGCCTTCGCCATGGAGCCGGTGCCGTACTGGAAGGTGAGCTTGTTGGTGCCGCCGAGGAACTTCTCCTGCCTGTGCTCGATCGTGGCGAGCACGCTCGTCTTCTGGCGGTCGAGACCGGTGGCCGGCACGCCGGCCGTGCTGTGGTCGTACGCCATGGCCAGGTCCACGGCGACCTCGAGGAAGCCGTTCGGGTAGAGCCCGATGTCGTAGAGCCGGAAGTCGGGAACCATGTAGGCGCCCTCCACGGAGCCTCGCGTCCCGGGGCCATTGATGTTCAGGGCGTCGATGCTGATGAGGTTCACGCCCGCCTTGGCGAACCCGAGCTTGATGTCGTCGACGCCGACGGTGAGGTTGCCCTGCATGAGGTTGAAGTAGAACCAGTCGATGCTGTGCACGTCATGGCGCTGGAAGTAACGGCTGCCCGCCCAGATCTCCGCGCCGTTGAGCGCGGGAATCTTGAGGGCGACGTAGGCCTGCTGCACGAAGAGGATGTTGTTGCTCGTGGAGCCGTTGAGGGGCTGGTAGTAGGCGGGCATGAACACCGCACTCCACTCGGCCGCGTCGGTCTTTCCGGTCTGGCTGAAGGCGAACTCGCCGTAACGGTCGCACTCGTTGCCGAGACGGGCCTTGAAGTAGCTGCCCGGGAGTTGGAAGCAGGCCTGGGTTCCTCCGTCGGAGTTCCAGCCCGGGCCACCACGGAGGTAGCCGTTGAACTCGAGGGCGGACGCGTTAGTGGCGGTGATGGCCACCGAGGCGACCAGAGCCACCAGCATCTTGCGTGCGGTCATCGGAATCTCCCCATGTCCATTCTATTGGTGCGGGGTGAGAAGGCATGCGGCGGGCACGTATCTCTTTGCCGTACGTCAGTTCACGTGAGAGTTTCAACCACTTCACGGTCGGCGTGTAAAGGAAACATCCGGAGGTCGAAGGCGGCACGACGCGCCGGCGTGTCGATTTCGGCCATCGCCGGCGGACGGCTCGTGGCGGTGGAACGGAGGTTTACGCTCGACCACCGGAGGGCCTCGCCGAAGAGCACGGGCACCGCGGTTGCAGGCACGTCGTCCCCAAGGTCGGCGCGGACGCCGGGCCCGCCCCGGCGCCCTTGGCCTCGCCCGCCGCGCGACGTCGACGTGCTGGCCCGCCCCGAGTGCGAGGGGCGGCTCGAGAGGATGGGTCGGAGGAGACCACCCGGCCCTGGGGATCCCCTGAGCCTGCTTCCCGAGGGCTGGTGGTAGGCGCTCCTCGCCATGGGCTCTCGGTGGGTGGCTAGGGCGGTGGTCCGGTGGATCCCCGGACGACGAGCTCGGTGGGGACGAGGGTGAGCCGGGCGGGCGGCTCCCGGCCCCGCAGCAAGGCGAGCAGCACCTCGGCCGCCCGCTGGCCCAGCGCGTCCTTGTCCTGTCGGATCGTGGTGAGCGCCGGGAGCAGGTAGCCGCTCATCTCGATGTCGTCGAAGCCGACCAGCGAGACGTCCGCGGGGATGCGCAGGCCCCGCTCCAGAAGCCGGCGCCAGGCGCCGAAGGCCACGATGTCGTTGGTGGCGAAGACCGCCGTGGGGCGCGGGTGCTGGGCCATGAGGCCCAGCACCTGGTCTCCCAGCTCGACGGCCTGCGGACCGGTGGCGACGTGATCGTCGGGCACCGTCGAGCCGCGGCGGGCCATCTCCGCGCGGAAGCCGGCCAGCCGGTCGCGGACGTTGCCGACGGCGCTCTCCCCGGCCAGGATGGCGACCGTGCGGTGGCCGAGCCCGGCCAGGTGCCGCGCGGCGACCTCGCCGCCATGCCGGTTGTCGCTGGTGACCGAGTACATGCCCCGCAGCCCGCGGTCCAGGAACACCAGGGGCACCCTGGGCCACAGGAGCCGCTGCCGAGGCAGCCGCCAGCCGGCGGTTCGCACCAGCAGGATCCCGTCGACCCGCCGGCTCTCCAGGGCCTGGAGGTGCATGCGCTCCCGCTCGACGTCCTGGGAGGAGTCGCAGAGCAGGGTCTGCAGGCCGCGCTCCCAGAGCGCGTGCTCCACCGCCCGCGCCAGCTCGGCGTAGAACGGGTTCGAGACGTTGGGCAGCACCAGCCCCACGCTGTGGGTGCGCCGCGAGCGAAGGCCACGGGCCCCGAGGAATCGATGCGGAAGCCGAGCGCCTCGATGGCCGCTCGGATGCGGCGGCCCGTCTGCTCGGCCACCCGCACCGGGCGGTTGAGGTAGTTGGAGACGGTCCCCACGGCGACGCCGGCGCGCCGCGCGACGTCCCGGATGGTGGCCTCGCCTCGCCTGCCCCGACCGAGCCCTCTGCTCGGCAGCGCGTCGGGCTTGAATCGTTTCAATGCGGCGGAGGATCCACCTTTCGTCCGTCGGTGGCAATGGGCCCGTTCGGGCGCAGCGGGCGCAACGTGACCCTTCTCACGAGGTCATGGGTCCGCTGCTCTCCCTCGGCCGCGACCCTTCAAGGGCCGTTGCCTATCGACGGCAGAACGAGGGTTACTGGCGCGCACGTGATTGAAACGATTCAGCGGTCTGGGTCTCCCGGCCTCCGGCGCTGGAAGATCGACGGGGACCGGTGCAGGCGGGCGCCGCGGCGTCTGCGCGTCGGCGCCTTGCCCTGTCGGCGCGGCGCGTGGCACTGCTGCCTGGGCCGCGCGCCGCCGACGTGGAGAGAGAGTGGAACGTTCGAGCGGGTGACCCGGTCCGAGGGGCAGGCGGTCGAGCGATCGAGGACGGGGGAAGAAACGCTGCACACGGAGGAGAAGCCATGAGTGAGACGATGAACGCAGTTCGCAACTACGCCCCGCGTGATTACCGCCTCGAGAAGATCGAGCGCCCCCATGCCGGCCCCGGCGAGGTCATCATCAAGATCGACGCGGCCGGCATCTGTGGCAGCGACGGCAAGTGCTTCGCCGGCGCCGCCTCGTTCTGGGACAGCTGGGTGAAGGCGCCGGTGGTTCCGGGTCACGAGTTCTTCGGCACGGTGGTGGAGCTCGGGCCGGGCGCCGCCGAGAAGTTCGGCCTCAAGGTCGGCGACAAGACCATCGCCGAGCAGATCTACCCGTGCGATCGCTGCCGTTACTGCCGGAGCGGCAAGTACTGGATGTGCGAGATCCACGATATGTATGGCTTCCAGAAGCACTGCAACGGTGCCTGGGCCGAGTACATGCGCCTGGGACCCAACTCCCGCATCCACAAGATGCCCGGCGACATCCGCCGGGAGGACGGCGTGCTGGTGGAGCCGCTGGCCTGCGCCATCCATGCCGTCGAGCGAGGCGAGATCCAGCTCGGCGACAGCGTGGTCCTGGCCGGGGCCGGCACTCTCGGCCTGCTGATGCTGCAGATCATCAAGCTCAAGAACCCGGGGCAGATCATCGTCACCGACGCCAAGCCCGAGCGGCTGGAGATGGCCAAGGCGCTGGGCGCCACCCACACCGTCAACGTCAAGGAGGGAGACCCCGTCGCCAAGGTGAAGTCGCTCACCGACGGCTACGGAACCGACGTCTTCATCGAGGCGACTGGCTACGCGCCCGCGGTGGTCCAGGGGATCGAGATGGTCCGCAAGCTCGGCACCTTCGTCGCCTTCGGCGTGTTCGGCGAGAAGACCACGCTCGACTGGTCCATCATCGGCGACCGCAAGGAGCTCAACATCCACGGCGCCCACCTCGGCCCGTACTGCTACCCGAAGGCCATCGACTACCTGTACCGCGGCGTCGTGAAGTCGGAGCTCATCGTCACGAACAAGCTGCCCCTGAGCGAGTTCCAGCAGGGCATCGAGAAGGTGCTCTCGGGCAAGGGCGTCAAGATCATGCTCGACCCGAGCGCCTAGCCCCGCGCTCGGGGGGAACCCGGTGCCGGAACGCGGTGGCGGTCCTTCGGGGTCGCCGCCGCGTACCCGGCGCCCGGGCCCGGAACAGGGGCCGGCAGGCACGCAGATCTCGATCCACACCAAGCGGCAGTGGCTGACGAAGCGGAGTCGCAGCGCGTATCCCCAACCACCGAGGAGGCGACATGTCGAACCGGAAACAGAAGGACCTGATCCGGGCGTATCAGGAGAACAAGATCGGCAGGCGCGAGTTGATCCAGCGCATGGCCAAGATCGGCGTCGGAGCCGCCGCGACGGGCTTCCTGCTGAACGCGGTGGCCAGCCGGGCGCTGGCCGCCGGCGGCCCGGACTTCACGAAGTTCAAGGGGAAGAGCATCAGGCTCCTCATGAACAAGCACCCCTACATGGACGCGCTCGTCAAGAACCTCGACAACTTCAAGTCCATCACCGGGCTCAACGTCACCTACGACATCTTCCCGGAGGACGTCTACTTCGACAAGGTGACGACGGCCCTCGCCAGCAAGGGAAGCCAGTACGACGCCTTCATGACCGGCGCCTACCAGACGTGGAAGTACGGCCCGGCCCGCCAGGCCGTCGACTTGAACCAGTTCATCCACGACCCGAAGGTCACCTCGGCCAACTACCAGTGGATGGACGTCACCGAGGGCCTGCGCAAGTCCGACGCCTGGGACGGCAAGGCGGGCTCGGAGCTGGGCGGGCCCGGCGCCAAGCAGTGGGCCATCCCCTGGGGCTTCGAGCTCAACAACATCGCCTACAACAGGCGGATCCTCGGCGAGCTCGGCATCGAGCCGCCGAAGAACCTCCCCGACCTGATCGAGAAGGCCGCCAAGATCAGCGCCGCCGGCAAGGGTTACTACGGCGTCGGGGTCCGCGGCAGCCGCAGCTGGGCCACCATCCACCCCGGCTTCCTCTCGGGCTACGCCAACTACGGCCTGAAGGACTTCGTGGTGAAGGGCGGCAAGCTCGCCCCGGCCATGAACACGAAGGAGAGCAAGGAGTTCCACCGGATGTGGATCGAGATGATCCAGCGAGGCGGTCCCAAGAACTGGCCCACGTACACCTGGTACGAGGTCGGGAACGACCTCGGCGCCGGGAACTCGGCCATGATCTTCGACGCCGACATCCTGGGGTACTTCCAGAACAGCGGGACCAAGGAGGCGGGCAACATCGCGTACCTGCCCTTCACGGCCAACCCGGCGGCGACCAAGCCGACCCCGAACGTCTGGATCTGGTCGCTCGCGATGAGCGAGTTCTCCAAGATGAAGGAGGCGGCCTGGTACTTCATCCAGTGGGCCACCGGCACCGAGAACTGCGCCTTCGGCGCCGTGAACGCCGACCTGGTCGACCCGGTCCGCGACTCCGTGTGGAAGGTCCCCGCGTTCCAGGCGCGCCTGGAGAAGAGCTACCCCGGGTACCTGAACCAGTTCCAGCAGTCGATCGGCCAGTCGCGCATCTACTTCACGCCGCAGCAGCTGTTCCCCGAGTTCACCACGGAGTGGGCGGCCATGCTGCAGCAGATGTTCTCGAAGCAGATCCCGGTCGACGAGGGCCTCGACAAGCTGGCGGCGACCCTCGAGCGCAAGCTGCGCGAGGTCGGCCTCTAGGGCAAGAGCGCAGGAGCGGCCCCGGGGCGCCCGCACGCCGGGCGTCCCGGGGGCCGCCGCGAGCCCATACCGCGGGAGGACACGGTGGCCGAGACCCCGATCGCCGAGGGCGCCAGAGTCGGGCGCAAGAAGATCAGCTTCTCGCGCGTCCTCCCGTATCTCCTGAGCCTGCCGGCGCTGCTCGTCTGCATCGGCATCCTCATCCCGTTCGTCACCGCCATCGTCTACTCGCTCCAGCGCTACAACCTGGCCTTCCCCGACGCCCGCGCCTTCATCTGGTTCGGCAACTATCTCCTGCTGATCAAGGACCCGGCCTTCTGGCACACGGTCGTCGTCTCGCTCGAGTACACCGTGCTCACCGTGGGGGTCGAGCTGCTCCTGGGCCTCGGGATCGCCCTCCTCCTCGAGAGGCGGAACTGGGTGAACGACGCGATCAGCGTGGCGCTCATCCTGCCGCTCATGGTGGCGCCCGCCATCGCGGCGCTGATGTGGAAGCTCATGACCAACCCCAACTTCGGGGTCCTGAGCTACCTCGTGAGCCTCGTCGGCGTGAAGAACTTCACCTGGGCGTCCTCCCCCGACTCGGCCATGTTCACGGTCGTCCTCGTCGACGCCTGGGTCTACACGCCCTTCATCACCATCCTGCTGCTGGCCGGCCTGCGCGCCCTCCCCAAGCAGCCCTTCGAGGCGGCGGCGCTGGACGGGGTGCCGCGCACCTTCGTCTTCTTCCGCATCACCCTGCCGATGCTCACGCCGTACATCCTCACCGCCTCGCTCTTCCGCATGCTCGACAGCATGCAGCAGTTCGACATCATCTACTCCATGACCCAGGGCGGGCCCGGGGACACCCTCACCGTCTTCCAGGTCCAGGCCTACCTGGAGGCGTTCTCCTTCAGCAACATCGGCAAGTCCGCAGCGCTCGTGATCATCCTGTGGGCCATCACGTACGCGCTCTCGACCGTGTTCATCAAGAACTGGCTCAAGCTCCGCGCCAGGGCCCACGGGGCGGGCTGAGGCGTAGCGCACGGAGGGTGAAGACCATGAGAGACACGATCCTTCGGCGCTTGATCCGGGGCGTCCTGCTCACCCTCGTGGTGCTCTTCTTCCTGTTCCCGATGTTCTGGGTGCTCCTGATGTCGTTCCAGACCAACCAGGACATCCTGCGGACGCCGCCCAGCCTCTTCTTCACGCCGACCCTGAGCAACTACGTCGCGCTCATCAGCGGCGAGATCCAGACGTCGGTCGGGACGCTGCCCGTCTACTACATGAAGAACCTGTGGAACAGCGCGCTGCTCAGCGCCTGCTCGGTGGCGCTCTCGCTGGTGCTGGGCGTGCCGGCGGCCTACGCCTTCGCCCGCTTCAAGTTCCGCCTGGGCGAGGACATCGCCTTCACCCTGCTCTCCTTCCGCTTCGCGCCGCCCATCCTGGTGCTCCTGCCCCTGCAGCTCTACTTCCAGGACATCGGCCTGTACGACACCTACTTCGGCCTGGTCTGGGTCTACCAGCTCATCACGCTGCCGCTCATCCTCTGGATCGTGCGCGGCTACTTCGAGGACATCAGCCCGGACATCGAGCACGCCTACCGGCTCGACGGGCACTCCTGGTTCATGAGCCTGTGGAAGATCGCCATCCCGCTCGCGCGGCCGGGCATCGCCGCCGCCGGCCTGCTGGCCTTCATCTTCGCCTGGAACAGCTTCATCTTCGCGCTCGTGCTCGGCTCCAGCGACGTGCAGCCGGTGACGGTGGGCTCGCTCGCCTTCATGACCGCCTCGGGCATCCAGTACGGGACCATCGCCGCGGCCCTGGTGCTGTCCATCATCCCCACCCTGGTGCTCGCGCTCTACGCGCAGCGGTACCTGGTCGAGGGGCTCAGCCTCGGCGCGGTCAAGGGCTAGGGAGGGCGGATGGCCTACCTGGAAGTGCGGAAGGTCTCCAAGGGCTTTGGCAAGAGGAAGGTGCTCCAGGGCCTCTCGCTCGGGGTCGAGCGCGGCGAGTGCCTGGTGGTCTTCGGGCCCTCGGGCTGCGGCAAGACCCTCCTGCTGCGCCTCATCGCGGGGGTCATGGAGCCCGACGAGGGCGAGATTCGGATCGACGGCAAGCCGGTCACGGCCGTGGGTCCCGAGTCGCGCGGCGTGGCCATGGCATTCCAGAACTTCGCCCTCTACCCGCACATGGACGCCTTCGAGAACATCGCCAGCCCGCTGCGGGCCCGGCGGTTGGCCGAGGCGGAGGTCCAGAAGCGCGTCCACGAGATCGCCTCGCTGCTGCGCATCGACCACGTGCTCGACCACCTCCCCCGGCAGCTCTCCAACGGCCAGAAGCAGCGCACCTCGCTGGCGCGGAGCCTGGTGCACGGCCCGTCGGTGCTGATGCTCGACGACCCGCTGCGCAACGTGGACGCCAAGATCCGCTACGAGATGCGGCTCGAGCTGCCCCGCGTCTTCCGCCGGTTCCACTCCACCGTGGTCTACGTCACCCAGGACTACAGGGAGGCGCTGGCCCTGGGCGACCGGGTGGGGGTGCTCATGGAGGGGCGCTTCGAGCAGGTCGACACGCCGGCCGGCATCTACGGCAACCCCTCGAACCGGCGGGTGGCCTCGCTCTTCGGCGACCCTCCGATCAACCTCTTCCCCATCCGGCCGGAGCGAGGCGCCGACGGCGCGGTGGTGGCCCGCATCGGCGGCCACCCGATGGCCCTGGGAGCGCGGGGCGAGTCGCTCGCGGGGCGGGATTGCGTGCTGGGGGTGCGCCCCGAGGACGTGACCTTCGACACGGACCAGGCCCAGGGCGGAATCCCGGTGGAGCTCGGGGCCGTGACCCCCTTCAACGTCCGCACCGTCACCTTGCTGCGGGCGGCGGACGCGACCGAGATCCTCGCCAGCCGGCCCGAGGACAACACGCTGGCCACCGCGCGTGGGCACCGCCAGGGCTGGGCGCGCATCGACTTCGAGCGCGCGCTCTTCTTCGACGCCCAGACTGGCGACCGCCTGTGAGCCCGCCTCTCCCCGAACCCGGATTCCCGAGGTCCCCGGCATGGCCACGTTGACCCTCGACCACGTCACCAAGGTTTACGAGCAGAAGGGCCTGCCGGCGACGCTCGCGGTCAAGGACGTCAACATGCGGATCGGCGACGGGGAGATCATCGGGCTGGTGGGATCGTCGGGGTGCGGCAAGACCTCCACCCTGCGGATGATCGCCGGCTTCGAGTCGATCAGCGAGGGCACGATCCGCATCGCCGAGAAGCCGATCAACGACCTCAAGTCGGCCGAGCGCAACGTGGCGATGGCGTTCGAGGGCTACGCGCTCTATCCCCCCCTGCGCGTCCGGGACAACATCGCCTTCAGCCTGCTGCGCAACAAGATGCCCAAGGCGCGCGCCGACGCGAAGGTCAAGATGGTCGCCGAGCTGCTGGAGATCACCGACATCCTCGACCTCTACCCACCCACGCTCTCGGGCGGCCAGCAGCAGCGCGTCAGCCTGGCCCGGGCGCTGGTCCGCTCCGCCGACGTCTTCCTCCTCGACGAGCCCATGTCGCAGCTCGAGCCGCACCTGCGCGCCAAGCTGCGGGCCCGCATCAAGGACTACCTGATCCAGAACAAGATGACCTCGGTGTTCGTCACCCACGACCAGACCGAGGCCATGGCGTTGGCCGACCGCATCGCGGTGATGTCCGAGGGTGTGCTGCAGCAGTTCGGGTCCCCGATCGACCTGAAGGAGCGGCCCAGCAACCTGTTCGTGGCCGGCTTCATCGGCGAGCCCCCCATGAACCTGCTCGAGGCGCAGGTGGGAGCCGCGGGGGGAGTTCGCGCAGTGACCGTGAAGGGCGAGGCCGGGCAACAGGCCTTCTCGTTGGCCATTCCGGACCGACCCGAGGCCGGGCCGCTCTCCAGCGGGCGTCGGGTCCGCGTGGGCGTCCGCCCCCACAAGATCGTGGTGGCGCCAGCCGGCGACGGACGCCTGCACCGGGTCAAGGGCACGGTGGTCTCCAGCCAGTGGCTGGGCGACCAGAGCTACCTGGGCGTGGAGATCGGCAAGGCCTTCCTGATCGTGGTGGCCGACCGCTCGGTGCGGGCGCCCAACGACAGCCCCATCGAGCTCGGCCTGCCCTGGGACTCCCTGCACTTCTTCGACTCCGACTCCGGCGAGGCGGTGCTGCACGGAGCCGACCTGAAGCAGAGCTGAGCGGCCCGAGGCTCGGCCCCGCCCCGGCCCGGCCCGGCGGCGGCTACTCCTCGGGGACCTTCTCCCAGTCGACGAGGAACTTCTTCAGGCCCACGTCCGTGAGCGGGTGCCGGGCGAGCTGGTCGAGCACCGCGAAGGGAATCGTGGCCACGTCGGCGCCGAGGCTGGCGGCCTGGAGGACGTGGACCGGGTGGCGCACGCTGGCCACCAGCACCTTGGTCGTGAACCCGTTCGGCTTGGGCGGTGGAAGGGCCGGAGGGAGCAGGGCTCGCTCGGAAGCCCAGGTCCCGTTCAGGACCGGGTGACGCGATTAATTACTCACACTATGATTATTTAATCTATATGGCTGCACCCTACATGGCCTGTTTTTTGGCGTCAAGATGCTTGATCGGGATTACCTTGTGTGATTAGTTGCTCAGCGCATGAGCGGTAACGCGCAGACCGGAGAAGCACAGCCGGCAGGGGCGGGGTCGGGGTCGGGAGCGCCGAGGCCCGGTGCTCGTAGCGGGAGCAAGCCATGAAGATCGCCATAGGGTGTGACGAGGCCGCCTATGACCTCAAAGAGGTCATCAAGGAGTACCTGACGAGCGAGCGCCACGAGGTGGTCGACTTCGGGGTCCTCGACAACCAGGCGATCCCCTACCCCGACGTCGCCTTCGCCGTGGCCGAGCAGGTGGCGGCCGGCCAGTTCGGCCGCGCCATCCTGATGTGCGGCACCGGGATCGGGATGGCCATCTGCGCCAACAAGGTGCCGGGTGTCCGCGCTGCACAGGCCCACGACACCTATTCGGCGGAGCGCGCACGCAAGAGCAACGACGCCCAAATCATCACCCTGGGAGCACGGGTGGTGGGCCCCGAGCTCGCCAAGAGCATCGTCAAGGCGTGGCTCCAGTCCGAGTTCGAGCCCGGGCGGTCGGGGCCGAAGGTCGAGCTCATCCGCAAGTACGAGCGGAAGCACGGCGGCGGCGCCGCCTAGGGCCGGACGCGCCAACGGAGCGCCTCCGGACATGGACCGACGCGAGCGCAAGCTGGACCAGGCGGCCCGGGCGGCTTGGCTCTACTACGTGGCCAACAACACCCAGGACGAGATCGCGGCCAAGCTGAACGTGTCCCGGGCGGCCGCGCAGCGCCTGGTCTCGCTGGCGACGACCGAGCGCCTCATCAAGCACCGGCTGGACCACCCGCTCAACGAGTGCATCGAGCTGGCCGAGGCGCTGCGCGACCGCTTCCGGCTCGGCCTCTGCGACGTGGCCCCGAGCGACCCGCTGCCCAAGGACGCCATCGCCAACCTGGGAGACTGGGCCGCCCAGACGCTGGACAGCTACCTGAGCACCAAGGCCCCGACGGTGGTGGCCCTGAGCTCGGGGCGCGCCCTGCGCGCCATGGTGAGCCAGGTCTCGCCGATGAGCCAGCCGCAGCACAAGATCGTCTCCCTCCAGGGACACATGGCCACCGACGGCCGAGCGAGCCACTTCGAGGTGGTGATGTACCTGGCCGACCGGATCAACGCCCAGGCCTACCTGCTTCCCACGCCGGTGGTGGCGCGGACCGTGGAGGAGCGCGCCTTCCTCCAGCAGCAGGCCCCGTTCCTGGCTGTCCAGGAGCTGGTCAAGCAGGCCCGGGTGGCCATGGTGGGCATCGGCGAGATCGCCTGGAACGGCCCCCTGCAGCAGGACGGCTTCTACGGCGACTCCGACGTGGCGGAGCTGCTGGAGCTCCAGGCCGTCGGCGCGATCCTCGCCTGGGCCTACGACCGGGACGGCCAGCTCGTGCGCGGCTCGATCAACGAGCGCGTGGCCGGCATGTCACTCGGGCTCCTGCCGGCGGGGCGCACCGTCGGCGTGGCCTGCGGGGCCGGCAAGGTGGAGGCGATCCTCGGGGCGCTGCGGGGAAAGCTGGTCTCGGGCCTCATCACCGACGAGGCCACCGCTCGCCTGCTCCTGGCCCAGGCCTGATCTCGCTCCCGCCCGGCTCGAGCGCGCCGCCGAGGCCTACGATTGCCCCTTCTTCAGCGACGCGGCCATGGTGGAGAGGATGATGCAGCACGAGGTCGCACCGGCGTCCAGGACCCCGCGCGAACGCTCGCCGAGCCGGCTCGAGCGGCCGATCTTCGCCACCATGTCCTTCGTCGAGTCCCGCCCCTTCTCGGCCGCCGCCACCATCCGGTCCAGGCAGGCTGCGAGGGGGGCGCCGGTGGCGCGAGCCGCGTCGAAGGCGTCGCGGGCCGGGACCAGCGTGTCGAGGAGCGTCTTGTCGCCTACCTTGGCATTTCCCATCTCCTGGATGGCGCCGAGCCCGGCGGTCAGCATGGCCGAGAGGGCGGCCGCGTCGACCCACTCGTGGTCCCCGAGCGCCTCCGCCATGGCCCCGAAGAACCCGCCGTAGAGCGGCCCCATGGAGCCGCCGATGCCTTCGAGCAGCGTCTCCCCCAGCGCCGCCAGCGACCCGGTCAGCCCGGCCGGCGCCGCGGCCAGGCGCTCCCCGGCGGCGGTGAAGCCCTTGCTCATGTTGATGCCGTGGTCGCCGTCGCCGATGGCGCCGTCGATCTCGCTGAGGTAGGCGCGGTTGGCGTTGATGGCCGCCACCAGGTCCGTCACCACGAAGCCCGCCGCCGCGTTCTTGATCCCGTCCATCTCCTACCTCACGACCGTCAGTCCGAGGGAGCGGCAGGGGTGAGCGAGGCACGCCTTGAGCTCGTCGTCGAGCTTCATCAGCGTCAGGGTCACGCCCATCATCTCGAGCGAGGTGAACAGGTTGCCCAGGAACTTGAACCTCACCTCGATGCCCCGCGCGGCCAGCACCTCCGCCACCCGCGCGTAGAGGATGTAGAGCTCCATGATGGGGGTCGCCCCCAGCCCGGAGATGAGCACCGCCACCTCGTCCCCCCGCTCGAAGGGCAGGTCCGGCAGCACCGTGTCGAGCATGAGCTTCGCCATCTCGCGCGCCTTCGCCGTCTTGGTCACCTGGACGCCCGGCTCCCCGTGGTGGCCGATGCCGAGCTCCATCTCGCCGTCCTTGATGGTGAAGTTGGGCTTGCCCACCGCCGGGATGGTGCAGGCGGAGAGCCCGATGCCGATGGAGCGGCAGCTGTCGATGGCCTTCTGGGCGGCGGCGATGACCTCGTCGAGGCTGCCGCCCATGGCCGCCTTGGCGCCGCCCACCTTCCACATCAGGATCTCGCCGGCCACCCCGCGCCGCTTCTCGCGCTCGGTCTTGGGGGCGGAGGGCACGTCGTCGTTGGCCACCACGGTGCGGACCCGGATGCCCTCCTTCTCCGCCATCTTGATGGCCATCTTCACGTTCATGTTGTCGCCGGCGTAGTTGCCGTAGAGGCAGGCGACCCCCTTGCCCGCGTCCGCCGCCTTCATGGCGTCGTGGAAGGCCTTGGCCGTCGGCGAGGAGAAGATCTCCCCGATGGCCACCGCGTCGACGAGGGCGTCGCCGACGTAGCCCAGGAAGGCCGGCTCGTGGCCCGAGCCTCCGCCCGTCACCACCCCGACCTTCCCGGCGATCGGCGCCCGCGCGTGCTTCACCACCCGTGGATTGTCGGTCGCGGACACCGAGATCCGCGTGCACCCGCAGATACCCCTGGAGCATGTCCTCCACCACGTGGTCCGCGTCGTCGAAGATCCGGTTCATGATCGCTCCTGCGAGCTCGCGCTCGATGGGTGAGGCCGGGACGCGGGCCGGGGACCCGCCCGCGACCTCACTGGATGGTGTTGCCGCCGTCGATGACCAGGTTGCTGCCGTTGACCATGCCGGCCACGCCCGAGACCAGGTAGAGCACCGCCGCGGCGATCTCCTCCGGCTGGGCGAAGCGCCCGGTGGGGATCTGGCGCTTGGCCCGCTCCCCCACCTCGCCGGCCCAGGCCTTCTTCCCGAGCTCGGTCTCCACCACGGTGGGCGAGACCGCGTTCACGGTGATCCCGTGCCGCGCCCACTCCAGCGCCAGCACCTGGGTGAGGCCCACCAGCGCGGCCTTGCTGGCGCAGTAGGCGGCGTGCTTGTCGATGGCGATGATGGCCGCCTGCGAGGCGACGTTGACGATGCTGCCGCGCTTGCGGGCGATCATGGCGCGGCCGACGGCCTGGGCCATGAGGAACGGGCCCTTGAGGTTCACCGCCATGGTGGCGTCCCAGTCGGCCTCCGAGAGGCTGTCGGCCGGGGCGAGCCGCGCGATGCCCGCGTTGTTCACCAGGATGTCGATGGCCCCGAACCGATCGAGGGCGGCCTTGACCACCACCTCGACGGCGCGGGCGTCGCTCACGTCTCCCGTCACGCCCAGGTGGCGCCCCGGCCCGCCCGGAAGGCCGGCCGCGACCTCCTTCACCGCCGGGCTGATGTCGGAGAGCACCAGGCTCGCCCCGCGCTGCGCGAAGAGCCGCGCCACCGCGAGGCCGATGCCGCTCGCCCCGCCGGTGACCAGGGCGGTCTTGCCGTTCAGATCGAACGCGCCTTCGAACTCGTATGCCATGTGACCCTCACCGTCGCCCCCGTCCAGTCGGCCGCGCCGGGCCCCCCGCGCTCCGCGCGCGAGGGGCCGGCGGCGCAACCGCGTCGGCGCCCGGGCGCTCGGCCCGGCCGCCGACGCGAGCCCCTTCCCGGGGGAGGGGGAAGGCGCTCCACTCCATTCGACCCTCCGGTTACTTCTGCCGCGTGGCGAGCAGATGGTCGGCGTTCGCCAGGGTGATGGGGGTCCAGGGCACGTTGTAGACCTTCTCGGTCCCGCCCTTCCACGGCATGCCGCTGGCGTACTGCTTCCAGATCTCCGAGCGCGGCTGGTAGGACGGCCCGATGAGCTTGGCGAGCAGGATGTCCAGCGCGCCCTGCGCCTGGGCCCGGGCGTCCTGGAGGATGCTGACCATGTCGCCGCGCTTCACCGCCAGGATGGCGTCGGTCACGCCATCGATGCCGGCGGTGGGCATCTTCTTCGGGTCGATCCCCTTGGCCTTCACCGCGGCGATGGCGCCCAGCGCCATCTCGTCGTTCTGGCCGATGATGCCGTTGATCTGGCCGGGGTGCGCGGTGAGCCAGTTCTCCATCAGCGAGAGGGACTCGGCGCGCGACCAGTTGGCGGTCTTCATCTCCAACACCTTGACGTCGGGGTACTTGGCGAGGGCGTTCTGGTTGCCCTTGCGGCGCTCGATCTGGGCGGACTGCCCGATGGGGCCCTCGAGGATGACCACGTTGCCCTTGCCGCCGATGCCCTTGATGACCGCCTCGGCCTCCATCTCGCCGGCGATGACGTCGTTCGAGCCGATGTAGGAGAGCAGGTTGTCGCTGTTGACGCGGGTGTTGGATCCGACCACCGGGATGCCGGCCTTGAAGGCCTTGTTGACGCCCTCCGCTCCGGCCTGGATGTCGATGGGGACGAAGATCGCGCCGTCGTACTTCTGCGTGATCATGGTGTCGAACTGGTTGTTCTGGGTGAGGGCGTCGTAGTTGCCGTCGAAGACGGTGAGCTTCACCGTCCCGTCCTTCACCGCCGGGTGCTCCTTGAGGGCGCCGACCCAGATCTGCATGAACTCGGCCTTGAGGCCGTACACGGCCGCGCCCACGTGGTAGCTCTTCTTGGGCGCCGCGTCGGCCGTGCCGAACGCCAGGACCAGCAACGCCGCCATTCCGATCTTCGCGAGTGTCCTCATCCGCTTCCTCCTGGTGCGTGTGTGCAACGAGTGAACTGCGCTGCGACTGCAGGGGTTGCGACGCTCAGGCCTGCCGCTTGCGCGCGATGGCGTCGAGCAGGACGGCGGCGACGATGATGATTCCCTTGATGACCTGCTGGTAATAGGACGAGACCCCCATGAGGTCGAGGCCGTTGTTGATGACGCCGATGATCAGCGCGCCGAAGAGCGTTCCCAGCAGCGAGCCGACCCCTCCCACGGAGAGGCTGGTGCCGCCGATGACGACGGCCGCGATGGCGTCGAGCTCGTAGGAGATCCCGGCCTGCGGCAGCGCCGAGGTCGTGCGCGCCGCCAGGATCATCCCGGCCAGGCCCGCCAGGCCGCCGCTGATGAGGTAGACCGAGAACGTGATGAGCCGGGTGCTGATGCCGCTGGTCTTGGCGCTCTTCTCGCTGCCGCCGACCGCATACACGTAGCGTCCGTAGGTCATGTAGCCGAGGACGAAGTAGAAGACGGCGAACACGCCCAGCATGAGGATGATGGGCATCGGCACGCCGAACAGGTCCCCCTGCCCGATGAAGCGGAAGCCGGGGGAGAGGTTGGGGATGGGCATGCCGTCGCTGTAGATGAAGGTGAGCCCCCGGGCGACCGAGAGCATCCCCAGGGTGGCCACGAAGGGCGGCACCGACAGGCGCGACACCAGGATCCCGTTGACGGCGCCCAGCACCAGGCCGGTGGCGATGCCGGCGGCGATGCCGACGAGGGGGTTGCTGGCCCCGACCCCGGTGACCAGGCTGCCGGCCACCATGCCGCAGAGGGCCAGCATCGAGCCCACCGAGAGGTCGATACCGCCCGACAGGATGACGAAGGTCATCCCGATGGCGAGGATGCCGTTGATCGAGGTCTGGCGGAGGACGTTGGTCCAGTTGTCCCAGGTGAGGAAGAACTCGTTCGCGAAGGAGAGGAGCACGCACAGCACGAAGAACACGACCACGATGCCGTAGCGCGCCAGGACCCGCTTCAGGCGGGCGGGAACCAGCGAGGACTTGACTCCGACGGAGGCGGTCATCTGCATGCGGGCCTCAGGAGGCGAGGTGGAGCAGCTGTTCCTGCGGGGTGGAGCGGCCCTCCACCACGCCGGCCACCCGCCCCTTGTGGAAGACGACGATGCGGTCGCTGATGGCGAGGATCTCGGGCGCCTCCGAGGAGACGACCACCGCGGCCCCGCCCCCCTTCACGAAGCCGGCCAGGAACTCGTGCACCTCGCGCTTGGCCCCCACGTCCACGCCGCGGGTGGGCTCGTCGCAGAGAAGGAGGCGCGGCTGGGTGGTGAGGCAGCGGGCGAAGACCACCTTCTGCTGGTTGCCGCCGCTGAGGCTCGAGACCGGGAGCTCCTGGGAGGCGGTCCGGATGCGAAACCGGTCGATCAGCTCGCCCACCACCTTGCGCTCGCGCCGCTGCGCGACCACACCCGCGGTGGCGAGCCCGCGGAGGGCCGAGATGGAGACGTTGTGGCGCACCGAGGCGGTGGGGAAGATCCCCGTCTCCTTCCGGTCCTCGGTGATCAGGGCCACGCCCCGCTTGATCGCCTCCCCGGGGCCGTGGGCGGAGAGCGGCTCGCCCTGGAGGCGGATCTCGCCCCGGTCCGGACGCGTCAGCCCGTAGACGGCGCTGAGGAACTCGCTGCGCCCCGAGCCCATCAGGCCGTAGATGCCGAGCACCTCGCCGGGCCACACGTCGAGGGTCACGTCCTCGAACTCGCCGCCGCGCGACAGCCCCTTCACCTCCAGCATGGGGACGCCTGACCGGACGGCCGTGTGCTCGGCCCGGGTCTGGAACTCCTCCTTCACGTCGCGGCCGACGATGGCAGCGACCAGGTGCGCGCGGTCGATTTCGGCGATGGCCCCGGTCTCGATGAAGGACCCGTCCCGGAAGACGGTGTAGCGGTCGGCGATGCGGAAGATCTCGGTGAGCCGGTGCGAGACGTAGATGATGCCGGTGCCGGCCCGGACCAGGTGCCGGATGGCGTCGAACAGCACGTCGGTCTCCGCCTCCCCGATGGCCGAGGTGGGCTCGTCCATGATGAGGATGGCGCTGTCGTGGCTGATGGCCTTGGCGATCTCCACGAGCTGGGTCTCCGCCAGGGAGAGCTCGCTCATCTGGGCGCGCGGATCGATCTTGAAGCGCAGCCGCTCCAGCAGCTCGCCCGCCATCCGGTTGAGCTGCTTGAAGTCGACCATCGGGCCGAGGCGGCGCGGCTCGCGGTGGAGGAAGATGTTCTCCGCCACCGTCATGCCGCGGATCGGGGAGAGCTCCTGGGTGATGATGGCGAGGCCGTGCCGCAGCGCCTGGGCCGGGCTGGGGAAGTCCACCGCCTCGCCGCGAATCCGGACCGTTCCCCCGTCGCGCCGGAGGAGCCCCATCACCACGTTGAGGAAGGTCGACTTGCCCGCGCCGTTGCCGCCGCAGAGCGCGTGGACGCTGCCCGCCTCGAGCGTGAGGCGCCCGTCGCGCAGAGCCGGCACGCCCCCGAAGGACTTGGTGATGCCGACGGCTTCGAGCAGGGGTGCAGTCACCGAACCACTCCCTCCCCTCTGGCAGGCTCGATTCGAGTGTTTGCTCAGATACCGATGATTTGCTCTTGCGGCGGCGAACACTAGAAGCTTGTGTGTTCCTTGTCAAGCGCTGAAACTGCCCACTGAAATCTGGGTCTATTGATCGATACTTGAGTAATTGCCCACCCGTCGAGAATGTGTGCCACTGTCTCCGGGTGGTATCTGCCCGAGCGCCACAGCGTCGACGAGCTGATTCTCGGTGAGCCACTTGAGGCTCGCCACATGAGCGCGACGTGCACGGCCGGCCCGCCGAACACCGTCACCCCGAGGCGCAGGAAGGCTGACGGGTGCTCCGCTTCAGATTAGCGAGGCCTCTCCGTGCAGCCGGCTGTAAGCTTCGGCCCCACCGCTTCGCCGAGGCCTGGCACGAGCGGTCGGGGGGCCTGCGTCAGGCGTGCGCGGGTCCGTTCGGGAATCCACGAATGCGAAGGAGGTATCCCGTATGAAGCGTAGAGCTTTCATGATCGCGGGAATCGCGCTGGCTCTGGCGATGGTGGCGCAAGCGGCAAGCGCGCAGACCAAGTGGGCCCAGGGGATCCGTATCGTGTTCTTCCCTGGCGGCCCACAGGGCGGTGTCTTCGCGGTGAACGTCTACAACGGCGCGAAGCAGGCGGAGTACGACCTGGGCGTGAAGGTCAACTACGTCTGGTCCGACTGGGATCCCCAGAAGATGATCCAGCAGTTCCAGGAGGCCGTGGCGACGAGGCCCGACGGCATCGCCATCATGGGACACCCGGGAGATGCCGCGTTCGACGCCCTGATCGACCAGGCGGAGGCGAAGGGCATCATCGTCACCAGCCAGAACACCACGCTGGCCAAGGCCGAGAAGAAATACCAGTCCAAGGGGTTCGGCTACGTGGGCGCCGAGCTGTACGCCGCCGGACACTCGCTGGGCGCCGAGGCCGTCACCCGCTTCGGCTTGAAGAAGGGCGACCGCGCCATGGTGTGGGGCCTGCTCTCCCAGCCCGCACGCGGCGAGCGCACCAAGGGCGTGATCGACGCGTTGAAGGAAGCCGGCCTCACCGTCGACTACCTCGAGATCGACGCAGCCACCAACAAGGACCCGCCCGCCGGGGCCCCGACCTTCGCCGGCTACGTGTCCTCGCACCCGGACCTGAAGCTCGCCGTCACCGACCACGGGGGTCTCACCGCCACGGCCGAGACCTACTTGAAGGCGGCCGGCAAGAAGCCTGGCCAGGTGCACATCGCCGGCTTCGACCTGTCCCCGGCCACGATCTCGGCGATCAAGGGCGGATGGACGGAGCTGGTCATCGACCAGCAGGAGTGGCTACAGGGCTACCTGCCGATCCTGCAGATCGCCCTGACGAAGGTGTACGGGTTCTCGGGCCTGCACATCGACACCGGGGCTGGGTTCGTGGACAAGTCCAACGTCGACTTCGTGGCGCCCCTGGCGCAGAAGAACATCCGCTAGGCCGCCCGGCGGACCCACGAGTCGGTGCGATCGCCCGGCGCGGCCGAGAAGGCCGTGCCGGGCCGTTTCGAGGGGCAGCCATGGGCAACCTGCTCGAGTTGCGCAACATCTCCAAGACCTTCGGCGAGGTCGCGGCGCTCCACGACGTGGACTTTCACGTCGGCCCCAACGAGATCGTCGGGCTGCTCGGCGACAACGGCGCGGGCAAGTCCACGCTCGTGAAGATCATCACCGGCTACTACGCGCCGGACCGTGGCGGGGAGATCTTCTGGCAGGGGAGGAAGCTGGAGCACCTGTCGGTCGCCCGCGCGCACGAGCTCGGGATCGAGGTCGTGTACCAGGAGCGGGCCCTGGCGGACAAGCAGTCCCTGTGGCGCAACATCTTCATGGGCCGGGAGCTGACTCGGGGACTGGGCGTCCTCGACGTGCGAGGTATGCGGGAGGAGACGCGCAAGCTGATGCAGTCCGCGATGGGATTCACCTCCTCCGCCATCACCCCCGAATCCACGGTCAAGACGTTCTCCGGCGGCGAGCGCCAGGGCGTGGCCATCACGCGCGCCCTGTACTTCAAGGCGGAGCTGGTGATCCTGGACGAGCCCACCATGGGGCTGTCGCTGTCCGAGACGAGGAAGGCCCTCGACTTCGTCGAGGGGATCAGGAAGGCGGGCAAGGCCGCGATCTTCATCGACCACAACATCTTCCACGTCTACCCGGTGGTGGACCGGATCGTCGTGCTCGACCGCGGCATGGTCGCCGGCCAGTACGTGAGAAACGAGCTGACCCTCGAGGAGCTCACCGACCGTCTCTACCGCGTGGCGAAGACCGGCAGCCTGGATGCCTGAGGAGGAACCGATGAGCTCCGACGAAGCCGTTCGCCCGCTGTCCAGGGCGGCGGCGAGAGGGCCGGTCTCCCGGTTCTTCCGGACGTACGCGCTGCAGCTGGGCATCGTCTCCGTCGCGATCGTGGTCTGGGTGCTGTTCCTCATCGGCTCGCCGCGGACGTTCCTGGCGGGGGACATCTACGTCGCCTTCATGTCCACGACGCCCTTCTTCGCCCTCATCGCCATTCCGCTCACCCTGGTGGTGATCACGGGCGAGATCGACCTCTCGTTCCCGTCGATCATGGCGTTCGGGATGATGGGCTACGACGTGGTCTTCGTCGCGACGGGAAGCGTCTGGCTCGGATTCGTCGCCTGCCTCGCTGCCGGCCTGCTCGCGGGGCTTCTCAACGGCTACATCGTGGTCCGCATCGGCGTGCCGTCGCTGGTGACGACCATCGGCACGCAGTTCCTCCTCCGCGGCGCCGTCATGATCGTCACCAACGGGCAGGGGCTGGGCATGACGGAGGTCCAGACGACCGGCCTGCACGCGGCGCTGGTCGGGCGGGCGTTCGGGTTCGTGCCCGCGCAGTTCATCTGGACGATCGCCATGGGCCTCGTCGTCTGGTTCTTCCTCAACCGGCACCGCTACGGCGCGCACGTCTACCTGACGGGGGACAACGTCGAGAGCGCGCGGCTCATGGGCGTGAACGTGGGAAGGACGAAGATCGTCACCTTCGCCGTCGTCGGGGTCGTGGCGGCGTTCGCCGGGTTCGTGGTGAGCGCGGAGGTCCTCTTCTTCTGGCCGACTCTCGGTGAAGGCTACATGCTGAACACCCTCGCCTCGGTGTTCCTCGGCGGCACGTCGGTGTTCGGAGGCACCGGGACGATCTTCGGCACCTTCGTGGCCTCGTTCATCATCGGGGCCATCAACGCGGGGATCGTGGCCGCGGGCCTCACGGGATTCTGGACGAGCTTCATCTACGGGCTCATCGTCGTGGCGTCGGTCTCCATCCAGACCGTGCTCGCCAGGCGTCTCACCTGAGGACGCGGCGCGCGTCGCCGCTGGGTCACTGGAGCCGCGTCTTCCCGTCGCGGCTCCACGTCGGTCACGCTGGCGCCACGCCTACTCCGTCTCGACGAAGCGGAAGCGATGCATGTCTCCCGCGACCTCGACGGCAATCCAGAGATGGCACAGAAGCGGGACGGAACCTCCCGGCTCGCACCCGGCGAGGTGGGGACGCTCGATGACGATGCCGCCTGCCACGGAATCTCCGGGGTCGAGCGTGGTCGCCCGCAAGAGCTGCGACACGCGCCCGACATTCGCCTGCTCGCCGGCATGGGCGAGGACAGCGGTGGCAAAGGCGTTCGCGGCCTCTTCCGAGGCGGGATCCGAGCCCATCTCGGCCTCCAGATCGCTCGCTCGCAGCACGTCGGCGAAGCTCGCGCCCGCCCAGCTGTTTGCCCCTGCGCTGAAGTCGCGCTCGGAGACGGCAATCTGCGAGTCCGACCGGTTGCGGACGAACACGAGGAACGGGATCTTGCGGTCGACGACGTCGTAGCGCCCCGTTGCACCGCCCTTCGGCGAGATCGCCACGTCCGACTCCGTGCCCTCCGACCAGACGATCGGGGTCCCCTTCCCGCGGAGCTTCTTCTGGCCGTCGCCGGGCTCTGGAACGACGCGAACGAGCCTCGTCGTGGCACAGCCGGTGATCAGGATCGCGACGAGGCTCAGCAGGCGCATGGATTCGGTCACCGCTCCTCCAGCCGAGTGTACCGGGGTATCCGGCGAGACGGCCTTCGCGATTGGCGTGACTTCGCAAGCACCAGGGACGGCTGAGGCCCTCCCAGGCTGGGCGGCGCCCGGGCGCCGCGCAACCCACTCGGGGCGGCGCCGCGAGCCCACCCCACGTCCATGAAGGGTAGACAATGGCCGCCCCGAGTCTTCTCTCCGTCCGTTCGTTCCAGACGCTCACCCTGTCGTGAATCGAACCAAGCCGTGAACCGATCCAGCGAGGAGAATCCATGATCCAGAAGCTCGCCCTGTCCGTCGCGACGCTGACGCTGCTGGCCGCGGCCCAAGCCTTCGCCGCTGATTCCGTGATCGTCGGCCTCATCACCAAGACCGAGACCAACCCCTTCTTCGTGAAGATGAAGGAGGGCGCTGGCGCCGAGTCGCAGAGGCTCGGCGCCAAGCTGCTCACCGGCGCCGGCGCCAAGGACGGCGACAACGAGGGCCAGGTGACGGCGATGGAGAACATGATCAACGCCGGCGCCAAGGGCATCCTCATCACGCCCAGCGACACCAAGGCCATCGTGCCCTCGATCCAGAAGGCGCGGAAGCAGGGCGTGCTCGTCATCGCCCTCGACACCGCGACCGAGCCGCAGGACGCCGTGGACGCGCTCTTCGCGACCAACAACTTCAACGCCGGCCTGCTCATCGGGCAGTGGGCCAAGGGCGCACTGGGTGGCAAGAAGGCCGTCATCGCCACGCTCGACCTGCAGCCCGGCATCACCGTCGGCGCCCAGCGCCACAACGGCTTCCTGCAGGGCTTCGGCGTCGCCAAGGCGGATCCGAACTCGTCGCAGCTCGTGACCGCGCCCCAGGTGGTGTGCAGCCAGGACACTCACGGCGACCAGTCCGAGGGCCAGGCGGCGATGGAGAACTGCCTCAGCAAGAACCCCGACATCAACCTCGTCTACACCATCAACGAGCCCGCCGCGTTCGGCGCGTTCACCGCCATCAAGGCCGCCGGCAAGGAAAAGCAGATCACCATCGTGAGCGTCGACGGCGGCTGCCGGGGCGTGCAGGGCGTGGTGGACGGCAAGATCGCCGCCACCTCGCAGCAGTACCCGCTCAAGATGGCGACCATGGGGGTCGAGGCGGTGGTGAAGTACGCCAAGTCCGGAACGAAGCCCACCGGCTACACCGACACGGGGGTGACGCTCATCACCGACAAGGCGGCGGCGGGCGTGGCCAGCAAGGACAGCAAGTTCGGCGTGGCCAACTGCTGGGGCACGAAGTGACCTAGCTTCGCCGGGGTGGCGGCGGGACCTCCGTCGCCACCCTCTCCCGGGAGGGCTCCATTCCATGACCGCAGTCACGACCGCCGTTGCCCCGCGTCGCTCCGGGATCGTCGACCTCCTGCGGGGGATGCCGATCCTCGGTCCCGTGGGGGCGCTCGTCCTGGCGTGCATCTTCTTCACCACGCAGACCGACCGGTTCCTGTCCGGCGCGAACTTCTCCCTCATCCTGCAGCAGGTGATGGTCGTCGGCACGCTGGCCATCGGCCAGACGCTGGTCATCCTGACCGGGGGAATCGACCTGTCGAACGGGATGATCATGGCGCTGTCCTCGGTGCTCACCACCGGCCTCATCGCCAACTCCGGCATGAATCCCTACCTGGCCGTCCTCGTCGGGCTCGCCGTGTGCGTGGGCTTCGGCATGCTGAACGGCTGGCTGACGACCGCCATCGGGCTCCCCCCGTTCATCGTCACTCTGGGCACCTTCAACATCGCCTACGCCCTGGTGCGCATCTACACCACCGCCACGATCACCAGCGTCCCGGACTCGCTGCTCTTCTTCGGCAACACCTTCGGCATCGGGAGCACCCAGATCACCTACGGCTCGATCCTCATGCTGGTGCTGTTCGTCATCGCCTGGTTCGTGCTCGGCTCGACGCGGCCCGGGCGCTCCGTGTACGCGGTCGGCGACAACCCGGAGGCAGCGCGCCTCGCCGGCATCCGGACCAGCCGCGTCCTGATGGGCGTGTACACGGCGGCCGCGGTCAGCTACGGCATCGCCGGGCTGCTGCTGGTGGCGCGTACCGGCGTCGGGGACCCACAGGCGGGCCAGACGGGAAACCTGGACAGCATCACCGCGGTGGTCCTGGGCGGGACCAGCCTCCTCGGCGGGCGCGGCCAGATCGTGGGCACGCTGGTCGGCGCGCTCATCGTGGGCGTCTTCCGCAACGGGCTGCAGCTCATGGGCGTCGGCTCCATCTATCAGGTCCTCATCACCGGCATCCTGGTGATCCTGGCGGTGTCGGTCGACTACCTCTCCCACCGGGCGAAGTGACCCTGGAGAACGCCGTGAACGCCCCCACGCCCTCCGCCAAGCCGCAGGGGAAGGTCCTGCTGGAGATGAAGGACATCGGCAAGTCCTTCCCCGGCGTCAAGGCGCTCCAGGGCGTGAGCCTGACCGTCCGCGAGGGCCAGGTTCACGCGCTGCTGGGCGAGAACGGCGCCGGGAAGTCCACGCTGATCAAGATCCTGTCCGGCGCCTACACCAAGGACGAAGGCGAGATCTACTTCGAGGGCCAGCCCGTCGCCATCCGCGGCCCCCAGGACGCCCAGGATCTCGGCATCTCCACCATCTACCAGGAGTTCAACCTCGCCAGGGACCTCACCGTCGCCGAGAACATCTTCCTCGGACACCTCCCCGCCAAGGGGATGCGGGTGGACTGGGGGACGGTCAGGAAGCGATCGCGGGAGATCCTCGATCGGCTCGGCGCGACCATCAGCGTCGACGCCGTGGTCTCGACCCTGTCGGTGGCCGAGCAGCAACTGGTGGAGATCTCGAAGTCGCTGAACCGCAGGACGCGCATCCTGGTCATGGACGAGCCCTCGGCGGTGCTGGGCGAGGGCGATCTGGAGCGCCTGTTCCAGGTGGTCCGCTCGCTGCAGGCCCAGGGCATCGGCATCATCTACATCTCCCATCGCATGCGGGAGATCTTCGAGCTGGCCGACGAGGTCACGGTGCTCAAGGACGGGCGCTACGTCGGCACGCGGCAGGTCGCCGCGGTGAACATGGACGAGCTGGTCCGGCTGATGATCGGTCGCGACCTGAAGGAGGTCTATCCCAGGCGCGAGCCCAAGCTGGGCGAGGTGCTCCTCGATGTGAAGGGCCTCCGGCGCGCGCACCTGGTCCACGACGTGAGCTTCCAGGTCCGCGCGGGCGAGATCGTCGGGTTCGCCGGGATCACCGGCTCCGGCCGCACCGAGGTGGTCCGCGCCATCTTCGGCGCCGACGCGCACAGCGGCGAGATGCGCGTCGCTGGGGAGCCCTACCGGGCCAAGTCCCCGATGGAGGCCATTCGACGGGGCATCGCTCTGGTCAACGAGGACCGGAAGGCGCACGGGCTCTTCCTGAAGCTGAACGTCACCGTCAACATCACGGTCTCCGCGCTGAAGGGATTGTGCAGGCTGGGCGTCATCCAGGGCGCCAGGGAGAAGGCCCTGGTGCAGAAGATGATCCAGGACCTCCGCATCAAGACGCCCAACGCCAACTTCATCGTGCTGAACATGAGCGGCGGCAACCAGCAGAAGGTGATCCTCGGCCGGTGGCTCAGCGTCGACACCAAGATCCTGATCATGGACGAGCCGACCCGCGGCATCGACGTGGGGAGCAAGTCCGAGATCTACCAGATCATGAACGAGCTCACGCAGCGTGGCGTCGGCATCATCATGATCTCCTCCGAGCTACCGGAGGTCCTGGGCATGAGCGATCGGGTCCTGGTCATGCGGGAGGGCACCATCGTCGGCGAGCTGGCGCGCGCCGAGGCGAGCGAGGAAGCGATCATGAGGCACGCCGTGGGCGGCGACCTGGCCCACTGAGCCGCGGCGCCGGCGCCTCTCCCGCTCGAGGCCGAGCTCCTGGGAGTGCGCGAGCTTTTCCCCCGCGGCGCGGGGCTGGCCTGGGCCGACGCTGGGAGTGACATGCTGCTCGGACTGGACATCGGTACCAGCTCGGCCAAGGCCCTGTTGCTCGACGGGCGCGGCGCCCGCGTGGCGGAGGCCAGCGCCTCCTACGCGTCGGAGCACCCCCGGCCCGGCTGGGCCGAGACCGACCCCGAGGAATGGTGGCGGGGCGCGGCGGCTGCGACCCGGGCCCTCCCCGAGGAGGGGAGGCGGGCGGTGCGGGCCGTGGGGCTCTCGGGGCAGATGCACGGCGCGGTGCTCTGCGACGCGCGCGGGGCGGCGCTTCGCCCGGCCATCCTCTGGACCGACACCCGCTCGGCCGGGCTGCTGGGCCGCTTCCCCGAGGAGGCCGCCCGCCGCGGCGGCAACCTGGCCAGCGCCGGCATGACCGGGCCCAGCCTGCTCTGGCTGGCCGCCCACCAGCCCGAGTTGCTCTCGGCGGCGCGCTGGGCGCTGGTGGCCAAGGACTGGCTGCGGCTGCGCCTCACCGGAGAGGCGGCCACCGACCCCTCCGACGCCACCGGCACCGGGCTCTCCGGCGCGCAGGGCGAATGGGACGGCGAGCTCCTGGAGCGGCTGGGGCTGCGCCGCGAGCTGTTCCCCCCGCTGCGCCCGGCCGAGGCTGTGGCCGGGCGCCTGTCGCCCGCAGCCGCCGAGGCGCTGGGCCTGGCCGCGAACCTCCCGGTGGCCACCGGCGCCGGCGACACCCTGGCGGCGGCGCTGGGCACCGGGCTGCTGAGCGAGGGCGACGCCCAGCTGGCCATCGGCAGCAGCGCCCAGATCGTGGTGCCCCGCGCCCGCTGGCCCGGCTTCGCGCCGGCACTCAACGTCTTCCGCAGCGCGCTGCCGGCGGGCCTGCCGGGCTGGTGCCAGCTGGCCGCCATGCTCAACGGCGGGCTGGCGCTCGATTGGGCCCGCTCGCGCCTGGGGCTCTCCTGGGAGGAGGCCTGGCAGCGGGCCTTCGCCCCCGGGGCCGAGCAGGGCCAGGTGGTCTTCCTGCCCTACCTCACCGGCGAGCGCACCCCCTTCATGGACCCGCGCCTTCGCGCGGCGTGGGTGGGGCTGGGCGCCGCCGACGACGCCGGCCAGCTGATGCGCGCCGCCCTCACCGGGGTGGCCTGCGCCATCCGCGCCGGCCTGGAAGCTCTGCGGGCCCAGGGGGCCGCGCCGACCCGGCTGCGGCTCTCCGGCGGCGCCACCCTCCACGCCGGCTTCCGGCAGCTGCTTGCCAACGTGCTGGGGCTGCCCCTGGACGAGATCAGCGGCCCCAGCGGCTCGGCCCGTGGTGCCGCCCTTCTTGCGGGCCTGGCCTGCGGGGCCTTCACCGCGGCCGATCTCCCCGCGCTCTCTCCCCCACCGGTCCCGGTCGCCGACCCTCGCGGCGGGCCCGCCGCCGAAGCCTACCCGCGCTTCCGCGATCTCCACCAGCGGCTGGCCGGATGGTTCACCCCATGAGCACTCCCGCGCGCTTCGTGGTCTTCGGCGAGGCCCTCACCGACTTCATCCGCGAGGCCGACGGCAGCTGGCGCGACGTGCCCGGGGGCTCCTGCTGGAACGTGGCCCGCAGCGCCGCCCGGCTGGGGCTGCCGACCGGCTACGCCGGTGCGGTGAGCCGCGATCCCTTCGGCGACGAGCTGCTGCGCCTCACCCGCGAGGCCCGGCTCGACCCCCGCTTCACCCAGCAGGTGGACAAGTCGCCGCTGCTGGCCATGGTCTTCTCCAAGCACCCGCCGCAGTACTTCTTCGTGGGCGACGACAGCGCCGATCTCAACTTCGACGTCGGGGCGCTGCCCGCCGGCTGGCTGGAGGAGGCCGAGTGCGTGCACTTCGGCTGCATCAGCCTGGTGCGAGAGCCGCACGCCAGCCGCCTGGTGGCCCTGGCCGAGCGCGTCCACGCCGCCGGGAAGCGCATCTGCTTCGACCCCAACTACCGCAACCTGATGGGCCCGAGCTACCGCCCCACCCTGCAGCGCCTGGCGGCCATCGCCACCTACGTCAAGGTGTCCAACGAGGACCTGTCCGGCCTCTTCCCCGGGCTCTCCTCGGAGGTGGCGCTGCGCGAGCTGCGGGCCATGGCGCCCCGGGCCGACATCCTGCTCACCCTGGGCGCCGGGGGCATGCGGCTCCTCGCGGACGGGCGCGAGCACCACCAGCCCGCCCTCCCGGTGACGGTGGCCGACACCGTGGGCGCCGGCGACGCCACCGTGGGCGGGTGGATGGCCAGCCTGCTGCAGGACCCCGACGCGCCGGCCTCGCGCCACCTGGCCTTCGCCGCCGCCACCGCCGCGTTGGTGTGCAGCCGCAGCGGCGCGTACGCCCCCACCCGCGACGAGGTGGCAGCGGTGCTGGCCGCCGGCCGGGTGTGATCTTCACATCCCGCGCATGCTTCCGGGCCCACGACCAGGGGTGGGAGGGGCGGGTGTGACGCCCGCACTCAGGGCTCCTCCCACCGCCCGCTCCGCTCCGACCGGAAGAGCGCGTCGATGAGGCGCATGTTGTGGACCGCGTCCTCGACGCCGTAGGGCAGGGGGATCTCGCCGCGGACGGCCCGCGAGAAGGCCTCGCCCTGCAGCGTGTACTGGTCGCTGGCCGGGAGGGTCTCGGTGCGGATGGCGCTCCCGTCGAGGGCCGAGCCGTCGTCGAGGAGGATGCGGGCGGTGCCGCCCTGCGGGGCGTTGAACGGGATCTGCACCTCGATCCGACCGCGGGTCCCGCACACCTGGACGCGCTGATAGGGCACGCATTGCGTGGAGACGGTGTAGGTCAAGTGCCGTCCCCCGCCGAAGTCCACGAGCGCGCTGGTGGTGCGGTCGGTGCCGAAGCGCGGATCGCGATCCACCAGCGCGATGGCGCGCACCGGCTCGGCCTCGAAGACGAACCGGCCGGAGACGTCGGCGTAGCAGCCGATGTCGTAGAGGGCGCCGCCGCCCGCCTCGGGCTGGTTGCGGATGTTCCCAGCGTCCTCGTTGAAGAAGGAGAAGAACACCTGAACGGCGCGCGGCGTCCCCACCGCGCCCGCCCGCACCAGCTCCCGCACCCGCAGCCACTGCGGATGGAAGCGGACCATGAAGGCCTCCATCACCAGCACCTTGCCGGCGACGGCCCGCAGGCGGCCGGCCTCCTCGGCGGTGAGCGCGATCGGCTTCTCGCAGAGGACGTGCTTCCCCGCCGCGGCCGCGAGCAGCGTCATGGGGACGTGGAGCTGGTTGGGGAGCGGGTTGTAGATCGCCTCGATGGCCGGGTCCGCGATCAGCGCCTCGTAGGAGCCGTAGGCGACCGGGATCCCGAGCGCCGCCGCTGCGGCACGCGCCTTCTCCGGCGAGCGCGAGGCGATGGCGCGGACCTCGCAGCAGCCGCTCCGCTGCATGGCGGGGATGACCTTTGCCGTGCCGATGCGGGCCGTGCTCAGTACCCCCCAGACCACCCTTCTCATGTCGGCCTCCTGGCTTCGAGGACCAGCGTAACTCGACGGCCTCCGCGGTGCAGGACAAGCTAGAGAAGGCGCTCGCCCGCGTCGGCGAACCCGTCTTCTCGGACCCGACCTTCGCGCCCAGCGCAGATCCGTCCGAGGCCTGGCGGGACGCCTGTGAGACGGACGGGTCGCGGCTCACGCACAGCCGCGTGAAGGACGTCGTGCCCTGGACGTGCTCGAGGGCCGGCCTCGCGAAGCGGCTCACGACGCACGACCTCCGGCACACCTTCGCGTCCCACCTCGTCATGCGCGGCGTGGCGCTGAAGGCCGTCCAGGAGCTCCTCGGCCACGCCACCATCGACATGACGATGCGCTACGCGCACCTCTCGCCGGACGTGAAGCGGGACGCCGTGCGGCTCCTCGACATGGCCCCGAGCGACGACCCAGGGGCACAGGTGGGGCACATGGAGAGCTGAAAATGAAAGACCCCTGGCCGGAGCCGGGGGTCTAGATGGAGCGGGAAGAGGGATTTGAACGGTTTTGACGGTGGGTGAACTACTCTAAGCAGGACGCGCCGTTGCCCTTCATCGCCGCGAGACCGTTCACGAATCCCGTTCCCTCGCGTTCCACGTGGTCCCGCCCCGTTCCGGCGCTCGGAGCGGCGGCGGGGCACATGTGGGGCACATGGCGCCCTTGCCTCCGTTTGAAGAAGCCATCCTTCTCGCGAACTCGTCTATGCTCCGGCAGTGACGACCGCTGCCTTAACTGTTGTCGCCCGGCGGCCATGGTGGCTGCGAACGGTTGTTGCGTTGATCGCGCTCGCCATCGCTTCGCCACTCCCTTGGATGATTCCGAGCCTCGTCGGATTGCCGGGAGACGTCACGGTCTTCGCGTTCGGCGCCCTGGCGCTGGCAGCGATGCCGGCGGGTGCATGGGCATTTCGGTCATGGTCCCGAATCGCACTCGTCGGGGCTGTCGCGAACCTGTTCTGGTTCTCCAGCGTGTTCCTCGACCCTGCCGCAGGGCCGTGGGCCGGCCTCTTTCTCGCTGCGCCGTACCTCGCCTTCACCGTGGCCGGGTTCATCGGCCTGTTCGAGAAGCCCCCGAAGCGCATCCGCTGGCTCGGCGCACTCCTGCCTCCCGCCTTGTACGTGCTGCCCTTCGTTCTTGCGGCCTACGTGAACGCCGCGCGATTCGGGGGGTAGCGGTCGAGAACGGCAGAGCAGTCTCGGCTACCGTCGATTCACACCACGCTCGCCGCGACGGGCATACCGTCCCACGTCTTGCCGTCGAGCTCGCGTCCCCGCCAACTCTTCTGGACGCCGCCCCACTGCTTGAAGAAGAAAGGCACGCTGGCAGCAGCGCACTGCCTGCGGACATCGCGCGACCCATTCCGGCTTCATCTCTCGGGCTCCAGGGCCGCTCTCGCCACCCACGATGACCCAGTGAATCCCGCGAAGATCGAGTCCGGCCCGGTGCACCGATCAGCGGCTCCAAGCTCAGGAAACGAACCCGGGCAGGCACGCGGCGCAGGACCACGATCCGGGAGCGGTACGCGGCGCTCTCGACGCTCACTCCCATCCAGACGTTCTCCGGAACGCCGCACCGCTCCACGAACGCTGCCATACGTTCGGCGCGCTTCGTCAGCACCTGGAACTGGTGCTGCTTCGCCGTCTCCATCACTCCGAAGACCTGCTCGATGTACTCGTCGGGCACGTCCTCGTGGAACAGGTCCGACATGGAGTTCACGAACACCAGGCGTCCCTTGCGCCAGCGCAGCGGCAACTCGAGCGCTGAGGGCACCAGCCGCAAATCGAAGCCCTGTTCGAAGGGGTGATTCGGGACGCCCCGAAACCTCTCCGCAAACGTCTCGGCGTAGCAGTGCTTGCAGCCGGGCGAAATCTTCGTGCACCCACGTACCGGGTTCCACGTTGCGTGCGTCCACTCGATCGCGCTGTACTCGCTCACCGATAATCCTCCCCTGAACGTACGTATAGCTTAGAGTGGGATGTAGTAGCCAGTCGCGACGGGGGCAACGTGACGATTCCGCCAGAGTACGCCGGGCGTGAACAGACGCTTCTGAAGCATCTCGTCCTCTCCGAGTACATCCAGGGATGGGCGCACAAGCGCGGATCGCGTTCCAAGTTTGGACGTACCAAGCTCTGGTACGTCGACTGCTTCGCCGGCCCGTGGAACGCGGCCGGACAGGAACTCGGCGACACGTCCGTGTCGATCGGGCTGAAGACCCTCCGCGATGCGGCGATCACGTGGGAGGAGAAGGGCCTGCACGTGGAGTTGGGCGCCATCTTCGTCGAGGAGGATCCTAAGCCCTTCGATGTGCTGCGAGCGTACCTGGACGAGCATCGCGAGGGGATCGACGTCGTTGCGCTTCCTGGCGAGTTCGGGGACCACGTCGCCGAGATCAACCGCCGAATCGGGCGCGATCCCGCCTTTCTGTTTGTGGATCCGACCGGGTGGAAGGGCGCCGCGATGCGATTCATCGAACCGCTCGCGTCACCGGAGGATCGCGACGTCCTGATCAACGTGATGTTCAACCACATCAACCGGTTCAAGGACGATCCGCGCGCCTTCCTCCGCGAGCAGATCGGCGACTTCTTCGGGCTTGAGCCGGGCGCCATCCCGCCGGGCCTCTCGGAGGATGCGCTCTTCGATCTCTATCGGGAGCAACTCCGTGACAAGTGCCGGCTTCCTTTCGTCGCGGACCTTGCGATCCGGCACCCGACGCAGGAGCGAACGTGGTTTCGGCTCGTGGTCGGCGGACATCACTCCGCGATCGTCGACCTCTTCCGCCAGGTGGAGCGGCGCGTGTGCGGCGAGGCGGCGGGCGCCATCCGAGAGGAGGCGAAGCAGCGCGGTGAGCGGCAGCTGTTACTCGGCGGAATCGGCTCTGCACCGGAGCAGTCGTATCAGCGGCTGCACCGCGATGGGTTGCGGGAAGCCCCTGGCGATGTGCTCCGGCTACTCGCGGAGCGATCGCCTCGCCTCTACTCGGACCTCTGGCCCCATGTCCTTTCCGAGCGCCATGTCGCCAAGCCGGACTTGAACAAGATCGTCTGGGAGCTCCACAAGAAGAAGGCCCTAGCCATCCGCGGCCTGACCGCCCGCCAGCGCACGCCGCACGATGACAGTCTCGTCGACCTGCCATCGAAGCGCGGCCGGCCACCGCAAAGATGAGCCCGGCCGGATTCGCACCGAACGGCGCCTCAGCGAACCCGGACGGCCTCGGCGAAGATGCGGTCCCGCAGCTGCCGCTTCACGGCGTCGCGCATGACCAGATCGACGTGGCACCCGAGGATCTCCTCGAGCCGGCGCTGGACGCGGGCGAAGTGGAAGAGCCCGATGGGCCGGTCGAAGTCTACGAGCAGATCGACGTCGCTGTCCGGCCCGGACTCACCTCGCGCTACCGAGCCGAACAGGTCGAGCGAGCGCACTCCGAGGCCGGCGAGCTCGGCTCGCGTTTCGGCCAGGCGGCGGATGACCTCCTCGCGTGTCACGAGTGGATCCTAGGACCGGCGCGCGACGAGGACCAGCAGCCTGCGTACCCCGGAGGGCGTGCGCGAAGACATGCTCCCTCACGAAAACGCGGTGCTGGTCCACGTGGACCAGCACGCACTTTTTCGTAGGGTTGGTCCGCGCGGACCAACACGCAGTTTTCTGCGCGGGCCTCTAGCTCCGGCACGAGTCTGGGGTGTCAGGCGCCCTGTCCTCCGGCGAGGACAGGGTTGAGCACGGCCGGAGTGACAGGATCGAGGACGGGGTTCGCCTCGTAACCACCCGAAACGAGCGGCTCGGTCGCGCGGCCCGCCCTCCGTGGTGCGGCCGGCGTGCCGGGCGCCATCCGCCCGACCCCTCCCACTCGACCACCATGAGTGGAAGGGGTCGGGCGGCTGTCACCCTGAGAGAAGGAGAGCGGAGGGCGGGCCGAGGATCGTAGTCGAGGGGAGAATCTTGAGGAAGACGACGGCAACCCTGGTGGGTCGAAGCCAAGGCAGGCAGGAGAGGCGGCGGCGGGCGGCGAGACGAGACAGAGCGGAAACAGCGGAAGCCGATGGAACCAGCGAAGTAGCGGAGGAAGCCGAATTCGAAGGAGCTGGAGAAGCACGGCCGAGGTTCGGGCTGTGAGAACGCGAACAGAACTCGACGAGCTCCTCTGGCGAGGGGAGGAAGACGAACTGGGGCCTAAAGGAGGGTGAGCAGGTGGTGCTGCAGCCGGAGACGCTCCTGAAGGAGTTCGATGAGACAGCGCCAACGTCACGTCAGTCACCGCTCGCGCACGAGATGGCTGCGGGGCGGATCGGTTGCGGGCTTAGTCGTTGACAGCTTCCGCTCGACCGCCCGGCCCGCGGCACCGCCCAAGACGAAGCGGATGCCGGCCGCCGGGATCTCGAACTTCGACCCCATGAACCACCGCGCCACACCGCCAGGCTGAGACCTGACCAGCCGAATCTCATGCCACGGGATGCACGGAATGCCTCGGCGGAAGATCGGGCGAAACAGCGCGTGCGGCGCGAGATGCAATCCGCGGGTACCGAGGCCGACATAGAGCGCGTTGTTGAAGCTCACTCCGCGCATCGAGCCCGAAGTCCATCCGAACGTCTCTTCCTTCGGCTCGTCGGCCGGCGGGTACCGGGCGAGCAGCGCCATGTGGCCCGCGATCCACCCGAGCACTGTCGACATCAGGATCCACATCCCGACGAAGAAGAACGGGAACGCCCAGGGAATCCACTCGGGAGCGGAGTTCGCGCCGGCCGTGTAGGCGGTCACAACCGGACCGACGAGGTCAAAGCGTGAGCTGGGCATACGGTCAGCTGATCGTAGCTGAGGGGGCGTGCTTCGCGAGCTTTCAGTGCCGAAGTGCATCTGACACGTGCGGCGGGATCCGACGGGCTCGAGATCCTGATGGGGCCCATCTTGAGCAGTACCTGTGTCTGACTTAAGAATGACATACGTACGACTCACCGCCAAGGACCCGCCCATGCCCGCCCCCACACCGACCGAGAAGCTGATGCAGACCTTCCGCATGCCGCGGGAGCTGGTCTCGTTCCTGAAGGCCGAGGCGACCCGGAACGGCCAGGACCTCACGGCCTACGTGACGCGCATCCTCGACGGCCTGCGGACCTGGTTCGGCCTCCCGGCCGCGGCGACGGCGCTGCTCGAGGACGACCGGAAGGCGCTCGGCATGGAGCGGCACGAGTACCTCCTCCACCTCCTCTTCCAGCGGAGCCTGGAGCTGCGCGAGAAGGGCCCGGCCTTCGACGCGCCGGGCGGCGGCAAGGAGCGGAAGAAGAGGCGATGACGTGAGCGGCCGAGGCGAGGGCGGCCGCGGGCAGGTGTCGTGGAGTCGGACCCGCGAGCGGCCCGCAGATGGCGTACGCGACGAGAGCGCCGCGACCGGCACCCTCCCCCGGTCCTCACCGTCGACGAGGCCGCCCGGCTCCTGCGCGTAAACCGGAAGACGCTCTACGACGCGGTCCGCGCCGGCGAGGTGCCCGGGCGTGGTCCGGGTGGGGCGCTCCATCCGCATCGGTCGGGACGCCCTGTTACGCTGGATGGAGGGCAACGGCAGTCCTGCGCTCGGAGATGACCGATGAGCGTCAGGCTGCGGAAGTGGAAGACGAAGGAAGGCAAGGTGCTGGAGCGCTGGACCATCGACGTGAAGGTCGCCCTGCCGGGGCAGCGGCCCCGGCGGATCCGCGACTTCTCGCCGGTGAACACCCGCCGGGGCGCGCTGCAGTACGAGCGCCAGGTGCGGGAGGCGCTCCTCGCCGGAACCCTCGGCAAGGAGGTGAAGGAGGTCCCGACCCTGGAGGCCTTCCAGGCGCGGTTCCTCGACTACTCGGAGGTGAACAACAAGCCCAGCACGGTCTACGCGAAGCGCTGGGTGCTCCGCGAGCACCTCGTCCCGGCGTTCGGCAAGCGCCGGCTCGACGAGATCGGCCCCGCGGACGTCGAGGCGTACAAGGCGCGGAAGCTCAAGGACGGACAGGCGGCGAAGTCGGTGAACAACCACCTCTGCGTCCTCCGCAAGCTCCTCAACCTCGCCGTCGAGTGGGGCGAGCTGTCCCACGCGCCGCGCGTGAAGCAGCTCCGCGTCGCGCACGGCGACTTCCAGTTCCTCACGTTCGACGAGACGCCTCGCTTCCTCCGGGCCGCCGCGCCCGAGTGGAGGGCGTTCGTCACGACGGCGCTCAAGACCGGCCTCCGCGTCGGCGAGCTGCTCGCGCTCCGCTGGGAGGACCTGGACCTCGTCGCCGGCCGCCTCGTGGTCCGCCGGACGCTCTGGCGCGACCAGGAGGGCACGCCCAAGGGCGGGCGCACGCGGGAGGTGCCGCTCTCGGACGACGCGATCGCGACGCTGAAGGCGCACCGTCACCTGAAGGGTCCGTACGTCTTCTGCGAGGCGAACGGCGCTCGGCTCACGCACAGCCGCGTGAAGGACGTCGTGCCCTGGACGTGCTCGAAGGCCGGCCTCGCGAAGCGGCTCACGACGCACGACCTCCGGCACACGTTCGCGTCCCACCTCGTGATGCGCGGCGTGGCGCTCAAGGCCGTCCAGGAGCTCCTCGGGCCACGCCACGATCGACATGACGATGCGCTACGCGCACCTCTCGCCGGACGTGAAGCGGGACGCCGTGCAGTCTGCTCGACGACGTGCCGCCGCGCGTGCCCTCTTCCCCGGCTGTCGCCGGGGGCGAGGGAGAACTCCGGAGCCCGTGACAACATCAGCCGTTTCAAGATGCGCGAGCGCCGCGCGAGGGGCACATGTGGGGCACATGGAGAGCTGAAAATGAAAAACCCCCGGGCGGACCCGGGGGTTAGATGGAGCGGGAAAAGGGATTTGAACCCTCGACCCTCGCCTTGGCAAGGCGATGCTCTACCACTGAGCTATTCCCGCGAGAAATCGTGCAAAGGAGGCCGTTTATAGAAGCGCCTTCCGGGAGTGTCAAGGCCCTCGGGCCTGCGATCCGGCGGCCGGACGGACGCCTTCGCGGGGCGCCGCGGCGGCAGCGTTCCCGGGGCGCGGGCGGTACACCACCCGCACGAACTCCCGGAAGTAGATCCACGCGGACCACACCGAGAACACGAGCGAGACGTACAGGAGGAGCGTCCCGACCCGGTTCGCGTCGAGGTCGAACGAGAAGAAGATCGCGTCCACCGGGTACGTGTAGTGGATGATGAGGAACGTGATCGCCGCGACCTGGAAGGCGGTCTTGTGCTTCCCCTCCTGCCCGGCCGCGATGACGACCCCCTCGCTCATCGCGATCGTCCGAAGGCCCGTCACCATGAACTCGCGCGCCATGACGACGATGACGACCCACGCCGCGACCCGCCCGAGGTGCACGAGCATCACGAGCGCGGCCATCACGATGAGCTTGTCGGCGAGCGGGTCGAGGAACTTCCCGATCACCGTCACGAGCCCCTTCTTCCGCGCGATCCAGCCGTCGAGGAAGTCGGTCGTGCCGGTCACCGCGTAGACGAGCCCGGCGACGAAGCTGTTCACCCGCGACTCGGCGTAGGTGAAGTAGAGGAACACCGGGATCATCGCGATCCGCACGAGCGTGATCGCGTTCGGTGCGTTCAGGAACTCCTTGCGGAGCGAGCGCGCCACGGCCTAGCCCTCCGCGGCCGACGGATCGGCGATGGCCCGCCCCTCGCCCGTCAGCTCCACCGCGACCACCACCGGCGCGCCCGCGTCCTCGACGAGCGCGCACACCCGCGGCGTGAGCGTCCCGACCCATCCGACGAGGGACGCGAGCGGCACCTTGAGCGGCGCGTCCGCGACGACGTCGAGCGTCACCGGCTCGCCCTCGGTCGCGAGCAGGAACCGGCCGCGGCCGCGCAGGTGGACGAGGTGCAGCTCCGCCGAGATCGACGACGGCACGCGCCCGTTCTCGAAGGCGATCCCTCCCTCGAACCCGAAGAGCGATCCCTCGCGCAGGTAGGCGGCGTCGGGGCCGAGGTCGAGCGTGGTGAAGCGCCGGCCGGCCGTGCGGAAGAGCAGCACGCCGTCGCCGCTCACGCGGTGCATGCGCGCGGCGCCCTCGCCGAACGGCTGGTCCGTCGCGCGCCCGCGGAAGCGCTTCATCTCGCTCGCGATCGCGACCTTGCCCTGCGTCGCGAAGAGCCCCTCGAGCCGGGCGCGCACCTCCCCGCGCACGGCGACCGCGAGCGTGCTCCCCGAGATCGTGAACGTCTCCGTCCCGCCCGCCTGGACGACGCGGGCCGCCGCCCACGCGCCGAGCACCTCGCCCGGCGCGGAGGGCCGGTACGCGGCGACCGCGCCCGGCGGCGGGGTCCGCACGGGCTCGGGGGACGCCTGCGCCTGCTCGACCGCCTCGGCGGGCTCCTCATGCGCGGCCGCCGGCGCGGCGGCGCTCGCCCGCCCGGCGATGAGCTCGTCGCAGCGGGCGACCATGTGGTCCGAGCCCGCCTTCTTGAACCACTCGCGCGCGCGGGTCAGGTTCCCCGACTCGAGGAGCGCGAGCCCGAGGTAGCCCATCGCCTTCTTGTGGTCGGGGTTCAGGTCGAGCGCGATCTCGAGCTGCTTCACCGCGTCCGCATGCCGCTTCGCCTTGAGGCAGGCGAGGCCGAGGTTCACGCGCGCGCCGGGCTCGACGGGGTTGTCGTCGACGAGCCGCTGCCACACGCGCGCGGCGTCCTCGAAGCGCCCGAGCTTGTAGTAGGCCTGGCCGAGGAGGCCGAGGACCTTCGAGTCCTTGGGGCGCAGCTCCAGCGCGCGCTCGAGCGAAGCCTTGGCGGGATCGGCGTCTCCCCGGAGCAGGAGCTCCGAGCCCCGGTTCAGATGAAACAGGAACTCCTCGTCGATGCCCTCGACCTCGTCGCCGCCCGTCCTGGCCACGGCGTCACCGCCCGGCCTTGTACGAGCGGTAGAGCGCGAGGACCTTCCGGACGTACTCCTGCGTCTCGGGGATCCCGGGCACGGTACCGCCGGCGCGGCGCACCGCGTCCGGGCCCGGCGTTGTACGCGGCGAGCGTCTTCACCATGTCGCCGCCGTACTGGTTCGCGAGGATGCGGAGGTAGCGCGCGCCGCCCTCGATGTTCTGCGCCGGGTCCCACGCGTCCGAGACGTACATCTCCCTCGCCGTGCCGGGCATGAGCTGCATGAGCCCCATCGCGCCCTTCTCGGAGAGCGCCTGGTGATCGAAGTTCGACTCGACCGCCATCACGGCGAGGAGCAGCTCCTCCGGGACCCGGTACTTCTCCGCGGCCAGCCGGATGTGCTCGCGCCACTGCTCGAGCGTCATGCGCGACCCTGACGCGGCGGAGGCCGGGCGGGCGCGCGCCTGAGGCGCCGGACGGTACACGCCCGTGCCGCCGGACCCGCGGTTCACCTTGTGGTAGCGCGCGTCGGTGGGCGCGTTCGAGAAGTGCACCACGCCCTCGTCGTCGACGTACGAGTACACCTCGGCCGCCGTCGAGCGGCCGGCCACGAGGAGCCCCGCGAGGGCGAGACCGATGAGGGCGCGAGACACGGCTTCCGGCGGAAAGTTAGCAGCAGCACGCTCGGCCGGACAACTTTATTCCCCCACCCTTGCACACATCGACTAGAGAAACCGCATGATCGCCCTGTCCCAATTGGAGCACGTCGACTTTCTCGTGCTCGGCGGCGGCGTTGCCGGGCTGTCCTTCGCGCTGGAGGCCGCAGATCACGGGTCGGTGCTCGTCCTGACGAAGCGCCAGCGGTCGGAGGGGTCGACCCATTACGCCCAGGGCGGGATCGCCTCGGTGCTCGGCGCCGACGACCAGTTCGACCTGCACGTGCAGGACACGCTCGTCGCGGGCGCGGGGCTCTGCAAGCGCGAGGCCGTCGAGGTCACGGTCCGTGAAGGCCCGGAGCGGATCCACTGGCTCCTCTCGCTCGGCGTCGAGCTCGACCACGAGGGCCCCGATCTCCACCTCACGCGCGAGGGCGGCCACTCGCGCGGCGCGTCGCGCACGCGAAGGACGCGACCGGGCGCGAGGTGGAGCGCGCGCTCCTCGAGGCGTGCGCCGCGAAGGGGATCCGGGTCGTCGAGGACCAGGTGGCGGTCGACCTCATCACGAGCGGGAAGATCGGGCTCGGAGGCCCGAACCGCGCCTCGGCGCCTACGTCCTCGACCGCGCCTCGGGCGAGATCGCGCCGGTGTCCGCGCGCGCGACGGTGCTCGCGACCGGCGGCGCCGGCAAGGTCTACCTCTACACGACGAACCCCGACGTCGCGACGGGCGACGGCGTCGCGATGGCGTACCGCGCGGGCGCCGAGGTCGCGAACATGGAGTTCTACCAGTTCCACCCGACCTGCCTCTTCCACCCGCAGGCGAAGAGCTTCCTCATCAGCGAGGCGCTCCGCGGCGAGGGCGGCATCCTGCGCAACGGCGCGGGCGAGGCGTTCATGACGCGCTACGACCCGCGCAAGGAGCTCGCGCCGCGCGACATCGTGGCGCGCGCCATCGACGCCGAGATGAAGCGCAGCGGCGACGAGCACGTGTTCCTCGACATCACGCACCAGCCGAAGGCCTTCCTCCACGAGCACTTCCCGAACATCTACGCGACGTGCCAGGAGTTCGGGATCGACATCACGGCGCAGCCGATCCCGGTCGTGCCCGCGGCGCACTACATGTGCGGCGGCGATCATGACCGATCTGCACGGGCGCACGACCACTCCCGGGCCTCTGGGCGATCGGCGAGTGCGCGTGCACCGGGCTGCACGGCGCGAACCGGCTCGCGTCGAACTCGCTCCTCGAGGGGCTCGTCTTCGGGCACCGCGCGGCGCTCTCGCGCGATCGACGAGCTCTCGCAGGCGAGCGGACCGCTCCCCGCGTGCCGCCGTGGAACCCGGGCGACGCGCTCGCGCCGGACGAGGCCGTCGTCGTCACGCACAACTGGGACGAGCTGCGGCGGCTCATGTGGAACTACGTCGGGATCGTTCGGACCCGAAGCGGCTCGAGCGCGCGCGCGACGCGGATCCGCTGCTCCGCGGGGAGATCCGCGAGTACTACTGGAAGTACCTGGTCACGCGCGATCTCCTCGAGCTGCGCAACATCGCGGACGTCGCGATGCTGATCGTGGAGTGTGCGCGCCAGCGGAAGGAGTCGCGCGGGCTCCACTACCTGCTCGACTTCCCGAAGGCCGACGACCGCTGGCTGCGGGACACCGTGCTGACGCTGGGCGACCTCGAGTAGCTCAGGGCGGCGGCGCCGGCTGCCGGGGTGGTCCACCGGTTTCTCGGGAGGCGTCTGGCCGAACTCGAGCGAGATCTTGCCGAGCCCGCTCGCGAGCTCGAGGACGAACGCCTTCCCGGCGATCTCGCCCGAGGGCGGGCGCGGCACGAGGATGCGGTAGACGGTCTCGAACGGGCCGACGTACGGGAACAGGTTCACGAGGTTCGCGTCCGGATCCACCGACGTCACCTTGCTCGCGAGCACGTCCGCGCCGTCCACCTTGAGCGCGATCCGCCAGACGCTCTTCAGCCCGTCGAGGTCCTGCCACCTCGAGTCGGCCGTGTAGAACGAGAGCAGGAACTCCTCGCCGGCGGCGTACTCGCTCCGCTCCTGCGCGAGCCGGGCGGCGAGCTCCTGCTCGGTCCAGCCGAGCCACTCGGCGAGCCGGCGCGCGCGCGCCTCGCGCACGGGCAGGGACAGGTGCGTCGCGGTCGCCGTCGCCCGATGGTCGAGCCCGTCGTACAGCACGAACCGCCGGGTCGCGGCGTCGCGGACGACGGCCCACTCGCCCTCGCTCGTCACGGGCAGCGGCTGGCGCGGGTGGCAGCCGGCCGACGCGAGCGCGGCGGCCGCGAGCGCGGTGCGCAGGAACGTGGATCTCGTCGCCTGGCCCCTCTGCGTCGTCATGGGATGAAGTCCTTCCGGGTGAAGAGGGCGTCGAGCGGGACGCCCTGCGCCTCGATGGCCTCGCGCCCGCCCTCGAGCCGGTCGACGAGCGCGACGCAGGCGACCGGAACGAGCTTCTCGGCGCGGCAGCGCTCGATCGCCTTGAGCGCGCTTCCGCCCGTCGTGACGACGTCCTCGATCACGACGACGCGGCTCCCGTCGGGGATCGTCTTCCGCCCCTCGATCCACTGCCCGGTGCCGTGCCCCTTCGGCTCCTTGCGCACGATGAACGCGTCCACCGTACCGGGGGGCCACTCGCTTCGCTCGCGCCCCCCCGGATCCCCCGCTCGCGCCGGGGCAGCCTCATCCGGCTGCCCCTGCGCTCGCATCCGCTCGGCGTCCAGGAACGACGTGAGCGCGATGGCGCTCGCGATGGGATCGGCGCCGAGCGTGAGCCCGCCGACGCCGCGCACGAGCGGCCGGATCGCGCGGACCTTCTCGAGCAGGAGCCGCCCGACGAGGACGTGCCCCTCGGCGGTGAGCGCGGTCCGCTTGCAGTCGACGTAGAAGTCGCTCTCCTTGCCCGAGGCGAGGATCACCTTGCGCCGCTCGAAGGAGAGCGTGCGCAGGAGCTCGAGGAGGCGCGCGCGGTCGGCGTCGAGGCTCATCGCCCCTCCCTGTCGATGAGCGCGAGCAGCTCCGCGACGTACCGCGCCTGCGCGACGATGCATGCGGCGACCCTCCGGCGGCAGCTCCGACCACGACGACCACGCGAGCGCGAGATCCTCGTTCACCTCGAACATGCGCTTCGCGAGATCCTCGGCGAGCTCCTCGGGCGTCACCTCGACGGATCCGCCCTCCTCGCCCTCGCCCTCCGCGCCGGGCCCGGCGCCCGCCTCGACCTTGGCGGCGCGCTCGAGGAACTCCCGGAAGCGCTCGCGCAGCTTCGGATCCACCGGCGCGCGCGCGACGGCCTCGCCCACGAGCTCCGCGGCCCAGGGCGCGACCTTCCCGCCCTCGAGCCGGTCTCCGAGCGCGGCGAGCTCGCTCGCGAGGAGCGGCTCGGTGACGAGCGCCTGCGCGAGCGCGAGGCTCCACGCGTCCTCGTCCTCGAGCGCCGCGTGGACGCGGGCGAGCACGCGCTCGCGCCCGAGCAGCCGGGCCGCGGCGACGCGGCGGAACCCGGCGACCACCTGCCAGCGCGGGCCGCCCTCCTCCGCGCCCGGGAGCGGGCGCAGCTCGACCGGCAGGAGCTGGCCGAGGCGGCCCATCGAGGCCGCGAGCGGGCCGACGTCGCCCTCGTCCCGCAGCCGGAACGTCGCGTCGCCGGACACGTCCTCGAGCGCCACGAACTCGACGGCGCCGGTCGCGTGCGCGGGCGCCGTCGTTCGCGGCTCGAGCTCCACGGCGGACCTACTTGCGCTTGACGATGACCTTGCGCTTCACGGCGCCCATCGCCACCGGCGCGGGCGGCGCCGGGATCTTCGGGGCGGCGAGCGCGGCGGCCTTCTCCTCGCCCTTCTTGGCCTCGGCCTTGGCGGCCGCGGGGCGCCCCGCCGGCCGGAACGCCGGGCGCGGGGCGGCGATCGAGCGGGAGCGCGGCGTGCCGGCGCTCTCCACGTCCACCTCGCCCATGTCGATGCGGCCTCGGAAGCTCGCGCCGTCCACGATGATCACGCGCGGGGCGGCGATGTCGCCGACCATCCGCCCCTCCTTCGTGATCTCCACGGACTCGGTCGCGGTGACGTTGCCGACCACGGCGCCCGCGATGACGCAGTTCTTGACCTGGACCTCGGCCTTCACGATGCCCGTCGGCTCGACGACGAGGGTCTTCGTGAGGGTCAGCGTCCCCTCGACGCGGCCGCGGACGGTGAGGTCCTCGTCGCCGTTGAGGGAGCCGCTGATGAGGATCGATTCGCCGATGATGGTGGTGCCGTCAGTGGTCGCCACGGTCACTTCCCCTTCGCTTCCTTGACGTCCATGTCGACGTTGCCCTTGAACACCGCGCCGTCCGCGATCAGGATGCGCGGCGCGCGGATGTCGCCGACGACCTTGCAGTCGGCCTTCAGCTCGACCTTGTCGCTCGCGGCGATGTTCCCGGTGACCTGGCCCGGAGACCTCGACGTTCGCGGTCTCGATGTCGGCCTCGATGACGCCGGAGCCCTCGACGAAGAGGCTCTCCTTGAGGGAGATGCTGGCCCTTCACGGTGCCCTGGACCACGAGGTCCTCGTCACCCGAGATCTCGCCGTCGATGACGATCGAGCTGCCGATCACGGTGTTGCGTCCCGGCGCGCGTCGTCGGCGCCTTCTCGATGCCTGCCATTCGTTCCGTCCTCCGGGAGCTTCGCCCGGGAGCCGCGTGGAGAGTGAGTGACGACGGCAGGATAGAAGCACGCTTCGGGTCGCGTCAACGTCCGTGTCTCACGCTGCGTGTCCCACGAGCCAGGCGACCGCCTCGCCGATCGGCTCCGAACGTCGCACCTCGTTGAAGATCTCGTGTCGGAAGCCGTCGTACACCACCATCCGCTTGTCCGTGGAGCCGGCCGCGTCGACGAACGCGCGCGCCGCCGCGGGGTCGGCGAGCCGGTCGTCGCCCGCCGCGAGCACGAGGAACGGCGCGCGGAAGTCGGGCGCTCGCCGCAGCACCTCGCGCTGGGCGCCCATCGCGGCGTCGAACCAGCCCGGCGTGGTCTTCCGGCCGTAGAGCGGGTCGCGCTCCGTCCAGCGCTGCAGCTCCTCGTCGGTGGTGAGGTCCGACATCTCGAACCCGGTCGGCACCGCCATCCACGGCAGGAGCCGCCCGACCGTCTTCGCCGCGAGGAGCTTCAGGAGCGGAGGCGGGGACGCGAGCCTGAAGAACGGCGAGGAGAAGACGAACCCGGTGACGTGCCGGCCGCGGGTGAGCCCCGAGATCGCGGCGACGAGCGCGCCGTGGCTGTGGCCGAGGACGAACAGCCGGTCCCGCGCGACGCCGTCCTGCGAGAGCTTCGCGACGAACGCGTCGAGGTCGGCGACGTTGTCCTGGAACGCGTCGACGTGGAACCGGCGGCCGTCGGACTGCCCGTGGCCGCGGAGGTCCACGAGCGCGACCTGCAACCCGGCGCGCACGAGCGCGTCGGTGAGCGCCGGGTACCGGCCGCAGTGATCGCCGCCGCCGTGGAGCACGAGCACCGTGGCGCGCGCGTCCTTCGGCGTGTAGCGCTGCCAGAAGAGCCGCAGGTGGTCCGCCGAGTTGAGGAACCCCTCCTCGTGGCGGGCGAGGTCCTCGGGCGGGTAGGAGGGAAGCATCGTCGCGGACCGTAGCGGCCGGGGATCGGCGGGTCAAGGAAACGAGGTCGCCCGGCGGGAGCGCCCGGCCGGCTATCGCCGCCCGGCCCGCTGGGAAGCCGTGACGTCGCGCAGCTTCTCCTCGATGGCGGCGCGGAGCTTCGCCTGGCGCGCCGGGAGCTCCTCCCCGACGTTCGCGAGCGCGCGCGTGTAGGCGCGCGCGGCGTCCGCGGGCCGGGCCGCCGCGCGGTACGCGTCGCCGAGGTGCTCGAGGATCGTCGGGTCGGGCCCGGCGAGGGCTTCGGCCTGCTCGAGGGCCTCGACGGCGCGGCGGACGTCGCCGCGGCGGTACAGCACCCACCCGAGCGAGTCGAGGACGTGCCCGGAGCGCGGCTTCAGCTCGAGGGCGCGGCGCACGAGCCGCTCGGCCTCGTCGAGCCGGATCCCCTGCTCCGCGTAGGTGTAGCCGACGAAGTTGAGCGCCTCGGAATGGTCCGGGTTCAGCGCGAGGAGCGCGCGCATCTGCGCGAGCGCCGCGTCGCGCCGCCCGGCGCTCTCGTACGTCGAGCCGAGCGCGTAGAGGAGCACTTCGTCGGACGGGTGGGCGGCGAGCGCGGTGCGCAGCGCGGCGACGGCGTCGTCGGCGCGGCTGGCGCGGACGAGGCTGTCGGCGAGCGCGGCGTAGAGATCGGGGAGGTCCTCCCCCGCCCCGCTCTTCTCCCGGGCCGCGATGGCCTTCCGGAGCGTCGCGATCGCGTCGCGCGAGCGACCGGCGCGGTCGAGCACGCTCGCCCGCGTCGTGAGGAGCCGGACGTCGTCGGGGCTCCGCGCGAGCGGCGCCTCGAGGGCCCGCTCCGCCTCCGCGTGGCGCCCGAGCCGCGAGAGCGCCTCCGCGAGGGCGGCGCGCGCGGACAGGAAGAGCTCGCCGGCGTCCGGCCCGACCGCCCCGAGCGCCTCCGCCGACTCGGCCCAGCGCCGCTGCGCCTGGAGCGCGAGCCCCTCCGCGAAGCGCAGGCGCGGGTCGGGGCCGGCGTCCTCGATGCCGGCCCGCGCGGCGGCGAGCGCCTCCGCGCCGTGGTTGCCCTCGAGCCACTGGAACACGACGCGGACGTGCGCGTCGGCGCCCCGCGGCGACGCCCGGACGTGGCGGTGGAACCACTCGCGCGCCTGCGCGAGCTCGCCCTGCCGGATCGCGAGCCGGCCGAGCTCGAGGAGCGCGGAGGCGTCGTCCGCGTCCACCTTCAGGATCGCGAGCAGGTCGTCGCGCGCGTCCGGGTCGCGGCGGAGCGCCTCGTGCACCTGCGAGAGGATCCGCCACGCCTCGACGTCGCGCGGGTCGAGCTGGACGGCCCGGCGGAGGTGGCGCTCCGCGCGCGACGCGTCGTGCCGGCCGAGGTAGGTGCGGCCGAGCTCGCGGAACGCGCTCCCGTCCCCGGGCGACCTCTTCGCGAGGTCCTCGAGCGCTCGGGCGGCGGCGTCGTCCTCGCCGGCGTCGACGTACACGGACGCGAGGAGCCGCCAGGGCTCCGGATCGGGCGGCTCGTCCGCCGTCGCGAGGGCGGTCTCGAGCTTGATCGCGGCCTTGAGCTCGAGGATCGCCTGCTCCGTCCGGTGCCGCGCTCCCTGGATCCTCCCGAGGAGGACGTGCGCGTCGGACGCCGTCGGCCCGCCGGCCTCCAGCTCGAGCGCGTGCCGCGCCTCGCCCTCGGCGGCGTCGAGCTGCCCGAGGAGCGCGAGCGCCTCCGCGAGGGCGACGCGCAGCTCGGGGCTGCGGTCGTCGTAGGCGACGGCGAGCCTGAGGTGCTCCACCGCCTGCTCCGCGTCGCCGGCGCGCGCGAGCCGGCGCGCCTCGAGGTAGTGCGGAGATCGCCCGCGGGGACGCCCAGCGGGTCCCGTCCGCCGCGGCGCGGCGCGCCTCCCCGATCGCCTCGGGGTCGACGTGGCCGCGGGGCGCGGCGCGCGCGCCGGCGGCGCAGGCGACGACGAGCAGGGCTGCGAGGACGCGGGACATCCGGCTCCCGGGCATTCGGGGCGACCGGACGAGCATAGCGGCGCCCGCCTGCCCCTTCAACGCGACGCGGGCGCGCGCTTGCGCCTGCGCACCGCCCGCGGGCGCTCCGACGCCCCGCGCGCGGGCGCGGCCTCGCGGAGCGCCTCGGCGACCGCCGCGGGCAGCGCCCCGTCGCCCACCGGGCCCGATATCGCGACCGCGCACCCGGCGGCCCGGAGCCCGTCGAGCCAGTCGGCGCGCCCCACGCCGACGACCGGCACGGCGGACAGCTCGCGATCGAGCCGCACGGCCTTCAGCACCTCCCCGCCGTCCGGCCCCTCCGCCTGGAGCACGAGCACGTCCGGCTCGAAGCGCGCGGACGCCGCGCCCGCCGCGAACCCCGGCGACGCCTGGTCGGCCGCGTAGCCGGACGCGGCGAGCAGCCGGACCGCCCCTTCCCGCGCCGGCCCCGGCTCGCCGATCACGAGCGCCTTCCGCCGCTCCGGGGCCGCGGCGGTGAGCTCCGGCGGCACCGGCATCCCGTGCCGCAGCATGAACGCCGCGAGGTCCCCCTCCGCGATCCGCCGGTGCCCTCCCGGGGTGCGGTGCGCCTTGAGCCGCCGGGCCTTGATCCAGTTCACCACCGTCGGGAGCGACACGCCGAGGAACTGGGCGGCCTCGAACGTCGTGTAGAACCGGGCCATCGGGCCTCCCCTCGCGCCGGACGGCCCCTCACACCGGGGACGGCCCGTCCGGAAGGGACATGGTAAGGAAAGGTCATGCCTCCGTCCTCCTACCTCATGGGCGCCGTCCAGATGACTTCGACGGCCGACCGCGGCAGGAACCTCGACACGGCCCTGCGCCTCGTGAACGAGGCGGCGGACCTCGGCGCCAAGCTCGTCGCCCTGCCCGAGAACTTCGCCTACATGGGGCCCGAGGAAGGCCGCCTCGCGACGGCGGAGACCGTCGACGGCCCCACCCTGGGGGCGCTCCGCGAGGTCGCGCGGACGCGGTCCATCTTCGTCGTCGCCGGCTCCATCGCGGAGAAGTCGGCGAACCCGAGGATGACCGCGAACACGAGCGCGGTGATCGCCGACGACGGCTCGATCGTCGCCGTGTACCGGAAGATCCACCTCTTCGACGTGAACATCCCCGACGGCGCGCGCTACGCGGAGTCGGAGGTCGTCATCCCGGGCGACAAGGTGGTGGTGGCGCCGACGCCGCTCGGCCGGATCGGGCTCACCGTCTGCTACGACCTGCGCTTCCCGGAGCTCTACCGGAAGCTCGCGAGCCTCGGCGCCGAGGTGATCACGATCCCCGCGGCGTTCACGCTCTTCACCGGCAAGGACCACTGGGAGGTCCTCATCCGCGCGCGCGCCATCGAGAACCTCGCGTACGTGATCGCGCCCGCGCAGGTGGGCCGCCACTCGGCGAACCGGCAGACCTTCGGGAACGCGATGATCGTGGATCCGTGGGGCGTCGTGCTCGCGCGCTGCCCGGACGGCGAGGGCGTCTGCGTCGCGAAGTTCGACCGCTCGCGGCTCGAGAAGGTCCGGCTCGAGCTGCCGGCGCTGAAGCACCGGAAGCTCTGACGCCGGAGCGGCCTAGAACACGAACGTCATCCCGAGGTTGTACGAGAACCCCGCGGGCGACAGGTCCCAGCTCTTCGACGACCCGAAGTCGTCGATCGTGGCGGTCGCGACCTCGAAGAAGAGGTAGGTGTGGTTCACGCCCGACTCGTGGTCGAACTCGCGGGCGAGCTGCGGGTCGATGATGTCGAGGAGGAAGTCGAGCCCGGCGGCGGCGCTCCAGCCCTGCGTCGCGCCCCGCTCGGCCGTGCCGCCCGCGCCCTTCGTGATCCACCAGTTGTAGCGCTCGAAGGCGACGCGCGCGTAGGGCGCGAGCGGGATGTTGTAGCGCTCCACCGGCCAGTCGAAGCGGTACGTGAGGACGGCGCTCGTCGGGACGATCCGGAACGTCGAGTCGGCGCCCGCACGCGTCGTGTACACCATCAGCGGGGGCGAGCCCGGGGGGACGTTGTTGTCGAGGACGAACCCCGCCCCCGAGTCGCTGAAGTACCCGGTCCGGACGCCGACGTCGACCGTGCCCATCTTGGTGAAGAGCGACTTCGAGACGCCGATGTTGAACATCCAGCCCTCGCCCTTGCCGAACATCAGCTCGTACGGGCCGGGCTTCTGCGAGAACTCCGCGTCGATGTTCGGGCGGTAGCGCTGGAACCCGACGTCGACCGAGCCCCAGCGCGGCGAAGGGCCAATCTTCTCGTCGAACTGGGCGAACGCCGGCGAGGCGGCCGCGAGCACCGCGGCGACGGCGAGAAGGCGAGTCACGCGCGCCTCCGGAGCCTCGCGAGGAGCGCCGCGACGCCGAGGAGCGCGACCGGCCCGGCGGCGCCCGCCGAGCAGCCGCCCGAGTCCCGGCCGCCGTACGGCGGGTCGTGGTAGACGTCCCAGAAGTCTGCGACGACGACGGACTTGCCGGTCGTCGTGCCGGCGGGCCCCTCGTTCCCTGCCTGCGTGCGACCGTACACCGCGATGTCGTAGGTCACCCCGACCACGAGGCCGCCCATGACGTAGCTGAGGGCGCGGATGTCGGTCGCCTGGTGCGGCGAGCCCGGGTCGTCGGCCGGCGTCTGCGCGGTCGCGACAATCCGGTAGTCGTACGCCGCGGGGCTCCCGGCCGGCGCGGTCCAGGAGAATCTCGAGCGCACCGGTGTCCGCGGGGGTCGCGGTCACGCCCGTCGGCGCGGCGGGGATGGCCGTCGAGAGCGTGAGCGTCCCCTTCGCGACCCCGACCACCGTCACGCCGTCGGACTGGTACGCCTGGACGCACACGTAGATGGGGGTGTCGGCGGCGATGGCGCACGTGTAGCCGCTCACCGTGACGAACGCGCTCGTGGAGAAGGGCTGCAGGTTCACGACCTGGGGTAAGCCGCTGAGCGTCGCGCCAATCGGCCCCGCAAAGGTGTCCGTCCCGTTGTTGGCCTTGATGCAGTTCGTGTCGCTGGACTGCTTGTTCGACGCGTACAGCGTGTACTTCGCCGCCGCCGGGAACGAGCCGCCCGTCACCTGGGTGTTCCAGCTGAGGTTCACCACGGCGGTGGTGCTCTGGCATTCCTCGGCGCTGATGAACGGCCCGTGGACGAGATCGTTGGTCCCGTCGGTGAACAGGATCTGGCCGGAGGCCACCGTCTGCGCCGCGGCGATGGCGGGCGCCGCGAGGGCGCCGAGGAGGAGGACCACGCGTCTCATGCGGCCGCGATTCTGCAACCGGAGCGCCATCGGGGCAAGGGTAAGACCCCGCGGCCCCACTGGCCTTTTCGCGCGCGCCGCGACGGGTGCGGCGCACGCGACGCCAAATTGGCACGGCGCCGCGGGGCGGCCCTGCCAATTTGTCAGCGCGCCCCGAGGTGGCGCTCGACGAGCAGGCGCGCGATCTGCACCGCGTTCGTCGCCGCCCCCTTCCGCGTGTTCTCGATCGAGAGGAAGAGCGCGATGCCGTGCTCCACGGTGGGATCGGCGCGGACGCGCCCGGCGAGCACCCCGTCGTCGTGCGCGACGAGCATCGGCATCGGGTAGACGCGCTCGGCGGGATCGTCGATGAGCTTCACCCCCGGCGCCTTGCGGAGCGCCTCGCGCGCCGCGTCGGCGGAGAGCGGCCGGTTCATCTCGACGTTCACCGCGAGGGAATGGCCGAAGAAGACCGGGACGCGGACGGCGGTCGCGGCGACGCGGAGTTCGGGGTCGCCGAGCACCTTGCGCGTCTCGCGGCCGAGCTTCTCCTCCTCCTCGGTCGCCCCGCCGTCGAGGAACGCGCCGACCTGCGGGATCACGTTGAACGCGATCCGGTGCGGGAAGCGCGCGGGCGGGTCCGGCTCGCGGAGGTTCAGGAGGTCGCGCGCCTGCTTCTCGAGCTCCTCGACGCCCCGCTGCCCGGCGCCGGAGACCGACTGGTAGGTCGCGACGACGACGCGCCGCAGCCCCGCCGCCGCGCGGAGCGGCGCGAGCGCGAGGGCGAGCGCGGTGACGTTCGAGGACGGGTTCGCGACGATCCCGCGGGCGCGGAAGCCCGCGAGCGCGTCCGCGTTCACCTCCGGTACGACGAGCGGCACGTCGGGCTCGGCCCGGAACGCGGGCGAGTCGTCCACCGCCGCGCACCCCTCGGCCCAGGCGCGCGGCGCCCACTCCCGCGCCACCTCGGCGCCCGCGCAGAAGATCGCGACGTCGCAGGCGCGGAAGGCGCCCTCCCGCAGCGCCTCGACGCGGACGTCGTCGCCGCGGAAGGAGAGCGTCGTCCCGGCGGACCGCGGACTCGCGAACGGCTTGAGCGCGCGGAGCGGCACGTCGAGGTCGTCGAGCACCTCGAGCACCGTACGGCCGATCGTGCCGGTCGCGCCGACGACCGCGAACGTGTGGGCGCGGTCCGTCACGAGCGGCCTCCCGAGGCCAGCGCCCTTGCGGCCGGGGCGTGCAGGACGGTGGCCTCGACCGGCGACGTGCAGGCGTCCACGAGGTACACGATCGACTGGTACGGCACGCCGCCGTGCATCGTGAGGCCGATCTCGCAGGCCCGCGAGTTGGAGTAGCCGCGGTCGCAGCCGGGCGGCAGCGCGGCGCGGAGCGCCGAGAGGGCCGACGCCGTCAACTCGGGCGTCGTGAAGCCCTTGTCGCCCGCGAACCCGCAGCAGCCGGTGGGCGGCACGACGACCCGCTCCGCGCACGCCTCGGCGACGGCGCGGAGCTTCGGCTCGAGCCCCAGTCTTCGTCGCGCTGCACGTCACGTGGAGCGCGACGGGGCCCGGCCGCCGCTCGAACCGGAGCCGGTCCATGAGCTGGTCGTGGATGAACTCGGCCGGCTCGTGGATGGCGATGCGCGGGTCGAGCGTCGCCTTCATCCGCTGCACGCACGGGCTCGTGTCGCAGACGACGGGCAGCCGGCCGCCCTCGGTCGCGGCGAGGAGCGCCCGCTCGAGCTCGCGCGCCTTCTCGTCGGCGAGCCGCGGGAAGCCCTTCGACTCGAACGACAGCCCGCAGCAGAGCGACGGCAGGTCCGAGGGGAAGCGGACGTCGTACCCTGCCTTGTCGAGCACCGACAGCATCGCCGCCTGGAGCGCCCGCCGGTCCGGGTCGCCGCGCGCCGGGCCCATCGTGCGGACGATGCAGGACGGGGAGGTAGACGACCTTCCGGTCGCGGCCGCGAACGACGTCCTCGAACGGCCCGCCCGCGGGGCCGGGCGCCGCGTCGGGCAGGACCGGGAGCGCCCGCACCGCGCGCGCCGCCGCGAGCCCCGTCCGGACGCCGGCGGAGGCCCAGCCGAACCGGCGGGCCACGAGGCCGGCGATCCCCGGCGAGCCCGGAGCGCGCCTCGGCGCGCCGCGCCTTCGTGAGCTTCCCGGTGTCGATCCCGACCGGGCAGGCGGTCGCGCAGAGCCCGTCCGTCGCGCAGGTGTCGTCGCCGAGGTACGCGTAGTCGCGCTCGAGCCGCGCGATCCGGTCGCGGGGGGGCTTCTCGGGAGCGCGGCCGTCCGCGGCGCCCGCCGCCGCCTCCAGCCCTCCCTCGCCTTCGCCGAGGGCCAGCCCGTGGAGCCGCGCGATCTCGCGCCGGACCACGATCCGCTGCCGCGGCGTGAGCGTCAGCGCGCGGGACGGGCAGCGCGGCTCGCAGAAGCCGCACTCGGTGCAGCGGTCCACGAGCTCGGCGGCGCGCGGGAGGGCCTTGAGGTGCTTCACGTGGGCGTGCGGGTCGTCGTTCAGGATCACGCCGGGGTTGAGGAGGCCTCGAGGATCGAGGAGCGCCTTCACCCGCCGCATGATCGCGTACGCGGCCGCGCCCCACTCGAGCTCCACGAACGGCGCCATGTTCCGTCCGGTGCCGTGCTCGCCCTTGAGCGACCCGTCGAACTTCCGGACGACGGCGTCGCAGACCTCGTCCATGAACCGCCGGTAGCGCTCGACCTCCGCGGGGTCGTCGAAGCCCTGCGTGAACACGAAGTGCAGGTTCCCGTCGAGCGCGTGGCCGAAGATGATCCCCTCGTCGTAGCCGTGGACGCGGAAGAGGCGCGCGAGCTCGGCGGTGCCCGCGGCGAGGTGGGCCATCGGAAAGGCGACGTCCTCGATGACGACGGTGGTGCCGACGCGGCGCGCCGCGCCGACGGCCGGGAACAGGCCGCGGCGGACGTCCCAGAGCCGCTCGTACTCGGCCTTCACGGGGGTGAACGCCACGGGCTCGAGCGTCGGGAGCCCGGCGACGAGCGCCGCCGCCGCGTCCGCCACGAGGGCGAGGCCGGCGGGATCCGCGGCGCGGACCTCGACGAGCAGCGCGCAGGCGTCCGGCGGCAGCGTCTTCAGCACGGGCGGCAGCCCCGGCTTCGCCTCGACGGCCCGGAGCGAGGCGCGGTCCATCATCTCGACCGCCGACACCGGGCCACCCGAGAGCCGCTGCGTCGCGCGCGCGGCGGTCTCGACGTCGGGGAAGAGGATCAGCGCGCTCGCCTTGTGCGCGTGCTCCTCGACCGTCTCGAACGTCACCTCGGCGATGAAGGCGAGCGTCCCCTCGGAGCCCACCATGAGGTGGAGGAGGATGTCGACCGGGTCCTCGAAGTCGACGAACGAGTTGAGGCCGTAGCCCGTCGTGTTCTTGATCCGGTACTTCCCGCGGATCCGCGCGGCGAGCGGCGCGTCGGCGAGGATCTCGCGCCGGAGCTCGGCGAGCCCGTCGAGGAGCGGCGCGTGGGTCTCGCGCAGGCGCCGGCGGTGCCCGGGGTCCGCGGTGTCGACGAGGGTCCCGTCCGCGAGGACGAGCTTCATCCCGCGCACGGTGCGGTAGCTGTTCTGCGCGGTCCCGCAGCACATGCCGCTCGCGTTGTTCGCGGCGATCCCGCCGATCTGGCAGGTCGCGATGGAGGCCGGGTCGGGCCCGATCTTGCGGCCGAGCGGCGCGAGCGCGGCGTTCGCCTCGCTTCCGACGACGCCCGGGCCGAGCACGATCGCGGCGCCGCCGTCCAAGATCCGGCGCACCTTCCAGCCGTCGAGCTGCACGAGCACGGAGTCCGTCACCGCCTGGCCCGAGAGGCTCGTGCCGGCGGCGCGGAACGTGAGCGGCGTCCCGTGGCGGCCCGCGGCCGCGAGCAGCGCCTGCACCTCCTCGACGGTGCGGACCCGCGCGACGACCTTCGGCACGAGCCGGTAGAAGCTCGCGTCGGTGCCGTAGGCGAGCGTCCGCAGCGGATCGCAGAAGAGCCGCTCTGGCGGGACGACGGCGGCCGCGTCCTCGAAGAACCGCCGGTGCGACGCGGGGAGTGCGCTCACGTCCGCGCGGGTCGAGGGAGCTGGGCGCATCGGGGCGGGAACGTATCCGCCTCGCGGCACCGGGTTCAAGCCCGCGTGAAGGAGCGAGTTCGGAGTGGGGGTCGAGGTCGGGGTCGAGGTCGGGGTCGGGGTCGGGGGCGAGGTCGGGGTCGGGGTCGGGGGCGAGGTCGGGGTCGGGGTCGAGGTCGAGGTCGGGGTCGGGGTCGGGGTCGGGGTCGGGGTCGGGGTCGGGGTCGGGGTCGGGGTCGGGGTCGGGGTCGGGGTCGGGGTCGGGGTCGGGGTCGGGGTCGGGGTCGGGGTCGGGGTCGGGGTCGGGGTCGGGGGAACGGCGCTTCTCGACCTGAGCATGCTCGTGCCACCGCCTTCGGCGGTGTCACTGCGCATGCCCCGTCGATCTCACGCGCCGTTCGCCGGTCGGGGGGTGGGCCTGGGTCTGTCGGGTGCGGTCATCGGTTCGGCTCCTTGTCCGGGGTGAAAGGAGCCGAACCGATGACCGCATCCACTCGTTCGTCGCTGATCCCAGCTTCCCCTTCCTCCCCTTCCTCCACTTCCCCCCTCCTCCCCAACCACCGCCTCGTCGCTTATTGCGTCGCCCGGGAATTCCTCCTCGCCGTGCTCGCCTGCCGGATCGCCGATCCCAAGCTCCGCGACGAGGCCCACCGCTCCGCCAAGTCCGCCGCCTTGAACTGCGCCGAAGGCGCGGGCCGCGTCTCCCGCGCGGACAAGGCTCGCGCGTTCGCCATCGCTCGCGCGGAGGCGGTCGAGGCCGCCGCCGCGGTCGAGATCGCCGCCCTGTGCGGCGACGTCGCCGCAGAGCCGGCCCGCGAGGTCGCCCGCCTCGCGGACCGGCTGGTGGCCCTGCTCACCGGCCTCGTCCGCTGGCGCGCATGAGGCCGCGCAGCACCGCGCGGAGGCGAAGAGCCTCCGCGTGGATCTCCGCGGAGTGCGGTGCACTGACCGCGCCGATCGCCTCCGCGAGATCGACGGCCGCGACGGCTTCGTGCAGCGAGCCGTCGGCCTGATCGAAGAACTTCAAGCGAACGGCGGGTCGATCAGAGGGCAGCCCCTCGCAGAGATTCAGGAACGCGCTCTTCGCAGCGCGAGTGGCCTGGTCACGGAGCTCCGCGTCGCGGATCGAAGCAGCGTGGACTCGCGCGGCGAGTCCCCGAGCGAGACGGTAAGCGTCGAGGTTCTGGAAGGGGAATCGGTTTGTGTCGGGCATCGCGGCCTCCTTCGCCCACCCCAGGAGGCCGCGATGCCCGACGCGACCGATCCAGGCGCGTCCGCCGAGGGATCGACCTGGCAGGGCTACACGCTGCAGGCACCGTGACGGGCGAAGCCCGGCGCGGTGCCTGCAGAACGACAGAGCGCACCCGCGGTCGAGGTCGAGGTCGGGGTCGCGGTCGCGTTCGGGGTCGCGGTCGAGGTCGAGGTCGGGGTCGGGGTCGAGGTCGCGGTCGGGGTCGCGGTCGGGGTCGGGGTCGAGGTCGGGGTCGGGGTCGAGGTCGAGGTCCGGGAGGGGCTCCCCTCACCCGCGCCCGCCCATGAACCACCGCCCGAGCGCGGGCACCGCCACGATGGCCCCGAACCGGAGCAGCCGGCCGAGGAAGCCGGCGACGAGGAAGCGGGCGAACGGGAACCGCAGCGTGCCGGCGAGGATGCTCATGACGAACAGCGGCGGGAGCCCCACCGAGGCGGAGACGAGGATGAGCAGGTCCTTGCTCTTCCAGCGCTCCACCCGCGCCTGCCACGCCGCGATGTCCGCGTGGCGCTTCCCCTTCGGCAGGCGCACGACGCCGCGGCCGCCGAGGTACATCGCGCCCTTCGCGACCATCTGGCCCGCGGCGGCGGACGCGGCGACCGCGGGCAGGAGGTCGCGCGGGGCGACCGCGGCGATGCCGACGAGGAACACCTCGGCGTTCAGCACCGGGATGAACCCGCTCCCCACGCAGTAGACGAACGTCGCGAGCGGGAACCCCAGGCGGCCGACGAGCTCCTCCGCGCTCACCGCGTCACCGGCCGCCGCGCCCCGCGAGCCACGGCTCCGGCGCGGGGAGGCGCGCGAGCCGCACCGTGGACCAGACCTTCACGGAGATCACCGCCGCGGAGACGAGCGCGGGGACGATCCAGCTCCACCCCGCCCACGCCGCGAGGAGGATCGCGCCCGTGACGAGCGCGCCGTTCGCCACCTTCCCCACGGGCGACCAGTTCCAGGTCCAGATCGGGCGGTCCACCTCGAAGAAGTAGTTCGGCGAGAGGCACGGCCAGCGCATGAACTGGTGCGAGAGGTACTGGTCGAGGACCACGAACTGGAGGAGGTGCATGGCGATGGGGATCGCCATGCCCGGGTGCGAGCGCAGGTAGTTCGCGTAGAAGGACGCGATGAGGAGCCGGTCGGAGAGGATGTCGAGCTGCGCGCCGATCCGCGTCTCCTGCCGGAGCGCCCGCGCGATCCCGCCGTCCGCGATGTCGAGCAGCCAGTACACGACGAGCCCGGCGTAGTTCCACGCCTCGCTCCCCGTGAGCGCCGCGGTGACGAAGCACGCGAGCGCGGAGGCGACGCGGACCCCGGTGACGAGGTTCGCCCAGGTGAGCCACGTCTCCCGGACGAGGCGATCGCGCGAGAGCTCCGGGGCGGATGCGGCGGCTCGTGCCCCCGCCGGAAGCGCCGGGGGTGCCCCGGCCGCGGCCGGAGTCTGTGCGGACGTCGAGGTCATGGGGCGCGCATCCTCACACGCGGCCGGGAGCCGGGCCTTCACCCGTTCGGGGGAGATCCGCTCAGCGGAGCAGGTCGCGCAGCGCGCCGTCGAGCGCGGGGAAGCGGAACGCGTACCCGAGCGCGAGCGCCCTGCGCGGCAGCACGCGCTGGCTCGCGAGCACGGCGCTCGCCATCTCGCCGAGCGCGAGCGAGAGCGCGAACGCGGGGGTGCGAAGCGCGCTCGGCCGCCCGAGCGTGCGGCCGATCGCGGCGGCGAGGTCGCGGTTCCTCGCGGGCTCCGGCGCGGTCGCGTCGAGGGGTCCCTCGGCGCGCGCGTCGTCGAGCGCGAGGAGCGCGAGGCCGACCTGGTCGGCGAGGTGGATCCAGGGCATCCAGAACGCCCCGTCGCCGAGCGGCCCGCCCGCGAAGAGCTTGAACGGCCGGACGAGCCTCGGGAACGCCCCGCCCTCGCGCGCGAGCACGACGCCCGTCCGGAGGAGCACGACCCGCGCGCGGGACCGCGCCGGCGCCGCGGCCGCCTCCCACTCGCGGCACACGTCCGCGAGGAACCCCTCGCCCGGCGCGGACGTCTCGTCGAGCGCCTCGTCGCCGCGGGAGCCGTAGAAGCCGACCGCGCTGCCCGACACGAGCACCTTCGGCCCGCGCTCGCGGACCACCGCGGCGACGTTCTCCGTCGAGCGGACGCGGCTCTCCCGGATCCGCCGCTTCTTCTCCGCGGTCCAGCGCCCCTCGGCGATCGGCTCGCCGGCGAGGTGGAGGCACGCGTCTGCGGCCGCGAGCGCGTCCTGCCACGGCCCGGACGCGGCGGGGTCGCCCTCGACGACCCGGACTCCGGCTGGGAGCCGCGCCGCCGCGTCCTTCGCGCGCGAGACGGCGGTGACGCGGTCGCCTCGCCCGACGAGCGCGGCGCAGGCCGCGCGGCCGATCACGCCGGTCGCCCCCGTGACGAGGACGTTCATCGTCCCTCCGCGATCAGTTCCGGGGCCCCGGGACGGTGCCGTGCGGGAACTTCACCTCCGCCTCGCTCGCGCGGACGTAGTGCGGCTCGAGCGCGAAGAGCGCCTGCGCGTCGAAGGTCGCGCTCGCGAGCCGCTCGGCGACGAGCGCCGCGAGCGCCTCCGCGGGCGGCGTCTGCACCTCCGTCGCGAGGCGCGGCACGGTGGGCCCGAGCGCCGCCGCGTACGCCTCGTAGCCCTCGCCGAAGGCGACAGGATCTGCGCCCCCGGCGACCGCGCGGATCCGTTCCGGCAGCGCGGCGGGCGGCACGGCGACCTCGTCCGCGAGCGCGACGATCCCCCCGCCGCGGGAGCGGTAGAACCCGGCGTAGACCTCACCCTTCCGGGCGTCCAGGAGCGGCACGAGGAGCGCGCCCTCGGGGGCGTCGCGCGCCGCCGCGAGGGCCATCGCGGCGAGGCTCGACGCCCCGGCGATGGGGCAGCGGTTCGCGTACGCGAGCCCCTTCCAGGTCGCGAGCCCGACGCGGAGCCCGGTGAACGACCCCGGCCCGAGGCCGACGGCGAACCCCTCCACGTCCGGGATGGCGAGCCCCTCTGCGCGAAGCAGGTCGACGAGCGCCTGGGGCAGCGCCGCGCCGTGCCCGCCGACCTTCCCCTCGACGGCCTTCGGCGGCTGCCGCTCGGTACGCGAGCAGCGGAGGCGGGCGGCACCGCCGGCGGACACGTCGGCGAGCGCGCAGGAGAGCGTCAGCGTCGCGGTGTCGAGGGCGGCGACCAGCACCTCCCGTACTTAGCACGATCGGCGGCGGTCCTCCCGGCCGCCGCGGGGGCGGCCGGCCGCCCCCCGTTCCGTTTTCGCGCCCGCACGCCGGGATCCGGTTAGCATCCCGGCATGGCGATCAAGCGCATCGGCATCCTCACCGGCGGCGGAGACGTCCCGGGCCTCAACGCGGTCATCAAGGGCGTCACCTACCGGTGCGCCGAGCACGGCATCGAGGTGGTCGGGATCCGGCTCGGCTGGAAGGGCCTCACCGACCTGAACCTCGAGGAGCCGGCGAGCCGCGCGAGGTACCTCCTGCCGCTCAGCCGCGAGAACACGCGCACCATCGACCGCACCGGCGGCACCGTCCTCCACTCGTCGCGGACGAACCCGTCCAAGATGAAGTCGCTGCCGAAGCACCTCGAGGGCCAGGGCTTCCCCTCGAAGCAGGCGAAGGACGGCTCGACCACGTGGGACGTCTCGAAGGCCGTCCTCGCGAACCTCTCCAGCCTCGGGATCGAGTACCTGCTCCCCATCGGCGGCGACGACACGCTCTCCTACGCGGCGCGGCTCCACGACCTCGGCGCGAAGGTGATCGCGATCCCGAAGACGATGGACAACGACGTGCGGAACACCGAGTACTGCATCGGCTTCTCGACCGCGATCACGCGCGCGATGGACGCCGTCGAGCGCCAGCGCACGCACCGTCGGGTCGCACGAGCGCATCGGCGTCTTCCGCGTGTTCGGTCGCGACGCCGGGTGGACCTCGCTCTACACCGCCTACGTGACCTCGAACCGCTGCGTCATCCCCGAGTACAAGGTGGACGTCGGCAGGCTCATCGACCTGCTCGTCCAGGAGAAGAAGGACAACCCGAGCAACTACTCCCTCGTCATCCTCTCCGAGGGCGCCGAGTGGCAGGGTTACCAGGTGCAGGAGTACGGCGAGCCCGACGCCTACGGACACCGGAAGAAGATGAGCGTCGGCGAGGCGCTCGCGGACGAGATCAAGAAGCGGGCGAAGCAGGAGACGATCGTCTCCGACCTCACCTACGACCTGCGCTCCGGCGACCCCGACTTCATCGACAAGCTCATCGCCTCGACCTACGGGACCATGGCGCTCGACGCGCTCCTCGAGGGGAAGAGCGGGCTCATGTCCGCGCTCGTGAACGGGCAGTACGACATGGTGCCGATCCCGGACCCGAAGCTCGGGCCCCGGAAGGTGGACGTCGCCACCATGTACAACACCGAGCGGTACCGGCCGATCTACGCGAACAAGCGCGGGCTGCCGGTGTTCCTCAACCGGGCGACGTTCGTGTAGCTCGCCGTCCGATGGCGCGCCGCGGCGCGGCGCGCTCGTAACCCCCTGATCCGCCGGGAGCCCGGATCGATCCCGGGCAGCGCGCGTCACGCGGCGCGGCGCCCGCGCCTCGTCGGAACAGGATGACCGAGCGCCTGCTGCTGCTCCTCAACGCGACCTCCGGCACGGGCCACCCGCCCGCCCTCGCGGCCCGGCTCCGCGCGATCGTCGAGGGCGCGCTCGGGAGCGACCGCCTCGAGGTCGCGTGCGTCGCGGACCACCCGGCCGCGAGGCGCGTCGCGCAGGAGTTCGTCGGTCGGACGGCGGGCGGTTGCGCGGTGGTCGTCGGCGGCGGGAACGGGACGCTCCGCGCGGCGGTCGAGGGGATCGCGGCCGCGCTCGACCTGTCGCGCGAGCCGGGTCGCGTCGCGGTGGCGGCGCTGCGGCTCGGCTCGGGCAACGTCTTCGCGCGCCACTTCGGCGTCCCGGCGGATCCCGAGGCCGCGCTCCGCGGCATCGTCGAGAACCTGCTCGCCGGCCGCCTCGCGCGGTGCGAGCTCCTGCGCTGCGACGTGGAGGACGCGGACGGCCGCCGCCGCACGCTGCACGCGACGTCGCTCGCCGGCTTCGGCGCGTTCGGCCGGGTGCCCGGCGACCTCGCGCGCTGGCACCGCGCTCACCCGCGCGTTCGCCGCGCGCTCGCGCGCCTCCTCGGGATCGAGCGGCTGAACCGGATCGAGTACGCGGTCGCGTTCGCGCTCCGCGCCCTGCGCGACGCCGTGACGTCGCGGCCCGGCGGCGCCGGGCTGCGGCTGCTCGCCCGCGGTCGCGCGACCGGCACGCACGTGCTCGCCGGCGCGGTCGCCAAGTTCGACGTCGACGGCCTCCCCGTCCGCTCGGGCGTCCGTGCGGGCGAGCCCGCGATGGTGCTCGCGCTGCTCGACCGGATGGCGCCGGGCACGCTCGTGCGTTTCCTCCTCTCGCCGCGCCAGCTGGCGCGCCGCGCGCGGGTGTCCGTGCTGGCGCGCGGCGACACCGTCCGGCTCGAGGCGCCGGACGGCGCCGCGACCGAGTTCTTCCTCGACGAGGACCCCGAGTCGTTCGACCGCGCGCTCACGTTCCGGCTCTCGGGCGCGCTCCCCGTCGCACCCGGCCCCGACTACCGGTGGCCGGCCCTCCCGGAGGTCGCGCCATGACCACGCACGTCGCCATCCTCGGCATCGACGGCAGCGGCAAGACCACGGTCGCCCAGGCCCTGCCGGCGCTCGCCGCGGCGCGCCTCGGCGTCCGGGCGGCGGCGGCGGGCGCGACGTTCGCCGTCTCCACCCCGGACGAGGATCTCGCGAGCGGCGGCGTCGCCGCGCGCGGGCTCCCGCTCGCCGCGCGCGTCGCGCCGGCGCTCCGCCGCGCCGCGAAGCGCTGCGCCGGGCTCGTCTGGCTGTATCCCGTCGTGAAGCTCCTCCAGATGCTCGTGCAGGACCTCGCCGCACGGCGCCTCGCGCGGCGCTACCGCGCGGACGTCGTCTTCTCCGACGGCCACGCCCTCCTCTGCGCGGCGGGCCGCTGGGCGAACTACGGCGGCGCCGCGAGCGCGCGGCTCGTCGAGCGGCTGGCGTTCGTGCGCGGCGGACCGATGCCGCCGGGCGCCGGCCTCGGGGAGCGGCTGCGGCTCCGCGCGCTCCGGCTCGCGGTCCGGTGCGGGCGCGCCCTCGGCCTCGACCTCGCGTGGCTCCCCGACGTCGCGGTGGTCCTCGACGTCCCGCCCGCCGTCGCGCTGCGCCGGATCGCCCGCCGCGGCGCGCCGCGGGACCCGCACGAGAACCTCGCCGACATGGCGCAGGCGCGCGACGGCTACCTCGAGGCGCTCTTCGCGCTCGAGCGCGAGGGCGCGCTCGAGGTCCACGTGCTCGCGACCGGCGCGTGGAGCGCCGGCGAGACGTGCAGCCGCGTCCTCGGCGCCGTCGCGGGGCGCGTCGCGGCGGCGGCGCGGGCACGCCCCGCGCCCGAGGACGTGCTCGGCACGACGGCGCTCACCCGGCGCGCGCCGTGGAAGCGGGTGCTGCGGCCGGACTACCTCGCGTACCTCGCGACCGACCTCCGGCACGGCGCCTGGCGCGAGCCGTTCTTCCTCACCTCGCGGCACGGCCGCGCGCTCCTGCGCGAGGGCTACTCCGCGGGCGTCATGCGCAGGATCTACGAACAGGACCGCCGCCCACCGGGCCTCCTCGACCGGATCTTCCTCGGGTACCCGCTCCACCGCGCGGTGCACGACCGGCTCCACCTCCTCGTGGACGTGCTCGAGCGCGAGCTCGTGGGCGCGCTCGGCCGGGCGCGCGGGGTGCGCGTCCTCTCCGCGCCGTGCGGCACCGCCGAGGACCTCTTCCGCGCCCTCGAGCGCGTGGCCTCCCGCGGCCGGGTGACGCTCTCCCGCGTGCACGTCGTCGCCGCGGACCTCGACCCGCACGGCGAGCTGCGGGCGGCGATCCGCGAGCGGGCCGGCGCGCTCGGCGTCTCGGTCGAGTTCGTCCGGTGCGACCTCACCGACCCCGCGTCGCGCGAGCGGCTCGGCTCCGCGCCCTTCGACCTCGCCCTCTTCGTCGGCCTGTCCTCCTGGATCGACAAGCCGTCCCTGCTCGCGCACCTCGGCTGGCTCCGCGGCGCGGTCCGGCCGTCGGGCACCGTCGTCACGGACTGCTTCAGCGCGGCCTCGTACGCCCGCTCCGGCTGGATGGCCGGCTACCGCGCGAGCTACTACGCGCCGGCGGCGTACGCGACGCTGCTCGACGCCTGCGGCTTCGACGGCGCGGCGATCGAGACCGCGAGCGGCCGGGACCGCCTGAACCACGTCCTCGTGGCGCGGCCTCGGCCGGCGGCGCCGGCGCGCGAGACGTGTGAGCGCGCACCGGCCGCCGCGCGAGCGCACGGCGCGGCGTGACGCGCGCTACCCGACGAGCCGCATGATGTCGTTCCGGAACACGAACGCCATCAGCGTGAACAGCAGGATGAGCCCGACGACGTTCGCGATCTCCCGCGCGCGGACCGAGAGCGGCCTGCGGGTGACGCTCTCGAGCGCGGCCTGCGCGATGTGCCCGCCGTCGAGCACGGGGATCGGCAGGAGGTTCATGAGCGCGAGGTTCACGCTGATGAGCGCCATGAGCGACAGGAACGGCCCGAGCCCGCGCTCGGCGGCCCCGGTCGCCATCGAGTAGATCATGATGGGCCCGCCGAACGACTTGAAGCTGATCTTCCCGGTCAGGATCCCGGCGATCGCGAGCACGTTCTTCCGGACCACGTCCACGAGCTCGCGCCAGGCCTCCACGGCGATCTCGCCGAAGCCGCGCGACAGCGGCACGGACTCGATCCGGAGCGCGGCCGGATCCACCGCGGCGCGCCGCGCGCTCGTGAACCCGACCCACGGCACGTCGCTGCGCTCCTTCGTCAGGTCGTCGACGAGCGTCTTCGTCTCGGGGACGAGCGGCACGGTGCGACCGCTCGCGAGCCCGATGGAGAGCGGGACGTCCACCTTGAAGTCGGCGGCGAGCGCCTGGATGTCGATGAAGCTCTTGACGGGCTTGCCGTCGATCGAGGCGATCGCGTCGCCCCGGACGAGGCCGGCCTTCGCGGCGGGCGACCCGGGCGTCACGGCGGCGACGAAGGTGGAGACCTCCGGGTCGGCGAGCCGGAACGACGGCTTCCCGTCGACGCAGGTGGGCACGCCCCGGAGGCTCACCGCCTCCCAGCCGCCGAGGTTCGCGCCCGGCAGCGCGACGGGCCTCTCCCGGACGACCTCGAGGTCGACGGGGCCGCAGCCCGCCGGAGCGAGCGCGGCGGTGAGGTCGGCGGCGTTCCGGACAGGCTTGCCGCCCGCGGAGACGACGAGGTCGAAGGGCGCGAGCGGCCCGGCGGCGCCGGGCGCGACCGGCGCGACCGTCGCCGTCACGTACACGGGCGTCACCCCGATGACGCCGCGCTTCGAGACCTCGATCGGGCTCCGGTCTTCGGCGACCCCGGCGACGATGGTGATGGGGTCGAGCTCCCTCCCATCCCGCTTCACCCGGAAGACGAGCGGCTCGCCGGGGTGAGGCGACACCGTGTCGCGCAGGTCCTCGAAGTCCCGGATCGGCCGGGCGGGCTCGCCGGGGACCTCGACGGAGAGGACGCGGTCGCCGGGCCGGAGACCGGCCGCCGCCGCGGGCTGGCCGGGCGCGACGGTCCCGATGACCGGTCCCGCCGTCGGCCTGCCGAGCGCGGCCACCGTGAGCGCGACGATGATCGCCCCCGGGAACACGAGGTTCATGCCGGGGCCGGCGACGGCGATCGCGAGCCGCTTCCAGGGTGCCTGCTCGAGGAAGCCCCGGCCGCGATCCTCGGGTGCGACCTCCTCGGCCGGATCGTCCCCCGCCATCTTCACGTAGCCGCCGAGGGGAAGCGCCGAGAGCCGGTACTCCGTCTCCCCCCGCCGGACGCCGAAGAGGCGCGGCCCGAACCCGATCGAGAACCGGAGCACCTTCACGCGGAGCGCCTTCGCGACGAGGAAGTGCCCGAGCTCGTGGACGAAGATGAGCCCGCCGAGGAGGAGGAGGAACGCGCCGATCTTGAAGAGGGTGTCCGCCATCACCCGGCAGTCTAGCGGCTCCCCGGCGCCGGCGCCCGCCCGGCCGTCTCCCCCGGCGGGGCGAGGCGCGGGCGCGTCACGCGCGCGCGCCGAGCCGGCGCTCCACCTCGCGGCGGCCCCACTCGCTCGCCGCGAGCGCCTGCTCCACCGACCGGACCGGCTCCGGCGCGTGCGCGTCGAGCGCGGCGGCGCACGCCTCGGCGATGTCGGTGAAGCGGCAGCGCCGGGCCAGGAAGGCCGCGACGGCGGCCTCGTCGGCCCCGGAGAGCACGGCGGGCGCCGTCCCGCCGATCTCGAGCGCCCGGTACGCGAGCATGAACGCGGGGAAGCGCGCCGCGTCGGGCGGCTCGAAGGTGAGCTTCCCGAGCTTGCCGAGGTCGAGGGGCGGGAGGTCGAGGGGGAGCCGCTCCGGGTGACCCATCGCGTAGCTGATGGGGCCGCGCATGTCGGAGACGCCGAGCTGCGCGACCATGGAGCCGTCGATGTACTCGACCATCGAGTGCACGATGGACTCCGGGTGCACCACGATGTCGATGCGCTGCGGCTCGACGCCGAACAGCCAGCGCGCCTCGATCACCTCGAGCCCCTTGTTCATCAGGGTCGCGGAGTCGATGGTGATCTTGTCGCCCATCGACCAGTTCGGGTGCTTGAGCGCGCGCTCCGGCGTGACCGACGCGAGCTCGGAGGCGGGCATCGTCCGGAGCGGCCCGCCCGAGGCGGTGAGGATGAGCCGTCGAACGTCGCCGCGGTTGTGCCCGGCGAGCGACTGGTGGATCGCGCTGTGCTCCGAGTCCACCGGCAGGATCGCGACGCGCTTCGCCTCGGCGCGCGCCACGAGGAGCTCGCCCGCGAGCACGAGCGACTCCTTGTTGGCGAGGCCGATCGCCTTCCCGGCCTCGACCGCCGCCGCGGTGGAGCGGAGCCCGGCGCCGCCCGAGATCGCCGCGAGCACGAAGTCCACGTCCGCGTGGGTCGCGACCGCCACCGCCCCCGCGTCGCCGGCGAGGACCTCCGTCCCGGCGGGGGCGAGCGCCCGCAGCTCCCGCGCGGACGCCTCGTCGCCGGCCGAGACGACCCTCGGGCGGAAGCGGCGGACCTGCTCCGCGAGCCGCGCGACGTTCCGCCCCGCGGCGAGGCCGACCACCTCGAACCGCTCGGGGAAGCGCGCGACCACGTCGAGCGCCTGGACGCCGATGGATCCGGTCGAGCCGAGGATCGCGACGCGCTTCACGGGGGGATCTCTAGCACGGGCCCGCGCGCGCCGCCGAGGGCGGGCGGGGCGGCGGGCTCCGGGGGCCCTAAGGCGCGTGCTCGAGCCACGCCGCGCACACGTAGACCCAGGGCGCGACGAAGAGGAGCGCGTCGATGCGGTCGAGGAGCCCGCCGTGGCCGGGGATGATCTTGCCGGAGTCCTTCACCCCCGCCGCGCGCTTCACCATCGACTCGGCGAGATCGCCGAGCGGGCCGAACACGCCCGCGCCGAGGCCGACCACGACGGCGCCGGCGGGCGTGAGCGCCCTCGGGTGGAGGAGCCAGAGCACGGCGAGCGAGCCGACGACGCTCCCGGCGAGCCCGCCGGCGAACCCCTCCCACGTCTTCTTCGGCGAGATCCGCTCGTAGAGCTTGTGCCTGCCGAACGCGTGGCCCGCGAAGTAGGCAGCCGTGTCGTTCGCCCACGACGCGACGAACGCGACGATCACCCACGCCACGTCGAAGCGGTCCCGCAGCCCCACGAGCGAGGCGATGAGGAGGCCGCAGTAGAGCCACGACAGGACCACGATCGAGAGCGAGCGCGGGATCCGCTCGAGCGGCTCCTGCCGGAACAGGAACACGACCATGACCGCGACGGTGGCGGCCGCGAGCGCGAGCCCCGACCAGCCCGGCAGGAGATCGCCGCTCCGGCCGAAGGCGGCCATGAGCGGGATCGCGCCGGCGACCGCGATGCCGAGCGCCTCGCCCGCGCCGATCGCGCCGAACATGAGGACGAGCTCGGACGCCGCCACCGCCGCGGCGGCGCCCGCGAGCGCCGCGAACGGGAGCCCGCCGACGACGGTCAGCCAGACCGCGATGGGGAACAGCACGAGCGCGGAGCCCACGCGCAGCGCCAGGTTCCGTCGGTTCTTCGGGTCGAGCGCGCCCATCGGGCCTCACTCCCGCGAGGGGCCGGAGAGCTGCGCCCCCGTGAGCCCGAACCGGCGCTCGCGCGTCTGGTAGTCGGCGATCGCGGCGAAGAGCTCCGCCTCGCGGAAGTCGGGCCAGAGCACGTCCGTGAAGAGCAGCTCGGCGTACGCGGCCTGCCACAGGAGGAAGTTCGAGATGCGGCGCTCGCCGCTCGTGCGGACGAGGAGGTCGAGCTCGGGGAGCCCCGCGGTCCAGAGCGAGCCCTCGAGGTCATCCACCTCGAGCGCGGCGCCCTTCGCTCGCGCCGCGGCCTGCGCGGCGGCCACGATCTCCTGCCGGCCGCCGTAGGAGAGCGCGAGCGTGAGCGTCATCGCGCCGTTCGCCGCCGTCTCCGCCCGCGCCGCCGCGAGCCGGTCGCGGACGAACCCGGGGAGCCGCTCGAGGTCGCCGATCGCGTTCAGGCGGATCCCGTTCTCCATCATCTCCGCGCGCTCGGAGTCGAGGTACTCGGCGAGCAGCTGCATGAGCGCGCCGACCTCCTCCTCCGGGCGGCCCCAGTTCTCGGAGCTGAAGGCGTACAGCGTGAGCGCCCGGAGCCCGACCCGCCGCGCCGCGCGCGTCACGGCCCGGACCGCCTCCGACCCCTCGCGGTGGCCGGCCACGCGGGGGAGCCCTCGCGCCTCGGCCCAGCGACCGTTGCCGTCCATGATGATCGCGACGTGGCGCGGCAAGGGCCGCGACTTCACGCGCGCTTCCAGCTCCTGGACGAGGGTCCGCTCCTCCACGCGCGGGCTTATAGCACGCCGACGCGGTGCGGCGGCGCTCCCGGGACCGGGATCCGGGCGGTCCGGGCGCCCTCCGACCCACACCTCCGTTTGATCTCGCCGCGCGGGGCACCTATCCTCGATCTCTGTGCCCCCGCGCCGCGTCGGCCCGTACGAGATCCTGTCCGTCATCGGACGGGGAGGGATCGGGACGGTGTACCGCGCGCGAAACCGCGACACCGGCCAGCTCGTCGCGGTGAAGATGCTCGGACCCGCACCCGCCGTGGATGCGACGGCGGCGCGCCGGCTCGCGCGCGAGTACGAGGTGCTCCGCACGCTCCATCACCCGAACGTCGTCCGCGTCTACGGCGCGGGCGTGCACGAGGGGTACTCGTTCCTCGCGATGGAGCTCGTCGAGGGGCTCGACCTCCGCCGCTACCTCTCGCCCGTGATCGACGAGGGACCGCTCAGCGACCCGTCGTTCGACGCGCTCGACGCCTTCTCGGGCGCGGCCGAGCCCTCGAGCGACGAGCGCGGGGCGGAGGCGATCCTCGCGCTCGCCGCGATGATGGACGAGCCGGAGACGGAGCCGGAGGGCTACCCGCGGGCGACCGTCGTGTCGCTCGACGGGCCCGTGCCCGCGACGCCGCCGACGTACGCGCTCTCGCCCGAGGTCCGCGAGGCGCTGAACCGCCCGGCGCGGATGCTGCGGCTGCGGGCCGCCCTCCTCCAGGTCGCGGACGCGCTCGCGTACGTCCACGCCCACGACCTCGTCCACCGGGACATCAAGCCGACGAACATCATGGTCGACGACCGGCGCGTCGCCCGGATCATGGACTTCGGTCTCGTGCGCGACGCGAGCGACGACCACTCCTCGCTCACGGTGACGGGGCGCGTCGTCGGGACGTACCGGTACATGTCCCCCGAGCAGGCGCAGGGGAAGCCCGTCGACGCGCGGAGCGACCTCTACAGCCTCGGCGTCATCCTCTACGAGCTCCTCGCGGGCGTCCCGCCGTTCGCGGCGAGCGAGCCGGTGGGGCTGTGGCGGCAGATCCTCTCGGCGCGGCCGCTGCCGATCGCCGTCTGGAACCCCGGGGCCGAAGCCGCGCTCGCGCACCTCGCGGAGAGGTTGCTCGAGAAGGACCCGGACCGGCGGCCGCGGTCGGCGCACGAGGTGATGGACGCGCTGAGGCACGAGTCGTCGCGCGCCGCGGGCGCGAGCGTGTGACGGTCGCGCGCCGCGCGTCGCGGTCGAGGTCGAGGTCGAGGTCGAGGTCGAGGTCGGGGTCGCGGTCGGGGTCGCGGTCGGGGTCGCGGTCGGGGTCGGGGTCGAGGTCGGGGTCGCGGTCGGAGGTCGGCTCCGGCGTCACCCCCCCGCCCTATCCTCGTCCCGGATGTCCGACCTCCCCGCCGCCGCGCTCGACTACCGGACGGTCGTGACCGAGTACTTCCTCGGCCTCCGCGGCTCCGGCCTCATGCTCTCGCCGCTCGACGCCGAGACCGTCGCCGAGTGGGAGCGGCGCGGGGTGCCGATCGCGGTGGTGTGCCGCGGGCTCCGGCGGGGGCTCGAGGACCTCGCCGAGCGGCGCGCGGGGGGGCCGCGCTCCATCCGCGCCCTTCGCTTCGCGGTCGAGGACGAGTGGGACGCCTACCGCGCGCAGCGCGTCGGCGACGCGCCCGCGCCGCCCCAGGAGGACGACGCGGCGGGCGACCGACTCGCCCGCGCCCGGGAGCTCGTCGCGGACGCGGGGCGCGACGCGGCCGGGGCGGAGCGCGAGGGCTACCGCGCCGCGTGGCGCGCGCTGGCGGCGGCGGCCGAGGGCCCCGGGTCCCCGCTCGAGCGCGTCGAGACCGCGCTCGCCGAGGCGGACGCGCGCATCCTCGCGGCGTGGCTCGGCGGGCTGCCCCCGCCGGAGCGCCGCGCGCTCGGCCCGCGCGTCCGGCTCCTCGCCGGCGCGCGCCCGCGCTCCGCGAGCCCGCGCGCGTACCGCGAGGCGCTCCGCGCGCACCTCGTGGACGCGGCCCGAGCGGCCGGGCTGACCTGCCTGCGCGGATCCGTGTAGACTCCGCCCCCCGATGCCGCCGCCCGCCGACAACGCCTGCCCCGACTGCGGGGGTGCCGGCTACGTCGTCGAGCAGGTCCTCGGCCACGCCGCGCGCGCGCGGCGGTGCACCTGCCAGACCGCGTGCCCGCGCTGCGGCGAGACCGGCTACATGCTCGTGCCGTCGGGCGGGGCCACCGTCGCGCAGCCCTGCGCCTGCCGCCACCTCGACGAGCGGCTCAAGATCTTCAACCAGATCGGGATCCCGCCCGCGATCGCGAAGGCGTCGTTCGAGACGTTCAAGGGCTGGTCACCCGACCACGCGAAGGCGAAGGCGGTCGCGGAGGACTTCGCGAAGAAGTTCCGCAAGGACGCGCCGACGAAGGGGTTCCTGCTCTACGGGCGGCCCGGCGCCGGGAAGACGCACCTCCTCGCGGCGACGCTCCGCTGGCTCGCGCTCGAGAAGGGGATCGCGAGCCGCTACGTCGAGTTCATGCTGCTCCTCTCGGACATGAAGGCCGGGTTCAGCCAGAACCAGAGCCACATGGACATCCTGAAGCCCCTCCTCTTCGTGCCGGTGCTCGGCATCGACGAGCTCGGGAAGGAGCGCGGCACCGAGTGGGAGCGCTCGATGCTCGACGAGCTCATCAGCCGGCGCTTCAACTCCGGGCTCGCGACGCTCTTCGCCACGAACTACTTCCTCGAGGAGCGCGAGAGCCCGGTGAAGGAGCAGCCCGGGACCCGGTACAACACGCGCTCCCAGGACTTCGGGCGCGACGCCGAGTCGATGACCCTTCCCAGGCGCGTCGGCGACCGGATCTACTCGCGCCTGAACGAGATGTGCACGTTCGTGAAGCTCGACCCGGGCCACGACCTCCGGAAGGACCGCGCCGGCGCGGGCGACTTCTGGAAGGCGTGACCCGGCGCGCCCGCCGGAGACCACCCGGTCGAGGGGGCGCCCGCCCGCGGCAACACCTCATTGACCCGGGGGCCCCACCCGAATACATTCCGCCGTTCCGCGGGTTCCGGGCGTTCCCGGGCCCGCGGCCAGCAAGGAAGGTCACATGGCCCGCGTCACCGTCGAAGACTGCCTCCCCATGGTCGACAACCGCTTCGCGCTCGTGCTCCTCGCGACGAAGCGGACGCGCCAGCTCATGGCCGGCGCCCGGCCGCTCATGGCGAACCAGAAGAACAAGCCGCCCGTCCTGTCGCTCCGCGAGATCGCCACCGGCAAGGTGCGGTTCGACCGCTCCGTGAAGGAGGCGCTCGCCGGCAAGTTCGACAAGGAGAAGGCGACGATCCCGGCGGGGCAGACCCGCACGCTGCGGTAGGCCCGTCCCATCTCCGGGCCAGGCACTTTTCGCGAAGCGAAATGTGCCGGCCCGCTCCCTGCGGCCTACGAGAGGGCGCGTCCGGGTGACGCGCCCTTCGCATTTTCGGAGCGGCGCTACTGCACGGTCCTCGTTCCGAGGTACGCGATCTTGTCCCGCCCCGCGCGCCTGTAGGTGCGGCGCAGCTCGCGGACGAGCCCGTCGATGTCGGCGTCCTGCACGTACCGCCCCTCGAGCCAGCGCGCGTACCCGCCCCCGAGCCGGTTCGCCTCGCGGTACCGGTGCACCTCGTCGGCGGCGAGCCACGCGTGATAGCGGACGCGCTCGAAGAGCCGGCGCCGGAGCGCGCCGCTCATCCGCCGGAATCCGCGCCGCCACAGGTGCAGCAGCAGGAGCGCGAACTTGTCGACCTCGGCCTGGACCTCCAGCTCGAGGAGCGACACCGGCCGCCCCTCGGCCGCGCGCGTCGCGAGGTAGACGAAGTGCGAGACGCCTTCCGCCGCGCACGCCATCTTGCCGAGCCCGGCGCGCGCGGTGAGGCGCGGGCGCGGGTCGTGCGGATCGGTCCGGGCCGCGGCCGCGACGACCTCGTCGTCGAGGTAGAGCCCGAGGGAGACGCCGTCGTCCTCCTCGACCACGAGCAGCTCCTCCGGCGCGTGCGGCGAGTGCCCCGCCGCGCGGGCGGCGTCGCCGCCGACGAGGAACTCCTGCACGCGCGGCGCCTCGACGCCGTAGATCGCCTCGAGCTCCCGCTGGAGGAACGCGAGCGTGCCACCTGCCCCCCGGAGCGGAGGCGAGGGGGGGTCGCGCGCGCGCTCGCCCGGAGCGGAGGCGAGGGAGGGTGCTCGCTCACTGCGGGAGTCCCCGCGGCGGCGCGCCCGGCCCCGAGAAGAGGGCGACGCCGCGGTCCCGCAGCATCTTCGCGACGCGCTCGGAGCGCGTCTGCAGGAACCGCTCGTAGAGCCGCAGCAGTCCACGGTTCGAGCGCAGGTCGGAGAGCTCCGCGATCTCGGCGAACAGGTCCACGAACGCGCCGAAGCGGTCCGAGAGCTCCTCGTAGAGCGCGTCGAGGCCGCGCTCGCTCTCGGCGAGCGCGCCGTACGCCCGCCCGCCCATCGCGATGTAGTAGTCGACGTCCACGCGCGAGCGGGCGAGCGAGTCGCCGAAGAAGCCGGACACGAAGAGCGCGGTGTCGCCGAGCCGCTTCAGCTGCGCGGCGCGGGCGCGGCGCTCCGAGGCGAGCGCGCGCAGGAGGATGAGGGCGAGCGGCTCGGCGGTGACGGTGCCGTCCGGCTCCTCGACGAAGAGCCGCTCCTTCTCGAGGAAGCCGGCGAGGAGGTTCACGAGGTAGAACTCGGTGACCTCCTGGACCTGAAGCCGGCGCTGGGCGAGGGCGTCCGCGACCATCTCCCGGAACCACTCGTGCGCGCTCTTGCCGATCAGGATCCTCTCGCTCACGCTCCCCTCCTCTCCGTCCGGCCCTGCGATCGCTTGCCGCCCTCCCTGTGGGGCACCCTACGGGGCGCTCCACCTTCACGCTACGCAAGGGACCCAGCAGGCGCAACCCCCTGTGGCAAAAGGGCTTTTGAACTGCCACCGGAGCCCGAGCAGCCGCATGGGAGGAGTGCCAGCGGGCGGTGAGCAGTCGCCTCCACCGATTGCCAGTAACGGAAGAAAATCCCTGTTGGGACGAGCACATCGAGAAACGGCGCGCTCGCTTGACACGGAGGGGTCGCTGGTTAGGATACGCGCGCCGCTGGCAGTCCGGTCACTCGACTGCCAGGTGGCACCCGACATTCAAGAGCCGCCACGCGCGACGCGCGGGGCACGAACGACAGGAGGAGCGTCCATGAAGATCCGTCCGCTGCAGGACCGCATCATCGTGAAGCGGGTCGCAGGAGGAGGAGAAGACGAAGGGCGGCATCATCATCCCCGACACGGCGAAGGAGAAGCCGATCGAGGGCAAGGTGATCGCCGTCGGGCAACGGCAAGGTGCACGAGGACGGCAAGGTCCGGCCGCTCGACGTCAAGGCCGGCGACCGCATCCTCTTCGCGAAGTACGCCGGCACCGAGATCAAGATCGACGGCGAGGAGCACCTGATCATGCGCGAGGAGGACATCCTCGGCGTGATCGAGGGCTAGCTCCCGCCCCACCCCGATTCACGAGGAGCGAAACAGCCATGGCAGCCAAGGAAATCATCTTCGATCAGAAGCGCGCCGCGAGGCGATCCTGAAGGGCGTCAACACCCTCGCCGACGCGGTCAAGGTCACGCTCGGGCCGAAGGGCCGCAACGTCGTCATCGAGAAGAGCTTCGGCTCGCCGACCATCACCAAGGACGGCGTCACCGTCGCCAAGGAGATCGAGCTCGAGAACAAGTTCGAGAACATGGGCGCGCAGATGGTGAAGGAGGTCGCCTCCAAGACCTCCGACGTCGCCGGCGACGGCACCACCACCGCGACCGTGCTCGCCCAGGCCATCTACCGCGAGGGCTCGAAGCTCGTCGCCGCCGGCCACAACCCGATGGACATCAAGCGCGGCATCGACAAGGCGGTCGAGGCCGTGGTCGCCGAGCTGAAGAAGCTCTCGAAGCCGACGCAAGGACCAGAAGGAGATCGCCCAGGTCGGCACCATCTCCGCCAACGGCGACGAGACCATCGGCAACATCATCGCCGAGGCGATGGAGAAGGTCGGCAAGGAGGGCGTCATCACGGTCGAGGAGGCGAAGGGCCTCGAGACGACGCTCGAGGTGGTCGAGGGCATGCAGTTCGACCGCGGCTACCTCTCGCCGTACTTCGTGACCGACGCCGAGCGCATGGAGGCGGTCCTCGAGGACGCCTACATCCTCATCCACGAGAAGAAGATCTCGAACATGAAGGACCTGCTCCCGCTGCTCGAGCAGGTGGCGCGCGGCGGCAAGCCGCTCCTCATCGTCGCCGAGGACGTCGAGGGCGAGGCGCTCGCGACGCTCGTCGTGAACAAGCTGCGCGGCACGCTGCACGTCTGCGCGGTGAAGGCGCCGGGCTTCGGCGATCGCCGCAAGGCGATGCTCGAGGACATCGCGATCCTCACCGGCGGCAAGATGATCGCCGAGGAGCTCGGCCTCAAGCTCGAGAACGTCACGCTGAAGGACCTCGGCCGCGCGAAGCGGATCACGATCGACAAGGACAACACCACGATCATCGACGGCGCCGGCAAGAAGGCCGACATCGAGGCGCGCGTGAAGCCGATCCGCGCCCAGATCGAGGAGACCACGAGCGACTACGACCGCGAGAAGCTGCAGGAGCGGCTCGCGAAGCTGGTCGGCGGCGTCGCGGTCATCAACGTCGGCGCGGCGACCGAGACCGAGATGAAGGAGAAGAAGGCGCGCGTCGAGGACGCGCTCCACGCGACCCGCGCGGCCGTCGAGGAGGGCATCGTCCCCGGCGGCGGCGTCGCGTACCTTCGCTGCCTCAAGTCCCTCGACAAGGTGCAGGTCGAGGAGGGCGAGAAGTTCGGCGTCGACATCGTGCGCCGCGCGCTCGAGGAGCCGATCCGCCAGATCGTCCGAGAACGGCGGCTACGAGCGCTTCGATCGTCGTGAACAAGGTGAAGGAGTCGAAGGAGATCAACTTCGGCTTCAACGCCGCGACCGGCGAGTACGAGGACCTCGTGAAGGCCGGCGTCATCGACCCGACCAAGGTCGTCCCGCACGGCGCTCCAGAACGCCGCGTCGGTCGCCTCGCTCATGCTCACCACCAAGGCGCTGGTCGCCGAGAAGCCGCGGGAGGAGTCCGCAGCTCCGGCCGGCGGCGGCGGCGGGATGGGCGGCATGGGCGGGATGATGTAGTCCGCGCGTCCCGCGCGACGAAGCTCGAGGGCCGCCGGGAGACCGGCGGCCCTTTTCTTTTTCGGCGACCCCGACCCCCGACCCCGACCCGGACCTCGACCTCGACCCTCACCGCGCCGCGTCCCCGAACAGCACGACCGCGACCGCCGCGAACACCCCGAGCACCTCCGCCGGCCAGATCAGCACCGGGAGCGCGAGCGTCGCGCCGACGGCGAACGACCACGCCCGCGGATGCGCCGTCTCGATTCGGATCGCGACGAGCACCGACGCGCCGAACATCGCGAGCGTGAGCGAGCCGCCGACGAGGAGCGCCGCGGGCCACGAGAAGCCGCAGAGCCGGAGCGCGCCGGCGACCGCGAGGAGGCCGGCGGCGTTCAGGAGGTCGCGCCCCGAGCCCGCCCACCACGCGCGGTGCTCTTCGCGCCGGAGACGGAGCCCGGGCTCCTGCGCGAGCAGGAACGCGACCACCGCCGCGACGTAGGCCGCGCGCGCGAGGAGCCGCCCTCCCTCCGGCTCGATCGTCCACACGCGCGGATGGTATCCGCTCGCCCGCCGGCCGGGAACCGCGGCCGCCGCCGCGATCCCGCGCCGGTCGCGCGTGCGGCTCCGGAGGGGGCGGGTCCCGCCGGGCGCCCGGCGAGTGTAGGCTATACTGCCCGCCGTCGCTGCGCCGCCTCGATCGGGAGACGAGAGCGGCCGCCGAGGTGTACATGAACCTCCACGCACGTCGTTCCCTCGTCGTCGTGCTCGGCTCCGCGCTCGCGAGCGCTTGCTCGTCGGGCGGGAGCCACGCCCCCCGGCGGCTGCCAGGGTCCGCCGGCGGTCCCGGCGGGCCAGGCGTTCACGGTCTCCGGCGACGTCACCTACGACTTCGTCCCTGCGACGTACGACCCGACGACCGACACCGGGAGGCTCGACTTCGCCGCGGCCGAGCAACGCCCCGTCCGCGAGGCGGTCGTGCAGGTCCAGCAGTGCGGGAACGTCCTCGCAGACGTCGGCCACCGACCTTGCGGGCCACTACTCCGTCACGTTCACTCCGGCGCCCACCGGTCCGGTCGGCGTCTACGTGCTCGCGAAGGTGGTGAGCCCTTCCATCGTCGTGCGGGACAACACGTCGGACGCGACGTGGGCGATCGCGCAGCCGATCGACCTCGGCGAGCCCGACGCTGAACGTGCACGCGACCCATGGCTGGACCGGATCGCAGTACGGCGCCTCCCGGATCGCGGCGCCGTTCGCGATCCTGGACTCCCTCTACACCGCGTCGCACCGGCTGCTCGATCTCCCGCGCGACGTGGCCTTCGACGTCGTTCCGCTGACGGTGAACTGGAGCCCGCTCAACTCGTACGGCACGATCGGCACGTCGTTCTACGACCCGTCGTTCCGCCAGATCTACGTGCTCGGCAAGGACGGCGAGGACACGGACGAGTTCGACCGCGAGGTCATCGTCCACGAGTGGGGGCACTACTTCGAGGACAACTTCTCCCGCTCCGACAGCCCCGGCGGCCCGCATGGGTTCGGCGACGTGCTCGACCCGCGCCTCGCGTTCGGCGAGGGTTACGCGAGCGCCTTCGCGGCCATCCTGCTGGACCAGAGGATCTACGCGGACACGTACTGGGGTCCGGGCTTGAATGCCTTCGGCTGGGACGTCGAGACGCAGCCCACGCCGACGGACGATCCGACGCCGAGCGCGTTCTCGGAGCTCTCCGTCATCCGCGCGATGTGGGACTTCTACGACGGCGTGCCGCCCGGGGTGACCGAGTCCTGGGACACCGCCCAGGTCGGGCTCGGAAGGATCTACGACACGCTCCTCGGCCCCGAGCGGACGACGCCCGCCCTCACGACGCTCGCGTCCTTCGTCACGGGCCTGAAGGCGCAGCCGGGCGCCGACGCGGCCGCGATCGACGCGGTGCTCGCGCGCTACGGCATCGGCCCGATCATCTCCGCGTTCGGCGACGGCGACGCCCAGCTGCGCGCCATGTACGCGCCCCTGGCGTTCCCGTCCTCGACGACCGTCACGCTCGACTCGACCTACTTCCCGAACGAGCAGCCGCAGAACCGGTACTTCGTCTTCACCGCGGCCCCCGGGATGACCCAGGTGACCGTCAGGTCCTCGTCGATCTACGACGTGGACCTCTACGGCGTGCACGTCGGGCAGTTCCTCGCCCTCGCGGAGTCGACGTCCGGCAACGAGACCATCGTGTTCGCGACCGTGCCGGGCGAGACCTACGTCGTGATCCTGACCGGCTGGGGCGGGTTCACGCCCCCGGTGCCCCCGCCCGGTCCCTACTCCGCGACCGTCGGCTTCGCGAGCCCGTGACTCCGGCCCGCCGAGGAGCGCACATGAACCGCATCGCACTCGCAGTCACGACCGCCGCCCTCGCGCTCGCAGCCTGCGCGCCGCAGCCCTCCGCCGCTCCCCAGCCGTCCGTCCCGCCCGGCGCCGGCAAGCCCGCCGCGCCGGTGTCCGTCGCCGCGAAGCTCTCCGGCGGCTCCGGCCGCGTCACCGTCCGCTTCGAGGCCGACGCGAAGGACGTCCGCGTGGACGTCCACGGCGTGGGCGGCCTCGCCGTGACGAGCGCTGTGGCGCCCCTCGAGCGCGCCTCGTTCGCGCGCGGCGAGACGGCGGCTTTCGACGTCACCTTCACGCCCGGTCCCGGCCGCTCGTCGATCGCGGTCGCCGTGAGCGGCAAGTTCCACGGTGCCGGCCGGCGCGCCTCGGTCGCGAGCTTCGACGTGGGCGAGCCGACCCCCGAGCAGCTGAAGGGCGGCGGCACGGTCGTCGAGACCTCGGAGGGCGAGCGGCTGAAGGTCGTCGTCCCGGGCAAGTAGCGGAATCTCCAGGAGATCCGGCCGGATCCGCGGCACGCCCACCCCGGCCCCGCCGCTCACATTCTCCGTTCGTGAATGCCCCGTGCCGTGTTCGTGGGTCGCGGGCCCCCATGACCCGAGGACACGGGCGCGAAGGGCGGGCGGCGCTGGCGTAGCCTCCCACCATGAACGCGAACGAGCTCCGCTCCCTCGAGAGGCCCGTCACCGCCGTCCCGCTCGACGACGTCCCGCCCTCGCTCCTCGAGCGCGCGGCGGCCTACAACGACGCGGTGGACGCGTTCCGCGACATCGTCCGCGCCACGCTCGCCGAGCTCCGGGACGGCCGCGCCGTCGACGCGGACCGCGCGGAGTCGCTCCGCACCGCGGCGGTGGACCTCGTCACCGCGCGCGAGTGGCTGCTCGAGAATCGCGCGCCTTCCCTCGCCCGCCCGCCGCGGCGCGTAGCCCGCCGCTCGGGCCAGCCCCACCTGGGGCCTCCCGTTTCGCCGGGGGCCCTGCGGGAATCCGCCTTCCCACCGTGGGTTCAGTCCCGGGGGCCGTCCGCGGTGCATGTCGCCCGGGCGGTCGTTAGGGATTTCGGCGACGCGGGGAGGCGCGCGTGGCGAACGAGGCGAACCAACGCGAAGCCGACGCGGCCGAGGCGGTCCGGCCCGGGACGCTCACCGGCATCCTGGCGCAGATCGCGCAGACGCCCGAGGTGTCGCTCGGACAGCGCTGGGACGAGTGGCTGCGCCCCGGCGCGGTCCTCGCGGATCGGTTCGAGCTCGTGCGCGAGATCGGCCGCGGCGGGTTCGGCATCGTCTGGGAGGCGCGCGACCGACAGCTCGGGCGGAACGTCGCGTTCAAGGCGGTGCGCGCCGGCGACCGCACCGCCCTGCGCGAGGAGCGGCTCGTGCGCGAGGCGGAGGCCGCGGCGCGCCTCTCCCACCCGAACATCGTCACGCTCCACGACGTCGGGCGCTCGGAACACGGGCCGTACCTCGTCCTCGAGCTGCTCCGCGGCCAGACGCTCGCGGACCGGCTCGATCAGGGGCCGATCCCGCTCCGCGAAGCGCTCCGCATCGGCGTCGAGATCGCGCGCGGGCTCGCGCACGCGCACGCGGAGGGCGTCGTCCACCGCGACCTCAAGCCCGAGAACGTGTTCCTGCTCGAGGACGGGCAGGTGAAGCTCCTCGACTTCGGCCTCGCCCACGCGCTCGGCCGGCGCCGCCAGGACGGCGGGACGCCCGCGTACATGGCGCCCGAGCAGTGGCGCGGCGCGCCCGAAGACGAGCGGACCGACGTGTTCGCCCTCGGCGTGCTGCTCTTCCGGATGCTGTCGGGCGAGCTGCCCTTCCCGGACGACGCGGACGGCAAGGCCGCGCAGGCGTCGCGGCCCGCGCCGGCCCTGGACGTGCCGGAGGTGCCCGCCGTCGGGGCGCTCGTCGCCCGCATGCTGAAGAAGGATCCGGTGGAGCGCCCGCGCGACGGCGCGGCGGTGCTCGCGGCGCTCTCCGCGTTCCAGCGCGAGCTCGACCGGACGCCGTCGTCGCCGTCCGCGCCGGTCCGGGCGCGGCGCGGCGCGCCGGGGCGGACGGTCGCGCTCGGCGTCGCGGCGGCCGCCCTCGCGATCGCCGCGATCGTCGCGGCCCTGCTCGCCGTGCGCCCGTGGCGGTGGCTGCCCGGCGCCGACCCCGGCGGCCCGATCACGGTCGCGGTCGCGGACTTCGCGAACCAGACCGGAGAGCCCGAGCTCGACGGCCTCTCGGGGATGCTCATCACCTCGCTCGAGCAGTCGCAGCGCCTGTCGGTGCTGACCCGCGTCCGCATGCTCGACGTGCTCCGCCAGATGGGGAAGACCGACGTCACGAGCGTGGACGAGGCGCTCGGGCGCGAGCTCGCGCTCTCCGCGGGCGTCCGCGCGCTGGTCGTCGCCTCGATCCGCCGCTTCGACCAGCTCTACGCGATCGAGCTGAAGGTGCTCGACCCGGTGAAGAGCGAGTACCTCTTCACCTTGAAGGAGGACGGGCGCGGGAAGGCGAGCGTCCCGGCGATGATCGACCGCCTCTCGGAGGCCACCCGCCAGAGGCTCCGCGAGTCGCCCGCGGAGGTGCAGGCCTCGAACGTGAAGGTCGCCGACCTCACCACCTCGAGCCTCGAGGCGTACCAGCACTACTTCCGCGGCGAGCAGCTCAAGGAGGGCATCCGGTACGAGCCCGCCGTCGAGGCGTACCGGCGCGCCATCGCGGTGGACCCGAACTTCGCGCTCGCGCACTACCGCCTCGCCTACCTCGGCAAGTTCACCGGCATGGACGAGGGCGAGCGGAAGGCGCACATGGACGCGGCGCTCCGCGCGGCCGACCGCGTGCCCGCGAAGGAGCGCGTGCTCATCCAGGCCTGGAAGGCGGTGATGGACGGGCGCAGCCAGGACGCCCACCGGCTCTACGAGCGCGCGGTCGAGGCGTACCCGCAGGACAAGGAGGTCCTGTTCATGGCGGGGGACCAGTACATCCACGAGGAGGAGTGGACGAAGGCGCTCCCGTACATGCAGCGGTCCGTCGCGCTCGACCCGACGTTCGAGCCCGCGCTCATGCACCTCACGGACAGCCTCGCCGCCCTGGACCGGACCGCGGAGCTCACCGACGCGGCGAAGCGGTGGACCGAGCGGGCGCCGAGCGCCCCGGGGTTTCGCGCGCTCACGATGGCATACGGCCTGACCGGCAGGGTGGACGACGCGGTCGCCGCGGCGCGCCGGGCGCTCGAGCTCGACGGCACGGGGTACTCGCGCTCGGCGCTCGCGGAGGCGCTGATCCTGGCCGAGCGCTACGCGGAGGCGGAGGCCCTCGTCCGGCCTTACGCCACCCCGGCCGCGTCGCGGCTCGACCGCTCGTTCCACGTGCCGTCGCTGATGAACGCGCTCGCGTACCAGGGGAGGCGCCGCGAGGCGCTCCGAGCCGTGGACGACTTCCCGGAGGAGATGGAGGGCAAGCGCGGGGTCCGCCACGCGTTGAAGCTCTCGCTCGTCATGGGAGACGGGCCCTCGGACGCGGTCCTCCGCGAGGAGCGTGCGCTCGCGCGCGACGCCGACCCGCACGTCACGAAGGGGGTCGCCATCGCGCTCGCCTGGCTCGGCAATCTCGACGGAGCGGCGCAGGCCGCGGCCGCCCTTCCCCCGGAGATGCGGCCCGCGTACGACGTCGCCGTCGCGTACCGGCGGGGCGACCTGCCCCGGGCGCTCGCGCTCGCGCGCGAGCTCGTGAAGTCGCCGGGGCACGACGGGCGCGCCCTCGCGCTCTGGATGCTCACGCGCGTGGCGTTCGACGCCGGCAAGGACGACGAGGTCGTCGAGGCGGCCGACGCCCTGCGGAAGGTCCCGTCCGACACCTGGCGCACCTGGGGGCTCCCGGACGCGCAGCTCCACGCGGCGCAGGCGCTCGAACGCAAGGGCGAGCGCGCCAAGGCGCGCGCGCGGGTCGACTCGGTGCTCGCGACGTGGAAGAACGCCGACCCGGACCTCCCGATGCTCGCGAAGGCGAAGGAGCTGCGGGCGCGGCTGGGGCGGTGAGCGACCCCCAGCACCTCGGCCCGTCAGGGGTGCGGCGAGTCCGGCCTGCCCGGTCCCGCGCCGGACGCCCTGGCTCGTGGTCCGCGCGTGAAGCGATCCATCCACGCGTCCCCGTAGGCCTGCCGAGCGGCGAGGTCGTTGTGGAAGCCGCCTGAGGGATCCCCCCGTTTCACGCCACGGCCCTCCGCGTTAGACGGGCGACGAGGGTGGCCCAGGCGACACGCAGCACCGCATCTGGGATTGCGGGACCGTAGGCGGACGCGGCGACGAGTCGACCGAGTGCAACGAGCGAGAAGACGCGCCTGCTCTTGATCGTGTTTGCCTGGTACCGAAGGTGGAGCTTGGCTGCTTCCGCGGCGATGCCGATCAGCACGGAGGCGAGGAGCCCGAAGCACGCGAGCAGCAGGAGAAGATCGGCGCGCGCCACGGAGCTGGTGCGTGCGTAACAGAGGGCGAAGCCGAAGCGATGGCTCTTCGCGTCTCGGAACGCCTCCTCGATCTGCATGCGTTCGCGATAGATGCGCACCACCTCACCGGGAGGGTCCTCGAGCGACGTCGCGAGAGTCCAAGGCTCGAGCGCGTGCCTCCGATACCGTGCCACGCCGCGGTCGTAGTGTGATGCCGCGTTGCCGTAGCGGCCGAACACGATCGTCGGCTGCGGGAGCAGGATCGCGTCGCCGCGCTTGCGAATCCCGACCAGCCTGCAGCGATGCCGTGCCTTGAGCCCAAGTTCGAAGTGTCCGAGGTCCGTTGGCACAACGCGCGTGCGTCGCCACAGGGGCGCGAATCCAGTGAAGTGCTTGCGCTTGACGTTCTGAACCGTGCCGTGACGGATCCGGCCGACGTAGTCCCAGCCCATCCGCTCGACGAGCTTCATCCAGGGCGATCGGAAACCCGCGTCGGTCACGAGAATCGGGGAGCACCCGGGCGGCAGAATGCTCTTCAGCCTGCGGACGAACTGCTCGTTCACCGCAGGCTTCAGGTAGCGCGCGATCGGATGGCCCTCGGCGTACACCACGAGAGCGCGGCCTTCGAACGGAACCGCTGCCACCAGGGCCATATCTCGGCCGTCACTGACGTCCAGTCGACCAGGATCACGGGACGCTGGCAGCGGCCGATCACTCGGTGCGCGATCGCTCGATAGAACGTGAACCGTTCCGCATGCAGTCTCCGGTTCCCGAGCAGGCGATCGATTCGCTTGATCCCGTGCTTGGGGGAGGTGTGATCCGCGATCGCTCGCCCCAGGTTGGTCAGGGACAGCTTGCCCGACCTGAGCAGCGTGTGGACGGTGGCGAACACCGCCCGAATTCGCGCGAGATGTACGGGTCGCAGGTCGCTCTCGAACTGCCGTAAGATCTGGCTGGCGCGCACGTTTCTCCCCTTCGTTTCCTGGCAGAAGCAGAGGATCAGAGTTGCGTGCGCGCTTCCACTTTCCGTCGACCCGAGTCCCTACTCGATCGATCTCACTGGGTATTCCACTCGGAATCGAGGGGATACCTCAGGGAAGCCGCAGAGGATCCGGAGGTTCTCGACCGTTGGCGGGCCTCCGCGGGCGCGGGGAGTTGCGTGGTCGAGCTCCGGACGCTGCGTCGACCCGCAGATGCCGCCCGAGTCGAGCTCCCATTGGCAGCGGCCGCCGTCCCGCTCCCAGACGGCCCTCCTGACGTGCGCTGGCACGTACTCGGGATCCGCGGACGGGCGCGGCTCGCGCCGGGGCTTCTTCACGAGCCCCTTCCGCTTCGCGTGCCGGTCGAGGAGGAGGTCGAGGCCGGCCTCGAGGAGCTCCTCCATCCCGGCGCCCGGATGGGAGTGGGAGAGCGCCGCCCGGGCGGCCTCGAGCTTCGCCAGAAATCGGCGCGACACGGTGACGTGGACCCGGCTCTCCTCGGCCGTGAGCGGCTCGACCGACACGCGGCGGGCCCGTGAGGAAGCGAGCGGGGCCGGAGCGGGCGCGGGCCGTACCTCCTTCGGTTGGTTGGCTGGATGAACCGGAACGTGACCCGGATCAGCTTGCGTCGGTAGCGCGAGGACGAATGCCGTCGCGGCGGGTGCGCGGGGCGTCGTCACGACGTCGCGGCGCGGGGCCGCCTCGTCGGGCCGGATCTCGACGGCGACTTCATTGGCCTCCGTCCTGGAGAGGTGGAAGAACCTCGGCAGCACCTCCGCCCGGTTCTCGGGCGTGAGGACCTTCGAGAGCGCGACGACGGTCGTGAGACAGAGCTTCCCATCCCGGAGAGGCTCGACAATCTCGGGGAAGCGCTGGATGAGCTCGGCGGCGGTCTTCCGGTAGTGGGCGGCGCCCTTCGACAGGCCCAGCTCCCGGTGGAGGAAGTAGAACAGCGACGTGTACCCGAGCTCGACCCATAGGCGCGCCCGGTCGAAGTCTGCGAGGGCGAGGAGGAACTCGGCGAGGGCGAGGCGCTCGCGCCGGAGGAGGTCCCGGAGACGGAGGGTGAAGTCGCGTGCGGTGTCCATGAGTGAAGCATCTCATGCGTTCTCGAGGCCTTCCCAGGCGCACGCATTCGCGTCCTGGCGCGAGAACTCGGAGGGGGTCCCGCGACCCCTCGGGCTCGTTCCGGATGCGGCGCCGACGAGATCCGGCGCATCAGGAGCGGTGTCCGCGCGAGACGCTCCATCCGCGAGTCATCTGGCAGTGAACACGCGTCAATCGACCATTTGGGGCGTGTCCGAAACGAACCTTCGCTCGCAGGTGAGCCAATCTTGCCGGGGCGTCGCGTTCGCCGCCGAGGCGCCCCGGCCGCCGCTCTCGTCGTAGCCGAGCAGCGCAGCTCGTACGGCGCCGCCGTCCGGTGCGGGAGCACGACAGGGCGAGCTCGGTCGATTCGCCGCTGCACCGCATTCGCACGGAAAGCGGTACGCTCTCTCCATGACCCGCCTCGCGCTCGCCGTCGTCGCGCTCGCGGCCGCCGCCGCGTGCAAGTCGTCCGCGCCGTACACCGTCCCGGCCGCCGCGCTGAACACCGGGGTCGCGCTCGGGTTCTCGGCGGCGCAGCGGGCGCAGGGCGGATGCTACGCCGTCTGCGCGTACGGCACGGTCTGCAACCCGAAGAACGGGCTCTGCGAGTCGCCGACGTCCGACATGTACTGCGAGCCGGACCCCGCCGGCGGGACGCGCTGCGTGCCCCTGCAGATCGGGAAGGCGCAGCAGACGCCGCAGCCGCCCGCGTCGGGCGTGGGCCTGTCGCCCGCGACCGGCTCGGTGCCGCCGCCGCCGGCGGAGGCGTCGCCGCGGTCCGGGCCGTAGGGCCCGGAACGTCCAGCCCGGCTCCGGCGAACCTCGCGCTCGCGGCGGCGCGCTCGCCCCGTGGCCTCCCGGGCGCTCGGCGCCGGAGTGCGTGGCGCGCGCGTTCGCCGCGGCGGCGCCGCGGGGTCAGCCAGCACCCGCGACGAGCAGGACCTTCCCCGCCGGACCGCCCCGCTCCTTCAGCTCGTGCGCCCGCCGCGCCTCGGCGAGCGGGATTCGCGCGCCGATCACCGGCTCGATCGCGCCGCGCGCCGCGAGGTCGAGCACGTGCGCGAGGTCCTCGCGCACGGTGGGGTCCTCGCGGCCGAGCCTCCCGCCGATCCCGTAGAAGGATGCCGAGCGCCCCCGTGGTGCGAGCCGGAACCACACGACGCGCGCGAGCGTGGGCAGGAACCCGGCGCGTCCCTTCCCGACGGCGGAGGACGCGCCGTACGACACGAGCCGCCCGCCGCGCCGGAGCACCCGCCACGACCTGCCGAGGTGCGCGCCGCCGATCGGATCGAAGACCGCGTCCACGCCGTCGGGCGCGAGCCGCCGCACGGCCTCGACGAAGTCCTCCTTCTGGTAGTCGATGGGGATTCCACCGTACCGCTCGACGAGCGCGTGCTTCCCGGCGGACGCCGTGGCGTACGCGACGACGCCGCCGGCCCGCGCGAGCTGCAGGAGCAGCGTCCCCACGCCGCCGCCGCCGCCGTGCACCAGGATCCTTTGCCCCGGCTGGACCTGGGCCGCGCGGTGCAGGAGCTGCCACGCCGAGACGCCGTCGAGGACGAGCGCCGCAGCGACCTCCGGATCGAGGCCGGCGGGGATCGGGACGAGCAGCCGCTCCGGGAGGTTCACCGCCCCGGCGTTCCCGCCGTTCATGACGAACGCGCAGACCCGGTCGCCCGGCCGGAAACGGCTCGCGCCCGGCCCCGCCCCTGCGACCTCGCCCGCGAGGTCGTAGCCCGGAGTGAACGGCGCCTTCAGCCCGGGGATCATCCCGCGCCTCTTCAGCACGTCGCCGAACGCGACGCCGGAGGCGAGGACGCGGAGCTGGACCTCGCCCGGCCCGGGGTCCGGGAGATCCGCGTCCTGGATGTCGATCGTCTCGGGCCCGCCGAAGCGGGTCACCACCACGCGCCGGGTTCGCATCGCGAGACCTCCGGGAAGCATTCTGCCACGCGCCCGTACCGACGATGTCCGAGGCGATGCGCCCCGGAGGGCCCTGGACGGGACGGCCGCGAGCGGGTCCAATGCACGCTCACGGGAGCGCACATGTTCAAGGGCATCCTGATCACGAAGACGGACGCCGCTCAGACGGCGCAGGTCACCGAGCTCGACGAGGCGCAGCTGCCGGAAGGCGACGTGACCGTCCGCGTCGAGTACTCGACGGTAAACTACAAGGACGGCCTCGCGATCACCGGCAAGGGCCCGGTGGTCCGGAAGTTCCCGATGGTGCCCGGGATCGATCTCGCGGGCACCGTCGAGGCGAGCAGCGACCCGGAGTGGAAGGCGGGCGCCAGGGTCGTGCTCGACGGCTGGGGGATCGGCGAGGCGCACTGGGGCGGGCTCGCGCAGAAGGCGCGCGTGAAGGGCGCCTGGCTCGTCCCTCTCGCCGCGCCGCTCACGACGAAGCAGGCGATGGCGATCGGGACCGCCGGCTACACGGCGATGCTGTCGGTGCTCGCGCTCGAGAGGCACGGCGTCCGGCCGGGCGACGGGGAGGTGCTCGTGACGGGCGCGAGCGGCGGCGTCGGGAGCGTCGCCGTCGCCCTGCTCGCGAAGCTCGGCTACAAGGTCGTCGCGTCCACCGGCCGCGCCGCGGAGGCGGACTATCTGAAGTCGCTCGGCGCCGCCGAGGTGATGGACCGCGCCCAGCTCTCGTCGCCCGGGAAGCCCCTCGGGAAGGAGCGCTGGGCGGGCGCGATCGACTCCGTCGGCAGCCACACCCTCGCGAACGTCTGCGCGACGACGCGCTACCGCGGAGCCGTGGCGGCCTGCGGGCTCGCGCAGGGGATGGACTTCCCCGCGACGGTCGCGCCCTTCATCCTGCGCGGGGTCACGCTCTACGGGATCGACAGCGTGATGGCGCCGAGGCCGCTCCGGCTCGAGGCGTGGTCGAGGCTCGCGCGCGACCTCGATCCGGCGAAGCTCGAGGCCATCACCCACGAGATCCCGCTCGCCGGGGCCATCCCGGCCGCGTCGGACATCCTCGCGGGCAAGGTGCGCGGAAGGCTCGTCGTGGACGTGCGGCGCTGACGGAGGCGCGGACGGCGCCTCGAGGGGCGCGATCCCGACGGCCGCGGTGAGCGACCGCCCGAGGCGAAGCGCACATCCGCGCACCGCGCCCGCAGATCCTTCCTCGCGCTCGGGCGTTCGATCCGGTCGGCGAGCTTCACGGGTCTGCTCGTTCCTGCGAAGCTCCGCAGGCGACCCGAGCGGCCGCCGCTTGCGCCGTTCAACGGATCTCGGCGGGCGCCCCTTCCGCCGGTGGGAGTCCAATGCGCGTCCTGCTCGTCGGGCCCGATCACGAATCGAACCTGTCGCTCCTGTACCTCGCGGCGTCGCTGCGGGCCGCCGGCCACGAGCCGGAGATCGCGCCGTTCAACGCGTGGGCCGACGCTCCCGCCGTGCTCGCCCGGCGCGCGGACGGCCGATCTCGTCGGGCTCTCGATGTGCTTCCAGGTGCGGGCGACCGAGTTCCTCGCGCTCGCCGATGCGCTGAAGGCGGCCTCGCCCGGGCGGCCCATCGTCGCGGGCGGCCACCACGCCTCGTGCGCCGCGGCCGAGCTCCTCGAGCGACCACCCCGCGCTCGACGCGATCGTCCTCCACGAGGGCGAGGAGACGCTCGTCGAGCTGGCGAACCTCGGCGACGCGCTCGCGGCCCGCGCCGGCGAGGTGCGCGGCGTCGCCGTGCGCAGCGACGGCCGGGCCGTGCTCTCCCCTCCCCGGCCCATCCTCGCGGATCTCGGATCGGCTGCCGCGGCCCGACCGCTCCGGCCCGGCGCGGCTCCTGTGCGGCGTCCCGACCGCCTATCTCATGGGGAGCCGCGGCTGCGTCGGCGCGTGCGACTACTGCTGCATCACGACGCTCCACCGGCTCGCGCCCGGGCCGCGCTTCCGGCAGCGGACGCCGGAGGACGTCGCCGACGAGATGGCGGGCCTCTTCCACCGCCACGGCGTCCGCCAGTTCGTGTTCCACGACGACAACTTCCTCGTGCCGAGCGCCTCGCACAACCGCGACCGGATCGGGCGCATCGACGCCGCGCTGCGCGCCCGCGACGTGCGGGACATCGGCCTGGTCCTGAAGTGCAGCCCGCGCGACGCCGAGCGCGGCATCCTCGAGACGCTCCGGGGAATGGGGCTGCTGCGCCTGTTCATGGGGATCGAGTCCGCGCAGCACCTGTGGCCTCGCGTCGATCGGGCGCCGCCAGACCGTCGCGCAGTCGGAGCGCGCGCTCGCGATCTGCGAGGAGCTCGGCGTGTCGTCGCAGTACACGCTCATCATCTTCCACCCGGAGGCGACGGTCGCGAGCATGCTCGCCGACCTCGACTTCGTCGGGCGCCACCCGGCCCACCCGCTCAACTACTGCCGCGCCGAGATCTACTCGGGGACGCCGCTCGAGGCGCGGATGCTCGCGCAGGGACGCGCGGAGGGGAGCTATCTCGGGCGCATCTACCGCTACACCGACCCGGCCGTCGCGCGCGTGTGGGAGGTCGGGAGCGACCTCTTCGCCGGGCGCTGCTGGGGGAAGGACGACCTGCTCGGCCTCGTGATCCGGATCGATCACCAGATGGCCGTGCTTCGGCGCTTCTACGACGGGCCGTCGGTCGGCGCGCTCGTGCGGTCCTTCCTCGACTGGCAGGTGGAGCTCAACCTCGAGACGGCGGGGCTCTTCCGGGAGCTGGTCGTCGCCTGCGCGGACGCGACGAGCGCCGAGGATCCGGCGCTGCTCCGCGCGCTCGCGGACCTCCACCGGCGCGAGGCGCCGAGCCGCGAGGCACGGCTGCGCCGGCTCTGCGACTACCGCCGGACGCTCGAGCGGTACGCACACGCGTCCGTGGCAATCGGCCGGCGGCACGCGCTCGGGAAGCCGGCGCGCCGCCGGCTCGTGCGGCCGAGGCACGCGGCAGCCGTCGCCGTCGCGATCGGAATGCTCGGAGGGGCGCCCGCGCTCGCCGCCGGCGCCGCCGGGGAGCCGCCGGCGCCCGCCCCGGTCCGCGAGGACGTGGGAGTGGCCGAGGCCGCCCCGCCGCCGTTCGACGAGCGGCGGCGCCGCAAGCCGGAGCCCGACGTGGAGTCCCTCGTGCCGCCTCCTCCCCCGCGGCACGACATCGGGGTCGCCGAGGCCGCCCCGCCGCCCTACCGCCACGACTACGGCGTCGCCGAGGCCGCGCCGCCGCCGATCGATCGGCCGCCCGTGGCGATCCCGTCGCTGCTCGTGCGGACCGCGCCGAAGGTTCCGCTCGCCGTCGGCGGCCAGCAGGTGGGCCCCTCCTACAGGCTCGCGATCGGGCTCCCCGTCCCGCTGGTCGTCGGGAACGGGAAGCGTCCCTGGCCGGCGGTCGCGAGGCTACGCGCGCTGCGCGCCGACGCTCGCGGGATGGCGATCCGCATCGAGGCGGACCGGCCGCTCGAGGTGAGGTACCGGGGAAAGGTGTCGCGCACCCCGACCGAGATCCTCGTCCCGCTCGTCGACCGCGCTCCGGCCTTCGTCCTCGTCGACCGGCGGAGCGGGGCCGCCGTGAAGGTGCTCGCCGGGACCGGGCCGTGAGCTGCGGAGACGCGGGAGTGACGGGCTGAGGACTTCGTCCGCCGCCGCCTCGCCTGCCGAGGCGTCGCGCGATACTGTCGGCCCATGTCCCGCTCGGTCGTGGTCGCGGCCGCCGTCGTCCTCGTCTGCGCTGTGCTGGTCGCGCCGCTCACCGCTCGCGGCTCCAGCCCCGAGTCGGTGCCGGTGTCGCCGGACGCGGCGCTGACCGCGGGCGCCGTGCTCGCCTCCGACGATCTCGGCGGCGGCGGCTGGTACAACCCCGCCTCGCTCGGCGCCGTCACGCGCAGCAGCATCCAGGTCGGCGCCAGCGCCTACTCGGAGAGCGCCACGGTCATCAGCGACGCGGCGCTGGTCACGCTGCCCTGGGGCACCACCTCGGGCGACATCCGCTCGCTGCGGTACGCCTCGGTCCCCTCGGTCCTCTCCTACTCGTTCCGGCTCCGCGAGGGGCTCGGGCTCTCGATCGGCGTCTGGACGCCGTACCACGACTACGAGGGCGGGACGACCACCATCACCTCCGCGGGCCCCTACCCCAGCACTCCCCCCCTGAACGGCTCGTTCGCCGAGACGTACTCCTTCACCGAGCGGCGCGACGACACCTGGGGCGGCATCGGGATCGGCTGGCAGGCGACGAGCCGGCTGCGCGTGGGCGCGATGCTCCAGGGGGCCTACTCCACCGACGTCTGGACCGTCGACGTCAACACCTCGCTGAAGACCGACTCGACCGACCCGCTCCAGAGCGGGGGTCACGTCGTCTACTCCGAGCGAGGTGATCAGGGGGTCCTCGGCCTCCGCACGCTCCTCGGCATGCAGTGGGACGCCACGCGGGAGATCCGCCTCGCGGCGGCGGTCCGCGGACCCTCCGTCCGGGTCTTGGCGTGGGGCCCGGTCAACAAGTTCCTCTCGACGGCCGCCCTCCTGCCGAACGTCCCGCCGACGCAGAGCCAGGACGCCACGAAGACCACGCCCACGCACGGGCTGTCGACGGTCGAGCCGGTGCGACTCTACGGCGCCGTGCGCTACGCGAGAGATCGGTGGACGCTTGCGTTCGAGGGCGACTGGCACCCGTCGCTCGACGGACAGTTCGGAAACTTCACGGAGGGCTGGAATGCCCGCCTCGGTAGCACCTGGCGCATCGACGCCGACCTCCTGGTGGGGGCCGGGATCTTCCACGACTCCGCCAGCGCGGAGGCGACGGCGTCGTCCAGCGCCCTCCGCTACGCCGGCTTCACGGGCGGCGTCATCTACCGGCCGAGCAAGGTGGTGAAGGCGCTGCACGGCGGGGACGACTGGGACCTCCTGACCTGCGTGGCGGTGCGAGGGGCCTACGGCTGGGGCACCTACCGCGGGATCTCCATCGTCCCGGTCGATGCACAGGGCAACGCCGTCTTGACCGGCGCCCTCACCTTCCCGGACAGCCAGGCGAAGGTCCTCGAAGGGTCCATCTCGTTCCTCAGCGCCATCGTCTTCTAGCCGGCCCTTCCACAGGCCGCGCCGGCGACTGCGGCGCGCGGCAGGCGCACCGGCTGCGCGTGAACCGCGCAGGCGTTTCGTTCGGGCATGAACTTGTCCGCCGCGGTGTTCGGGAGTACACAGCGACGGTAAGCGATATCGTTCACCCTCACCTGGAGACACACGATGGCGATCACCCAACGCACCAAGGTTCCCGCGAAGTCCAAGGCGGACGGCTCGAAGACGACCACGTCGTTATCCGCCGCGCGCTCTCCGTCGACCGACTCCGTCGCGACGCGCGCGTACGAGATCTGGCGCGAGAGCGGCTGCGCTCACGGCAACGACAAGGCGCACTGGTTCCGGGCGGAGCAGGAGCTCCATGCCCGGGCGACGCAGCGCTAGGACGGCTGGTCTTCGGTCACCACGGCCGGCGCCCCGTGACCCGGGGCGGCCGGCCGTGGTCTTTTTGCGCCCGTTCGGGCCAGAGATCCCACGGCATGGGCACGGCGGGCGGGCGACCGCTCGCCCACACCAGCTGAAATCGCGCAGAAAAGACCGGAGCCGCCCTGTAAGCCGGGTTCTGTCCCGCCGGAAGACCGGCGGTGGCGGACATTCATCTAGGACGCGCGTTGCCGCGCGCCTCGAGCGAGCCGTACCCGGAGGCTAGGGCGGGCCGCCCGACACCCCGCCTCGCGGCGAGGACGCCTCCCTATTTGCTCTTGCACCGGGTGGGGTTTGCCGTGCCGCCCCCGTCACCGGGAGCGCGGTGCGCTCTTACCGCACCGTTTCACCCTTGCCACGCGCGCCTCTCGGCGCCGTTCGGCGGTCTGTTCTCTGTGGCACTTTCCTGCGGGTCGCCCCGACCGGCCGTTGGCCGGCACCCTTGCCCTGTGGTGCCCGGACTTTCCTCGGCGGCCTCACGGCCGACGCGTACGCCCGGGCGGCTCCGGCGAACGATCATTTAGCACGGGCGCGCCGCCTGCGCATCGCCCCCGCTCACGACCCGGATCGGGGGAACGCCGGGGGCGAGCCGCCCGGGCGCGGCGGGGCGCGGAGGGCTCCGCGGTCTCGCTCGGCCGTGAGCGGCTCGCCTGGGGAGCTACGGCGAAGGCGCCGCTTCGCCCCACGCCGCCGCGAGCTCGGCCTCCTCGACGGGCAGCATCACCTCGACGAGCGCGGCGAGGTCGGCGTCCGACGCGTCGGGGTGCCGCTCGAGGAGCGCCGCCACGATCGGCAGGCGCAGGTCCATCCACGGCGCGCCGCTGCGCTGCAGCCGGAGCGCGGAGCGCGCCATCGCGGCCTGCCAGCGCGGCGTCGTGCGCAGCCGATCGCCGTCGCGCCGGATCAGCCCGTCGGACTCCAGGACGTCCACCGCGTCAGGCATGCGCGCGGGTGCCGCTCGAGGAGCCCTGCTGCAGCTGCGGCGACTGGCTTCGCACGTAGTTGATCGCGTCGAGCGTCTCGCGCCGGAACTGATCGTAGTCCGTCTGGATCGTGTTCAGGAACGTGCTCGCTCCCATGGTGTGCGCCGCCATCATCGCGGCCTCGGCGATCTCCTGGTCGGTCGCCCCGAAGAGCTTCGCCGCCTCGGTGTGGAAGAGCGTGCAGTAGCGGCACCGCGTCGCCCCCGAGACCCCGAGCCCGATGAGCTCCTTGTACTTGTTCGGGATGGCGGTCTCGCCGAGCTGGAAGTCGCGCATCATGCTCCAGAACCCTTCCAGCGCCGAGTCCGGCATCTCCTCGACCCAGCTCGGCACCTTCCCGAACGTCTTCTCGATCTCCGACCTGATCTCCGTCTTCCTCTGCTGCCGCGGCTTCTCGACGGTCGCCATGACACACTCCTCGCCCCGCAGGTTGGAACGGGCATCGTTTGCGGAGCGCGACTCGCTTAGCCGCGCGCGAGAGCGCGGCAAGCCGAGGATCGGTGAACGGAGACATACGCCCCATCTTCTTCGCCGCGGCGCGCGAGGCGCTCGCGCGGCGCGCGCCTCGCGGGACGAGCGGGGAACGCCGCGCCCGCTAGCGCCGGATCGCCCGCGGCACGCCCCGCTTCGGGCAGAGGTCGTCGACCGCGCACCGCGAGCACGCCGGGGCGCGCGCGATGCACGTCCGCCGCCCGTGCCACACGAAGAGCTGGTGCCCCTTCGCCCAGCGCTCCTCGGGCAGCAGCGCCTCGAGGTCCCGCTCCACCTTGGACGGGTCCTCGTGGCGCGTGAGCCCGAGCCGCCGCGACACGCGGCCCACGTGCGTGTCCACGGGGAACGCGTGCGCCGCGCCGAGGTGGACGAGCACGACCCCGGCGGTCTTCCGGCCGACGCCGGGCAGCGCCTCGAGCGCCTCGCGGGTCCGCGGCACGCGCCCGCCGTGCGCCGCGACGAGGGCCCGCATCGCGGCGACGATCGCCTTCGCCTTGTTCCGGAAGAGCCCGAGGCTCTTGATGAGCGGCCAGAGGTCCTCGGGGCTCGCGGCGGCGTACGCCGCCGCGTCCGGGAACCGATCGAAGAGCGCCGGCGTCACCCGGTTCACGCCGACGTCGGTCGACTGTGCGGAGAGGATCACCGACACGAGGAGCTGCACGTCGTCCCCGAACTCGAGCGCGATGCGGACGTCCGGCATGGCGCGCTCGAGCCGGTCCACGATCTCGGCGGCGCGCGCGCGCTTGACCTCGGAGGCTGAGGCGGGCGGCCGGCTGCTCGATCGGGGCGGCGTCGACATCGTGCGCCGGATGCTAGCATCCGCCCGCCATGAAGCTCATCGACCTCCGCTCCGACACCGTCACGAAGCCCACCCCCGCGATGCGCGAGGCGATGGCGCGCGCCGAGGTGGGCGACGACGTCTACGGCGAGGACCCGACGGTGAACCGGCTCGCAGGACCGGGTCGCGGCGCTCCTCGGCAAGGAGGCGGCGCCTCTTCGTCCCCTCCGGCACGATGGCGAACCAGGTCTCGCTCGGCGTCCTCACCCGCCCCGGCGACGAGATCGTCTGCGACGCCGGCGCCCACTGCATCTCGTTCGAGTCGGGCGCGCTCGCGGCGCTCTGGGGCGTGCAGGTCCGGACCATCGCCGCGGAGCGCGGGCTCCTCGACGCGCCGCTCCGTCGAGGCGATGATCCGCCCGGTGCACGACGTCTACCCGCGCACGCGCGTCGTCGAGGTCGAGAACACGCACAACCGGGGCGGCGGCGCCGTCTACCCGCTCGAGCGCGTCCGCGCCGTCGCCGAGGTCGCCCGCCGGCGCGGCCTCCACCTCTACATGGACGGCGCGAGGCTCTGGCACGCGTGCGCGGCGAGCGGCGTCGCGCCGGACGCGTACGCGCGCGAGGCGACGCTCGTCTCGGTCTGCCTCTCGAAGGGGCTCGGCGCGCCCGTCGGGTCCGTCGTCGCCGGCCCGAGGGACCTCGTCGCGGAGGCGCGGCGGCTCCGGAAGCGGCTCGGCGGCGGCATGCGCCAGTCCGGCATCCTCGCGGCCGCCGGGATCCACGCGCTCGACCACCACGTCGCGCGGCTCCCGGAGGACCACGAGAACGCGCGCCGCCTCGCCGACGGCCTCGTCGCGGCGGGGGCGGCGCTCGTCTTCCCGGTCGAGACGAACCTCGTGTTCGCCGCGTTCCCCGGGAAGGCCGCCGCCGACGTCTCGGCGCGCCTCGCGAAGGAGGGCGTCCTCGCGAACCCGGAGGGCTCGCGCCCGGACGTGCTCCGGTTCGTCACGCACCTCGACGTCGCGCGCGCGGACGTGGACGACGCGGTCGCGAGGATCCGTAGGGCGGTGTAGGCAGCCTGCCACCCCGGGGGCCAAGCGAGCGCAGGGGCAGCCGGACGAGGCTGCCCCGGAGCGAGCAGGGGGTCCGGGGGAGCGCAGGCTCGCGCCGCGAAGCGCTGCGCGAGCCGAGCACTCCCCCGGTACAACGACGGGCGCCCGCGATCCCGCGTGCTAACATCCCGTGACGGTGCGTCCGCCCAGGCCGTCCGCCTCCGTCCTCCCCGCGCTCGCCGCCGTCGCGCTCGCGACCGGCGCGGCGGGGTGCAGGACGCCGGCGCAGAAGATGTCCTTCGACGAGGCGGGGCTCCTCGCGACGGCCACCGTGATCTCGCCCGTCCCGCCCGCCGAGCCCGAGGGGCCGGTGGAGCCGCCGGTCGCGGTGCCGGTCCCGATGGCGTTCTCGACCGAGGTGGCCGTCGGCCCGCCCATCGACGCGACCCTCGTGCGGTTCGCGCTCGAGGCCCGCGGCCGGCGCGGCCGCTTCCCGGCGCAGCACGGCTTCCCGGACGAGGCGGCGCAGGCGTGGCGCGCGCTCGCCGGCGACCTCGACCGCTACCTCGCGCGGGCGCTCCCGCAGACGCCGCTCCTCGAGCTCGTGCGCGCGCGGGTCACCGTGGACGCGGAGTGGGACTACGACCAGCGCCGGTACGGAATGCCGCCCGCGGAGCTCGCGGCGGTCGTCGTGCCGCGCGCCGAGCGCTTCGGCCGCCGGATCGACACGGCGCGCGCGCTCGGGTTCGCGCTCTTCGCGAAGCCGCCGCCGGCGAAGCTCCGCTGGCCCGTGGAGCAGGCCGGCCTGTCCTCGCTGTTCGGGATGCGCATGCACCCGCTCGAGGGGAAGCGCCGGATGCACTACGGCGTGGACCTCGCTGCCGCGCCGGGGCGGGTCGTCTCCGCGGCCGCGGCGGGCTGGGTCGTGCGCGCGGGCTGGACGGGCGGCTACGGCCTCATGGTCGAGGTCCGCCACCCGGGCGACGTCACGACGCGCTACAGCCACCTCTCCGCGATCCTCTGCGCGCCGGGGGACGAGGTGGACGCCGGCCGCCCGATCGGCCTCGTCGGCAAGACCGGCCTCGCGACCGGGCCGCACCTGCACTTCGAGGTGTGGCGCGGCGGCGAGGCGAAGGATCCGCTCCCCTGGCTCGGCCTCACGCCGAGCCACGGCGCGGCGGGGACGTAGCGCGTCGCCGGAAAGAAGAGCGCCCCGCGCGTCGTTGGCGGCGGGGCGCCCGATCCCACACCCACTCCCCCGAGGTCGTTCTCCGCCGGGTCGCGAGGGCGGATACTCCTCATCTGGTATCAGTCGCCGCCGTGCGGGGTCAACCCGGGGTGCTCATCGACGTGGAGTCGAAATGACCGTCGTCATGGAAATGGCCCTCGGCGTTCTGCTCTCGGCGGCCACGCTCGACGTGCCAGCCGGCGGCGACCTCTCCGACGCGCTCGCGCGTGCCCGGCCGGGCGACACGATCCGGCTCGGCCCGGGCGAGCACCGCGGGACGCTCGGCCGGATCTCCGGGATCGCGATCTCCGGTGCGGGCGCGGAGGCGACCTCGATCGTCGCGCCGGAGGGCCAGGACGGCGCGATCGTGACCGGCGACGCCGCGCTCTCCGGCCTGTCGCTCCGCGCCGGGCCGGAGCGCTGCGGGCTCAAGGTCCTCGGGGGCGCGGCGCGCCTCGACGACGTCGCGCTCGCGGGCGGCACGTGCGGCGCGTTCGTGGACGGCGGCCGCCTCGACGGTCGCGGGGTGGACCTCTCCGGCGGGCTCTACGGCCTCCTCGTCCCGCACGGCGAGGTCGCGCTCGACGCCGGCAGCGCACGCGGGAAGGACGCCGGGGTCGGTGTCCTCGGCGGCGCGGTGTCGCTCCGCCGGTTTGCCGTCGTCGGCCCGGCGCGCGAGGGCGGGATCTCGGTCGCGGGCGGCACCGCGACGCTCGAGGCGGTCGTGGTCCGGGCGCCCGGGCCCGCCGGCCTCACGGTGTCGGGCGGCGGCCGCGTCGAGGCGGTCGAGCTGACGGTCGCCGGCGCGACCGAGAGCGGCGGGTTCCTCGGCGACTGCGTCCAGGTGATCCGCGGGACCGCGCGGCTCCACGGCGCGACGCTCGTCGGCTGCGCCGGCGCGGCGGTCGAGGCGTCCGGAGGAACGCTCGCGCTCTCGGGCGTGGACGCGGCCGGCGGGAGCGCCGGGTGCGTCGTCCTCCTGAACGGCGCGAGCGCGGACCTGGTCGGAAACCTCTGCGCCGGCCGCGGCCCCGGCCTCGTCGCCGCCAGCGGCGCGCGCGCGACGGCGCGGGTGAATCGCTGGTGGACGGACCCCGTCTTCTGGGTGGACTGCGGGTCGGGCGCGCGGGTCGACCTGGGGCGCGGAGAGACGTCGAAGGCACCCTGCGCCGCGGCGCGTTGATCCCCGGGTCTACGGGCCCGGAGCCCTCGACAAGCGCCCGTTCGCGTGACAGCCTTGGGCACTTCCGCCCCGCCGGGCGGTCGCGCGGCTGCCCGCGGGGCGGCCACCGCGGCTGGGAGGCACGGACCGAGCCATGCAGATCAACCTGCGCAAGGCGATGTTCGTCCTTCCGAACCTCTTCACGGTCTGCGTCGATCTTCCTCGGCTTCTACGCGCTCGTGCTCTGCGCGGGCGACGCGACGCCGCAGCAGCTCTACCAGGCCGCGCTGGCGATCTTCTTCGCCATGTTCTTCGACGGCTTCGACGGCCGCGTCGCGCGGATGACGAAGACGCAGTCGGAGTTCGGCGTCCAGCTCGACAGCCTCGCCGACGTGATCTCGTTCGGCGCGGCGCCGGCGCTCCTCGTCTACAAGTGGGCGCTCTCGCTCGCTCGGCGTCGTCGGGAATCTTCGTCTCCTTCTCGTTCGCGGCCTGCGGGGCGCTCCGGCTCGCGCGCTTCAACGTGCTCGCCTCGCGCGGCGACAAGGGCTCGTCCCGCTTCTTCGTCGGGCTGCCGATCCCGCTCGCCGCCGGCGCGATCGTCGCGCTCGTGATCGCGCACTACCGGCAGTTCGGCTCGACGACGGACGCGGCGACCCACGCGCCGACCGCGGTCGTCGTCCTCCTGCTCTCCTTCCTCATGGTCTCGACGATCCGCTACCGGACGTTCAAGGACCTCCACCTCTCGCCGAAGAGCCTCGCGCTCTTCCTCTTCCTCTCCGTGGCGGGCCTCGCGGTCGGGATCGCGACGCGCGCCTCGTTCGTCCTCGTCGTCTACATGGCCGCGTACATCGCCATGGGGATCGCGGAGTCGGTCATCGCGAAGGCGCGCCCCGCCCGCGACGCCGAGCGGCTCCCGCCCGCCGTCCGCGCGGAGCTCGAGGCGGACGAGGCGCTCGAGCCGGACGAGGAGGACGTCGAGAGCGGCGACAAGGCAGAGCAGGACGAGTACATCTAGGGCGTGACCGCGACGCCCTTCGCCCGCTACGGCGCCCGGAAGGGGACCCGGCCCGCCGCGCGCCCCGGCCCATGGGTGCTCCTCGCCGCCTGGGGGCCGTGCGGGTTCGCGCCCATCGCGCCCGGTACCGTCGGCACCCTCGGCGCGATCCCGCTCTACCTCGTCCTCTCGCGCCTCCCCGCGGGAGGCTACGTCGCCGCGACCGCCGCGCTCGTCGCCGTCGGCGCGTTCGCCGCGGACCGGGCGGGGAAGTACTGGGGCGTCGCCGACGCCTCGGCCATCGTGATCGACGAGGTGGTGGGGTACCTCGTCACGCTCGCGCTCGTGCCGTTCTCCTGGCAGGCGGTCGCCGCCGGCTTCGTCCTGTTCCGGATCTTCGACGTGCTGAAGCCCTGGCCCGCCTCCGCGCTCGACCGGGTGAAGAACGGCCTCGGCGTCGTCATGGACGACGTGTCCGCCGGCGTGTGGGCCTGGGCGGCGATCGCAGGCGCTCCGGCTCCTCCGCGTGCTGCCGTGAGCCTCCACGTCGAGATCCTCGCGACCGGCGACGAGCTCCTCACCGGCCAGGTGGTGGACACGAACTCGCCGTGGCTGATGGACCGGCTGTGGGACCTCGGCGTGATGGTCCGGCGCAAGGTCCTCGTCGGCGACGACCGGGACGACCTCGACGCCGCGCTGCGCGACACCACCGCGCGCGCCGACGTCGTCGTCATGTGCGGCGGGCTCGGCCCGACCGAGGACGACCTCACCGCCGAGCGCGTCGCCGCGGTCGCGGGCGTGCCGCTCGTGGTCGACGAGCCGTCGCTGCGGACGATCGAGGAGCGGTTCCGGAGGTTCGGGCGGACGATGACGCCGAACAACGCGAAGCAGGCGCGGGTGCCCCGCGGCGCCGAGGTGATCCCGAACCGGCACGGCACCGCGCCCGGGTTCGCGGCGACGGTGGGGCGCGCGCTCGTCGTGTGCCTGCCCGGGCCTCCGCCGGAGTTCCGCGGGTTGTGCGAGGAGTGGCTCCTCCCCCGCATCGTGGCGCGAACCGGCGAGCCGCTCGCCGCCCGTCTCGTGAAGCTCTTCGCCGTCCCGGAGTCGCACGCGGACCAGGCGATGCGCGAGGTGATGGACGACCCGGCGAACGCCGGCGTCCGCTTCGGGTTCCGCGCGCACTGGCCGGAGATCCACGTGAAGTGGTCGGTCGCCGGTCCGGACGCGGAGGCCCGCGCGGACCGGATCCTGGCGGCCGCGCGCCGCATCTTCGGCGACGCGATCTTCGGCGAGGGGAAGGACGAGCTCCCGAACCTCGTCGTCGCCCGGCTCGCGGCGCGCGGCGAGCGGGTCGCGCTCGCCGAGAGCTGCACGGGCGGGCTCGCCGCGGAGCTCCTCACGCGCGTGTCCGGCTCGTCCGCCGTCTTCGACCTCGGCGTGGTCGCCTACGCGGACGCGATGAAGGAGCAGGTGCTCGGCGTCCCCGCGGGGGACCTCGCGGCGCACGGCGCGGTGTCCGAGCCGGTCGCGCGGGCGCTCGCGGAGGGCGCGCGGCGCAGGGCCGCCGCGACGTGGGGGATCGGGATCACCGGGATCGCCGGACCGACCGGCGGCACGCCCGAGAAGCCGGTGGGGACGGTCCACATCGCGCTCGCCGGGCCTGACGGCACGACCGCGGTCCAGCGGCTCTACCGCGGCGACCGCGAGCGGATCCGCAGGATCGCGGCGTACGAGGCGCTGAACCTGCTGCGGCTCGCGATGCGTTAGGAAGGCGCAGGCCGCATGGAGCGGGCCGGCACATTTCGCTTCGCGAAAGTGCCTGGCCCGGAGATCTAGGCGGCCTGGCAGAACAGCTCGACGAACCGGTCCCACGGCACGAAGCCGGCGCCGGTGGACATGAGGTGCTCGTAGACCTCGGCGGCGGCGGAGAGGAGCGCCGCCTCCGGGCGCGGGCGGTAGCGCGTGCCGAGCCCGCCCTCGTCGAGGACGCGCGAGACGAGGGCGGTGAGGTTCGCCCCACGACCCTGGATCGCGCCCTGCCGGTCGAGGAGCCAGCCGACGAGCTGGCCGATCCGCACCCGCACCGCCGTCCGGGGGTCCGCGCCGCCCGCGGCGAGCGCGTCGTTCACGGCGTCCGGCGATGCGTCGCGGACGACGATCCAGGTCAGGGATCGCTCCGGCGCGAACCCCGCCCTGGTGAGCGCGGCGAGGCAGCGGGCCTCGCTCTCCGGAGGGCAGCGGATGCGGACGACGGGCTCGGTTCGGGGCACGGGGCGGGTGTACGGCCGGACGGGGGCGGGCGCAAGCGACCCCCGACCCCGACCCCGACCCCGACCTCGACCCGCCCCAACCGCGACGGCGCACCGCACCCCCGACGCAGCCCCGCGACACCCACACGCCCCCGCACCTATGATTCCCCCGTGCCGCTCTCGGAAGCCGCACTCGAGCTGCTGCGCTCGTCCAGCGGCCTCGCCATCGACGACGAGGGCCGGTTCCTCCACAGGGGCGAGCCCGTCCTGCACGCGCGGACGCTCGAGGTCTTTTGGCGCTCGCTCGAGCCGGCCGCCGGCGGAAGGTGGCTCGTGCGCGTCGGCCGGGAGAGCGCCTACGTTGCGGTCGCGGAGACGCCCTGGATCGTCCGCGGGGTGGACGGGGGCGACGGCACCTCGCCGCCGGTCCTCTTCCTCTCGGACGGCTCGCGCGAGCCGCTCGATCCCGCATCGCTCCGCCTCGGCGAGGACGGCGTGCTCCGCTGCACCGTGTCGCGCGGGCCCGCGCGATTCGGTCGCGCCGCGCAGATCGCGCTCGGGATGTCGCTCGACGAGGTCCCCCCCGGGTCGGAGCGCTTCGTGCTGCGGGTCGCCGGGACCCGGTGGCCCGTCGCGCGCGGGCCGGAGCGCGGCGGAGACGCCCCATGAGCGCCGGTCGCCCGGGCGGTATCCTTCGGTGTTGCTCACCAGCAGGACGAGGTCTACGTAACGTCTCTCGGATGAGAAGGGTCCTCATCGCGCTGCTCTGGCTCGCGCCCCTCGCCGCCGCGGCGCAGGAGTTCGCGCTTCGCTCGCCCTCCATCGGGGACGCGCTCCGGACGATGGACCTCATGTCCAGCCGCCCGAAGAGGCCGCTCGAGCAGACCCTCGTCATCCCGGAGCGGCCCGGCCAGAACCAGGTCGCCTGGTACGGCTTCGACTGGCAGTTCGTGGACGTCCCGCCGCCGGGCGGCGGCGCCGGCGGGATCCGGCTCTACTACTACCGGAACGAGAACGCGCAGGCGCGGCGCGCGCTGCCGGCCATCCAGAGCGCCTACGCGCGGCTCGTGGACCAGTTCCACTACAGCCCGACGAAGCGGATCCCGTACATCCTCTACGCGACCCAGCGCGAGTTCCAGACGCAGAACGTCTTCCAGGTGACCGAGGGCGTGCTCGGCGTCACCTCGCCCGCAGGACCTCAAGATGACGGTGCCGTACTTCGGCGACCACGCGCGGTTCGTCGAGGTCTCCACGCACGAGATGGTGCACCAGTTCACCATCCAGAAGCTGGCCAGGACCTGCCGGCACCGACGGCGACTCGCCCGCCATCGACGTCCTGCCGCTCTGGTTCATCGAGGGGATCGCCGAGTACTACTCGAAGGGCGGGATCGACGTCGAGACCGACCTGTTCCTGCGCGACCTGGTGTGGAACCCGAATCCGGAAGGCGGTACGAGGTGGTGCCTTCGCGGAGGACCGCTACAGGGGCTACATCCCGACGTACAAGCTCGGGCAGGCCCGCGTCGCCTTCATCGCCGACCAGTACGGCCCGGAGGACATCCAGGCCTTCATCGAGCGCGTCTCCCCGGAGCGAGGTGGCAGGCGACGGCGGCGCGCGGGAGCGCGGCTTCGCGGCGCTCGTCCACCGCGTGCTCAACGAGCCGATCGAGCAGGTGGATGCGCGCTGGCGCGCCTGGCTCAAGCGCCGGTACTACGCGGCGTACCTGGAAGCGCGCCAGGACCTGCCGCGTCCGCAACTTCTCGAGCTCCCGGCGGAGCCGGAGGCCTTCGCCGCCTCGCCCGACGGCGACGTGGTGTCGTACCGGGGCATCGACCGGGGGCGCGGCCGCGCCCGCCTGAACCTCGTCGACCCGCGCTCCCGGCGGCGCCGTCGAGGTGGCCGCCGACATCGGCCCGGGATGGAGTCCTTCCACCCGGTCGACTACGGCGTGATGGCCATCGGGCGAGCACTTGCTGGCATTCTCGGCCCAGGACGGCATCGGCGATCGGCTCTACCTCCGCACGTACCACCACACCCCCGCCCGGCCGGGCAAGGCCGCCCGGCTCTCGCTGGGCAACCGCCGCACGCTCGACGTCCGTCCGCCGGCGGGCGACCGCTTCGTGACCAGTCGCCGACCCGGCCCTCTCCCCCGACGGGAAGGAGCATCGCCTTCGTGGGCGTGGCCGCCGACGGGCAGCAGGACATCTACCTGGCCCCGGTCGACCGGCCGTCGCGGCCCGCCGGCTCACCGACGACTCCTACGCCAAGCACGACCTGGCCTGGGGGCGGACGGCATCTACTACGCCTCGGATGCGACCGACCACGGCCGCTTCAACCTGTTCCGGATGAACCCGGTGACCGGCGAGGCGCCCGGCTCACCACCGCGCCCGCCACGGACCGTTACCCGGGCCCGCAGCCGGACGGCTCGGTGCTCTACTCGTCCGACGCGGGCGGCAAGCCCGACCTGTACGAGCTGCACGACGGGACGACGCAGCGGCTCACCGACTTCTCCACCGGCCTCCACTCGCCGCGCTCACGCCAAGGGGCGCGGCGCCCTCGCGTCCACGTTCTTCGGCGGCCGCTTCCGGCTGGTCGAGGTCTCGAAGGTCGCCTTGCTGGACGAGCGCGCCGGTCGCGGTCGCGCCGCCGACGGGCGAGTCGCTTCCCATCCCGACCGCCGAGTTCCCGGCCGACGTCACCGAGTACGACCCGCTGGCGCCCGCAACTGGCGGCCCGAGAACGGGATCGTCTACGGCGGCGGCGGCGGAGGCGCGGTGGCGGGCCGCGCGGCGGTGCTCTTCTCCGACATGCTGCGCGACCACGTCCTCTTCGTCGACGTCTCGGTGCTCGGCTGCTTCGACTACACGGAGGCGATCGTGCTGTACGAGGACCGCTCCCGGCGGACCGGCGTCCTGGGCGCCTTCCACTACGTGCAGCAGCAGATCGACTCCCTGAATCTGAACCTCGCCTACATCCAGCGCGACTTCGGGGTGGTCGGGGCGCTCCGCTACCCGCTCGATCGCTACCAGCGCTTCGAGGTGGAGCTGATCGGGGGGGGCGTCGCAGCGCTACTGCCTGACCGATTTCACCGGCGCGGTGATCCTGCTCTGCGGCGGCCTCGTCAACCCGGCTCGGCCTACGCCAGCACCGCCGACTGGAACCGACGCAACGGCGGCGACCACCCTCACCCTCTCGCCGATGATCCGCTACGGCTACGACACGGTCCGCTACGCCTACGTGACCGGACCGATCGATGGCTACTCGCTCCTGTTCGAGCTCGGCGGGGGCTGGTTGCCCGACCGCAGCGCCGTCCACGGCTTCGCGCGGCTCGACGCGCAGCAGTACTTCCAGATCGCGGGGCGGGCGAAGATCGGGTCCGCGGCTCGGCCGGGTCGAGCTTCTCCCCGAACGGCCGGAGAAGCCCTGGGAGCGGACCTGGTGGCTGACCTCCGCCGACAACCTGCGCGGCTTCTACCCGTTCGAGATCGAGCTACCTCGTCGGCAAGCACTACTACGTGGCCAACGCCGAGCTGCAGGTGCCGCTCGATCCCATCGTCCAGCTCGCGCTCTTCGACTACTTCGCGGGCGTCGCGGCGTGGACTTCGGCGGCGTCTACGACCGGTACGCCACGACCCCCGCCGATCGGCTCGGGCACCTGCCGCACACGACGAAGTCCGACCTCTGCATCGAGCCGGGCGCCTGGGACGCGCGGACGCTCACCGGCGTCCTCGGCTTCAACGTCCTGTTCGGCCCGATCCTGCTGCGCGTGCACTTCGGCCACCCGTTCGACATCGGCGGCCTCGAGACGGCGGCGCTCCGCAGCGGCGCGAAGTGGGTGACCAACATCACGCTGCGGTACTTCTTCTTCTGAGCGGGCTGCGGCGCGCGCGGCGCACGGCCGGCGAGGGCCCGGCGCGGTCGCGCGCGACCGCCCTACCCGGCCGCGGCCGCCGGCTCGACGGCCGGAGCGGCGCTCGGCGACGGGCCGTGCTCGCGCAGGCGCGCGGCGAGCCGCCCGAACGCCTCGGGGTTCGCGCGCAGCCACTCGATCGCGCGCTCCCGGCCCTGGCCGATCCGCTCGCCCTCGAGCGCGAAGTGCGCGCCGGACTTGTCGACGATGCCGCGCTCCACGCCGAGGTCGAGCGCCTCCGCGTACCGGTCCACGCCCACGCCGTAGCGGATGTCGAACTCCGCCTCGCGGAAGGGCGGCGCGACCTTGTTCTTCACCACCTTCACCCGCGTCCGGCTGCCGACGACCTGCTCGCCGTCCTTCACCTGGCCGATGCGGCGGATGTCGAGCCGCACCGAGGCGTAGAACTTGAGCGCGTTGCCGCCGGTGGTCGTCTCGGGGTTGCCGAACACGACGCCGATCTTCATCCGGATCTGGTTGATGAAGATGACGATGGACTGGTTCCGCGAGACGACCGCGGTGAGCTTGCGCAGCGCCTGGCTCATGAGCCGCGCCTGCAGGCCCATGTGCGGGTCGCCCATCTCGCCCTCGATCTCGGCCTTCGGGACGAGCGCCGCGACCGAGTCGATCACGACGAGGTCGCACGCGCCGGAGCGCACGAGCTGCTCGGCGATCTCGAGCGCCTGCTCTCCGGTGTCCGGCTGCGAGACGAGGAGGTCCGCGAGGCTCACGCCGAGCTTGCGGGCGTAGGTCACGTCGAGCGCGTGCTCGGCGTCGATGAACGCGGCGACGCCGCCCTGGCGCTGCACCTCGGCGATGGCGTGGAGCGCGAGCGTCGTCTTGCCCGACGACTCCGGCCCGTAGATCTCGACGACGCGGCCGCGCGGGAGCCCGCCGACGCCGAGCGCGAGGTCGAGCCCGATGGAGCCCGTCGGGACGACGGCGACCGGCTCCGGCTCGGTCCCGTCGCCGAGCCGCATGATGCTGCCCTTGCCGAACTGCTTCTCGATCCCGGCGATCGCCTGCCCGATCGCCTTCATCTTCTCCGTGAGCTTGCTCATCCTTCGTCCTCCGCCTTCGTCAGTCGCCCCGCCGCGCGGAGCCGTTCGTCGCCGCCGGGCTCGGCGGCGCGTCCTTCACGCGAGGGGCCGGTCGAGCGCGCGGTACTGGATCGCCTCGGCCACGTGCTCCGCCCGGACCGCGTCCGGCCCTCGAGGTCGGCGATGGTGCGCGCGACGCGCAGGACCTTGTCGTGGGCGCGCGCCGAGAGCCCGAGCCGCTCGACGGCCGCGGCGAGGAGCCGCTTCCCGCCGTCGTCCGGGGCGCAGAAGCGGCGCAGCGCCGCCCCGCGGAGCCGCGCGTTCGGGCGGGGCGAGCGGGCCGTCTGCGCGCGCGCGCGCCCGCGGCACGCGCTCCCGCACGGCGGCGGTCGGCTCGCCGCCGCCCGTCCCGAGGAGCGCCGGGGCGACGGCGGGCACGTCCACGTGGAGGTCGATGCGGTCGAGCGAGCGGCCCGGAGATGCGGCGCCGGTAGGCGACGAGCTCGTGCGCGGTGCAGCGGCAGCGGCGCGTTCCTCCCCGTGGTGGCCGCACGGGCACGGGTTCATCGCCGCGACGAGCATGACGTCGGACGGGTAGGTCACGTTCCGGCCCGCGCGCGCGAGCACGACCTCGCCGTCCTCGAGCGGCTGGCGCAGCGACTCGAGCACGTGCCGCCGGAACTCGGGCAGCTCGTCGAGGAAGAGCACGCCGTGGTGCGCGAGGGAGATCTCCCCGGGGCGCGGCATGCTGGCGCCGCCGACGAGCCCCGCGTCGGAGACGGTGTGGTGCGGCGCCCGGAACGGCCGCTCCGTGAGGAGGCCGCGGTACCGCGTGAGCCCGGCGACGCTGTGGACGACCGTCGCCTCGAGCGCCTCCTCGAAGGAGAAGGGCGGCAGGATCCCCGGCAGGCGACGCGCGAGCATGGTCTTTCCGCTGCCGGGCGGCCCGAACATGAGGATGTTGTGGCAGCCCGCCGCGGCGACCTCGAGGGCGCGCTTCGCGTGCTCCTGGCCCGCGACGTCGCAGAGGTCGGGCGCCGCGGGCCCGGGCTCGGAGACGCGCGCGACGCCGTCCGGCGCCGGGAGCGTCCCTGTGCCGCGGGCCCACGCGACGACGTCGCCGAGGTGCGGCGCGACGAGCACCGTGAGCCCCTCCACGACCTGCGCCTCGAGCGCGTTCGCCTCGGGGACCACGATCGCCTTCGCGCCGGCGCGCCGGGCCTCGATGGCGATCGGGAGGACGCCGCGGACGGGCTTCACCTCGCCGGAGAGCGCGAGCTCGCCTACGAAGTGGACGCCCTGGAGCGGCGCCGCGGGGATCTCCTCGACCGCAGCGAGGAGCGCGACCGCGATCGGCAGGTCGAAGCCGGGGCCGTCCTTGCGGAGGTCGCCGGGGGCGAGGTTGATGGTGATGCGCTTCGACGGGAGCTTGACGTCGAGGTTCTTGATGGCCGCGGCGACGCGGACCCGCGACTCCTGCACTCCCGTCCCCGGGAGCCCGACGACGCGCGTGTGCGGCATCCCCTGGGACGCGTCGACCTCGACGTCCACGGGGATGGCCGTGACGCCGAGGACGGTCGCCGAGCGCACGCGCACGAGCATGCACGTGCGTTCAGCAGGGGGCGTGCCAGAGCGGGCCGCGCGGGTTCATGCGGCGGGCGGTGATCGTGGCGGGCGGGGTGCGGTCGCGGAACGGGCGGCGGGTACGAACGGCGGACGGACGCCCGAAGCGTGCGCCCGGTTCTAGGAAAGCCGAGCACAGCGACAGCGCTCGGGCGCGGGGGCCGTAGCGTGCGCGCCGTGGTTCCGTGCCCAACGCCCTCCGGCTTCGGATCAGCGGTGGCGGGGACTCTGGGACCGGGCCTCTGGGACCGGGCCTCGGGCCTCCTCGTCCGCTTCAGCGCGCGCCGGCGCTCGCCGCCTGCTTCGTCCGCTGCCGTTGCCGCGCGGCCCACTCACGTATCCGCGCCAGCTCGAAGCGGTATTCGGCGCCGACGAAGGCACCGAGCGAGAGCTTCGCCACGTCCAGCGGCAGGTGGGCGAGGGTCGTGCCGAGGTATCGGCGGATCTCCATCCCGGCCTCGAAGCACACCGAGCCTCCGGTCCGGCATCGCGAGTACCCGAGCGCAGCGAAGAGGCTCGGGGCGAAATTCGACTCGGTCGTCGAGACGTTCGGATAATTGACGTAGTTGCGGTGCTCGTAGGAGGAGCGAAGCATGTGCAGGCCACCGCCGGCGTGGAACTCGACGCCCAACGCGGTGCGGTACCGCCCGGCGAGTTCCACCCCGAACGTCGTCACGTTGGCGACGCCGGGTGTGTTGGCGCCGTACGAGTACGGGGAGGGCGCGTACGCGGCGCTCCAGCGCCCGAACGTGAGCGCCCCTCGAACGGACCCGGTCTGGAGGCCCGTCCGGAGCCCGAAGGCGAGATCGTGGCCGACGGTGCTGAAATCCCCTCCGTACGAGCTCGACACCACTGCGCCCGAAGCCTCGACAAAGGCGCCGAGGACGCCCGGGGTCGGCGGCGCCTCGACCTTGGCCTGAAGCCGGGACGGCAGCGTGCGCGGCGGCACGTTCCGGGCGCGAAGCCACGCGGCGAGCGCCGGCGCTTGTTCGAGCCCGAGCTCGAGCTCGTCGGCCGCCGCCCGCGCCGCCCGGGCGAACGCGGCCTCCATGGAGCCGGCGACGAAGGTTTCGTCGCCGCGCACCTGCCACTCGCCGACGACCTCGCCCGCCGGGGTGCGCGCCACCACTCGGTGCTCGACCGTCGCGGTCGAGCCGCTCGAGCGCACGTCGATGTCGGCGCCGGAGATCGTCACTCCGAGCTCGAGATCGAATGCGTCGAACCCGACGGCGCGGAACACGCGTCCGCCCATCGCCGCGTAAGCCGCCTGCGCCTGCGCGACGAGGTCGGCGCTGCCGCTTGGCTCGGGCGGCCACGCGGACGTCGAGCTCGGCGCCCGCGTGTACCGGGCGTTCGCGCCCGCCGAGACGGTGATCCGGACCGTGATGGGGTAAGGCGTCGCGTCGGCCGCGCCGGCGGTCGTGGCGAACGCGGCAAACGCGGCGGCCAGCAGCCCGCGGCGCGACATGGCGAGCCGTCCCGGCGCTCCAGTCGGAGTCGTCATGTCCCCCCTCGCTCCCCGCGAGCGTAGCACGCGGGCGCCCGGTCCGACCGCGATCTCGACCCCGGTCACTTCCGGCAGGCAATCTCGATCGCGCGCGCCAGCACCACGTCGAGCATCTCGGGCGTGAGCCGGCCGGTCTGCGTGTTCTGCCGCGACGGGTGGTAGCTCCCGACGAGCGCGGGGGCGCCGGGTAGCTCGACGACGGCGCCGTGACCGAAGCGGGGGGCGGGCCGGGGCGCGGGGTGGCCCGCGCGCGCGAACGCCCGGAGCACCGCGGTCCACGCGATGGCCCCGAGCGCCACCACCACGCGCGCCCGCGTGAGCAGCGCGAGCTCCCGGTCGAGAAACGGCGCGCACCGCGCGAGCTCGTCCGGCTCGGGCTTGTTGTCGGGCGGCGCGCAGCGGCACGCAGCGGTGATCCACGCGCCCGTGAGGACGAGCCCGTCGTCCCGAGCCACCGACGAAGGCCGGCTCGCGAGCCCGGCGCGGTGCAGGGCGCCATACAGGAAGTCGCCGGACCGGTCGCCCGTGAACATCCGGCCGGTCCGGTTCGCGCCGTGCGCCCCCGGCGCGAGGCCGACGAGCACGATCCGAGCCGCGGGATCGCCGAAGGCTGGAACGGGGCGGCCCCAGTAAGACTCCGCGCGGTACGCGCGGCGCTTCACCCGCGCGACCTCCTCGCGCCACGCCACGAGGCGCGGACACGCGCGGCAGCAAACGATCTCGGCCTCGAGGCGGGCGAGCGGGCCGGCCCGCCGCGGCGCGCGGCGCGCCGTCATGGCTCAGAACAGCGACTCGGGCACGTAGACGATGTCGCCCGGCTCGAGCGTGAAGTTCGGGGCCTTGCCGAGCGCGATGTCCTCCACGGTCACCTTCACCTTGACCTCCTGGCCGTTCACGCGCCGCGTGACGGAGGTGGAGTTCCGGGCGGCGGTCCTCGTGAACCCGCCCGCGAGCGTGAGCGCCTGGACGATCGACATCCCGTCCTCGTACACGAACGTCCCGGGCTTCTGGACCTCGCCGAAGACGAACACCTTCTTCGAGTTGTACTCCTTCACGAGGACCGACACCTGCGGGTCCCGCATGAAGCCGGCCTGGAGGCACTCGCGGAGCTTGCCCGCGGCGCCGTTCGCGGAGAGGCCGCCGAGCACGACGTTCTGGCAGAGCGGGAACGTGACGTCGCCCAGGCGCCCGAGCAGGTAGACGCCGGACAGCTCCGGCTCGCCGTAGACCCGCACCTCGATGACGTCCCCGGGGCCGAGCGTGAGCGCCGCCGGGAGCACGGCCGTGTCCGGCGCGGGCGGCAGCGCCGTGGCGCGCGAGCGGAAGCAGCCGCCGAGCGCGATCGCCTGGACGAGCGCGAGGGCGACGGCGAGGGCGGAACGGCGGGAACGAAGGCGCATCGGCGAGGCGGTACCGTAAGCGGAGGCCACCCGCGCCGTCAACGAGTGGGCGGGCGACGCCCGCGGCGCGGGACCTAGTACGTGAAGACGAAGCGCAGCCACGCCTCGCTCTTCGTGTAGTCGAAGCCCTGGATGCTCTGCGACGCGTTGCGCGAGGAGTACGCGTACGCCACGGACGCGTTGATCCAGCGCGTGAGCGCCATCTCGAGCGACGGCTCCACCCGGATCGTGTCCGCGGACGGAGACCCGTCGACGAGCGCGTAGGCGCGCCGCTCCCAGTAGGCGTCGAGCTTCGCCCCGTACCGGCCGGCGAGGGCGTAGCGCCCTTCGACGAGGATCCGGTCCGAGGTGTACAGGTAGAAGGTGCTGTTCGGCTCGAACCCGAACCCGTGATCCCATCCGGCCCGGAGCCGGGCGGCGTCGGACGCGAGCCACTCGCCCTCGAGGGTCGCGAGCACGGTGCCGTACGACTCCGGCGTCGAGCCGAGCGTGTCCGCGTAGCCGAGCTTCACGGTCGCGCCGAGGTGCGGCGTCACGAGCCCGGTGAACCCCACCCGCCCCTGGACGCCGGACACCTCCACCGCGACGGAGGTGTCGTTCGGCACGCGCGAGAAGTACCCCGCGTCGAACACGGCGGACGTCCGCGGGAGGAACTTCCAGCGCGCCTCCGCCCCGGCGCGGATGTCGTTGTAGCCGAGCTTCGCGAGCTGATCGGGATCGCAGCTGGTGCCCGGCGCGGTCGCGGGGCAGGACTTGAACGGCTCGAACGTCTCGAGGCTCCACTCGAGCGTCGGGGAGATGACGAGCGCGCCGCCGCCCGGCCTCCAGGGCACCCTCAGGGTGAAGGCGTTCCGGTTCGAGATCACCGCGCCGGCGATGACGAAGGTGGACGTGCTGGGGTCCCGGAAGAACTTGTCGTCGAGCTCGAGGCCGATCGAGCCGCGACGATTCACCGAGAGGCCGAGCGACGCGGCGGCGTACAGGCGCGAGAGGTCGGTGGTGCTCGAGTCCTCCATGCCGAGGTACTGCGCCCAGTCGAGGTTCGCGCCGAGCTCGACCGCGGTGAGCTCCCCCGGCACCTTGAGGTCGAAGCCGGGGCGGAAGTGCAGGATCACGTCGCTCGCCGACCCGGTCTCGGACGTGTAGTAGACGTTCGAGTCCCAGCGCCCCTCGATCTCGACGTAGGGGTGCAGCCGCCCCTCGCTGCCGCCGAGCCGGATCCCGTTGCCGGGGCTCGCGCCCGCCGGCGCCGCTGCCAGGGCGAGGAAGGCGGCGAGCAGTCCCGCCGCTCTCGAGGTGCTCGTCATCTGTCGTCCACTCCCTCGCCGCGGGACTCCAGGCGGCGTCCGCGGGGCGCCGCCCCGCTCCCTTCCGTGGGGCGTCGATTGCTACTGGCCGCCGGGGCTCGCCGGCGGCGGGCGCACGACCGGCGGGACCGGGAACGGCGGTCCGCGCCGGTGCCCGTACCCGAACAGCTCCGCGTCCGCGGCCTGGCTCGGCAGGTTCGACGGCTGCTGCACCTCGACCGTGGTCTTCTCGTCGACGATGTACGCGAGCTGCCCGATGCACTGCTCGGACTCGCCGCGCAGCGCGTCGATCTTCGCGCGGGCGATCGCCACCTTCGAGAACTCCGCCTCGGCCCCCGGATCGCGGTTCGAGACCGCCTCGTGGAGCGCGATGTCCGCCTGCTCCGCGACCCTGAGGAGCGCCTTGATCTGCGTGAGCTTCTCGTTCACGCAGTTCAGCTTCACGACGTCCTTCTCGTTCCGGGCCTCCTCGACCCGGCCGAGCACCTGCTTGAGGGCCACCTTCATCCGGGCGATGTGATCGGCGGAGGCCTCGAGCTTCTCGGCGTCAGAGGTGACCTTCGGCTGACCCTTCGAGAGCTGAGCGCTCGCAGGGGACGCCAGCAGGGCACAGGCGGCGAGGCCAAAAAGGGTCTTCAGGGTCACGAGGAAGCTCCCCACCCGAGTGGGTTCAACGAAAAAACCTCTGTCAGGCTACATGGTTGGCAACGAGCAGTCAACGAAGACGGCGCCCTACCGGTCCCTCGATCAAGGGAGGCCAGCCGTGCGGTCGCCCACCCCCTGCGAGACCGCCACCTCCTCGGTCCCGGACGGGGGTCCCTCCTCCGAGCCATCGGTCGGCGTCACGGTGCACCGCCAGAGATCCCCAGCCTTAACGAGCCGGGCGGGTACCTCCTGGGAGGTATCCGCGAACGGCTGCGCCATCCCGTTCCGCTGCCACGCGTACCGGTATCGCACCTTGTCGCCGTCTGGATCCTCGCTCTTCGCGACGACCTCGCACTGGATCGGCTGTGCGTCCCTGGGCGCCGCCGGCTGGATCCGGACGATCGCGGGCCCGGGGGGGCTGTTCAGGACCGTGACCGCGGCGCTCGCAGGGGCCCCGGCGGCGGTGCCGTCCGTGGGGGTGACGGTGCACTTCCAGCGCTGCCCCTTCGCGACGCGCGCCCCGTCGACGCGGGCGGGATCCGCGCCCGCGGGGACGGCGCGGTCGTTCTCGGTCCAGGCGTACGCGTACGAGACGGCGTCGCCGTCGGCGTCGGCCGAGGCCGTGGAGAGCCGGCAGAAGAGGTCGTCCCCGCGCCGGGGGCGGTCCGGCTCCACGACGACCTGCGGCGCGGCCGGCGGACTGTTCCTGACGGTGAGCTCCGCGCCCAGCTTCGCGCTCTCCTCCGTCCCGTCCGAGGAGCGCGCCTCGCAGCGCCAGCGCTCGCCGCGCCGGACGACGCCGGCGGGGAGCGTCGCGCTCCCCTCCGAGATCGCCTCCGGCTGGTCGTTCCGGAGCCACTGCGTGCGGACCGTGACCGGCTCCCCGTCCGCGTCGCGGTCGGGCGCACGCGCGTCGCAGGTGATCGCCTCGCCCGCGGCGGCGGCGGAGGGCACGAGGGCGACGGTCGGCGGCGGCGGCGGCGTGTTCCTCACCTGTGCCTGGAGCACCACGCGCTCGCCCACGTCCTCGCCGTCGAAGGGGGTGACCTCGACGCGCCAGATCTCGCCGTGCCGCAGGGTCGCCGGAGGGATGGTGGGGTCGATGGTCTCGAACGGGATGCCGTCCCGCCACCAGAGGTACCGGTACACGACGGCGTCGCCGTCGCGGTCGGTCGCGAGCCGCTTGATCGCGACCGAGACGCCGCGCGGCGCCGTCAGCTCTCCGTCGAGCACCGCGAGCGGCGGCCCCGGCGGCGTGTTCGCGACCTCGCACTCGGCGATCGCGGGCGGCCCGGCGAGCTCGCCGTCCCAGGGCGTCACCGCCACGCGCACGCGGTCGTGCTTGCGGAGCGCGGGCGCGGTGAGCTTCGTCTGGCCCGACGCGGACGGGACCGGCCGGTCGTTCACCGTCCATTCGTGCCGGTACGTGACCGCATCGCCGTCCGGGTCCGCCGCGGGCGCCGCGATCCGCGCCTGCAGCACCGTCCCCGCGAAGACCGGGCCGTCGCAGAGCGTCACGGCGACCGGGCCGGGCGCGGTGTCGGCGATCACGACCTCCTGGCGCACGGCCGGGCCGTCCGCCTCGCCGTCGCTGGGCGTCACCTCGACGGCCCACCGCTGCCCCTTCTTCGCGAGGTTCCGCGGGATCTGCGCCTGGTCGGGCGGCACCGCCACGCGCTCGCCGTCGCGGGTCCACGCGTACCGGTAGGCGACGACGTCGCCGTTGGCGTCGGGCGGCTGGACGATCGCGACGGAGACGCCGTCCACGCGGCGCGGGCGCTCGGGCGAGAACGCGACGCGCGGCGCGGGCGGCGGCGTGTTTACGATGGTGACGCTCGCGCGTACGGCGGGCCCGGCCTTCTCGCCGTCGTGCGCGCGCACCTCGACGGCCCAGCGCTGGCCCTTCCTGAGCTGAGAGGCGGGCACCTCGCTCGTCTTGGTCCAGTAGGGCGGCACCTTCGACTCGATCGTCCCGTCGGGGAACGCGACGGGCTCGCCGTCGCGGAGCCAGCGGTGCTCGTAGCGGACCTCGTCGCCGTCCGGGTCCTTCGACGGCGTCTTCAAGACCACCCGAAGTTGCGCGGTCACCGTCGGCCGGTCCGGCGAGAACGCGATCGCCGGCGCGCCCGGCGGCGCGTCCTCGACGACCACCTCGTCGTAGGCCGGCGCGCCCGCCTCCTCGCCGTCCCGGGGCGTGACGGTCACGCGGACGTGCTCGTGCTTGCGGAACTGCGCCGGCGGGAGCGTCTCGGCGCCGGAGCCGGTGGGCGTGCCCGAGCGCGTCCAGGCGATGCCGAGCGTCACGCGGTCGCCGTCGACGTCGCGGGCGGGCTCGAGGACGACGAGCTTCAGGGTCTCTCCGCCGATCGCCCGGCGCGGCTCGATCGCCACGCGCGGCGGGGACGGCGGCGTGTCGGCGACCGACACCGAGGCGCTCGCCGCCGGGCCGGTCGCCTCCCCGTCCGTGGCGACGGCGGACACCTCGAAGGTGTCGCCGCGGACGACGGCCGCGCCGGGCACCTCGCGGCCGCCGGCCGAGGCCTGGAACGGCGCACCGTTCTTGCGCCACGTGAAGCGGTAGACGAGGGCGTCGCCGTCCACGTCGACGGCGGGAACGCGGATCACGGCGCGGAGCGGCTCGCCGCGGCGCGGCCGGGCGGGGCGGACCTCGACGGTCGGTGCGCCAGGGACCGAGTTGCGCGCCGTGACCTCGGCGCGCGCCGGGGGTCCGGCGAGCCTCCCGTCGAACGCGTGGACCTCGACCTGCACCTTCTGGTGCTTCCTGAAGAGGCCCGCCGGCAGCACCGACGTCGCGGCCGGCAGGTTGAGCGGCCGCCCGTCCACGCTCCACGCGTACTGGTACACGAGCGGATCGCCGTCGGGATCGGTCGCCGGTGCCTCGATGCGCGCGTGGACCGGCTCGTCGTGCGCCGGGGTCGGGGGGTCGAGCGCGATCTTCACCGGCCCGGGCGGCGTGTTGCCCACGCGGGCCTGGGCGCTCCCGGCGGGACCCGCCCCGCTCCCGTCGCTCGCGACGGCGCGCGCGGTGAGGAGCGCGCCGCCGCGCAGCCGGTCGGCAGGGAACCTGTCGGCGGTGATGCCCGTCTCCAGGCCGTCGACCAGCCAGCTGAACTCGTACTTCACCGGGTCGCCGTCGGGGTCGACCGCGGGCCTCGCGATCGTCGCGCGGACGTCGAGCCTGCGCGTCGGCACCGCCGGATCGAGCGCGACGCCCGGGGCGCCCGGCGGCGTGTTCAGGACCACCACCTCCGCGCTCTGCGTCGTCGCGTCGCCCTTCGGCGACGCGAGCGCGAACCGCCAGCGCTCGCCGCGCTTCAACGTGCCCGGCGGGACCTCGCGCTTCCCCTCGAGCGCCGCGACCGCCTTGCCGTCCCGCTGCCACTCGATGCGCGGCGGCGGCGCGGCCTCGCCCGGTCCGGCGTCGAGCCACACGCCGCGCCAGGACGCCTTCAGGCCGGTCTGCGCCCGCGGCTCGGCGGGCGCGAGCGCGAGCCCCCTGTAGCTCGGCGGGTTCGGGCCGAAGCGGCCGTTGCGGGCGGCGTCGCGCCCAGGGCCACCCCAGGCGATGCGGCCGGGCGCGGTCCCGGGCTTCTGCGCGCGGACCGCGTGGAGCTGGCCGTTCGGGAGCCCCGCGAAGATCGTGGGCGTCCCGTCGCCGGAGAGGTCGTACACGAGGGGCGACGCCGTGGCGTCCGTCGCGAAGAGCATCGACGGGAACCCGTCGAGCGGCCTGCCCCTCGCGTCCACCGCGGCGATCGTGCCCTCGGCGGTGACCACGACCACGTCGAGCGAGCCGTCCCGGTCGAGGTCCGCGATCGCCGGTCCGCCGAAGATCCGCGGCCCGATGTGCGCCGGGAACCCGGGCAGCTCGTCCCCGGCCGCGCTCACGGCGTGGAGCATGCCGTCCGCCGAGGCGAAGACCACGTCGAGGCGGCCGTCGCCGTCGAGGTCCGCGATCGCGGGCGCCTCGTAGATCCGGTAGCCCGCGTGCACCGGGAACCCCGGCAGCGGCTTCGCGCGCGCGCCCACCGCGTACAGGCCGAAGTCCTGGCTCGCGACGAGGAGGTCCATCTCGCCGTCGTCGTCGAGGTCCGCGAACACGGGCCCCCCGGTCACCGAGAACTTCGTGACGAGCGGGAACCCGGGCCGCTCCCGGCCGGACGCGTCGAGCACGTGGACCTTGCCGTCCTCGCAGCCCACCGCGACCGAGCGGCCTCCGGCGAAGGCTGCGACCGACGCGGTGCTCGTGACGACGCAGCCCGCGACCAGCGCCGGCCACCCCGTCAGCTCCCGGCCGCTCTTCTTGAACACGTGGACGTGCCCCTTCACGTCGCTGGCGAGCAGCTCCGGGCGCCCGTCGCCGTCCACGTCGCCGAACGACGCGCCGCCCTTCGCGGCCGCGCCGAGGTTGCGGGGGAACCCGGGGACCGGCCCGCCGCTCCAGAGGTGGAGCTTGCCCGAGGCGGTCGCGACCGCAATCTCGACGCGGCCGTCGCCGTCCATGTCGGCCGCCGCGGGCCCGCCGGCGGCGGGGTCGTCCGCGCCGAGCGGGATGGCGAGACCGGAGACCGGGTTGCCGTCGGCGCGGAAGGCCTTGACCGCGCCGCCGCCGGCCACGAGCACGGCGGGCGCGCCGCCGACGTTCGCGCCGATGGGGCCGCTCGCGATCTTGCCGCCCACGTCGCGCGGGAAGCTCGAGAAGCCGGCCGCCCCGACGGCGATCGCGAGGAGGAGCGCGTTCATGGCTGCGTGCGGCCCGCGAGCTTCCGGTTCGCCTCGCGGAGCCGGCTGGACATGACGCGGGCGACGTTCACGAGGAACAGCGTGAACCCGTCCCGGGAGCGCTTGCGGAAGGCGGTGAAGTTCTCCGCGCCGAGCTGGATCGCGACGCACTCCGTCCGCGCGCGCACCGTCGCCGACCGGACCTCCCGGTCGATGAGGGACATCTCCCCGAACGCCTCGTTCGGACCAATCGTCGCGAGCGGCCGCTCCTCGCCGGAGGCGGCGCGCACGACGACGTCGACCTCGCCCTGCGCGAGCACGAAGAGGGCGTCCCCGGCGTCGCCCTCGCGGAAGACGACGTCCCCCGCCCCGAACTTGCGGGTGCGCGACAGCTCCGCGAGCACCCGCAGCTCCTCCTCGGAGAGCATCTCGAACAGCGGCGACCGGCGCAGCACTTCGAGCTTGTCGACGTGCGTCATGACGTGCCCGTCCCGGAGGACGGCTCCCCCTCGTCGCTGCGGCCGCCCTTGCGCGGCCCCAGGAAGTACTCCTCGAACCTGCGGTCGCCCTCGTCGGCGTCGGGTACGAGCCCCTCGCGTGCGGGCTCGAGGAATGCGACGCCCCGCGTCCGTCCGACCGTGTAGATCGCGAGGGCCCGGACCTCGAGGTTCGTGTCGTCGGGGTCGTCGGCGAGCGCCACCGCGAACGCGGCCCGCTTGTCGTCCGGGTGGCGCCAGTAGAGGTAGGCGTGGCCAGGGGTGCAGCCGAAGCGCTCGCGCGTCTGGTCGAGCAGCGCGGCGCGCCGCTGCGTGGCCTCCTCGGCCGCCTGGCCCGCGGCGCCCGCCTCGGCGGCGAGGTGCTTCGCGCGGACCCGCCGCTCCTCCGCCTCCTGGAAGAGCCGCTCCGCCTGGCGCCGCACGCGGCGGGCCTCGACGCCGCGCTCGGCCGCGAGGAGCGACCGCTCGAAGCTCGCGCCCCACGCCGCCTCGACCTCGTTCCAGAGCCGCGCGCGCCGCTCGTCCTCGCGGGCGTAGAGGTCGCGGAGATCGCGGTGCTGCCGCTCCGCGTCCGCGACGGCCGCCGCCGCCTGCGCGCGCAGCTTCGCGGCGCCCTTCGCCTTCGGAGCGTTCTTCGTCTTCGGAGCGTCCTTCCCCTTCGCGCGGGCGGCGGCCTCGCGCCGCTCCTCGACGAGGCGCTCGGCTCCGCCGAGCCGGACCCAGACGTCGGACGTCCGGAACCGCTGCTCCTCGTAGCGGCCGACGAGCTCGAGCGCGCGGTTCTCGAGCCCCTGCCCCTCCGCGGCGAGCCGGGCGCCCTCGTCCTCCGCGTCGCCGGCCCGGCCGAACGCGTCGATCGCGGCGCGCTGGACGAGCTCCGACCGGACGTGCATCGTCTCGGACTGGGCGGAGAGATCGTCGTGCCGCGCCCGCGCGTCGCGGAGCGCCTCGCCCGCCCGGACGTACTCCGTCCACCACGCGGAGAACGCCGGCCCCTGCAGCAGGTCGCGGAGATCTCCGAGGCGGAGCGGCTTCATGCGTCCTCCGCTAGTTCACGGGCTGGAACACGAACGGGTACTCGACGGTGACCGGACCCGACGGCCGGAACTGGGTGCGCCAGGACCTCATCGTGTTGATGATGCAGGCCGCGACCTCGGGCGAGCCGAGGGTGTTCTGCGCCGGCGCGACGTCGGCGAGGCCGCCCGTCTCGAGGATCGTGAAGCGGACGGCGAGCTTCCCCTTGAGCTTCGGGTTCCGCTTGAGGGCGTTCTCGTAGCAGGCCTTGATGAGCCCCATGCGCGCCTTCACGAACGCGGCGAGCTTCGACTGGTCGATGTCGGTGGAGTCCACCTCGGCCTCCTCCGCCGCGACCGAGCCCGAGACGCGCACCTCGGTCTTCGCGCCGTAGCCGACCTTCCCGCCGCCGCTCGTGGCCAGGCTGCCGATGGACGCGGCCTCGCCCTGCCCGCCGCCCTTGCGGCCGCCGGCCGCGCCGGGGTCGTTCGCGACCGCGACGCCGCCCGCCCCGGACAGCGCCGTCGCGACGTCGCCGATGCCGCCGCCGGTGCCGAACACGTCGGCGACCGCGCGCGACCCGGTGCCGGGCCCGAGCGCGCCGAGGACCTTCAGGATGCCCTTCGACTGCACGGCCTTCGCGATCGCGGCGGAGCGCGCGGCCTTCTTCGCGGCGGCCTGCTCGGACGACTCGGAGGCCTTCCTCGGCTCCTCGACCTTCTTCTCCTCGACGGGCTTCCTCTCCTCCGTGACCCTCTCCGGCTTCCTCTCCTCCGGCGGAGGCGGCGGCTTCGGGAGGCGCTCGGGGATGAGGACCCTCGCGTAGCGATCCGGGATCTCCTCGAGCGTGACCTCCCTGGGGGCGCCGGTCTTCGCGAGCGCGACGTACGCCCCGGTGTGGACGGCGAACGAGGCCGCGAGCACGATCGCGAAGAGCCGGTCGAGGCTCGCGAAGGGCCGGCCGCGCGCCTCCTTCGGGAGGACGGGCCTCGGCGCCGCCGCGGGCGGCTCGACGAACTGCCAGAGCAGCGTGACGTCCGCGAGGACGATCTTGCCGCGCTGGTCCTCGTTGACCGGGACGACGTTGCGGTCGCCCTGCCGCCGCGCGAGCGCCTGCGAGACGAGCGCGCCGAAGTCGGCGGACCCCTGCGGCCCCTGGATGCGCCCCTCGGTCCCGTCGGCGAACCGCAGCACGTACCGGTCGCCCTGCCAGGAGAAGACCAGCGTCGACGGGGGGAGCTGCGACCTCGGAACGACGATCGCGTTCCCGGGAGCGGAGCCGACGGTCACGGGCTGGCGGGCCGGGAGGACGCGCTCCTCCACGATCTTGCCGCCCTGGATCACCCCGATCCGGAGCACCTTCTGCGCGCCGTCCGCCGCCATCGCGTCCCTCTCCGCTCCCTCTCGAACCTCGCGCTAGAACGGCTCCTTCTCGACCGCCCTCGTCACCTTCGGCAGGAGGGGCTCGGTGCGGTCCAGATCGCCGTAGCTCATGCTGGCCCGCGGCATCAGGAACATCGCCTGGGGCTTCTGGATCCGGCCCTCGACCTTCATCTCCTCGAGCCGCAGGATCTTCCGAGGCGTCGCAGCCTTCTTCTTGCCGGCCGCGCTCTGCGCGTGCGCGGCCGATGCGAAGATCGTTAGCACGGCGGTCGAGAGCGCCACAAGCGCGCGGAACCTCGTCATTTGTCTCCCCTTTCCTCACCCTTCGTCGCCGCGGCCGGGCTCGCGCCCGGGCTCGTCTCCGCGGCGGCGGGCGCGGGCTGCGACCCGGGGGCCGGCGTCGGCGCGGGCGCCACGGCGGCCTTGCGCGCCTCCTCCTCCGCGGCCTTCGCCGCGGCGGCCTCGGCCTCCTTGCGCACCTCCTCCTCCTTCTTCCTGGCCTCGGCCTCGCGGCGGAGCCGGTCGCGCTCCTCGCGCGCGAGCCGCTTCTTCTCGCGGTCGATCGCCTTCGCGGCGTCCTTGCGGTACTCGGCGACCTTGGGCTCCGCGCCGCCCGCCTTCTCGAAGGCGTCGAGGAACGCCACCGCCTGCTCGAGCCGCGCGAGCGCCGCGGTGTCGGGCTTGTCGCCGTCGAGGTAGAGCACCGCCAGGTTGAAGTCCACCTCGCGGAGTGCGGCGTCGAGCTCGCGCGCCTTCCCGTACGCGGCCTCCGCCTTGTCGAACTGCTGCGTGCCGCGGTACGCGTTCCCGAGGTCGAGCCACGCGGGGGCGCTGCGCGGCGCGAGCCGGACGGCGGCCTCGAGCTCGGCGACGGCGCCGGCGTAGTCCTCCGCGTCGGCGAGGAACGCACCGTAGTTCGCCCGCGCCTCGGCGAAGTCCGGGCCGAGCGCCGCCGCGGTCCGGAAGTCCTCGAGCGCCTGCGCGCGGCTCCCCAGCGCGAGGTTCACGAACCCGAGTCGGTTCCATACGGAGGGGTCGCGCTCGTCCACCTGCCGCGCGTTCTCGAGCACCATCTTCGCGAGCTCGTGCCGCTTCTTGCGATGGTAGGCGGTCGCGAGGCTCACCATCGCCGGGACGTTCTTCTCGTCGAGCTTGAGCGCCTTGCGCGCCTCCTGCTCGGCGTCGTCGAGGCGCCCGGCCGCGAGCAGGACCTCCGCGAGCGCGTCGTGGAGCGCCGCCGTCTCCGGCGCACGGCCGACCCGGCCGCGCGCGTCCTCCTCCGCTGCCGCGAGGTCGCCCCGCCGGATCCGGAGCCGTACGAGGCTCCGTGCGGCCGGCGCGAACCCCGGGCTCCCGTCGAGCACGCGCGCGTAGACCGCCGCCGCGCCGTCGTCGTCGCCGGCGCGCTCGCGCAGGATGCCCGCGTTCACGCCCGCGTACGGCATCGCCGGGTCCAGGTCGAACGCCCGCTCGAACGTGTCGGCCGCCCGCCGGAGCGCGGCCGGGTCGGAGCCGCCCTCCTGCGCGATCCGGAGCCCCTCCGAGAACTGCCGGCGCGCGGCCGCGACCGCGTCGGGGGAGCCCGGCGGGATCGGGATCTCAGCCTGGACCCCCGTCGCGGTCGGCGTCGCGGTCGGGGTCGAGGTCGGGGTCTCGGGTGCGGTCGGGGCCGCGGCGGCGCCGCTCCGGCGCGCCGTCGCGCAGCCGGCCGCGACGCACGCGAGCAGCGCGACGGCGGTCACGCGGAGCCGAGGGGTGCCGTGTGCCCGCGCCGTCATCGGTCAGGGCCCCCTCAGGCGGCGCTTCGCCTCGCTCACCATCTTCTTCGCCTCGCCGTCGACGACGCCCTGCACCGCGCTCGCCGCGCCGTACGCCGCCTTCGCCTGCGCGTCGAAGAGCCGTCCCGCCACGATGAGGGCGCGCGCCGCCACGTCCGGGGCCGCCTTCGCGCAGCCCGCGTCCGTCCCGAACGCGGCGTAGCGCGCGGCCGCCTCCGCCGGCCGCCCGCCCCGCTCGAGCTCGGACGCGACGTTCTGCAGGGCGACGCAGCGCCCGGGCGCGTCCGGCCAGCGCGAGAGGTAGTCGTCGTACGCGCGCGCGGCGGCGAGCGGGTCCCCGCGGCGCGCGAGGTGGTCCGCGAGCGCGAGCGCGTCCTCCGGCGCGACCTTGGCGCCGGGGTGCTCCTTCACAATCCGCTCGCGGACGGCGGCGGCCTTCGCGGGCTCGCCCGCCTTCTCCCACGCGACGGCGGCGTTGTGGAGCGCGTTCGCCGGCTCCGGGATGCCCGGCTCCGCCGCGACCTCCTCGAACGCGCGCGCGGCCTCGGCGGCCTTGCCGTCCCGGGCGAGCCGCTCCGCCTCCGCGAAGCGGGAGCCGGCCCGCGCGCGACCGAGCGCCTCCTGCACGCGCCCGAACGCCTCCTTGTCCTTGCCCGGCGCGGCCTTCGCGCCCTCCTGCGCGGCGCGCGACCGCAGCCGCTCGAGCGCCGCGTCGTGGCCCGCGCGATCGCCCTTCGCCTGGTACGTCGCGAGCACGAGCGGCGCCGCCTGCTCGAGCACCTCGCCGTCCGCGGGCCACCGCTCGATCGCGAACTCCGCGCGCCGGCGCGCGTCGTCGATCTCGCCGTACGCGAGCTGGACCTCCGCGGCCGCGAGGGAGAGCTCCGCAGGGGAGACGCCCGGCCGCCACTCGGGGGTGCGCCGCCCCGCCTCCGGATCCGCGACGGACCGGGCGAGGTACGCGTCGGTGGCGTCCACGACGCGCTTCCATGCGGCCGGCGGCGGCCGCGGCGCGAGGTCCCGGCGGCCGGGCGCGAGCTCGAGCTTCTCGACCTGGCCCGCCCGGACCGCGGCGCCGGCGGCGCCGAGGGCCGCGGCGGCCGCGATGCGCGAAGCGACCGCCTTCGACGCGTCGTTCGCGGCCTTGTCCCCGACGAGGACCTCGGCCGCCTTCGCCGCCTCGTCCCAGCGCTGCGCGCGCAGGAAGAGCTCCGCCGAACGGTGCCTGAGCGGGATGCGCCACTCCGCGGCCGCGGGCCGCTGCGCCACGTCGGCGTACCCGGCCGCCGCCTGCGCCCACTCCGCGCGCCCGGCCTCCGCCGCTGCGCCTGCCGCGTCTCCCTTCGCCTCGTGCGCGTGGGCCGCCGCGTACGCCGCCCGGTCGGGGCCGTCCGGGAACGCCGTCGCGGCCGGGAGGCCGTGCTCCGCCTGGCGGATCTCGACCGGCGCCGGCTTCACCGACGCGCAGCCGGCCGCGAGCGCGAGCGCGAGCGAGACGGCGCGCCTCACGGCTTCGCCTCCGTGCTCGCCCCGGCCGCGGCGGGGTTCCCGCCGGGCGGCACGGGCACCGTCTCGATGGGAGCGGGCGCGGCGCCGCCCGCCGCCGCGGTGCGCTCCGCGGCGGGCGCCCCGAGCGGCTCCTGCCCGGGCAGCGCGCGCCGGGTCGGCCCGCCGAACGTGTCGGCGAGCGCCACGGGCGACAGGTCCTCGGAGAGGAGCCGCGCCTTCGCGTCCTTCAGGATGGGGTACTCGCGAGGCCTGTACCGCGCGAGCGACTCGCCGATCTTCTTCGTCCACTCGTTCTTCACGTGGAGCTTGCGCGCGGCCTCGATCGCCTGGACGTAGACGCCGACCGCCTGGTCCTCGTACGGCTGCGCCGCCTGGGCGAGCGCGTCCTGGTACGCGGCCAGGTACTCCTCGGCCCCCTTCTTCTTGAACTCGGGGGGGACCGGGGCGTCGTAGATGGTCTGCGCGAGCCGCTCGAGCAGGTACGCCTTGCGGTAGAAGGCGGCGAGGATCCAGTCCGGCCGCCGGTACTTCATCACCTCGTCGTACTGCGGCGCGACCTTCTTCGCCTCCGCGAGCTTCGCCTGGAGCGCCTGCTTCAGCTTCTTCGTGTTGGTCGTGCCCGGGAGGCCAATCTTGTCGTACCGCTCGAAGTCGTACTCGGCGAGCCGGAAGCGGGCCTCCGCCGCGGCGGCCGCCGCGAGCGGGCTCGCGTCGGGCTTCAGGCCGCGCTTCGCGAACTCCGAGACCGTGGCCTGGTAGCCCGCGCGCGTCGCCTTCTCGTCGCGGAGCTCCCGGTGCGCGAGCGCGAGCTTGAGGTTCGCCTGGACGACGAGCTCGTGCTCCTTCGAGCGCGAGAAGCGCCTCAGGAACTCCTGCAGGGCGGCGACGAGCTTCCGCCACTCCTGCGTCTTCTCGTAGATGAGCGCGCCGTGGAAGAGGGTCCGCGCCGCGTCGTCCGCGTCGGGGTACGCCTTCGCGTACGCGGCGAAGGCGCCCGCCGCCTCCTCGTAGCGCTGCAGGTTCTCGAGCGAGCGGGCCGCGTTGTAGAGCGCGTCCTTGCGGTGCTTCGAGGTCGGGTAGTTCTTCACGAGCGCCATGTAGCGCTCGACCGCCTTCTCGAACTCGTAGGTGTTCTCGGCGTTCCAGCCGACCCGGAAGAGGGCCTCGTCGGCGAGCGCCGAGCGCGGGTACTCGGCCGGGATCCGCTCGTAGAGCCGGAGCGCGCTCTCGAAGCGCCGGGCGCCCTCGTAGCACGCCGCCGCGTTGAAGAGCGCCTTGTCCGCGAACTCGTGCTTCGGCTCCTCCGCCACGAGCGCGAGGAAGAGCGTCGCGGACTCCTCCCACGCCTTCGCGTCCATGAGCTGCATCGCGCGGTTGAAGCGGCCGCCGAGCTTGAACTTCTGGAGCGAGGTGTCGAGCTTCGGGTTCGCCTTCGCGACCTCGGTGCCCTGCAGCCGCGCGGACGCCTCCTCCACCGCGGACCAGTCCTTCATCGTGAGGTAGCTCTCGATGACGAGGTTCGCGGCGAACGTCGCGACCTCGCTCCTCGGCCAGCGCGCGACGACCTCCTCGAGCCGGCAGCGCGCCTCCTCGTAGTCGCCGTACTCGTAGAAGACCTCGCCCGTCTTGTAGGCGATGGTCGCCGCCTTGTCGTGCGACGGGTACCGCGCGAGCAGCACGTCCGAGTCGCGGACGAGGTGCGCGTAGACGGGCGGGATCGGCTCGGCCCGGACGACCTCGTTCTCGCGCCGGTCGGTCGAGAGGCGCACCTTGCGCGCCTCGAGCTCGCCCTGGCGCTGCAGCCGGGTGATCTCGCCCTCCCAGGAGATCACCGCCGAGAGCGCCGCCTCGGACTCGAACCTGGAGCCGGACGGGTCGTCGCGCACCGCCGCGTAGACGCGGGCGGCGGCGTCGAACTCGAGCGCGTTGTAGAGGCAGTCCGCGTCGTTGTAGGAGAGCTCGTACGCCTGCTTCGAGTGCGGGAACCTCGCGAGGTAGTCGCCGTACGCGCGGGCGGCGACGCGGTACTCGGCGACGGCCGCCTCCAGCTTCCCGTCGGCCTTGTACGCCTGCGCCTGCGCGTGGTGGAAGCTCGCCGCGCGGAGGAGCCCGCGCTCGACGAGCTCGCGCACCTGCGCGACGAGGTCCGGGTCGCCCTTGTTCCCCTCCCACCAGGGCGTCCCCTCCGAGTAGGTCGAGACGAGGCGCTCGCGCTCCGCGGCCTCCTTGTCGAACTGGCGGTCGCGCGACCAGGCGAGGACGATCTTCGCCTGGACCTTCGGCGCCTCGGGCGAGAGCGGGTCCGCGAGGAGCACCTGCCGGTACGCGTCGACCGCGAGGGCGTACTTCGTCTCGTCGAAGTACGCGTCGCCGAGCCGCGCGAACACCTCCGCCTCGTACGGCCGGTGTCCATCGCCGCGAAGAACGCCTTGGCCTTCTCGACCCCGCCCCAGGTCTCGTCGGCGAAGCTGATCGCGGTGTACTGGATCGCCTCCGGCCAGACGTCGCCGGACGGTTTCTCGCCGGTCTGCTCCGCGAGGGAGACGTAGTAGTCGAGGAGCCGTGCGAACGAGGCCACGGCGTGCTCGAAGTCGTCCATCCGGTAGTAGGTCCAGCCGAGCTTGTAGATCGCGCGCGCGTAGAGCGGGTGCAGCGGGTAGTCGTACATGTGCGAGAGCGACTCGGCCGCGCGCTGGAGGGAGTCCGCCTTCACCTCGTCGAAGTACCAGTCGCCGAGCCGGACCCACGCCTCCGGGACGAACGGGCTCTCCGGGTAGCGCTCGATGAGCGCGCGGTACGCGATCTGCGCCTCGTCGCCCTGCCCCATCTCCCCGAGGCAGTACGCGAGCAGGTAGTACATCCCGTGGATGAACTTGTACTCGGGGAACCCGGTGATGAGCTGCTGGTAGAGCGCGATCGACGGCGCGTAGTTCTTGATCGGCTCGGGCGGCGCGTCGCGCCCCTCCGCCGCGGCCTCCTTCACCGCCGACCGGTGCGCCTCGAGCGCGAACTCGTGGTCGTCGTTCGCCTTCTCGTAGTAGAGCTCGGCGAGCCGGAACATCGCGTCCGGCGTGAACTGCGGGTCGTCCGGGTAGCGGGCGAGGAACTCCTCGAAGCGGACGATGGCGGCCTCGCGCTCGTTCCGCTCGAGCGCCTCGAGGTCGCGGATCGCCTGCTCGTAGTTGTCGGAGAGGAAGCGCCGCCGCGCGTCGAACTGCTTCTGGATGGTCCCGGCGACCTCGCCGCGGAACGCCCGCGCCTCCTCCTCCCAGCGGCGCACCGACTCCTCGAGCTCGCCCCGCGCCTGCTCCTCCGTCACGAGCGGCCTCGCCTCGTGCCGCCGCACGATGCCGCCGCGCTGGAGCTTCGCGCGCTCGGAGCGGTCCTGGCACGAGACGTACGGCGGCGCCTCCGCGGCGCGGGCCTCCCCCGGAGCGACGACGCCCAGCACCCCGAGCACGGCGGCGGCGCAGCGGAGCGGGCGCATCGACTACTCCTGCTCCCGCGTGAGGGCGCGGTACTCGCGCTCGAGCTGGTCGACCTCGGTGGCCTTCTGCATCGAGAGCTGCTGGATCTTCTCCAGCCGGGCCCGCTTGCGGCTCCAGGCGACGTCCACGACGCCGACGTCGGCCTTGAGGACGAGGGCGTAGAACTGCGCGCGCACGTCGTTCAGCGCGCGGAAGGCGATCTTCCCGACGAGGTCCTTCGCGTCGGCCTGGACGCCGTCGAGCGCGGCCTCCTGCGCGGCGAGCGCGAGGCGCTCGGCCGCGACGCGACCGCGGAGCTCGCCGGCGCGGCGGCCCGCCTCGCCCGCGAAGCCGAGCTTCGCCGCCCGGGCGCGGGAGCGCACGTCCGCGAGGAGCGCGCGCACCGCGTCGGCGCGCTCGAACGCGGCGGCGTCCGCCGGGGGGACGGAGCCGCGCGCGCGGTCCGCGGCGACGCGCTCCGCCTCGACCGCGGCGAGGTAGTCGGCGCGGATCCTCGACTCGTCCTGGAGCGCCTCCGCGCCGGCGGAGGCGTCGCGGACCCGCGCGATCTCCTGCTTCAGCGCGCGCAGCTGGACCGCGTACGCCTCGATCACCTCGCGGTGCCGCCGCAGCTCCTGCGCGAGCTCCTGGCGGCCCTCGGGGTCCGCGTCGATCTCGGCCCGGTGCCGCTCGACCCAGCCCTCGGTGCCGTCCACGGCCGAGGCGATCCCCTCGATGCTGAACGTGGTGCGGAAGGCCTCCCGGTCCACCCTGTCGAAGCGGCCGCGCATCCGGACCTGCCGCTCCGCGACCGCCTCGGGCGTCCTCGGCAGGGGCGCCATGCGGGCCTCGAGCGCCCCCCGCGCGGCGCGCGCCCTCGAGAGCGCCTCGCGCGCGTCGCCCTGGAGCGTCCGCTCCGCGATCGCCGAGAGCGCCGCGACGGCGTCGCCCTCGATCCGGGCGGCGTCGTTCTCCACAGCGTCGGCGGCGTCGTAGGCGCGCCGCAGGGCCGGGAACGCGTCGAGCCCGGCGCCGGGGGCGAGGAGCACGTCGACGCGGGCGGCCGCGTCCGCCGAGTCCTGGACGTCCTTGCGCGCGGCGTCGAGCGACCGGACGAGCTCGAGCGCGAGCGAGACCTCCTTGCTCGAGGACGCCCACTTCGCGGCGACGGGCGGGAGCACCGCCGCGACGTCGAACGCCTTGCCCCGGCGGCCGACGAGCTCGTTGAAGTAGCGGACCGGGTCCTCCTGCATCGCGAGGATCGCGTCGAGCTCGTCGCGCACCGGGGCCCAGGCGTTGATCACGGCGTTGTACGCGTCGGTCGCCTCGGCGTAGCGGCCGAGCCTGAGGAGGAGGTGGCCCTGGAGCAGCCGCGCCTCGGGCGCGAGCGGCGACTCCGGCGCCAGCTCGGGGATGAAGGACGCGGCGCTGAGCGCGCGGTCGTACTCCTGCCCCTTCACGTACGCCCAGGCGAGCTCGTAGGACGCCTCGGCGAAGCGCGGCGAGCCCCAGGCGATCGTCGAGTACCGGTCCCGCGCCCACCCGGCGTTCCCCATCTCCGCGTGGACGCGCCCGAGGGCGAGGACGCAGAGCTCGCGGACCTCCGCTTGCCGCTCGTCTCCCAGCGCCGCGCGCGTGCACGCGTCGAACCTCGACAGCGAGCCGGCCAGGTTCCCCCTCTCGATCTCGATGACGCCGAGGAAGTACAGGGCCTGCGGCTGGAGCGGGGCGCCGACCCGCTCGAACGCGGCCTCGGCGCGGTCGAGCCGGTCGGCCGCGGGGAGGTCGGTCCGCTGGAACGTCGCCTTCGCCGACAGGTAGACCAGCTCGGCCGGCAGCTCGTGCCCGAAGGCACGCTGCGCCTCGTCGAGGAGCGCGTCCAGGTCGCCGGTGCGCCGATCCCGGACGGCGCACTCGAGCGCCCCCGACACGGCCTCCGGGCGCCGGTCCGCCGCGCCGAGCGCGAGGTACGCGGCGTAGCGCAGCCGGGCGGCGCCGCACTCGCCCTGGTGGCGGAGCGCCTCGGCGAGGAGGAACGTCGCCTCCGGCAGGTCGCGCGAGCCCTGGAAGGCGGGCTCGTCGACCGCCTCGCTGAGCAGCACCGCCGCGTGGAACCAGTCGTCGCGATCGTACTGCCCCCGGCCGTCCTCGTACGCGCGCCCCGCGCGGAGCGCCGCCGGCTCCTCGGGGACTCCGCGGAGGCGCTCGATCGGCGCGAGGCGGCGCTCGGCCTCGCGCGCGAGCCGCTCCGCCTCCGCGACGCGCTCCGCCTCGGGGACGGGGGCTGAGAGGGCGAGCGCTGGCGCGAGCGCTGCGGCCACGAACGCGGCCGCGGCGAGGCGTGTTGCGCGGAAGGTCACCGGCGCGTGCCTTCGGCGGCGGCGGGAGCGGTGCTCCGCCGCGCGTTCTCCTCGCGCTGGACGTCGACGTCGTAGCGGACGGCGGGGCGGTCCTTCAGCTCGGCCGTGAGCCCGCCCTTCTCGTACCCGACCACCTTGATCGTGTTCACCTTCCCCGGCTCGGCGTTGAAGGTGTACGAGGACTGCACCTTGAACTTGTAGCCCTCGAGGTAGCTGAACAGGCCGTAGCCGTGGCCGCGGTAGGCGAGCTGCACCGAGATCTGGTGGTTCCCGGGCACGATCCGGCCGTTGAAGATCTCGAACTCCTCGCGCTTCTCGAGGTCGCCCTCGAGGTCGACCTTCGTGTAGATCGGCGCGCCGTCGAGGGCGTAGGCGACCGACTCGAGATAGAACGACGAGCCCATCTCGTTGCGGTGCACGAGCACGGCCTTCGAGCCGGTCGTGATGTCGCCGCCGATGACCATCTCCTGCAGGTTCATCAGGCGCGCCTTCGTCCGGAAGATCTTCTCCTTGAGATCGGAGACGCGCTCCTCCAGCGTGCGGACCTTGAGCTCGTTCTGCTCCTCGGCGCCGATCGCCGGCCTCGCGGCTTCGGCGGGGGGCGTCGGCGCGGGCGGCGGCTTGCCGCCGGCCTGCGAGAGGGCGAGCCCCGGGAGGGCGACGCAGAAGAGAGCGGCCAGCCTGAGGTAGCGCACCACGTTCTTCCTCGCTTCCGGGCGAAATCCCCCGGGAAATCGACCCACAAGACCAAGTTATACCATCTGGGGCCTGTGCGGGCGAGCGTCCGGCCGCCCGGTGACGGGGCCCGGAGGTAGGCCCCGCGTGGGTGTCTTACCCACCCTTCTTCAGCTCGGTGAGGACGAGCTTCGCGACGGCCTTCAGCGTGTCGAACACGCCGACGCCGGTCGGCGCGACCGCCTGGTACTCGGGCACGCTGCGCGGGTTGAGGAGCCGGCGCAGCTCGTCGACGGTCGCGACGTTCGGGAGGTCGCGCTTGTTGTACTGCACGACGTACGGGACCCGGTCGAGGTTGTAGCCCTGCTCGGCGAGGTTCACGCGGAGGTTCTCGACCGACTCGAGGTTCGCCTCCATGCGCTCGATCTGCGAGTCGGCGACGAAGACCACCCCGTCCACGCCCTTCAGGATGAGCTTGCGGGAGGCGTCGTAGAAGACCTGGCCCGGCACCGTGTAGAGGTGGAATCGGGTCTTGAAGCCGCGGATCTCGCCGAGCGAGAGCGGGAGGAAGTCGAAGAAGAGGGTCCGCTCGGTCTCGGTGGCGAGGGAGATCATCTTCCCCTTCGCCTCCGGGTTCGTCTTCGCGTAGACGTACTGGAGGTTCGTCGTCTTCCCGCAGAGGCCGGGACCGTAATAGACGATCTTGCAGTTGATCTCGCGCGAGCTGTAGTTGATGAAGCTCATCGGTCGGGCGTCACTCGCTCGGCGGCGGGGTCATTCGCTGAACAGGTTGTCGATGTCGTCGTCGGTGATCTCGGCGAAGGGGCTCGCGGCGCCCGGCGCCGCCTGCTTCTTCGCGAGCACGTCGAAGACCTTCGCGAGCTCCTCGCCCGCCTTCTTCACCCGCAGGCGAACGAGCCCGAGCGAGCTCTTCGCGTCGAAGATCACGACGAGGACCACCCGGCCCGCCACGATGCTCATGTGGAGCGACTCGCGCTCGCCCTCGTGGAACTGGTTCGGAAACTCCTTCTCGCCGATGAGCTTCGCGAGCCCGCCCATCGCCGCGACGTTGCCGGCCGTCAGCGAGGCGAGCGACGTCGTGTCGAGGTTCTGCGCCTGACCGCTCGACGCGATGAGCTGGCCGTTCTTGTCGACGAGGAAGACGACCTTGGCGTTCGCGTCTCGCGTCAGCCGGTCGCAGATCCCGGCGATCAGCCGGAACTCCTCGTCGTACATCACCAAGCCGGAATTCATGCGTGCGCCTAGCTCTCCGGGAGAACCCGAATCATCGCCGAATACCAGGGAACCGCCACTCTTTCAATCCCGCGAGGTCGGGCGATCGGCTCGCTCGACGGCCGCTTCGTCGCGCCCGCGGGAGCGCAGGATACGTGAAGGCGGTGTAGACCGATATCGTACCGCGGTGGATCGCCGCCGCGCTCCGCTGCGCGGCCCCGGGCGCTCACAGCTCCCGTCGGCCGGCGAGCGCTCGCGCCAGCGTGACCTGGTCAGCGTATTCGAGATCGCCACCCATGGGAACGCCCTGCGCGATCCGCGTGACCTTGATGCCGATCGGCTTGAGCAGCTTCGTGAGGTAGAGCGCGGTCGCCTCGCCCTCGACGTCGGGGTTCGTCGCGAGGACGACCTCGTCCACCGGCGCCTGCTCGAGCCGCACGAGCAGCTCGCGGATCTTGAGGTCGCCGGGCCCGACGCCGTCGAGCGGGGACAGCGCGCCGTGGAGGACGTGGTAGCGGCCCCGGAACTCGTGGGTGCGCTCGATCGCGAGGAGGTCCGGCACGCCCTCGACGACGCAGATCGTCCGCGGGTCGCGCCGCTCGTCCCGGCAGATCGGGCACGGGTCCCGGTCCGTGAGCGTCTGGCACGACGAGCAGAGCGACACGTCGCGCACGACGCCGGCGATCGCGGCGGCGAGGTCGCCGGCGTACGCGGGGCCGGCCTTCAGGATGTGGAACGCGAGCCGCTGCGCGCTCTTCTCGCCGATGCCCGGGAGCTTCGCGAGCTCCTTCACGAGGCGCGCGATGGGATCCGCGACCGCCATGGGCGGCTACCCGATGCCCGGGAGCTTGATCCCGCCGGTCGCCTTCGTGACGTGCTCGTCGGCGGCGGCGCGCGCCTTCTCGGCGGCGGCGTTCACCGCGGCCGCGACGAGGTCCTCGAGCATCGCCTTGTCCGCCGGGTCGATAGAGTGCTGCGGCTGCGCCTCCGCCCGCGGCTCGGCGGAGCCGAGCCGCTCCAGCGCGTGCTGCGGCTGCGCCTCCGCCCGCGGCTCGGCGGAGCCGAGCCGCTCCAGCGCCTTCGGGTCGATGGTCAGCCGGATGACCTCGCACCTGCCGTTCATCTTCACCTTGACGAGCCCGCCGCCCGACTCGGCGTCCACCACGACGTCGCCGAGCTTCTCCTTGGCGTCCGCCATGGCCTTCTCGAGCTTCTTCGCCTGCCGCATGAGGTACTGGATGTCCACGCCGTGTCTCCCCGTGCTCCCCCGCCCGTTCCCCTACAGCTCCTCGATCTTGGTGATGCCGCCCTCGAGGATCTTCGCGGCCTCGCGGACGTTCGGGTGCGTCCGCGCCGCCTCGTGAAGCCGTGCGGCCTTCGCCTGCTTCTCCGCGGCCTCGGTCTGCGCGATGGACGGCGCCGCCGCGGCGGGCGCGGCCTCGGGCGAGGGCGCGGGGCCGGTGCGGATCACGAGCCGGGTCGGCCGGCCGAGGGCGCGGGCGAAGACCGCCTCGATCTCGGGGCGGCGTCGCTCGATCGTGTCGGCCACGATGCCGGCGGGGAGCTGGATCGCGATCTCGCCGTCGCCGAGGGACAGCAGCGCGGCCTCCTTCAGGGCGGGAGCCGCGCGGGGGCTCACCTTCTCGACCTGCTCGACCAGCGTGCGCCAGCGGTCGGCTGGGGAGCCGGCGGGCGGCGGAGGAGCCGCGGTCGGGGCCGCGGTCCGGGTCGGGGTCGGGTTCGCGGTCCGGGTCGGGGTCGGGTTCGCGGTCGGGTTCGCGGTCGCGGCCGGGTCGGTCGCGGTCGCGGTCGCGGTCGGGGTCGCGGTCGCGGTCGCGGTCGAGGTCGAGGTCGAGGTCCGGGGTGGTGTCGAGCCCGCGGGCGCGGTCGGGGTCGTGGTCGCGCCCCTCGACCCTGCCCCGCCCGCCGACGGCACGCCGCGAGGCGGCGCGGCAGGCACCGGCGCCCCGCGCGCGATCGCCTCGAGCCGGCCGAGCAGCTCCGCCACCTGCGCCCCCGGCGCGAGGAAGACGCCCTCGAGCAGCGCCACCTCGAGCGCGTACCGCGGCTGCTCCGAGAGCTTCACGTCGACGACCGCCCGCTGCGCGAGGTCGAAGAGCCGCGTGAGCTGCGCCGCGTCGGCGCCCTCCGCCTGCACCCTCACCTCCGCGAGCTCCGCGTCCGGGAGATCGAACGGGGAGGCCGGCACGAGCTTCGCGACCACGACGTTGCGGAGGTGGCGCACGATCTCCTCCGCCACCCGCTTCATCTCGAGCCCGCGCGCGTGGAGCGCCTCGAGCTCCGAGAGCACCGCCGCGCCGTCGCGCCCGACGAGCGCCGAGACGATCCGAGACACGGCCGACGCGTCGACCGTCCCGACCGCCTCCGCCACGTCCGCGTCCGACGGCGCGTCGCCGCAGGCCGCGCGCACCTGGTCGAGGAGCGAGAGCGCGTCGCGCATCCCGCCCTCCGCCTGGCGCGCGACGAGCCCGAGCGCCGCGTGCGAGATCGTCATCTTCTCCGCCGCGGCGACCTTCGCGAGCTGGTCCGCGATCTGCTGGAGGGTGAGCCGGCGGAAGTCGAAGCGCTGGCAGCGGGAGACGATCGTCTCGGGCACCTTGTGCACGTCCGTCGTCGCGAGGATGAACTTCACGTGCGGCGGCGGCTCCTCGAGCGTCTTCAGCAGGGCGTTGAACGCGCCCTGCGAGAGCATGTGGACCTCGTCCACGATGAAGATCTTGTAGCGGTCGCGCGCGGGCCGGTACTTCACCGCCTCGACGATGTCGCGGACGTCGTCGACGCCGTTGTTCGAGGCGGCGTCGATCTCGACGACGTCCACCGCCCGCCCCTCCGCGATCTCGACGCAGGGCACGCAGACGCCGCACGGCTCGGCGGTGGGCCCCTTCTCGCAGTTGAGCGCCTTCGCGAGGAGGCGCGCGGTCGTGGTCTTGCCGACGCCGCGAGGCCCGGTGAAGAGGAACGCGTGCGCGAGCTGCCCGGCCTTGAGGGCGTTCGAGAGGGTCCGGACGACGTGCTCCTGGCCGGACATCTCCCCGAAGACCTGGGGACGGTACTTCCTGGCGAGGACGAGGTAGGCCATGACGCGGGGCGGCTACTCGGTAGCAGACAACGAAGCCGGCCCACAATCCCCGGGCGCACGGAGGACCACCTACCGTTGCTCCCTTCCGGGCCTGGCGGGGTTTGGCAACCCCCACGTCGCCCGAGGATTCTAGGCCGGCTCCACCGACGTCGCCGCCCCTCCTTTATAGAGCCGGAGGGCGCGGGGCGCCCGCGGCCGCGGTTTGTACCCCGGCGCCGGGGGAAAGCCAAGCGCGGGCTGGCCCCCCCAGGCGGGCGGAAGGGGCGACGGGCCCTGGGCATCTCCTCCGGCCCAACGCCGGCGCCCCGGGGCGTGAGCCCCGGTTCACCGACTGTCAACGCTACTGGGATCCCCGCGGCGCTTCACCAAACGTGCGGGGGATGTGGCGGAGAGGGTGGGATTTGAACCCACGGTACCGTTCCCGGTACACATGATTTCCAGTCATGCACCTTCGGCCGCTCGGTCACCTCTCCATCTGACTCGGGGGGGCCTCCGCCCCGCGGGCGTCACCGCGCGGGCTCGACCGGTGCGGAGGGGCTACGGCACCCCCCGAACCCCCCGGCTCGCTCCGGCGCGGCTCGACCGCCGCGCCTTCGCTCGCGAATCGTTTCCTCCCTTGGCTTGCGGCGCGCTGCGCCGCATCGCGGTCTCGTGCGTTTCGAGAAAGCGGAGAGCGAGGGATTCGAACCCCCGGTACCGTTCCCGGTACACCTGATTTCGAGTCAGGCGCCTTCGACCAGCTCGGCCAGCTCTCCGCGGGCGGATTTAACCAATCTTCCGCGCGGTAACAAGCGCCAAGCTAGCCCTCCGACCCGTTTCCGCTCCCCCGCCGAGCCTTGAAGAAGGCGCGGAGCAGCTCGCCCGCCTCGTTCGCGAGGACGCCGCGCTCGACGGGGTAGCGGTGGTTGAGCCGCGGGTCGGCCGAGAGGTCCATGAGGGACCCGGCGGCGCCGGCCTTCGGATCGCTCGCGGCGTAGACGAGCCGGTCGATCCGCGCGAGCACCATCGCGCCGGCGCACATCGCGCACGGCTCGAGCGTGACGAAGAGCGTCACGCCCGCGAGCCGCCAGCGGCCGAGCGTCCGCGCGGCGTCGCGGATCGCGACGAGCTCGGCGTGCGCGGTCGGATCGCGGGCCGACTCGCGCGCGTTCGCGCCCCGGCCGACGATCCGGTCCTCGAGCACGGCGACGGCGCCGACCGGCACCTCGCCGCGCTCGCCGGCCTCGCGCGCGAGGGCGAGCGCCTCCCGCATCCACCTCTCCGCGTCCATCCGCACCTACATACCCCGCCCGCGGCGCCTGTCCCAGGGCCGCGGGACGGCTTTCGACCCCGCGCTATCGGTGAAGTCGGCGACTTGACCGGCGAGCGCCCGGCCCCGAAGATGGCCCGACCGGGTCGTGGCATGCCCGCGGAGGGAATCCCCGAAATGAACGCACGGATCTGGAAGCTCGCGGCGGCGCTTTGCCTCGTCGCGTCGGCGGTCGGCTGCAAGCAGGACAGCGGGCACGACCCCGCGTCGGGCACGCCCACGGGACCGACCCTCACGCTCACGGCCTCGGACACGTCGGTGATCGCGAACGGGTCGAACACCGTCACGCTCGCCGTGACCGACTCGGGCGGCAGCGGCCCCATCGCCTTCACGACGACGCGCGGGACGTTCTCGGGCGGCGGGACGACGACCCAGCTCGCGGGCGCCACCGGCACCGTGACGCTCGTCACCTGCGACGCCTCGACGGTCGGGACCTGCGCCGGCACGGCCACGGTGACCGCCACGGGGCCCGGCGGAACCGACTCGGTCTCGATCACGTTCGGCTCGCTCGCCTCGGTCTGCCCCTCGAACTGCAGCGCGGATCCAGGCTGCGCCGGGTCCACCTGCACGCTGTCGACCGGGACCGGGACCTGCTCCGCCACGACGCCCTCCACGTGCACCGCCGCGCCCGCCTGCGTGAAGAACCCGGCGAACGCGACGACGGAGACGAGCTGCAGCGACGGGATCGACAACGACTGCAGCGGGGACATCGACTGCGCGGACTCGGCCTGCGACGGGCAGCAGTGCGGCGCCTCGCCGCTCCAGCAGTGCCAGTCCGGCGCGTGCACGGACCTCGCTTCCGGCCTCGCTGTCACCGTGACGCCCGCGCGCGTCCGGCTGCCGGCGAACGGCACCGCCACGACGACCGTCGTGGTCGCGCTGAAGTCCGGCCAGGACCCGGTGCCGAACCTCGGCGTGACGCTCTCGATCGCGCCCGCCGGATTCGGGACGCTCTCCGCCGCGACCGGCACCACGGGGACGGACGGCACCGTCGCGTTCACCTTCACCGCTCCCGCGAGCGCAGGCGTGGCGGTGATCACCGCGAGCGCCACGCTCGTCCCGGCCGTGAGGGCGTCCGCCAGCATCACCATGCCGCGCCTCGGCTCCATCCAGATCCCGGATCCGTACGCGGTCCACCCGGTCATGGGCGTGAAGTCCTCGGGCTGGAACGAGTTCGGCGGCGTCCTCGTCCAGGTGCTCGACGATCAGGGCCAGCCGTACCCGGACGGCCTCGTGGTGCACTTCGAGCACAGCCAGCTCGGCGGCTCGACGTTCGGACCACCGCTGGGGACCTGCGCAGGGACGACGACGCCCGCCCCCTGCGTCGCGTACGACGCCGCGACGACCTCGCCTGCGGACAAGCCGGACACGGAGGGCATGGCGAGCGCGCCGCTCTTCTCCGGCACGGTCGCAGGTACGCTCGTCGTCAGTGCGACGACCACCGCCGGCGGCGTGACCCGCACCGCGACGCTCCCGAACGTGGCGGTCGTCGGCGCGAAGGCGAACCTCGCGAACTTCTCGATCCAGTGCAGCCCGCGGAACGTGCCGGCGCTCGCCGAGACCGACTGCTCCACGTCGTGGGTGGACGCGCCGTTCACGTGCGTGGCGCTCCTCAAGGATCGGTTCGACAACCTCCTCGGCACCTCGACGCAGGTCATCTTCGCGTCCGAGGCGGCCGCGGTCGGGCAGGTGGCGTGGACGCCCGCGTACACCCCGACCACGCAGGGCGCCGGCCAGAAGGACCTCGGCAGCGCGACGCAGATCTTCCAGACGCTCGGCGCGGGGCTGCCGTTCGACGTCACTCCATTCGATGGTACCGGCGGCACCCCGATCGAGACGTCCGTCGACCACGAGCTCGACGGCTGCGGTGTCCGCACGCACAACCCGCGCGACGGCGTCGTGACCATCGTCGCAATCGCCGACGGCGAGGAGGCCTTCTTCGACTCGAACGGCAACGGCCAGTACGACACCGACGAGCCGTTCGTCGACCAGGGCGAGCCGTTCGTCGACCAGGACGACGACGGCGTCTACACGCCCGGCGAGTGGTTCCTCGACGTGGACGGGAGCGGGGACTACACGTCGCCCAACGGGGCGTGGGACGCGTTCGCCAAGATCTGGACGCAGACCGTCGTCGTCTACACCGGCCCGGCCGTCACCCTCGACGACGGCGCGGGCGCCCTCCTCGGCACGCGCTGGGTGAGCGGCGCTTTCTCGGACGCGTGCACTCCGACGGCCGCCGCGGCGCCCTTCGCGGTGAACGCGAAGGTCACCGGCCCGCCCGCGATCCCGCCCACCTCGGTGGGCCGGGTCGTGGTCGCGAGCGACCTGAACCTGAACCGGCTGAACGCGGGCGCCAAGTACGGCGTCGCGGTCGTCGCGCCCGGCAAGGTGGTGGCGACCTACCACGGGCTCCAGCAGTACGCCGACGATCTCGGCATGTTCTACCGCTACTGGCCGTGCGACCAGAACGACGTCTGCGCGTCGCAGTGCCGCGCGACCGGCGCGGACGCGCCCTGCGTGATGACCCCGTCGATCTCCGCGTTCAGCTGCGGCATCGCGGCGGGAGTGACCATCACCGGCGGCGACACGGCCGACGGAACGAACTTCGTCGACTGGGTCGTCGACGTCCCGTGGAAGGTCTACCTCGGCGAGAAGGTGATGCACTCCGTCGTCACGACCAGCGGCACGAACAACTGATCCGCGGCGTCTGAGCGCTCGACTCGAGGGCCGGTCCGTCCGCGGACCGGCCCTCTCTCTTCTATCCGCCCGCCCGCAGCTCCGGCCGGTCCGCGCAGTCGAGCCCGCACGCGCGGCAGGTCTCGACCGCGCACGGCGCCGTGATCTTCCCCTGGCGCCCGCGGCGCCACTCGCGCGCGAGGTGCTCCTTCGTCACGCCCTGGTCGAGGAAGTCCCACGGGAGCCGCTCGTCCGTGCCCGCCTCGCGGAGGACGAAGAAGTCCGGGTCGTGCGGCCAGCGCCGGAGCGCCTTTCCGAGGTCTCCGCCCGTCTCGCGGTGCGCGAGCTCGAGCAGGTCCGCCACGCGCCGGTCGCCGCGCGACACGAGCGCCTGGAGGTAGGCGGTGCGCGGGGAGAGGAAGTCCACGTCGATCCCCTCCGGCCGGAGCGTCCGCTCGAGCACCTTCCGCGCGGCCTCGAGCGCCTTCTTGTCCGCCATCCCCGCCCACTGGAACGGCGTCCACGGCTTCGGGATGAACGGGTTCACGGACAGCACGATCCGCCCCATCACGCCGCGCCGGCGCGCCCACGGGAGCATGACCTCCTCCCGGATCCGCAGCGCGAGCCGCGCCATCCCGAGCACGTCCTCCTCCGTCTCGGTGGGCAGGCCGCACATGAAGTAGAGCTTCACGCCCTGCATCCCCTCCGCGAGCGCCGCCTCCGCCGCCTCCACGATCCGGTCGTCGCCGAAGTCCTTGTTCACGACCCGGCGCAGCCGTTCCGTGCCGGCCTCCGGGGCGAGCGTCACCGTCCGCTCTCCGCTCGCCGCGAGCCGGCGCGCCAGCGTGCGATCGATGGCGTCCACGCGGAGCGACGACGGGCTGAACGTGCCGCCCGCCTCCTCGATGTCGCGCGTGAGCGCCTCGAGCCCGGAGTGGTCGCTCGTGTCCGGCCCGACGAGCCCGATCCGCTGCCCGCGCGCGATCCCCTTCTTCGCCTCCGCCCGGAGCGTCTCGAGGTCCACCTCGCGGTACGGCCGCTGGACGAAGCCGGCCGCGCAGAAGCGGCAGCCCCACAGGCACCCGCGGGCGACCTCGGTGAGCCAGAGGTCTCCGAACTGGGCGTCGGGCGAGTCGACCGCGCGCGAGGTGGCGACGCCGCGCAGGCTCGGCGACCCACACCCGCCGCACGCGCTCCGGCGCGCCCTCGCGCGGCTCGAAGCGCGTCACCCACGCGCCGCCCGGGGCGCGCGTGTCCGAGTACGCGACGTCGTAGAGCGCCGGCACGTACGCGCCCGGCAGCGCGGCGACCGCGCGGAGGACCTCGGGCCGCGGGGCTCCGGCCCGGGCGGCGTCGCGCGCGAGGGCGAGGAACGGCGGGACGAGCACCTCGCCCTCGCCGACGAGGAACGCGTCCACGAACGGCGCGAGCGGCTCGGGGTCGATCTGGACCGCGATCCCGCCCGCCACGACGAGCGGGTGGCGGCCGTCGCGGTCCGCGCTCCGGAGCGGCAGGCCCGCGCGGTCGAGGAGGGCGAGCACGTTCCCGTGGTCCTCCTCGAAGGAGAGCGAGAAGGCGATCACGTCGAACTCGCGGAGCGGCCGGCCGGACTCGATCGTCCGCGGCTCGCCGCCGTCCTCCGGGAGGAACGCGCGCTCGCACCGGGCCGCCGGGTCGGCGTTCAGGAGCCGGTACACCGCGTGGACGCCCAGGTTCGCCATCCCGACGCGGTAAACGTTCGGGTACACGAGGGCCACGCCGAGCCTCCCGCCCGGCTCCTTCCGGAGCGCCCCGCGCTCGCCCGCGTGCTCGACGTCCATCGACCCCGTCCCTAACAAGACCACGGGGAGATCGCCGCGATCAAAGGCAGGCGGGTTTCCTGCTACGATCCGCCGTCCGAGGGAACGCCCCGATGACCTTCCGCCGCCTCCGCCTGCTCGCCCCGCTCACCGCCGGCCTCCTCTGCGCGTCCTGCGCCACGGCAGCCGAGGGGCAGCCCGCGGCGAAGGCCGCGGCGACCGCCGAGCCGGACGGCCTCCCGGGCGTCGACCTCTCCGCGCTCTCGCCGGAGCAGCGGAAGCTCGTGCTCGACTGGGCGAGGGAGGCGTTCTGCTACTGCGGGTGCCCGCACACGGTCGACCAGTGCCTCCGCACGCACGGCAAGTGCCATCACGCCGCGCGGATGGCGACGCTCGCGGCGCACCTCGCCCGGGGGGGCGCGGGCAAGGCCGACCTCGCGAAGGCGACCGACGCCTACTACGCCTCGTTCGACAAGCGCGCGAAGCTCGACGTGACGCAGTTCGGGCCGCCCCGCGGGAACGCGAGCGCCCCGGTCACCCTCGTCGAGTTCTCGGACTTCACCTGCCCGTTCTGCCAGAAGGTGCACGCGCCGCTCTCGGCGTTCGCCGAGGGGCGCGCCGACCGGGTGAAGCTCTTCTACAAGCCCTTCCCCATCGACAGCCACCCCGGCTCCTACGACGCCGCCCAGGCGGCGGAGTGGGCGCGCTCGAGGGGGCTCTTCTGGCCGATGCACGACGCGCTGTTCGAGAACCCCGGCGCGGCGCACTCGGTGTCGGACCTCGCGGACGTCGCGCGGGGCGTCGGCGGCGACCCGGCGGAGCTCCGGACCGCGCTCGAGGAGAAGACCTTCCTCCCCAGGGTGAAGGATTCGCAGGTCGAGGCTCGGCAGGCCGGGATCCGCGGCACGCCCACGCTGTTCCTGAACGGCCGCATCCACGTGCTCTCCGACTACTCCGAGGACGGGCTCGAGTTCACCCTCCAGGACGAGGAGGAGTGGCAGAAGCACCAGGGGTGGGAGCACGACTGATGGCGCTCACGTTCGACCTCGACGCGCACGGCCGCCTCGTGCCGCAGTCGGACGAGGCGCGCCGCGCCCTCGCCGACCGGGCCGGGCGGTTCCTGATCCTCCCGTCGGCCGGCGACCTCCTCGTCGCGCGGCGCACGCCCGCGATCGGCGGCGCCCCTCCCCCGCGCCCGCGCTGCATCCTCGCCGGCGACATGGCCGGGTTCCCCATCGCGGACTTCATCGCCTTCGTGCACCAGTCGCGGCTCTCGGGCGGGCTCACCGTGGCGGCCGACGGCGTGGAGCGGTCCATCGCGTTCCAGGACGGCGAGGTGCGGAACGCCCACTCGACCGCGCCGGGCGAGCGCATCGGCGAGGTCGCGATCCGCCTCGGCTTCGCCACCGAGGCGCAGGTCGCGGAGGCGACGGCGTTCGCGCGCCCGCTCGGCAAGGCCCTCGTGGACAAGGGCGCGCTCTCGGCGAACGACCTCTGGAAGTGCATGCACGAGCAGGTGACCGCGGTCTTCCACGCGATCCTGCTCTCGCCCTCGGGGACGTTCTTCCTCCTCGACGAGGATCCCGGGGAGCGCCACGGCACGCCCCTCGCGGTGAACACGCAGTCGCTCCTCATGGACGGCATCCGGCGGATCGACGAGCTGTCGCTCTTCAAGGCCCGGATCCCGGGCGCGAGCGCGTTCCTGCGCCGCAAGGCCGCGCCGCGGCCGGTGACGCTCCGGCCCACGGAGAACTCGCTGCTCGGGCTCGTGGACGGCCGGCGCACCGTCGCGGAGATCGCGACCGCCGCCCACCTCTCCGAGTTCGACGCGACGAAGGTGCTCTACCACCTCGCGGAGGCGGGCTACGTCGAGGCCGTGACGGACCCGCTCGCGACCGCCGCGCCGGCGGAGCGGATCCCGGCGCTCCTCTCCGGGCTGAACGCGATCCTCCGCGCCGTCACCGCGGCCATCCCGTCCGGCCGGCGCCCCGAGTTCGTCGAGGCGGGGCGCGCGTTCCTCGCCGAGCCGGAGGCGCCGTTCGCGGCGCTCCTCCTCGGGCTCGTGCCCGACGCGGACGGCGGGCTCGACGAGGCCGCCCTCTCCGGCCGGCTCGCCGCGCTCGACCGCCGCGCGCTCGCGAGGCTCCACCCGTCCGGCGAGCCCGGGAAGGTCCTCCTCGAGGCGGTGCGCGAGGCGATCTTCTTCTGGCTGTTCCAGGCGGGCGAGCGGGTCGCGCGGGACGTGGACGAGTCGCTCGGCCGCACGGTGAAGGCGAAGCTCGAGCAGCTCGAAGGGCTCGCGTGACCGAGCCGCCGTACGCGACCCCCGACCTGCCCGGCTCGGGCGGGAAGCTCCGGGGCTCGCCCGAGGACTTCCGCGTGGACGAGGTCCCCGCCTACCTGCCGTCGGGCGCGGGACCGCACCTCTACGTCCGGATCGAGAAGCGCGGCCGCACGACGCCCGACGCGCTGCGGACGCTCGCCCGCGCGCTGGGCGTCCCCGAGCGCGACGCGGGGTACGCCGGGCTCAAGGACCGCGACGCGGTGACGACGCAGTGGCTCTCGTTCCCGGTGGCGCTCGACCCCGACCCCGCCTCGCTCGAGGGGCCGGGCCTGCGCGTCCTCGAGGTGTCGCGCCACGGGAACAAGCTCCGCGCCGGCCACGTCCGCGCGAACCGGTTCGGCATCGTCGTGCGCGGCGGCGACGTGGGGCGCGCTCGCGCGGCGGCGGACGCGCTCGCCGCGCGCGGGCTCCCGAACTTCTTCGGCCCGCAGCGCTTCGGCCGCGAGGGGAGGAACGCGGACGTGGGCCGCGCGCTCCTCCGCGGCGAGCGGACGCCGGAGGCGGGCCGCGCCGCGCGCGACCGGTTCCTGCGCCGGCTCTCGCTCTCCGCCTACCAGTCGCTCCTCTTCAACCGCTGGCTCGCGGAGCGGATGGCGGACGGGCTCTTCGCGGCCGCGCTCCGGGGCGACGTCATGAAGAAGCTCGACACGGGCGGCCTGTTCGACTGCGAGGACCCGGCCGTGGACGGGCCGCGCGTCGCCCGGTTCGAGATCTCGCCCGCGGGCCCGATGTTCGGCCACAAGCTCAGGCCCGCCGCCCACGACGCGCTCGCGCGCGAGGAGCGGATCCTGGCCGCCGAGGGGATCGCGCTCGCCGACTTCGCGCGCGGCGGGGGCGAGGCGGAGGGGACGCGCCGCGCGGCGCGGCTCCGCGTCGAGGTCGCGGTGGAGCCCCTCGGGGACGCCGGGTACCGCGCGTCGTTCGAGCTGCCGAAGGGCTCCTACGCGACGGTCGTCCTGCGCGAGCTGACCAAGTCGGACGCCGTCCTCGGCGAGGGCGACGAGGCGTAGGCGCGCCGGTCGACCCGCGCGACCGGCCCCGCCGCCGCCCGCCCGGGCTCACTCGGGCCGGATGATCCGGAACTCGGTCCGCCGGTTCTGGGCCTTCCCCTTCACCGTCTTGTTCGACGCGATCGGCTTCGTCAGGCCGTAGCCGACCGCCTCGAGCCGGTCGGGCGAGATGCCCTTCGCCACCAGGTAATCGCGCACCGCCTCCGCGCGGTGCTGGCTGAGGCGCATGTTCATCGCATCGCCGCCGACGTTGTCGGTGTGCCCCTCGATGGAGACGCGGATCTTCGAGAAGTCGTTCAGCGCCTGTACGACCTGGTTGAGGAGCGGGAACGAGTCGGGCAGCACGCGGTACTTCGCGGTCGCGAAGTGGACCTGCTGCTTGATCTCGATCTTCTCCTTCTTCACCTCGATGAGCGTGTAGATCTTGGGGCAGCCGTCGGGGGGCGCGCCGAACTTGTCCGGACACTTGTCGAACTGGTCGAGGATGCCGTCGCCGTCCGTGTCGACGTCCTGGACCGGGCAGCCGCGGTTCTCGACCGGCCCCGGCTCGTTCGGGCAGGCGTCCGCCTTGTCCACGACGCCGTCGCCGTCGTTGTCGGCGTCGGGACAGCCGTCCTCGTCCTGGAAGCCGTCCTTGTCCTCGGGATCGAGCGGGCAGCGGTCGATGTCGTCGGGGATGCCGTCGCCGTCGGTGTCCTTCGCGATCGGACAGCCCTGGGTGTCCCGCGGGCCGGCCTCGTTCGGGCAGGCGTCCTCCGAGTCGGGGATCCCGTCGCCGTCCGTGTCGGGGCAGCCCTTGAACTCGGGCCTGCCGGGGACGTCGGGGCAGGCGTCGTCGAGGTCGGGGACGCCGTCGCCGTCCTTGTCGGTCTTCTCGATCCGGACGACGGCGACCTCCGGCTCGGCCGACTTCTTCCCGATGGTGACCTGCGTCGGGCCGCACGTCTTCGAGAGCTCGAGCGCCTTCTTCACGCTCTGCTCGGCGGCCTTGACGTGCTCCTGCGCGCGCGCCGCGTGGCCGTAGTCGGTCTCCACCTCGGCGAACTCGACGTTCGACTCCGCGGTCGCGAGCTCCTTCGGCGCGCACTTCTGCGCGCCCGAGCGCTTCGCCTTCTCGATGTCCGCGCGCACCACCTGGATGCCCTGGCGGAGCTTGCCGCCCGTCGCGCAGGCCGCGGCGGAGAGCGCGACGAGCGCGACGGCGACCGCGCGGCGCGTCACGGCGCCTCCTCGCGGTTCGAGGCGGCGATCGCGTTCTTCCGCGCCTCGCCCGCGAGGTCCCGCGCCTTCACGGCGAACTTCGTGGCCGCCTCGTACTGCGACCGGCCTGACACCTCGCGCGCCTTCTGGAGGTACGCCTCCGCGGCGTTGAACTCGTAGGGCGAGGTCTGCGGCGCGCCGGCGGCGCGCGCCGACTCGATCGCGACGTCCGCGTCGATGAGCGCGGCGGTCGACTGGATGGGGCCGCAGCCCGCGAGCAGCGCGAGCGCCGGGAGGGCGAGGAGGAACCGCACGGAAACCCCTTTCCTGAGAGGCGATTTCGACGCTACCCGCGGGGGGCAGGAGAGTCAAGGAACGCCCGGCAGGACGGCCGATCCGCGCGCCCGCGGCGCTCTCGCGGCTCGTGGGGCAGGCGGCCGGGCGCGCCGGCCGAGACCGCGGACGGTGCAGCTCAGGGGCAGGCGGGCAGCCGCGCCGCGTCCGCGTCGCAGATCGGGTCGTAGACCGTGTGGTAGAGCAGCGCGTCGGGAGGCCACGGGTCGAGCGGCCAGTACGCGTTGCCTGCCTGCGCGTAGTTCGCCGTCAAGACCGCCGACGAGTAGACGAGGTCGCCGGTCGACGGGTCACTCGCCGGACACGCGAACGCGTTCGCGCCCGCCGCGCAGTCGGTCCCGGAGAGGGACCACTTCGCGGTCGAGAACACCGCGACCTGGTCCTGCACGACCGTCGAGCCCGGCAGGCCGTTCGCGAACACCTGGTTGCCGGTGAACTCCAGCGTCACCGGGGTCCCCTTGAGCAGCAGCCCGGCGGCGCGCCGGCCCGCCGCGTGCGCGGAGGCGGCGGTGCTGCCGAGGTTGCCGTGGAACCGCGAGCTGGCGAGCGCCGCGTGCGCGGCCGGAAGGCTCGTGCCGCTGAGGAAGACGCCCGCCTCGCCGTTCGCGGACACGTCGGCGAACGCGAGGTCGAGGTCGATCGCCGCGTACGGCCTTCCCCCCGCCGTGTCGCGCGCCTGGACCGACACGCCGAACCCCTGATTTCCCGAGATGTCGAACGGAGCGGACGCCGACCCCGAGACGTCCAGGAACCCCGCGCGGACCTCGGCCCCGTTCCCGCCGTTGCCGCTCAGCGCGCCGCCCGTGACCTCGACGCCGACGTCGGCAACCGCCGCGTCAGCGAGCGTCACGTCCACGAGCAGCCCGGCCCCGGCGGCGCCGCGGACGTCGAGACCGGACGCCTCGAGCCCGCACGTGCCCTGGACGGACACCCCGCTGCGCGCGACCCCGCCACCCTCGACCCGGACGGCCGTGGCGTACGCGCGGGCCGTGTCGGTGCCGCACACGACGGCGATGCCGTCGCCGGTGGCGGAGACGCTCCGCACGGTGAAGCCCTCGAGCTTCGCGCCGCTCTCGAGCTCCACGACGTTCGTCGCCGCCTGCGGGTCGGCCGAGACAATCCACAGGGCCGGAGCCGGAGGGGCCGAGTCGTTCGTCAGCGTGACCCCGGACGGAACCGTCACGGGGAGGGGCTCGGTCCAGAAGACGACGGGCGTCGCGCCCGTCGGCGAGCCCTCGACGCGAACCGTGGCCGGCGCGTTGCCGTGCGCCTGCCGCCATTCCCTCGCGTACGCCAGGGCGGGGGTGAGCGTCTTGAACTTGCACTCCGGGGGCTGCGACGCGCCCGTCGGCGCCCAGGTTCCCGCCGGCGCGGCGGGGCTCACCACGATCGCAAGGTCCGGCGGCCTGCAAACGCACGCCGGCGACGCGCCGGCCGCGCTGCACGCGAGGCTCGTGGCGGAGCAGTCGACGTCGGCGGGCAGGAACGCCCACGCGCCACAGGGATCCGCGGTGGTGCAGGTCTCGGTCCGCGCGGCGTCGGGGCTGCAGCGCCTGTCTCCGGGGTTGCAGCGCTGTGCGGGCTCGACGCACTCCGTCGCGCGCACGCTGCACTTCCCGTCGACGCCGCACGCTTGCCCGGAGGGGCATTCCGCCGTCGGTCCCGCCGCGCTGCACGGCGCCCCCTCCACGTCCACCTTGCACGCGGCGAGCGCGAGCATCGCGGCGCCGATCGCGAGCAAGGGCCGCATCAGAACTTCCTCTCCACGAAGAAGAGCGTGACGCCGGCCGCGGCCGCGGCCCCGGCGACGACGTACATCGTGTTCGCCTTCTTCGCGTTCGACTCGGCGCTCGACGCGTACTTCTGCGCGTCGGAGCCGTTCGGCTGCGACATCGACTTCAGCGCGTCCTCGTCCTGCTTCGCCGAAAAGCCGAAGTACGCGCCGGTGGCGACGGCGGCCGCGGCGGCGCCGGCCGCGATCCAGGTGTAGACGCGCGGCTTCTCGCGCGGCCTCGCGTCGGCGGGCGGGGGCGCGAGCGGCACCGCCGTGGCGGCCTGCGGCGACGCCTTCAGAATCCGGCTGGGCGGGCTGCCCGGGCGCGGCCTTCGCCGCGGCGGCGGCGCCTGCGGCCGCCGCGCCGGCGGGCGCCGGCCGGAGCACGAGGTCGAGCACCCGCGACGCCGAGAGCGAGACCGCCACGTCCTCGTTCACGGGCTGGTACCCGTCGAGCGAGAGCGCGAGCGCGTACGTCCCCGGCGGCAGCACCGTGTGGAGCGGCGTCTTCCCGCGCGGCTTGCCGTCGAGGCGGAGCTCGGCGCCGGGCGGGTCGGTGTAGACGAGCAGCGCCTGGACGCCCGCCGCGGCGAGCCGCTCCTCGATCTTCTTCATCGAGGCGCGCACCGTCGCGCGGTCCTTCGCGTCCGGCACCTCGCGCAGGTAGTCCTCGTACGCGCGGAGCGCGCCCGGCCACTCGGCGAGCTTCTCGCGGCACTGGGCGACGTTGAAGTGGATCGCGCCGTGCGGCTTCAGCCGGTACGCCGCCTCGAACTCGTCGATCGCCTCGCGCCACTTGCCGGCGCGGTACAGGTCCGCGCCCTTGCGGAACCGCGCCTTCGCCTCGGCGGCGTCGTCCTCGCCGGCGGCGACGCCGGGATGCGCGAGCACGACGGCGGCCGCGAGCAGCGCGGCGAGGAGGCGGCTCATTCGAACGGGTCCTTCAGCTTCTGGTCGTCCGCGTAGGGATCCTTGAGCTCGGGAGGTGCGGCCCCGCTCGCGCGCGGGGAGGCGCGGTGGGCCCTCGGGCGCGGCGGGGCGGACGATGCTCCCGCGGTCGGGGGCGCGGTCGCGGTCGGGGTCGCGGCCGCGGCCGCGGTCGTGGTCGGGGTCGCGGTCGGGGTCGCGGTCGGGGTCGCGGTCGTGGTCGGGGTCGGGGTCGGGGTCGCGGTCAGGGTCGCGGTCGTGGTCGGGGTCGGGGGCCCGATCGCCGCCGGGCCCCGGATCGCGGACGCGACCTCCCCCCGCTCCGTCACCGCCCGCCAGGCCCACCCCGCCGCCGCGGCGGCGGTCGCACCCGCGAGGATCGCGAACGCGAGCCCGGCGCGCCGGAGCGAGCGTGTGGACCGGAGATCGTCCCGCGTCTCCGGGAGCGCGACCGTCTCCCCGCGCGGCCGGCTCGGCCGGCCGGAGCCGCTCGGCCGGACCGCGCCCGGCACGCGGCCGCCGTGCGGCGTCCACCCGAACTCGCGAGAGATCGCCGAGCGGACGCGCGCGACCTCCGCCGCGAACACGTCCATCGAGTCGAACCGGTCCTCGGGGCGCTTCGCGAGCGCCCGCAGGACGAGCGCGTCGACCTCGGGCGGGATCCCGACGACGCGACGGCTCGGCGGATCGGGCGTCCGCGTCCGGTGCGCGGCGATCGTCGCCTGCGGTGTCGCCGCCTCGAGCGGAAGCGCCCCCGTGAGCATCTCGAACGCGAGGACGCCCACGGCGTACACGTCGGCGCGATGGTCGATCGCGTCGCCGCTCGCCTGCTCGGGCGCCATGTACTCGGGGGTCCCGATGATCACGCCGACGCGCGTGATCCGCTCCCCGGTCCCGGGCACCCGCGAGATCCCGAAGTCGATCAGCTTCGCGCGCTCGCCACCGTCGGGCCGCCGCACGAGGAAGACGTTGTCGGGCTTCACGTCGCGGTGGACCACGCCGCGGACGTGCGCGGCGGCGAGGGCGCGGCAGATCTGCTCGAGGATGTCGAGGGCGCGCAGCACCCCCATCGGCCCATCGTCGCGGACCACCGCGCCGAGGCTGCGCCCGTCGAGCGCCTCCATCACGTAGTACAGCGACCCGTCGTCGTCGGCGCCGAAGTCGAGGACGTCGACGACGTTCTCCTGACCGATCCGGCTCGCCGCGATCGCCTCGTTCCGGAAGCGGTCGACGAGCTCTTCGTCCAGGGCGAGATCGGCCCGGAGCACCTTCACGGCGAACCGGCGCTGCAGCACCGTGTGCTCGCAGAGGTAGACGGTCCCCATCCCGCCTTCACCGAGGCGAGATATCACCCGGTAGCGGTCTCCGAGGACTCGCCCCACCAGACGGTCCTTCGCCCCGCCGGGCGGAACGGCTGGCGAGTGCAGCGCGGGCATGCGCGAACCCGGGTAGGCTATCATAAGAGGTCGTGATCACGCAGAAGGGGGCCCGGGAACCGTGGCGGAAATCGTCATTTTGACCGGCGAGAACGCCGGCAAGGTGTTCGCCCTCCCGGACATCCCGACGGTCGTCGGCCGCTCGGCCGAGGCGCACGTCCAGATCACCGACCCGTGGATCTCGAGCATGCACGCGATGTTCGAGCGGAGGGGCAACGAGTACTGGGTCGTCGACCTGGACAGCCGCAACGGCACATTCCTCGGAGAGGAGCGGATCGCCGAGGGCCACGTCGGCGACGGCACCGTGGTCCGGTTCGGCCGGACCGAGGTGCGCGTCGAGCTCCGGCCCGGGACGGCCTCGACGGAGCCCCCGGAGGCGTCACCCCCGCGCGATCCGCTCCGCAACACCGTCCGGGCGGACGGCACGATCGCGACGCGGAACCCGCTCGTGCGCGAGAAGGACGGGGATCCGTACGCGCTCGCTCCGCGTCCCGCGACCGTGCTCCGGATGGCGATCGACGCCGCCGGCATCGACGGCCTTCCCGGCGCGCCCCACCGGCTGCGCGCCGCACTCGACGCCGCGGCGCGCGCGGCGCTCGACGAAGGCGGCGTCGTGACCCGGCTCGCCGGGATCGGGGTGCTCGCGCTGTTCGGCCTGACCGGCCAGTCCCGGGACGACGCCGCCCACGCCATCGGCGCCGCGCGTGCGGCCCGGCGCGGGGTGCGCGCCGCGGGCGGCCTGGACCTCCGCGCCGCCGTGGACGCGGGGCCCGTGCTCGCCGGGAACGCCGCCGGCACCGCCGGCCTCGAGCTCGCGGCGCTCGGGCCGACGGCGGAGCGGACGGAGCGGCTGCTCGCGCAGGCGAGGCGCGGGGAGATCCTCGGCGGGCCGGCGGTGAGCGGCGTCGAGGGCGTGGTGCGGGTCGGGCTCGTGCGGCTCGGGGACACCGAGGTCGAGGTGTTCCGGGCGACGGACGAGAGCTGAGGTCGCGTCGGGGTCGGGGCCCAGCCTCACCCGACCCCGACCCTCGACCCCGACCCTCGACCCCGACCCTCGACCCCGACCCCGACCCCGACCCCGACCTCGACCTCGACCCCGACCCCGACCTCGACCTCGCCCTCGCCCCCGACCTCGACCCCGACCACCGACACCCCCATTGCTGACATCGACCCGCGCCCACCCCAGCGCACGCGCCGGGCGCCCGCCCGACTGCCGTTCTTGCACCCGCTGCCATTTCGGCAGTAGAAGGGACGCCCCACCCCGGAGGCGTCCGTGACGGCGCAGGCTCGGCAGGCTCCCAGGCGAACGGTGCTCGTGGTCGCGCCCTCGGGTGCGCCCGCGATCGCGGAGGCGCTCGGACGTGCGGGGTTCTCGGCGACGCTCGCGGACGGCGAGCGCGGCGCCCTCGAGGCGATGAACGGCGGCCCGCTCGCGGCGGTCCTCGTCTCGCAGGCCCTCGGCGCCTCCTCGGTGGGCGCGCTCGTCGCCGCGGCCGGCCAGCGCGCGGAGGCGCCCGCGATCGTCCTCGGCGCGCGCGGCACGGTGCAGGAGGCCGTGGACGCGATGCAGCTCGGCGCGGCGGATTACCTTCCGCCGTCCCACGACCCGCAGGATGCGGTGCGCCGGATGGAGGCCGCGCTCGAGCGGCCCGCGCGCCGCAAGGCCGAGCCCGCCCCTCGCGGCGTCCTCCCCGGCCTCGTGGGCTCGTCGCCCGCGATGCGGCGGCTCCACGCGAAGATCGACCGGATCGCCCGCTACAAGAGCAACGTCCTCCTCCTCGGCGAGAGCGGGACGGGCAAGGAGATCATCGCCCGTGCGCTCCACGAGCGAGGTCCACGCCGCAACCACCTCTTCGTCCCGGTGAACTGCGCGACGCTCGGCCGGGAGATCCTCGAGAACGAGCTGTTCGGCCACGAGCGCGGCGCGTTCACCGGCGCGAACGAGCGCAAGCGCGGCCTCTTCGAGCTCGCCGACGGCGGGACCTTCTTCCTCGACGAGATCGCCGAGATGGACGTCTCCACGCAGGCGAAGCTCCTGCGCGTCCTCGAGCGGAACGAGTTCCGGCGCGTCGGCGGCACCGGGAAGGTGAAGGTGGACCTCTCGATCATCGCGGCCACGAACCACGACCTCGAGCGGGCGATCGCCGCCGGCCGCTTCCGCGAGGACCTCTACTACCGGCTCAAGGTGGTGACGCTCGTGGTGCCCCCGCTCCGGGAGCGCCGCGAGGACATCCCGGACCTCGTGGACGCGTTCGTCGCCGACTTCGACCGGCGCACCGGCGGACGGATCTCCGGCGTCGAGCCGGCCGCCCTCCGCCGGCTCGTCGAGCGCGACTGGCCCGGGAACGTCCGCGAGCTCCGCAACGCCGTGGAGGGGGCGTGCGTCCTCGCGACCGGCGACGTCGTGACCGTCGAGGACCTCGGCGAGCACGGGGCGCCGCCGCCTCCGCGCGCGGTTCGCGGCCCGGCGCCGGCGCGGGCGCCGGTCGACCCGCGCGGGCGCGCGGCCGCCCCCGCCCCGGTGGGCGGCGTGACGATCCCGATCGACTGCACGCTCGACGAGGCCGAGCGGCGCATCGTGCTCGCCGCGCTCCGCCACCACGGCACGCGCGCCCGGACGGCGCGCGCCCTCGGGATCGGCCTCCGCACGCTCTACACGAAGCTCGCGGCCTGGGGCGCGGCCGAGGATGCCGAAACGGCATGATCCGGGCGCGCCAGCGCCGCCGCGACGGCGCGAAATCGTTTGTTTGCCAGCATTCCGGCGCAGATCGCGGCGTGGCGTGGTTCCTGCTCAGGGATCTCCTCCACGTGCCGACGACCGTCCGAGCGCCACCTCCCGTGCTCCTGCTCGCCCGCCCGGGCCCGGCGAGCGACGAGCTGTTCGCCGACCTCGACGGGCGCGAGGACCTCTGCCTCCTGCGCGTCGCGACGCCGGCCGCCGCGGCGCGCGCGATCGAGGAGATGCCGGTCGCGCTGCTCATCGCGTGCCCGGAGACCCCGGCCGCGTCGATCGACTCGGCCGTCGCGAGCCTGGAGCGGACGCGGCCCGGCACGCCCGTGCTCGCGCTGCGCGCGCGGCGGGCTCCCGAGCCGGCCGCGTGGAAGTCGCACGGGGTCGCGGTGCTGCGGCTGCCGCTCCTCCCCGGAGTCCTGTCGCGGTCGATCGACGTCGTCCTCGGGATGAGCGGCGGACGAAAGGAAGGAAGGTAGACGGATGCAGCTCACGTCGCGCGAAGCGGCCCGCCTCCTCGGCGTCGCGGAGCCCGCCCTGGTGCGGTGGATCCGCGACGGCGACCTCCCCGCCACGCGGGTGAACGACCAGTACCGCCTGAACCGGATCGACCTGCTCGAGTTCGCCGCGGCGCGGAACCTGGACGTCTCCCCCGACCTGCTCGAGGACCTCGAGCAGCCGCAGGCGCTCCCCGGGCTCGCCGACGCGATCCGGGCGGGCGGCGTCCACCGCGACGTCCCCGGCGACGGGAAGGCGGCGATCCTCCGGGCGGTCGTCGAGCGGCTGCCGCTCCCGGGCGGCGTCGACCGCGAGATGCTCCACCACGTCCTCCTCGCGCGCGAGGCGCTCGGCTCGACCGGCTTCGGCAACGGCGTCGCGCTGCCGCACGCGCGGAACCCGATCGTCCTGCGCGTCGCGCGCCCGGCCGTCGCGATCTGCTACCTCGCGCACCCGGTCGACTTCGACGCGCTCGACGGCAAGCCGGTGCACACGCTCGTGACGCTCATCTGCCCGTCGACGCGCGCCCACCTCCACCTCCTCGCCCTCGCCGCCGCCGCCCTGCGCGACCCGGGCGTGGTCGCGGCGCTCGAGGCCCGCGCCGACGCCGCCGCGCTCGTCCGCGAGGTCGCGCGGTTCGAGGCGGAGCTCGCGGCGCGCCGCGCCGGAGCCGCGAAGCCGTGACCCTCTACCTCGCCGCCGTCGCCGTGCTCCTGCTCGGCGGCGCCGTCGCGCTCGCCGCCTCCGCGCGCCCGCGCCTCGCGCTCGCCGTGGGGGCCGCGTCCGCCGCGGCCGGGTGCGCGCTCGGGCTCGCCGCCTCGCTCCCCGCCCTCGCCGCGGCGCCGGTCGCGCTCGATCTCCCGTGGCAGGTGCCGAACGGCGCCCTCGCCCTCGGCCTCGACCCGCTCTCGGCGCTCTTCGCCGCGACGATCTTCGGGCTCGGCCTCGCGGCCGCCCCGTTCGGCGCGGGCTACCTGCGCGGGCGCACGCGCGGGATCGGGCCGTTCGCGCTCTTCTTCAACCTGCTCCTCGCGTCGATGGCGACGCTCGTCGCGGCGCGCCACGCGGTGCTCTTCCTCGTCGCCTGGGAGATCATGACGATCTCCTCGTTCCTCCTCGTCTCGCTCGAGCACGAGGACGCGGCCGTCCGGAGCGCCGCCCGGATCTACCTCGTCGCCTCGCACCTCGGGACGGCGCTCGTGTTCGGCGTCTTCCTCGCGCTCGGCGCCGCCGCGGGCTCGCTCCACTTCGAGGCCTTCGCCGCGCTCCGCGCCTCGGGCGCGCTCCCGGCGGGGATCCTCTTCGCCCTCGCCGTCGCCGGGTTCGGCACGAAGGCGGGGCTCGTCCCCCTCCACGTCTGGCTCCCCGAGGCGCACCCGGCCGCGCCGAGCCACGTGTCGGCCCTCATGTCGGGCGTCCTCGTGAAGATGGGCGTCTACGGGATCCTGCGGACGCTCACGTTCCTCCCGCCGCCGGCCCTCTGGCAGGGGCTCCTCCTCGCCGGCGTCGGCCTCGCCGGCGCGCTCGCGGGGCTCGCGCTCGCCCTCGGCCAGCGCGACGTGAAGCGCGTCCTCGCCTACTCCACCGTCGAGAACGTCGGGATCATCGCGCTCGCGGCCGGGCTCGGGCTCGCGGGCACCGCCCTGCGCGCCCCCGCCGTCGCGGCGCTCGGGATGGCCGCAGCGCTCCTCCACGTCTGGAACCACGCGCTCATGAAGGGGCTCGCGTTCATGGGAGCGGGCGCGCTCGTGCACGCCGCGGGCACCCGCGACCTCGAGCGGATGGGCGGCCTCCTGAAGCGCCTCCCCGCGAGCGGCGGGCTCCTCGTCCTCGCCGCGGTGGCGCTGACCGGCCTCCCGCCCCTGAACGGCTTCGTCTCCGAGTGGCTCCTCTACCTCGGCCTCCTCGACGGCGGCGCCGCGCCGGGCGGGCTCTCCCTCGTCGCCTGGCTCGCGCTCGCCGCCCTCGCGTTCGTGGGCGCGCTCGCGGCGGTCGCGTTCACGCGCGTGCTCGGCGTCGCGCTCCTCGGCGAGCCGCGGAGCGAGGGGGCCGCGCACGCGCACGAGGGCGGGCCGCTCCTCGTGGCGCCGCTCGCCGCGCTCGCCGCGGCCAACGTGGCGATCGCGCTCTTCCCGGAGCGCGCGATCGCGCTCGTCGTCCCCGCGGCCGCCCTGGTCCTCGACGTGCCCGCGGCGGAGCTCCACGGCGCGCTCGCCCCCGCCGCCGGCGCCCTCGCCGGCCCCATGCGGCTCGGCCTGCTCGCCCTCGTCCTCGCCGCGGCCCTCGCGTTCGCCGCGTCGCGCCGGCTCCTCGCGCGCCGCGGCGTCTCCGCGTCGTCGACGTGGGGGTGCGGCTACTCTGCGGCCAGCCCCCGCGTCCAGTACGGCGCCGCCTCGTACTCCGAGCTCGCGCTGCGCGCGGTCGTCCCGTCCGTGCTCCGGCCGCGCGCGTCGGTCGCGCCGCCCGCGGGCCCGTTCCCGACGGTGGCGCGGTTCTCGCTCTCCGCCGACGACCCGGCCGCGGCGCGCGTGTTCGCGCCCGCGTTCGCGCGGGTCGCCGAGTGGTTCGCGCGGCTCCGGCGGTTCCAGCAGGCCCGGCTCAACCTCCAGCTCGTCTACACGGTCGCGACCGTGATCGTCCTCTCGGCGCTCCTCCTCCTGCATCGGCGGTGGCCGTGACCGCGGCGCTCGTCCTCGCCGCGATCGTGCTCCCCGCCGCGAGCGGCCTCGGCGCGGTGGCCCTGCGGGCGCGCCCCGCCGCGGCCCAGCGGCTCGCGTGCGCGCTCCTGTGCGCGGGCGCGGCGGCCGGCCTCACCGCCTCCGCGGCGGCGCTCGCTGGCGGCCCCATCGACGCGCCGGGCCTCGCGCTGCGGCTCGACGGGCTCGGGGCGGTGTTCCTCGCCGCGATCTGCGCCGTGGCGGCGGCGGGCTCCGTGTACGGCCTCGCCTACCACCCGCAGGCCGCGCTCGGGAGCCGGGCCGCGCGCCTCCAGGTCTTCTACGGGCTCGCGGTCGCCGGGATGGCGCTCCTCGTCGCGGCCTCGAACGCGATCGTCTTCCTCGTCGGCTGGGAGGTGATGGCGCTCTCGAACTTCTTCCTCGTGCTCACCGACGACGAGCGTCCGGACGTGCAGCGCTCCGCGTTCCTCTACCTCGCCGCGACGCACGTCGGGACGCTCGCCCTCTTCGCGCTGTTCGCGCTGCTCGGGCAGGCGGCCGGCTCGTTCGACTTCGCTGCCTGGCAAGGCCTCCCCGCCGCCGGCACGCTCGGCGCCCGCGTCTTCGCGGTCGCCCTGCTCGGCTTCGGCCTCAAGGCCGGCCTCATCCCGCTGCATTTCTGGCTGCCGCCCGCGCACGCGGCGGCGCCGAGCCACGTCTCGGCGCTCATGTCGGGCGTCGTCGTGAAGATGGGCATCTACGGGCTCCTCCGCGTCACCGGGCTCCTCGACGCGCCGCCCGCCGCGTGGGGGTGGACCCTCCTCGCGATCGGCGCCTTCTCCGCGGTGCTCGGGGTGGCGTTCGCGCTCGCGCAGCACGATCTGAAGCGCCTCCTCGCGTACCACACGGTCGAGAACGTCGGGATCATCGCGCTCGGCGCGGGCGTCGCGCTCCTCGGCCGCACCCGCGGGGACCCGGCGCTCGTGCTCCTCGGCTTCTCCGGCGCCGCGCTGCACGTCGTGAACCACGCGCTCTTCAAGGGGCTCCTCTTCCTCGGCGCGGGCGCGGTGCAGCACGCGACGGGCACGCGAGAGATGGACCACCTCGGCGGCCTCGCGAAGACGATGCGCGGGACCGCCATCCTGTTCACGGTCGGCGCGGCCGCGATCGCGGGGCTCCCGCCGCTCAACGGGTTCGTCTCGGAGTGGCTCGTCGCGCTCGGGTTCCTCCGGGGCCTCGGCCGGCCCAGCGGCGATGCCCTCGCGTTCCTCGCCCTCGGCGCGCCCGTCCTCGCGCTCGTCGGAGGCCTCGCCGCGGCGTGCTTCGCGAAGGTGGTCGGCGTCGTCTTCCTCGGGAGCCCGAGGTCCTCGCACGCGGCGCACGCGCACGAGGCGCCGCTCGCGATGCGGCTCCCGATGGCGGCGCTCGCCGCCGCGTGCGTGGCGATCGGGCTCGCGCCCGCGCTCCTCGTCGCGCCGCTCCGCGACGCGGCGGCGGGGTGGGCGCGGATGGACCCCGAGCTCCTCGCGGGACCTGCGACGAGCGCGTTCCACGGGGCGGTGCGGGTGAGCGTCGTTGCGGCGGGGCTCGTGCTCCTCGCCGGCCTCGCGGTGCTCGCGCGACGCCGGCTGCTCGCGCGCGCGACCGCGACGTCGACGGAGGCTCCGACGCCGGCGGAGACGTGGGGCTGCGGCTTCGCCGCGCCGACCGCCCGGATGCAGTACACCGGCTCCTCGTTCGCGGCGCTCCTCCTCCAGCGGTTCACCTGGGCGATGAAGACCCGCGGCGCCGCCCCCCGGCTCGGGGGCCCCTTCCCGCGCGCCGGCGAGCACGCCTTCGCCACCGAGGTCCCGGACACGGTGCTCGACCTCGCGCTCCTCCCCGCCGCGCGCGGCTGGGCCTGGGTCGCGACGCAGGCGCGCCTCCTCTACCTCCGGCGGATCCAGTTCCAGATGCTCCTCGTCGTCCTCACGCTGCTCGCGGTCCTCACCTGGGGGTTCGCCTGGTGACCTCGCCCATGCTCCTGCGCACGCTCTTCCACCTCGCCGTGCTGCTCGCGGTCCCGCCGCTCCTCCTCGGGATCCTGAACCGCACGAAGGCGATCTTCGCGGGGCGCAGGGGGCCGCCGCTCCTGCAGCCCTACTTCGACCTCGCGAAGCTCCTCCGCAAGGGCGCGGTCTACAGCCGGACGACGACGTGGGTGTTCCGCGCCGGCCCGGTGATCGGGCTCGCGGCGGTCGCCTCCGCCGGGCTCCTCCTCGCGATGGGCGGCGCGCCCGCGGCGATCTCGTTCACGGGCGACTTCGTCCTGTTCGCGTACCTCCTCGGCCTGGCGCGCTTCTTCACGGCGCTCGCGGCGCTCGACACGGGCTCCGCCTTCGAGGGCATGGGCGCGGCCCGCGAGGTCACGTTCGCGAGCCTCGCCGAGCCGGCGCTGTTCCTCTGCCTCCTCGTGCTCGCGCGCGCGACCGGGACCTCCTCCCTCTCCGGCATGCTCGGGGCCGGGCTCCCCGCGGCCTGGAGCGGCGCCGCGCCGGCGCTCCTGCTCGCCGCGATCGGCCTGTTCGTGATCGCGCTCGCCGAGAACTCCCGCATCCCGGTCGACGACCCGAACACCCACCTCGAGCTCACGATGATCCACGAGGTCATGGTCCTCGACCACGGCGGGCCCGACCTCGCCTTCATCCTCTACGGCGCGTCGCTGAAGCTCTTCATGTTCGGCGCGATCCTCTCCCGGCTCGTCCTCGGCGGGAGCGGCTCGGCGGCCGTCTCCGAGGTCCTGTTCCTCGCCGGCCTCGTCCTGTTCGCCGCGGCCGTGGGCGTCGTCGAGTCGGTGATGGCCCGGCTCCGGATGATCCGCGTGCCGCAGCTCCTCGTCGGCGCGTCCGTCCTCTCGGCGTTCGCGCTCGTGCTCCTCCTCCGGTGACGGCCATGTCCTCCACGACCGACCTCGTCTTCATCCTCGTCGTCGTCATCGACCTGTTCCTGCTCGCCTCGAGCCGCCTCGGCGCGGCGATCCGGACCGTGGCGATCCAGGGCGCGCTGCTCGCGCTCCTGCCGCTGCTGCTGCTCACCGACGAGAACGTGGTCGGGCACGCCGTGATCCTCGCCATGGGCGCGCTCGCGGTGAAGGGGATCCTCATCCCGCGCATGATGTTCAGCGCCATCCGAGAGGCCTCCATCCGCCGCGAGATGGAGCCCATCGTCGGGTTCGTGCCGTCGATGGTGCTCGGCGGGATCGGGATCGCCCTCGCCTTCGCGTTCGCGAGCCGGCTGCCGCTGCCGGGCCCCGCCCACGCGTTCCTCGTCCCGACCGCGCTCTCGACGGTCTGGGCCGGGCTCCTCCTCGTCGTCTCCCGGAGGAAGGCGGTGAACCAGGTGCTCGGGTTCCTCGTCCTCGAGAACGGCGTCTTCGTGTTCGGCCTGCTCCTCTCCGAGATCATGCCGCTCATGGTGGAGGCGGGCGTGCTCCTCGACCTCTTCGCCGCGGTCTTCGTGATGGGGATCGTGATGTTCCACATCAACCGCGAGTTCTCCTCGCTCGACACCGAGAAGCTCTCGGCGCTGAAGGACTGACCGTGCTGCTCGTCATCCTCGCTCCCCTGCTCTGCGCGGCGGTCGCGTTCGCAGTCCCCTCCGACCGGCGGCGCCCGCTCGCCCTGCTCGCGGGGGCCGCCGCCCACGCCGCGGGCGTCGCGCGCCTCGTCGCCGCCCCGCCCGCGCCAGAGCCCGGCGCCTGGTTCGGCGTGGACCCGCTCGCGAAGGTGACGCTCCTCACGACGACGATCCTGTTCCTCGCCGCCGCGGTGTACGCGCAGGGCTACCTCGCGCGCCGCTCCGACCGCCCGAACCGCGTGTTCGTCGGCGGCCTCCTCGCCCTGCTCGCCGCGATGAGCGCGGTCGCCCTCTCGCGGCACCTCGGGGTCACCTGGATCGCGATGGAGTCGGCGACCCTCGCCACCGCGCCGCTCATCTACTTCAACCACAACGCCCGCTCGCTCGAGGCGACCTGGAAGTACCTCCTCATCGGCTCGCTCGGCATCGCCCTCGCGCTGCTGGGCACGTTCTTCCTCGCCCTCTCCGGCGCGGCGCCCGGAGGCCCGCGCTCGCTGTTCGTCGACGAGCTCGTCGCGGCCGGCCCGGCGCTGTCGCGGCCGTGGGTGCGCGCCGCCTTCGTGTTCCTCCTCGTCGGCTACGGCACGAAGATGGGGCTCGCTCCCCTCCACGCGTGGAAGCCCGACGCGTACGGCGAGGCGCCCGGGCTCCTCGGCGCGCTCCTCGCGGGCGGCCTCACGAACTCCGCGTTCCTCGCGGTCGTCCGCGTGTTCCAGGTGACGCGCGCCGCCGGCGAGGACGCCTTCGCCCGCGACGCGCTCGTCGGCCTCGGCCTCTTCTCGATCGCGCTCGCCGCGGTGTTCGTCGTCGGCCAGAAGGACTTCAAGCGCATGCTCGCGTACTCCTCGGTCGAGCACATGGGGATCCTCGCCCTCGGCCTCGGCCTCGGCGGCGCGGCGACCGCCGGCGCATTCTTCCACTCCATGAACAACGGCCTCACGAAGGGCGTGGTCTTCCTCTCCGCCGGCAACATCCACCGCGCCTTCGGCTCCAAGTCCACCGACGACGTGCGGGGCGCCGCGCGGCGGCTGCCGATCTCGGGCCCGCTCTTCCTCGCCGGGTTCCTCGCGGTCACCGGCTCGCCGCCCTTCGCCCCGTTCTTCAGCGAGTTCACGATCCTGAACGGCGCCTTCGGCGCGGGGCGGTTCCTCGTCGGCGCGCTGTTCCTCGGGTTCCTGGCGATCATCTTCGTGGGGATGGGCACGACGGTGCTCGCGGTCGTGCAGGGCGAGCCGTCGCGCGAGGCGAGCCCGGGTACGAACGACAGCTGGCTCACCGCGGCCCCGCCGCTCGCGCTCATGCTGCTCGTCCTCGCCCTCGGGCTCTTCCTCCCGGCGGGGCTCAAGGGGCTCTTCGGCGACGCCGCGGCGCTCGTCGGGGGAGGCTGGTGATGCTGACCCCGGTCATCCCCTCGCGCCGCTCGGGCGACGTCCTCGAGACCTGGAACGGCGAGGCCGTCGAGGTCTCCGCGATCCCGATGGTCCCCGTCGCGCGGTTCCGCGCGCTCGTCCTCGGCGTGCTCAAGGCCGGCGGCCGCCTCTCCGCGCTCTTCGGCCGGGAGGAGGACGGCGGCGTCGTGGCGACCGCCGTCCTCGCCGACGACCCCGAGGGCCGCCTCGGGCTCCTCTCCGCGCGCGTCGGCGCCTCCTACCCGGCCCTGTCCTCCGAGGCGCCCGCGGCGCAGGCCTTCGAGCGCGAGCTCGCGGAGCAGTTCGGGGTCGTGCCCGAGGGCCACCCCTGGCTGAAGCCGCTCCGGTTCGAGCCGCCGCGCCGCGCCGGGCCGGACGCCTTCGGCCGGAAGGACCCGCGCGCCACGATCCCGGCGAGTACCCCTTCTTCGCGGTGGAGGGCGAGGAGGTCCACGAGGTCGCGGTCGGCCCCGTGCACGCCGGCGTCATCGAGCCCGGGCACTTCCGATTCCAGTGCCACGGCGAGCACGTGTTCCACCTCGAGATTCGTGCTCGGGTACCAGCACCGCGGCGTGGAGGCGCTCCTGCGCGGCGGTCCCGGCCGGCGCTCCGTCGCGCTCGCCGAGTCGATCGCGGGCGACACCGCGATCGGCCACGGCCTCGCGTACGTGAAGGCGATCGAGTCGCTCGCGGGCGACGACGCCGCCGGCGCGCGCCCAGGCGCTCCGCGGCGTCGCCCTCGAGCTCGAGCGGGTCGCGAACCACGTCGGCGACCTCGGCGCGCTCGCGAACGACGTCGGGCTTCCTCCCGACCGCCTCCTACTGCGGCGCGCTGCGGGCCGACTTCCTGAACGCCACCGCCGAGATCTGCGGGAACCGCTTCGGGCGCGGCCTGCTCGTCCCCGGCGGCGTCAGGTTCGACCTCGACGCCGGCGCGGCCGACGCGCTCGCCGCGCGCGTCCGGGCTTCGTGGGCGAAGGCGAAGGCCGCCGCCTCGCTGCTCCTCGAGTCTCCCTCGTCCTGGGCGCGGTTCGAGGGCACCGGCACGGTGACGCGGGAGGTCGCGGCCGAGCTCGGGCTCGTCGGCCCGGCGGCGCGCGCGAGCGGCCTCGACCGCGACGTGCGGCGCGACCACGCGTTCGGGCATGTACCGGTTCGTCCACGTCCCGGTGACGACGGCCGACTCGGGCGACGTCCTCGCCCGCGCGCTCGTCCGCTTCCTCGAGTGCGAGCGAAGCGTCGAGTTCGTCCGCGGCGCAGCTCGAGCACCTCCCGGAGGGCGACGTCCGCGCCGCGCCGGGTCCGCTCGCGCCGAGCACCCTCGTCGTCACGCTCGTCGAGGGCTGGCGCGGCGAGATCGCCCACGTCGCCGCGACCGGCGCCGACGGGCGGCTCGCGACCTACAAGGTCGAAGGACCCGTCCTTCCACAACTGGATCGGGCTCGCGCTGGCGCTCGGGGACGGGCAGATCTCCGACTTCCCGCTCTGCAACAAGAGCTTCAACCTCTCGTACGCGGGGCACGACCTGTGATCGACATCCTCAAGTTCCGCCTCGGCTACGGCCGGCAGACCGTCGCGTATCCGGACGGCCCGCCCCGCTTCCCGGACCGGTTCCGCGGCCGGCCCGCCGTCGACCCCGCGCTGTGCGCGGACGGCTGCGCCGCGTGCGCCGACGCCTGCCCGACGGAGGCGATCCGCGACCCCGGGAAGCCGTCCATGGCGATCGACCTCGGCCGGTGCATCTTCTGCCCGGACTGCACGGCGGCCTGCCCCTCCGGCGCGATCCGGTTCACGGCCGACCACCGGCTCTCCGCCCGCTCCCGCGACGCGCTCGTCGTCTCGAGGGACGAGCCGCTCCTCGCGGAGGCCCTCGGCGCCGAGCTGCGCCGCACCTTCGGCCGCTCGCTCAAGCTCCGGCAGGTCTCCGCGGCGGGGTGCAACGGCTGCGAGGCAGAGCTGAACGCGAGCGGCAACATCCAGTTCGACTCGGGCCGCTTCGGGATCCAGTTCGTCGCCTCGCCCCGCCACGCCGACGGTCTCGTCGTGACCGGCCCGGTCTCGGAGAACATGGCGCTCGCGCTCCGGAAGACCTACGAGGCCGTGCCTCCCCCGCGGCTCGTCGTCGCGGTCGGCGCGTGCGCCATCTCGGGCGGGGCTTTCCGCGGGAGCCCGGTCGTGAACGACGGCGCGGCCCCCGCGCTGCACGGGATCCCGGTGGACCTGTTCGTGCCGGGGTGCCCGCCGCACCCCATCACGTTCCTCGACGGGCTCCTCAGGATGCTCGGGCGGCTCGGGCCGCGGGACGGCGCGCCCGCCGCGGAGCGTCCGGCCCGGTGACGCCTGCGGGCAGCTGACCTCGAGCAGGGGCGCGCAGCCCTGCGGACCGAGCGCCGCGATCAGGGCGCGCGCTGCGCCGCCTGCGGCTCGGACGCCGACACCGCGGGCGGCAGCGCGAGCGGCTCGCGCGGCATCAGGATCCAGAGCGCGAGGTAGACGACGACGCCCCAGCCGCCGACGAGCGCGGCGACCACGAAGGCGAGGCGGACGGCGGCGGGCGGGACGCCGAAGCGGTCGGCGAGGCCGCGGGCCACGCCGCCGAGCCACGCGCCGTTCCGCGGGCGCGTCCACTCGCGCGCGGGCGGCGGCTGCGTCATCCAGCTCGTGCAGTGGGCGCAGCGGGTCGCGCCCGGGGCGTTCTCGGTGCGGCAGTATGGGCAGAGCACGGTCGGGATCCTCCTTCTCTCGGGATCGTGAGTCCTACGCTCGACGCCGCGCCCTATTTCGGCCGGCCGAACAGCCCCACCCAGAAGCTCTTTCCGTGCTTGAGCGGGACCGTCTTCGACCGCCGGAGCGGGAGCCCGTAGTGCTCGAAGAGCCGCGTGAGCTCGTCCGGCGGGACGAGCCGCATCGCCTTCTGGATGATCTGCATCGTCTTCGTCGGCGCGTCCGGTCCCGCGCCGCCGGGGAGCTGCAGCACGACCGAGCAGGTGCCCTGCGGCGCGATCCACTCGGCGATGCGGCGCACGAGCGGCTCGGGGTGGAGGTACTCGAACAGCAGCGCCACGTGGACCAGGTCGAAGCTCCCCGGGGCGGCGCGGAACCTCTCGGCCTCGGCGCAGAACAGCTCGAGCCGCGCGCCGAGCCCGATGAACCGCTGCCGGGCGACGCCGAGGTACTGGAGGTTCACGTCGACGCCGACGATCCGCTTCGTCACCGCCGGGTTCACCTGCTCGAGCCCGTTGCCGGTTCCGCAGCCGAGGACGAGGAGCCGGTCGGGCTGCGCCGCCGCGTACACCTCCTCGAAGATCGCGGACAGCGGCGCGAGCTGGTCCGCGCCCTGCGGGCCCATGTGCCGCTCGTAGTCGGCGGCGGGAACGACCGTCCAGGGATTCGGCGTCGTCATGCGTGAGCTACCCTACCATTGCGCCGGGGGAGTGCTCGGCTCCCGCCCGCCGACGCGGCGGGAGCCTGCGCTCCCCCGGACCCCCTGCTTGCTCCGGGGCAGCCTCCTCCGGCTGCCCCTCCGCTCGCTGGCGCGCACCCGTGCTACCGTCGGGCACATGCGGGTGCGCACGCTCGCGGAGACGGACCTCGACGCGGCGCTCGACCTCTTCGAGGAGGTCGCCGCCGAGGGGCGCTGGCTCGCGAACGAGCCTCCGGTGGACCGGCGCGAGGTCGGCGCGCGCTGGCGCGACCTCATCCGGACGGGAGAGGGGACGATCCTGCTCGCGGAGGACGGCGGGTCGCCGGCGGGCATCGCCGCGATGGTCGGCCTCCTGGCGCCCGAGCTCGGGATGCTCGTCCGCGCGGCCCGCCGGGGCGAGGGGGTCGGCGACGCGCTCGTGCGGGCGTGCGTGGCCTGGGCGGAGGGGCGCGCCGCGCGCGAGGTGGTCCTCCACGTCTTCCCGCACAACGCCGCGGCGATCGCGCTCTACCGGAAGCACGGCTTCGAGGACCGCGGGCTCCTGCGCGCCGCCTACCCGCGCCGGAGCGGCGAGCGCTGGGACGCGATCCGGATGGCGCTGCCGCTCGCGCGCGCTCAGCGAGGGGGGAACGCGAGCTCCATGTAGAGCGCCCCCGGGACGGGGCGCCGGACGTACGGCGGGATTCTCCTGGAACCCGAGCTGCCGGTACATCGCCGCGGCCGCGGACATCTTCCCGGGGAGCGTCTCGAGCCGGAAGGTGCGGAACCCCGCCAGGCGCGCCTCGTCGAGGAGCGCGAGCACGAGCGCCCCCCCGAGGCCCCGCCCCCGGCAGGCTGGCCGGATCCAGAGCCGCCTCCCCTCCGCGGCGCCGCCGTCGAGCCGGCGGAGCGCCGCGCAGCCGGCCGGGTCGCCGTCCTGGAAGGCGAGGAGCAGCCGACCCTCCGGCGGCGCGTAGCGGCGGTCGATCGCGGCGAGCTCCGCCTCGAAGCCCTCGAAGCAGCACGCGGCGTCGATCTCGCGCTCGTACTCCCGGAACAGCGCGCGGGCGAGGTCCCAGTCGGCGGGGGAGACGGCGGGGCGGATCGCGTGCATCGGCGGGCCGACAGAGCGTACTACAGCCTGCGCGCATGACGGGTAGGCCGCAGGGAGCGGGCCGGCACTTCTCGCTTCGCGAGAAGTGACTGGCCCGGAGATCGAAGCGACCCTAGCGCGGCGCGCCGCGCGCGGCGAGCACGAGGGCCGCGCGGTGGTCGTGGAGCCGCCGCTCGAGGCCGACCGGGAACTCGTGCGGGTTCATGAACCGCTTCACGCCGGCGTGGAAGCGGGCGAGCTGCGCGCCGGTCCGCGCCCGGACGTCGGCGAGCGGCGGCGGGTCGTAGACGCGCCTTCCGCCCCGGAAGATCGGCACGAGGAGGTCCTCGCCCGGCGTGCCCTCCGGGATCTCGCGGCGCCGGAGCGGGTCCGTGGGGTCCACGATGACGCACGGAGCGGGGACCCCGAGGGTCTCGTCCCAGATCGCGTCGGAGAGGAACTCGGTGCCGTGCGAGAAGCGGCGCGTCTGGAGCAGCCCCGGGATCGTCGTCTTCTCGATCTGCTCGGACAGCTTGAGCCGCGGCGACCACGGCGCGCCCGGCCCGGGTCGCACCGCGCCGAGCTTGTAGACGCCGCCGAGCGCCCCGTCGTCCTGGCCGGTCACGAGCCGGGTCCCGACGCCCCACATCGCGATCCGCGCCCCCTGGTCCTTGAGGCTCTGGATCACGTTCTCGTCGAGCTCGTTCGAGGCGAGCACCACCGCCTTCGGGAAGCCGGCCTCGTCGAGCATGCGCCGCGCCTCCTGCGAGAGCCAGGCGAGGTCGCCGGAGTCGAGCCGGATCCCGACGAGCTCCTTGCCGTGCACCCGCAGCCACCGCGCCGCCTCGATCGCGTGCCGGATCCCATCGCGCGTCCCGTAGGTGTCGACGAGGAAGATGCAGTTGCCCGGCAGCGCGCGCGCGTAGGCGAGGAACGACTCGAGCTCCGAGTCGTGCAGCATCACCCAGCTGTGCGCGTGCGTGCCGCGCGCGGGGATGCCGTAGAGCCGCGCGGCGAGGGTGTTCGACGTCGCGTGGCACCCGCCCACGAACGCCGCCCGGCTCGCCGACAGCCCGCCGTCGATCCCCTGCGCCCGCCGGAGCCCGAACTCGACGACCGGCTCGCCGCGCGCCGCGAGGCAGACGCGCGCGGCCTTCGTCGCGATCAGCGTCTGGAAGTTCACCACCGCGAGGAGCGCCGTCTCGAGGAGCATGGCCGGGATCACCGGCCCCGCCACGCGGACGATGGGCTCTTGCGGGAAGACGACCGTCCCCTCCGGCGCCGCGTCGACGTCGACGTCCATCTCGAGCTTCGCGAGGGCGTCGAGGAACCCGGGCTCGAAGAGCGGCGCGCCGTCCGAGCCGCGCTGCTCCTTCAGGAACGCGAGGTCCTCCTCGGAGTACGACCAGTGCTGCACGAGGTCGACGACGCTCTCGAGGCCCGCGGCGACGGTGAAGCCGCCCCGGAACGGGTTCTTGCGGAACGAGAGGACGAACGCCGCCTCGCGGGCGGGGAGGTCCTCCTTCCAGGCCGCGTACGCCATCGTCAGCTCGTAGAAGTCCGTCAGCAGCCCGAGGGACGGCCGGTAGAGCTGGGACGGGACGGCCATGGCGAGCGGAGAATCATGCCTCGCCGCCGCGGCCGCTGCCCGCGATTTCGCCCGTGCCCCGGGGGGTCGGGCATCCCGCCGCTCGCCGACGGGGGCCCCCGCCTCGTGGGTTGCCGCCGCGCGCCCGGGCGGTAAGTAGGTTCTCCATCTGGAGGAAGCGATGGCGGACCGGCTCGGCGCGACGACGACCTTCGAGATCTCTCCCGGCAGGACCGGCCGGCTCCTGTCCCTCCCCGAGCTGGAGCGGCGCGGCTTCGGGCCGATCTCCCGGCTGCCGGTCTCGCTCCGGATCGTCCTCGAGTCGCTCGCGCGCAACGTGGACGGCCAGCGCGTGACGGAGGACGACGTCCGCGCCCTCGCCGCCTGGCAGCCCCGGGCCGAGCGCACGCGCGAGGTGCCGTTCGTGGTCGCGCGCGTCCTGCTCCAGGACTTCACCGGCGTCCCCTTGATCGCCGACCTCGCCGCGATGCGCTCGGCGGTCGCGCGGCTCGGCAAGGATCCCCTCCTCGTCGACCCGCTCGTGCCGGTGGACCTCGTCGTCGACCACTCCGTGCAGGTGGACGGCTACGCCTCGCCGGACGCGCTCCGCGCCAACATGGACCTCGAGTTCCACCGGAACCTCGCCCGCTACGAATTCCTGAAGTGGGGCACGCACGCGTTCGAGAGCCTTCGGATCGTTCCGCCCGGGATGGGCATCTGCCACCAGGTGAACCTCGAGTTCCTCTCGCGCGGCGTGCTCGAGAGGGACGGGGTCTTCTTCCCGGACACGCTCGTCGGCACCGACTCGCACACGCCGATGGTGAACGGCCTCGGGCTCGTCGCCTGGGGCGTCGGCGGGATCGAGGCCGAGGCCGCGATGCTCGGACAGCCGGTGGCGTTCCTCACGCCGGACGTGGTGGGCGTCCACGTGAGCGGGGCGCTGCGCCCGGAGGCGACCGCGACCGACCTCGTCCTCCGCGTCACCGAGCTCCTGCGCAAGCAGAAGGTCGTCGGCAAGTTCGTCGAGTTCTTCGGCGAGGGCGCGGCGACGCTCTCGGTGCCGCAGCGGGCGACCATCTCCAACATGTCGCCCGAGTACGGCGCCACGATCGGCTTCTTCCCGCCGGACGAGCAGTCGGTCCGCTACCTCGAGGCGACCGGCCGGCCGAAGGAGCTCGTCGACGCCTTCCGCGCCTACTACCGCGCGCAGGGCCTGCTGAAGATGCCGCGGCGGGGCGAGGTCGACTACAGCGAGGTGGTCGAGCTCGACCTCGCGACGGTGTACCCCGCCGTCTCCGGCCCGAAGCGCCCACAGGACCGGATCGACCTCCCCGCGCTCGGCCGGACGTTCCGCGACCTGTTCACCCGGAGCGACGCGGCCGGCTACGGCAAGCCGGCGGGCGAGCTCGGGCGTCGCTGGCGCTGGCCGTCCGCGAAGAACGGCTCCGTGGAGCCGGGGGGCGGGCTGCAGGACCCGGACTCCCTGTCGAACGGCGTCCGGAAGAACACGAGCACGCTCACCGAGTACGAGATGATCGACAACCGGCCGACGCCGGACCGGGTGAGCCAGCCGCCGCGCCCGGCCATCGCCGACGATGCGGTCGAGGTCGGCCACGGCGACGTCGTCATCGCCGCGATCACCTCCTGCACGAACACCTCGAACCCGGACGTCATGCTCGCGGCCGGGCTCCTCGCTCGGAAGGCCGTCGCGAAGGGGCTGAAGGTCCGGCCGACGGTGAAGACGTCGCTCGCGCCGGGCTCGCGCGTCGTGTCGCGCTACCTCGAGCGGACGGGGCTCCAGAAGGACCTCGACGCGCTCGGGTTCCAGACGGTCGGGTACGGCTGCACGACCTGCATCGGGAACTCGGGGCCGCTCGACACCCGGATCGAGAGGCTCGTGAACGACAACGACGTGGTCGTCGCGTCCGTCCTCTCCGGGAACCGCAACTTCGAGGCGCGCGTCCACCAGAGCGTGAAGGCGAACTTCCTCATGAGCCCGCCGCTCGTGGTCGCGTTCGCGATCGCGGGGCGCGTGGACGTGGACCTCGAGCACGAGCCGCTCGGGCTCGGCGCGGACGGCAAGCCGGTGTTCCTGCGCGACGTCTGGCCGAGGCCCGAGGAGATCGCGGCGCTCGCCGGCGCCGCGTCGGACCCCGACACCTACCGCGCGAACTACGGCGGCGGATTCACCGAGAACGCCGCCTGGAACGCGCTGCCGGTGCGCGGCGGCCAGGTGTACGCCTGGGACCGCGAGTCGACCTACATCCAGGAGCCGCCGTACTTCATCCCGTTCGACCTGAAGCCCGGCACGCCGGCAGACGTCCGCGGCGCGCGGGCGCTCGCGATCTTCGGCGACTCGGTCACGACCGACCACATCAGCCCGGCCGGCTCGATCAAGCCGACCTCGCCCGCGGGCCAGTACCTCCAGGCGCTCGGGGTGCGCGTCGCCGACTTCAACAGCTACGGCGCGCGGCGCGGGAACCACCACGTCATGGTGCGCGGCACGTTCGCGAACGTCCGGATCAAGAACCTCATGGTCCCGGGCGTCGAGGGCGGCGTCACCGTGCACCAGCCCTCCGGCCGGCGCCTGCCGATCCACGACGCCTCGCTCGAGTACGCCCGCGAGGGCGTCCCGCTGTGCATCGTCGCCGGCCAGGAGTACGGCAGCGGCTCGTCGCGCGACTGGGCCGCGAAGGGGCCCGCGCTCCTCGGCGTCCGCTTCGTCGTCGCCCGCTCGTTCGAGCGGATCCACCGCTCGAACCTCGTCGGGATGGGGATCCTCCCCTGCCAGCTGCCGGAGGGCGTGTCCGCGCAGACGCTCGGGCTCGACGGCTCCGAGACGTACGACCTCCTCGGCGCCGGGGGCGCGATCGCGCCGCGGCAGGCCGCGCGGGTCGCGATCCGGCGGCGCGACGGCCGGGTGGACGAGGTGCCGGTCACGGTGCGGATCGACACGCCGATCGAGGCCGAGTACCACCGGCACGGCGGCATCCTGCCTTACGTGCTGCGGCAGATCCTCGCGCGCGGCTAGAGCGCGGCCGGGGCGCCGATCGCCTCGGCGACGCGGTCGAGCAGCGTCGCGGGCGCGAAGGGCTTCTCGAGGAGGCTCCCGCCCGCCGGCGCGAGCCCCTTCGGCACGTCGGCGGAGTACCCGCTCATGAACAGCACGCGGAGCGAGGGCCGCTCGGCGCGCAGCCGCTCCACCATCGCCGCCCCGCCCATCCCCGGCATGACGAGGTCGGTGAGGACGAGGTCGATCGCGGCCCCGGCCGCCGCGACGCGGAGCCCGGATTCCCCGCCGTCGGCGGACAGGACGCGGTACCCGGCGCCCTCGAGGACGCGCACCGCGACGGCGCGCACGGCGGGCTCGTCCTCGACGAGCAGGATGGTCCCGGCGCCGCGCGCGGCGGCCGGGCGCGGCGGGGGCCTGGGGTCGGGCGCCCGCGCGCCGTCCGCCGGCGCGGGCAGGTCGACGATCACCGAGGTCCCGCGCCCCGGGGCCGAGTCGAGGCGCACGGCGCCCCCGCACTGCTGGACGATCCCGTACACGACCGCGAGCCCCAGGCCGGTGCCGCGGCCGGCCTCCTTCGTCGTGAAGAACGGGTCGAACGCCCGCGCGCACGTCTCCGCGTCCATCCCGACGCCGGAGTCCTTCACGACGAGCCGCGCCCGGTCGCCGCCCGGCCCGCCCGCCGCCCGCCGCGTCGAGATCTCGAGCGCGCCGCCGCCCGGCATCGCGTCCCGCGCGTTCACCGCGAGGTTCACGAGCACCTGCTCGACCTGGCGCGGGTCGGCGAGGACGTGGGGCACGTCCGGCGCGAGGTCGAGCCGGACCGCGATGTGCTCGCCGATGAGCCGCTCGATCATCTTCGTCGCGCCCGCGATGGTCGCGTTCAGGTCCAGGTCGACCGGGAGCGTGAACTGGCGGCGGGCGAACGCGAGGATCTGGCGGGTCAGCGCCTCGGCGCGCCTCGCGGTGACGAGGATCTCCTCGAGGTCCGCGCGCGCCCGCGCGTCCGGCGGGAGGGTCTCGAGCGCCACGCCGCCGAGGCTCAGGATGACGGTGAGGAGGTTGTTGAAGTCGTGGGCGATGCCGCCCGCGAGCGCGCCGACCGCCTCGAGCTTCTGCGCCTGCCGGAGCTGCTCCTCGAGCCGGGCGCGGGCGGTGACGTCCTGGACCATCCCGCGCAGCTCCACCGGATGGCCCGTGGCGTCGCGGACGAGCCGCGCCTCGGAGTGGAGGACGCGCTCCTGGCCGTCCGGCGGGACCACGCGGAAGTCCATGCTCACCGGCTCGCCCGACGCGAGGACCGGCGCGTAGGACGCCTGCATCGCGGCGCGGTCCGCGGGGTGGACGAGGGCGAGGAACGCCTCCTGCGTGGCGGCGAACGTCTCTTTCGAGACGCCCATGAGGCGGTAGGTCTCGTCGGCCCAGGTGAGCTCCCACGTCGCGAGGTCGAGCGACCAGTACCCGACGCGGGCGAGCCGCTGCGCCCGCAGGAGCCGCTCCTCGGTGGTGCGGAGCGCCGTGACGTCGTCGAAGGTCGCGATCGTGCGGACCTGCCCGGTCTCCGGATCCGCGAAGAGGTTCGCCTGCACCCGGTACGTCGCCTCGCGGCCGTCGGCGCGACGAGCGACGAGCTCGCCCTGCCAGCGGCCGTCCCGCTCGACGGCCGCCGCGGCGGCGCCGGCCGCGGCGGGATCCGCCCAGAACTCCGTGAACGATTGGCCGAGGACCTCGTCCTCGCGCGCGTACCCCCAGAGCCTCACGAGCGCGGGGTTCGCGTACACGACCTGCCGCCCCGCGTCGCCCATCGCGACGGCGGTCCCGAGCGAGTGGAGCGCCGCGCGCGCGAGCCGGTGCGCCTCCGCCGCGCGGCGCCGCATCGTGACGTCCTCGCCCAGGCACGCGACGCCGGCGAACCCGCCCGCGCCGCTCAGGAGCGTGGTCGTGAAGCGCACGATGCGCCGCTCGCCGTCGGGCCGCACGAGGTCGGTCTCGTGCTGGAACGAGTCGGCCCGGCCGCGCGCGACGTCGTCGAAGAGGCACCGGGTGCCGTCGCGGCGCTCGGGGGCGATGAACCGGCCGATCCAGTCCGCCCCGATCACCTCTTCCCGGGCGCGCCCGAGAAGCCGCGCCGCGTGCAGGTTGCACCACGAGACGATCCCGCGCCCGTCGAGCACCACCGCCGCGAGCTCGGCCCGCTCGAGGATCTCGGCGAAGCGGAGGTCCTCGACCTCCGGCCGCACCCGCGCGATGTCGTCTCCGCCGTCGTCCATGACGCCCGCCTGGCCCGACGATCTACGGCGGCGACCCCACTGCGCGTCAACCCCACAACGAGCGGGGCGCCGGCGCCGGCGTGGCGCCGGGGTCCCGCCGCCCTCCCCGGCGGGGTCCGAAGGGCCGCGCAGGGTGCGCGCGGGCCTGCACCACGGAGCGGAGGCGAGGTGGTGTGCGCGTGACATCACGGCAGGAACGTGGTGAATTCCGGTCGCCATGAACCTCGTCGCGGTCCTCGCCGTCTCCGCCCTCGTCGCCTCGGTGGCGCTCTTCCTCACCGGCCCGTCGCGGGTGCTCGCCACGATCGCGCTCGTCGCGAGCGCCGTCGCGGTCGCGGTCGACCTGCGGATGGTCCACCTCGCGGTGGCGCACGTGCCGCTCCGGCTCGTGATCGGGCTCGCGCTCGCGATCCCCGGCGTCCTCTCCTGGCTCCGCTCGGCCGCCAAGACCGCCACCTCGGCGGCCGCCATCGTCGCGTTCGTCGGGGGGCTGCAGGTGGTGGCGGAGCTCGGGTTTCGCCTGTAGCCGGCGCCCCGCTGTCAGACCTCCCCGCTAGCGTCGCAGGCACCGCCCATCGTTCCAGGGGGCGGCGCCTCGAGCTTCCGGAGGACCCGAGATGGCCGTGAAGGTGATGGTGGCCCCCGCGATCGCGAACGGCGGGGTCGAGAAGAGTGCGCGCCTCGCGCGCCGTGCGCCGGACGCCCAGCCGTCGAAGCCGAAGCGGCGCCGCTCGTCGGTCTACGACGCCGACGGCAACGAGGTGTTCATCACCCTCATGTGCCTGAAGTGCCACAAGATGCGGCCGCTCTCGCAGTTCGGGCTGCGCAAGATGGCGGACGGCGCGATCCGCAACCAGCCCTGGTGCCGCACCTGCCGCTCGGCGGCAGGGACCGAGAGGCCGGCGCGGAGGGGGGCTGCAGAAACGGTGGAGTCCCCCCGGCTGCAGCCTCCGTCGCGGAGGTCGCACCCGCGGAGGGCGCGCCGGCCGCCGACACGGTTGCGGTCCCGCAGGCGCAGCCTCCGATCCGCCGCCCGGGCGCCATCGCCGCAGAGGTGGCCGCCGCGCTCGCCGCCGGTCTGCGGCGCTGAGTCGCACCCCCAGTCCAAGCACCGGGCCGGTGGGTCCGGCCGCGCCCCGCTCGCACACGCCCGATCGGGAGTGCGTCGTCGCGCGCACGCGAATCGGCGCACGATTCCGGCCGATCCGGCGCTCCTTCGTCCGGCTGATTCTGGCGGAAGCGCAAACGGGTGCGACAGGTAAATAGACGCGATGGCTCCACCACTTACGCGCCCGATCTCGTTTGCTCCGCGGTCGGGACCACGGGTAGGATTCGGCCCCTCGATTCTCGAGCGCTCGAAGACGTCCGTACCCACCATCCACCATCCTTCCGGCTGGAGATGACCCAATGGCTGAGCAGCTGAAGAAGAAGCTGAAGGAGAAGATCGAGGCGTTCCGGCCTCGCACCACGAAGCTCAACAAGGAGCTCGCCGAGATCGTGATCGACAAGGTCACGATCGGCCAGTGCATCGGCGGCGCGCGAGACATCCGCAGCCTCGTCACGGACATCTCCTACCTCGATCCGCAGGAAGGCATCCGCTTCCGCGAGAAGACGATCCCGGAGACGTTCGACGCGCTCAAGGCCCACGTCGTCCCGGGCTGCGAGATGCCGACCGTCGAGAGCTTCTTCTACTTCCTCCTCACCGGCGAGATCCCCACGAAGGATCAGGCCGCCGAGGTCTTCGCCGACTGGAAGAAGCGCGAGGCGCTTCCCCAGTACGTGATCGACGTGCTCCGCGCGATGCCGCGCGACTCGCACCCGATGGCGATGTTCTCCGCCGGCATCGTGTCGATGCAGCGCGAGTCGGTCTTCGCGAAGCGCTACGGCGAGGGAAATCTCAAGAAGGCGGAGATGTGGGATCCGATGTACGAGGACGCGATGACGCTCGTCGCGCGGCTCCCCGTGCTCGCGGCCTACATCTACCGTCTGAAGTACAAGGACGACAAGCACATCCCGTCCGATCCCAAGCTCGACATGGGCGGGAACTTCGCTCACATGATCGGGCAGAAGAAGCCCTACGACGACGTCGCCCGCATGTACTTCATCCTGCACTCGGATCACGAGTCCGGGAACGTGTCGGCGCACACGGCCCACCTCGTCGCCTCGGCGCTCTCCGACGCGTACTACGCGTACTCCGCCGGCATCAACGGCCTCGCCGGCCCGCTCCACGGCCTCGCGAACCAGGAAGTGCTCGCCTGGATCCAGCAGACGATGAAGAAGCTGGACAACAAGGTGCCCTCGAAGGAGCAGCTGAAGCAGTTCCTCTGGGACACCCTCAACGCCGGCCAGGTCATCCCGGGTTACGGCCACGCCGTGCTCCGCAAGACCGACCCGCGCTACACCGCCCAGAACGAGTTCGCGAAGAAGCACCTCCCGAACGACCCGCTGTTCCAGCTCGTGAACATGATCTACGAGGTGGCGCCGGGCGTCCTCACGGAGCACGGGAAGACCAAGAACCCGTGGCCGAACGTCGACGCGCACTCGGGCGTGATCCAGTGGTACTACGGCGTCCGCGAGTGGGACTTCTACACGGTCCTCTTCGGCATCGGCCGGTCGCTGGGCGTGCTCGCGAACCTCGTGTGGGACCGCGGCCTCGGCTACGCGATCGAGCGGCCGAAGTCGGTCACCACCGCGATGCTCGAGAAGTGGGCGGCCGAGGGCGGCCGCAAGATGGACAAGTAAGCCGCTCCGCAGCCTGAAGGATCGAGGGCCGCTCCGCGAGGGGCGGCCCTCTTCGTTTGCGCTCAGGGTCTCCCGTAACCGATCGCCGTCCGCCCCGTATCCGCTGCAGCATCCGGCCGGCTTCCCGGCGGATCCAGAGGAGACGAAAAAGATGAAGCACGGACTCTATTCAGCTGCGACGAAGCTCTTCGCGGTGGCGGCGTTCGCGGCGTGGCTGCCGCAGACGGCGTTCGCCGACACCGTCACGCCCCCCGACGTGCCGGACAACCTCAAGGTCGAGACGGGGAACAAGGCGTTCCTCGTGGGGCACGCCTTCGGCACGCAGAACTACATCTGCCTCCCGTCCGCCACCGGCTTCGCGTTCAGCCTGTTCACGCCCGAGGCCACGCTGCTCGACGACGACGACGACCAGATCATCACGCACTACTTCAGCCCCACCCCCAACCCGGACGAGAACGGCGCGATCCGGGCCACGTGGCAGCACTCGCGCGACTCGAGCCTGTTCTTCGGAACCGCGCTCCAGTCGAGCCTGGACGAGAGGTTCGTCGCGCGCGGCGCGATCCCGTGGGTCCTCCTCGGCAGGTCGGCCGTGCGGGAAGGGCCGACCGGCGGCGACGTGCTGGCGAACACCACCTTCGTCCAGCGGGTCAACACGCACGGAGGGGTGGCGCCGCCGACCGGCTGCGCCTCGTCCTCGGACGTCGGCAGGAAGGCCTTCGTGCCCTACACGGCGGACTACTTCTTCTACAAGAAGACCGGGGGCGACAACTAGCGGCCTCCGCTCGACTCGCGGTGGTCTCGAGGGCCGCTCCGGAGACGGGGCGGCCCTCTTCGTCTTCGTCGCCGCCCAGCCTGCATCCACGCGGACGGCCGTGCTCCCCCGGCGGATCCCCTTGCTCCCGGTCGCCGTATCCACGCCGCCCGTCTCTCCCCCCTGCGGATCCCTCGCGGCCGGTCGGCGCATCCACGAGGCCGGCGCCTGTGCTTCGGCGGATCCCTCGCGGCCGGTCGTCGTATCCACGAGGCCGGCGCCTGTGCTTCGGCGGATCCCTCGCGGCCGGTCGTCGTATCCACGCCGCCGGCGCCGGCCCCGCCGCGCCGCGGCCCGGCGTGCTCGGCGCACCGTGGGCGACGGGGCGCGCGCGCGTTCCCAGGCGATCCCATCGGCGCTCCGCCGGAACTCGCCACCGCGGGTCGCTCGCTTCGCTCGCGCCGCGGTGGCTCAGACAGCCGGCTTCGCGGCACGTCTCCAGGGCCGCGCGCGCGATCAGGTCACGAGCAGCGCGCCTGCGCCGCATGGCCGCTCTGCGGCGGGGCCGGTCGCTTTGGCGGCTTTGACCCGGTGGCGGTACCAGGTCGCGCATCCTGGCATCAGAGCGGACCCGCCTCCGTTGACCCATGAGCGCCAGGCCCGGGGGACGCCCGGAGGCGCCGCCCGCAGGCGCGGCGGTGACCCGACGTGTTCGCGCGCGCGGCTCTGGTCACGTGCCGCGGAGGCCCATGTCTGAGGGTCCGCGGCGCGAGCGCAGCGAGCGAACCGCGGACCCGAGTTCGGGCCGGAGCGCCGAGGGGATCGCCTGGGAACGCGCGCGCGCCACTGCCCCAGCCCGGCCGCGCCGAGGACAACGGCGCCGGAGGGCGTCCCCCGGGCCCAGCGTGCACGAGCGAAAGGACCGCAGGCCAGCGTGCACGAGCGAACGAACTCCGAGCCACACGAGCGAGCGGCGTGCACGCGCGAGTTGGCGCGCTACCCCGTCAGCCTCGCGTCGAGCTGCGCTCGGGCGGCGTCGAACTTCGCCTTCTGATCGCCCGGCAGGGCGCGCCGCTCGGTCTTGTGGATCGCGAACGGGTCGAGCACCTTCCCGCCCGCGTCCTCGAGCTGGTAGTGCAGGTGCGGCGCGAAGGAGTGGCCGCTGTTGCCGGACGAGGCGATCACCTCGCCCTTCGTCACCTTCCGCCCCGGCGAGAACTCCTTCGGGAGCACCTCGAGGTGGAGGAAGATGGCGTGGCGGCCCGTGGCGGGGTCGCGGATGTCGAGGCAGTTGCCGTTCCCGGCGAAGTTCCAGTTGCGGCGCTCGATCACGCCGTCGAACGGGGCGTGGACCGGCGAGCCCACCGGCGTCTTGAAGTCGACCCCCTTGTGGCGGCGGCCGTCCTTGAGGAGCGACGTGACCTGCTCGTAGTCCCCGATCGGCGAGTCGACGAGGCGGAGCTCGACCTCGCTGCCGTCGGGGCGGTAGTAGCGGGCCCACCTCGCGCCGTCCGCCTGCCAGCGGTAGGCGGCGACGACGCCACCGAGCTTCGACGACGTGTACCGGACGGCGTCGACGACGGGCTCCGCGGAGGTCGGCACGCCCGGGCCGGCAGCCGTCGCAGGCGTCCACAGGACCTCGATCCTGTCGCCGCGGCGGCCGTCGTGCGCGACCTGGAGCTGCCACACGAGGAGACGGTTCACGACCTGCGTGAGCTGCTCCGCGAGCGCGCGGTCTCCGGGCGCCATCGCCGCGGCGATGGCTTCCTCGAGCGGGCCGTTGACGTTGGCGACGAGGCGGCGGGGGCCGGTGGTCGCGACGTCGGCCGGCGGAGGCGCGATCGGGGCCGCGGTCTGCGCCGTGGCCGCGGCCGGGGTCGTCGCCTCGGTCGCAGTCGAGGTCGGGGTCGCGGCCTCGGTCAACGTCGCCGCGGTCACGCTCGACGCCGCGGCCGAGCCGGCGGCGGAGCCGGCGATCGGGTCCGAGGGCGGGTTCGCCGCCGGTCCCAGCCTCCCGCCCGGCGCGGTCGCCCTCCCGAGCCAGAAACCCACCCCGAGCGCGGCGACGAGGGCGACGGCGGTGAGCACGCGGCGGAGGCCGCCGCGCGAGCGCGGGCGGTTGGACGACGGAGGAGGATCGATGGAGAGTGAAACCATGGCGGACGGATAACACGAGCGGCCCACCCGCTCTTCCGCCGTACGGGCCCCGGCGGAACGTCCCTCCGGGGGAGCACCAGCCCAGGCGTCAGAACGAGAAGCGCTCGAGCACGCCGCGGCTCCACTCGAGGATGGTCGGCCAGCCGACCACGGCGTCGAGTGCCCGCTCGGCGTCCCCGAGCGGCACCTTCTCCTCGACGACGCTCGCGCTGCAAGCGACGAGGCGGCACCCGCCGACCCTCCGCGCCTCGTGGAGGCGCGCCGCCGGGTCGTCGGGCTCCCCCTCGTGCGCCTCGACGAGCGCCCGCACGGCCGGCCCGAACAGGTACACGTCCACCCGGGTCCCCGCGGCGGCGGCGGCGAGGGCGCACGAGCCGGCGAGCCGGAGCGCGGTGTCGTCCGCGTGCGAGAGGAACACGGCCGCGCGCCGGTCGGGCATGCGGCCACTCATACGCGAGATGCCTCGCGTATGCTATGAGACGCCCGCATGTCCGAGGAGAAGAAGGCCGGGTCGCAGGGCCCCGTGGTGATCCGCAAGGGGCACGTGAAGCCCCCGCCGCCGGGCGCCAAGATCGAGGCGCCGGAGGTCGAGGTGCTCGCGCCCGCGACGGAGAAGCGCGAGAAGCCCGACCCGCGCCCGCTGTGGCAGCGGCTCGCGGAGGAGAAGGCCGGCGCGCCGCACCCGCCCGCCGCGGCGGGTCCGCGCCCCTCCCCCTCCCCCGCGCCCGGCGGTCCGCGCCGCGGCCCTCCGCGCGGCGACCGGTCACGCGGCGGGCCGCAAGACCGGCGGGATCGCCCCGAGCGCCCGAGGCGCGACCCCGACGCGTCGCACGCCGCCGCGGAGCGCGGCCCGAAGCTCCCGCCGGGCGAGCCGCCCCCGGCGCCCGAGCCCGTCGTCGCCGACGAGGGCTCGTTCGAGGACCTCCTCGCGTCGTCGGAGCCGGCTCCGCGCCCGCGCCACAAGGTCGGCGAGAAGGTCGCCGGGAAGATCATCCAGCTCGGCCACGACGTCGCGTTCCTCGAGCTCGGCTCCGGCCACGCCGATGCGCTCATCGAGGTCGCGGAGCTGATGGACGCCGAGGGCAACGTCACCGTCCGCGAGGGCGACATCGTCGACGGCGTCGTCGTGCAGTCGAGCGAGCGCGGCGTCGTCATCTCGAAGGGGCACGGCCGAACGACGCGCGACCACGCGCGCGAGGCGGTGATCGAGGCGGCGCACACCGGGCTCCCGGTCGAGGGCGTCGTGAAGGCCGTCAACAAGGGCGGGCTCGAGGTCGAGGTCCACGGCGTCCGCGCCTTCTGCCCCGTCTCGCAGATTGACGTCCGGTTCGTCGGCGATCCGGCGGCGTTCGTCGGCCAGAAGCTCCAGTTCCGCGTGCAGCGCGCCGACCAGCGCGACGTCGTGCTGTCGCGCCGGGCGCTCCTCGAGGCCGAGCGCGCCGAGAAGGCGAAGGCGACGCGGGAGAAGCTCGCCCCGGGCGCGGTGCTCGACGGCGTCGTCACGACCGTGCAGGACTACGGCGCGTTCGTCGACCTCGGCGGCGTCGAGGGGCTCGTCCACGTCTCCGAGCTGTCCTGGGACCGCGTCTCGAAGCCTGCCGATCTGCTGAAGCCGGGCGACGCGGTCCAGGTGCAGGTGCTCAAGATCGAGCAGGACCCGAAGAAGGGCGAGCGCATCGGCCTCTCGGTGCGCGCGCTCACGCCGAGGCCCGAGCCGAAGGCCGCGCCCGAGGCCCCGCCCCGCCCCGCCCCGCCGCCGCCGCCCAAGGCGGGCGACGTCGTCGAGGCGTCCGTGGACAAGATCGAGAGCTTCGGGATCTTCGTCCGGTTCGCGGGCGGCCGCGGCCTCGTGCCGGCGAGCGAGACCGGCACGCCGCGCGGCGCCGACCTCCGCAAGGCGTTCAAGGTGGGCGACACGTTCCCCGCCCTGGTGCTCGCGATCGACGAGCAGAACCGCATCCGGCTCTCGAAGACCGGCGCGGAGGACGCGGCGGAGCGCAAGGAGGCGGCCGAGTACATGAGGTCCGTCCCGCGCGGATCGGGGAAGGGCTTCGGCACCCTCGGCGACCTGCTCCGGCAGAAGCTCGAGAAGAAGTAGTCAGCGCGCCGCGCGCTCCGGCGCGGACGCGGCGGGAGCGGACGCGGCGGCGCGCGGCAGGCGCACCTCGACGATGGTCCGTCCGGACACGGAGCGGAGCGCCGCCGTTCCGCCGTGAGCGCGCGCGACCTCGCGCACCACGAACAGTCCGAGCCCGAGGCCGCTGCCCGCGTGCGTGCCGCGCGCGAACGGCTCGAACAGGCGCTCCGGCTCGGGCGGCTCGCCGTCGTTCTCCACCTCGAGGACGAGCGCGCTCGCGAGCCCCGTGACCCGCACGCGCACCGGCCCGCCGCCGGGGCCGTGCTCGAGCGCGTTCGTCACGAGGTTCGTCACGACCTGCGCCATCCGCTCGGGGTCGAGCGCGGCGCGGTCGTCGCCCGTGACGCTCAGGCTGACCTCCGCCCCCTGCCGCGCGTCCCGCACCTCGCCCAGCACGCGCGCGCACACCTCCCCCAGCCGGGCGTCGGCGGGCGCGACGGGGAGGAGCGCGCCGTTCCGCGTGCGTGCGAGGTCGAGCAGGTCCCGGATGAGCACGTCCGTGCGATCCAGCGTCGCGATCATGCGGGACACGACCACCGACTGGCGCTCCGACAACGGTCCCAGACGGGGGAGCAACGACGCGTTCCCGCGCAGCGCGCCGAGCGGGTTGCGGAGGTCGTGGCTCACGACCGCGACGAGCCTCTCCTGGAGCGCGCCGGTCCGGCGCGCGTCCTCCTCGGCGGCCTCGGCGACGCGGCGCGCGGCCTCGGCCTCGTGGCGGGCGGCGCGGAACCTCGCCGCGATCCAGGCGGCGGCCGTTCCGGTCACCACGAAGCCGGCGAGCCGGTGGGCCTCCTCGGCGTTCGCGACGCCGAAGCGAAGCGGGGGCCCGAGGTAGAAGAAGTCGAACCCGAACGCGCACAGCACCACCACGAGCGCGCCCGGACCGAACCCGCCGTGGAGCGCCGCGAGGAAGACCCCCACGAGCGGGATGTACAGGTACGCGCCGCCGAACGGCAACGCGGTGATCCCCGCCACCGCGAGCGCGATCGCGGCGATCAGGACGGCGAGCCCATACGTGGTCACGCTTCTCCCAGCGGGCGTCATCGGTGCTCCCCGGATCTCTGGCGAAACACCGGCCGCCGCGCCGAATTCCGGACGTGCCCCGTCGGGACGCGAGGGTGATCGCCCGGCGGCAGGGCGATCGGCGTCACCCGCGAGGCACGAGCCCCTCGCCGTCGCCAGCGGCTAACGCGTGCGGCGGATCCCGGCCGAGGGCACGCTCGGGACCGCGCTCCTCCTCCTGGACCTCGAGGCCCCACGGTCCGAGCCCGCCCGCCGGCGCCGGACCGAGGTTCGCGCGGACGACGAGCCCTGGACGGCGGAGCGTGAACGCGGTGCCGTCGTGCCGGACCTCGGGCCAGCCGGCCGCGATCGCGCCGAGGTGCTTCCGGCGCAGCGCGAGGAGCCGCCGGTAGTGCTCCCGGAGCGCGCCGTGGCGCCCGTCGCGGCGATGCGAGAGCCGGGAGCGCCGGAAGGTCTCGGGGTCCTGCGGGTCGGGGACGTCGTGCGCCCCCTCGGCGATGAACTCCTTCTTCCGGCCCTCCGACACCGCCGCGGCGAGCGCCGGGTCGGAGTGGCTGGTGAAGTAGAGGAATGGCGCGGTCTCGCCGTACTCCTCGCCCATGAAGAGCAGCGGGGTCCCCGAGCCGAGGAGCACGAGCGCCGACGCGGGGAGGAGCGCCTCCCACGGCACGAGCGACGCGAGCCGCTCGCCCGCGGGCCGGTTGCCCACCTGGTCGTGGTTCTGCAGGCACGTCACGAACCGCGCGGGCGCGAGGCCGCGCGTGTCCGTGCCTCGGGGCTTGCCGCGGAACGGCGAGGTCTCGCCCTGGTACGCGAATCCCTCCGCGAGCGCGCGCGCGACCTGCTCCGGCCGGCCGTAGTCGCCGAGGAACGCGTGCCGCTCCCCCGTGACGAGCGCGTGGATCGCGTGGTGCAGGTCGTCCGCCCACACCGCCGAGGCCCCCACCCGCGCGGCGGCGGGTCGAGCACCTTGCGGTCGTTCCGGTCGTCCTCCGCGACGACGTGGACGCGGCGGCCGGCGGCGTCGCCCGCCTCGCGAACGGCGGCGACGATCTCCGCGACGAGGTGGCGCCGGCTCCTGTCCTCGATCGCGTGCGTCGCGTCGAGCCGGAGCGCGTCCACGTGGAACTCGCGGATCCAGCGGGTGGCGGCGCCCACCATCAGGGCCCGGACGGGCGCCGAGCGCGGCCCGTCGTAGTCGAGGCCGTCGCCCCAGAGCGACCGGTGGCGCGGCGTGAAGTACGGCCCGAGCTCCGGCAGGTAGTTCCCCTCCGGGCCGAGGTGGTTGTAGACGACGTCGAGGCACACCGCGAGCCCGAGCGCGTGCGCGCGGTCGACGAACCGCTGCAGCGCCGCCGGCCCGCCGTACGCCTCGTGCACCGCCCGGAGCGAGACGCCGTCGTACCCCCAGTTCCGCTCGCCCGCGAACGGCTGCAGCGGCATGAGCTCGACGCAGGTGAGGCCGAGCTCGACGAGGTCCGGGAGCCGCCCCGCGGCCGCGTCGAGCGTCCCCTCCGGTGTGAAGGTCCCGACGTGCAGCTCGTAGAGGACGAGCTCCTCGAGCGGGAGCCCGCGCCAGCCGCGGTCCGTCCAGGCGTGGCGTCCGGCGTCGAACACCTCCGACGGCCCGTGGACCCCCTCAGGCTGGCGGGCCGATGCGGGGTCCGGCCGCGCCTCCCCGCCGTCGACCACGAGCGCGTACCGCGTGGCCTCCCCCGGACCGGGCACCGATCCGTCGAACCAGCCGCTCCGCGCGTGCGCGAGCGGGTGGTCGACGCCGCCCGTCCGGACCGCGACCCGCTGCGCCTTCGGGGCCCAGACCCGGAAGCGGACGCCGCCGGGGACGACGGTCGGCCCGTGCTCGCGCGCCGGCATGCGTGGTGAACGTAACGCCTGCGGCCCGGCGGGGAACCCCGAGTTATGGTCCGGGTGCGACGCTCTCGGGCCTCGACTCGGGAACCGTTCGTGCGCTAGCTTGTCACCCCCTCGGGCCCCCCGACCCGCCCGACGGCGCTCGACTTTCCCCCAGGACCGCAAGACTCGGAAGGAACCTCCGGCATGGCCACGACCGACCGCCCCACCACGAACCCCCACCTGAACGCCTGGGTGGACGAGATGGCGACGCTCTGCAAGCCCGAACGCGTCTACTGGTGCGACGGGTCGGAGGCCGAGAAGAAGCGACTCACCGAGCAGGCCGTCGCCCAGAAGGTCCTCATCCCGCTCGATCAGAAGAAGTGGCCGGGCTGCTACTACCACCACTCCAACCCGGGCGACGTGGCGCGCGTCGAGCACCTCACCTTCATCTGCACGCCGACGAAGGAGGAGGCGGGCCCGACCAACAACTGGATGGATCCGAAGGAGGCCTACCGGAAGCTCTCGGCCATCTACGACGGCGCGATGAAGGGCCGCACCCTGTTCGTCGTGCCCTACATCATGGGCCCGTCCGACTCGCCGGCGGCGAAGGTCGGGATCGAGGTCACCGACTCCATCTACGTGGCCCTGAACATGGGGATCATGACGCGGATGGGGAAGGTCGCGCTCGACCGCCTCGGCCAGTCGAACGAGTTCAACCGCGGCCTGCACTCCGTCGCGGACCTGAACCCCGAGCGGCGCTTCATCTGCCACTTCCCGCAGGACAACACGATCTGGTCGGTCGGCTCCGGCTACGGCGGGAACGCGCTCCTCGGCAAGAAGTGCCTCGCGCTCCGCATCGCGAGCTACCTCGCGAAGCGCGAGGGGTGGCTCGCCGAGCACATGCTCATCCTCGAGGCCGAGAACCCGGACGGCGAGATCTCGTACGTCGCCGCGGCGTTCCCGTCCGCGTGCGGGAAGACCAACTTCGCGATGCTCATCCCGCCGAAGACGTTCGACGGGTGGACCATCCGCACGGTCGGCGACGACATCGCCTGGATGCGCGTCGGCGACGGCGGCCAGCTCTGGGCGGTGAACCCGGAGTTCGGCTACTTCGGCGTCGTGCCGGGGACGAACTACAAGACGAACCCGAACGCGATGAGGTCGATCGAGAAGGACACGCTCTTCACGAACGTGGCCCGGACGGCGGACGGGGACGTCTGGTGGGAGGGCAAGGACAACGAGCCCCACGCCGAGATGATCGACTGGAAGGGCCAGCCCTGGAAGAAGGGCTCGGCCGAGAAGGCGGCGCACCCGAACAGCCGCTTCACCGCGCCGATGGCGAACAACCCGGCGCTCTCGCGGTTCGCGCACGATCCCAAGGGCGTGCCCATCTCGGCGCTCATCTTCGGCGGCCGCCGCTCGACCACGATGCCGCTCGTGCTCCAGTCGTTCAGCTGGCTCGCACGGCGTGTACCTCGCCGCGACGATGGGCTCCGAGACGACCGCCGCGGCGCAGGGGCTGAAGGAGGGCGTCCGGCGCGACCCGATGGCGATGCTGCCCTTCATCGGCTACGACGCGGGCACCTACTTCCAGCACTGGCTCGACATGCAGAGCCGGATCCCGAACCCGCCCAAGATCTTCATGGTGAACTGGTTCCGGAAGAGCGCGGACGGCAAGTTCCTCTGGCCGGGCTACGGCGAGAACATGCGTGCCCTCAAGTGGATCCTCGACCGCTCGCACCACCGCGTCGGCGCGACCGAGACCATCGTCGGGTACGTGCCGCGCATGGAGGACCTGAACCTCTCCGGCCTCGACGTGAAGGAGGAGGCGGTGCGCGAGGCGATGAAGGTCGACCTCGCCGAGTGGGAGCAGGAGCTCGAGTCGCAGAAGGAGTGGTTCGACAAGCTCGGGAAGACGCTCCCGCGGCCGATCGCGCTCCAGCGCGAGGCGCTCCTCGAGCGCGTGAAGACGGCGCGAAAGGTCAAGTAGCGGACCTCGACGGGCCGCAAGGAGCGGGCGGGCGCATTTCGCTTCGCGAAGAGCGCCTCGCCCGGAGATTGGAGCGGCCCGTGTGCACCCTCGCCGTCGCGTTCCAGGCCGATCGCCGCTGGCCGGTCGTCGTCGCGGCGAACCGCGACGAGCGGATGGGGCGCGCGTCCGAGGGCTGGGCGCTCCGCGCCGGACCGGGCGGCGCGCGACACGCGGCGCCGCGCGACGCCGTGGCGGGCGGCACCTGGATTGGCGTGTCGGCGGCCGGCGTCTTCGCCGGCCTCACGAACTACCACGCCCCGCTCGAGTGGTACCCGGACCCGGAGCGGCGCTCGCGCGGGGAGATCGTCGGGCTCGCGCTCGCGGCGCGCTCGGCCGACGCCGCCCGTGCCGCCCTCGCGTCGGCGTCCGCCGAGCGCTGGAACCCGTTTCACCTCGTCGTGGCCGACGCGCGCTCGGCGTTCCTCTGGTGGTACGACGGCGAGCGGGCCGGGCTCCGCGAGCTGGGCCCGGGCCTCCACGTGGTCACCGAGCGCTCGCCCGACGGCAGCTGCCCCCGCGGCGACCTCGTGCGCGCGCGCTGGCCGGTCGAGCCCGCGCTCCCGAAGCTCCGCGACCTCCTCACCGTCCACGCCCCGCCGCCGGAGCGCGCGACCTGCATCCACATGGACCCCGCCTACGGCACGCGCTCGTCGGCCGTCCTGCGGCTCGCCGCCGCCCTCGGGGCGTCCGAGCTCTACGTCGCCGAGGCGCGTCCGTGCCTCGCGCCGCTCGAGGACCGCTCGGACCTCCTCGCGGCGCTCGCGCGAACGGCTTGACGCGGCGCGGACGCGGCGCCAAAGAACGGTCGCCATGGGCCTCCTCGACCGCATCTCGTTCAAGAAGCCGGAACCCGATCCGCCGGAGGCGATCGACGTCACCGCGGCCGGCGAGGTCCGGATCGCGTGGCCCGGCGGACCCGAGGTGACGATCCCGGCCGCCCGCCTGCGCGACCTCTGCCCGTGCGCGGAGTGCGTCGAGGAGGGGACGGGGAGGAAGATCCTCGACCCCGCGACGATCCCCGCGGGCATCCGGCCCGAGCAGATCGCCGCGGTCGGGAACTACGCGGTGCAGATCACCTGGTCGGACGGCCACTCGACCGGGATCTACTCGTGGCGGACGCTGCGGGAGGCGTCGGGGCTCGATCAGGCCTGACCGCTCCACGCTACGGCTCGATGAGCCGGTTGCGCAGCGCGTACCGCACCAGCTCGGCGATCGAACGGGCCTTGAGCGTGCGCATCGCCCTGAGGCGGTGCGCCTCGACCGTCTTGACGCTGATCCCCAGGAGCTCCGAGATGCGAGCGTTCCTCTTTCCCTCCGCGAGGAGCTGCACCACCTCAGCAGGCCGATGATGACCATGACGACGAGCAGCTCGAGCAGCGTGAAGCCGCTTGCCAGGCCGGCCCGGGACTTCAGCTGTTCCATGTCTGTGGCTCCTGGGCCATGCGGCCGCGGCCCGCGGCCATCGGGGGTTCGTGCTCGTTTTGTTCACTGCGGCATCTGATCCCAATACCGGGGATCCCTGAACCCAGCCGGGGATGACCCCAGCCTCGACTCGCGCCCGCAAAGGGGTAGCCAGACGCCGCCCGGAGAAGCGATGGCCCAGGGCTGGAGGCCCTGGGCCATCGGAGGTTCGACCGAAGAGAGGCGGCGAGGACGCGTCGCTACGGACCTCAGCGAGCCGCGTCGCCCGGCGGCTGCGCCCGAGTGGGTCCTCCCGTCGACCGCGTCGTCACACCTGGCTTCGGGGCGGCGCCGACACGTGCACGTGCCGGTTCACGTCGGGTCCGTGCCCGCCGCGCTCGCGGCCGAACCGGATCGCCCGCGGGTCGCCCGAGCCGCCGCGAAGCGCGTTGACGAGGAGCTTCACCGTGTTCGCGTCGGCCTGGCCGCCGACGGCCTCCGCGACGAGGACGTCCGCGGCGCCGCGCGCGTCGTAGGCGGCGGAGCGGAACGGGCGCGGCTGCGTGAGCGCGGCGAACGCGCTCGCCACCGCGACGACCTCCATCGAGCGCGTCGGCTCGGAGCGCAGGTTCGGGTAGCCCTGCCCGCACCGCCAGTGATGCCCGAGCGCGGCGGAGACGGCGGGATGATCTCCGAGCACCCGGGCGAGGTGGTAGGCGCCGACGAACGGGTGCGCGGCCACGCGGAGGGCCTCGTCGTGGCCGAGCCGCTCGCGGAGCCGGCCGAGCCGTGGCGGGAGGTGCCGCATGCCGAGGTCGTGGACCAGCGCGGCCGCGGCGAGCTCGGGGACGCCGCGCGCCTGGCCCACGACGCTGAGGAGCATCCGGACCCCGACCGCGGCGGTCGCAATCGCGTGGCCGTGGATGGGGGACGCGGCGCGCCGGAGCGCGAGCAGCTCCTCGAAGAGGACCTCCGGGAGCCGGATCGCGAGCATGGCCCGCCGGACCGCGTCCTTCGTGGCGTCGTCCGGAAAGAGGTGCCGGTACTCGTGCTCGCCGAGCGGCACGGAGACGTCGGCCGCGAGCGGCGTGTCCGAGAGCGGGAGCCGCTCGGGCGGGCGGGCGACGCGGGCCGCATCCGCGATGGACTCGGGCGAGAGCACGACCCCGCGCGCCGCGATCACCTCGCCGCGCACGTCGACGATCTCCTCGGGCAGGATCAGTCGATCGAACACCCGAGAAAAACGCTACCAGAACTGAGAGCGAAAATGGGATAGGGCCCCCAACGAAGGATCGGCTGACCCCCGCCAGAGGGAGAAGGCGGCGTGCCACCGGGCGGGGGACGACCGGATGCTCCGTCGCACCGCTGACCGCGACCGCCACCTCGACCTCGACCCTCGATCCCGACCCCGACCCCGACCCCGACCCCGACCCCGACCTCGACCCCGACCCCGACCCCGACCCCGACCCCGACCGCGACCCCGACCCCGACCTCGACCCCGACCCCGACCTCGACCCTGGAGTTGATCCGGTTCCGTGGAGCCCGTGCGGCTTTGTGGGCTAAGCCGCAGCAAGCTGCTTCCGTTCGTAGTTGACCGGCGACTGGTAGTCGAGAGCCGAGTGACGGCGGTGCGGGTTGTACCAGCCCTCGATGTAGCGGAAGACGGCCATCCGGGCCTCCGCGTGCGTCTGGAAACCCCTGCGGTCTAGCAGTTCGCACTCGAGGCTGGCGAAGAAGGACTCGCAGAGCGCGTTGTCGTAGGCGTCGCCGACGGAGCCCATCGACGGCCGCACGCCCGCCTGCTGGCAGCGGTGCCCGAAGGCGATGGACGTGTACTGGGTGCCCCGATCGGAGTGGTGGATGACGCCGCTCGGCTGGCGCTGGGTCACGGCCGTGTCGAGGGCGGTGAGGACGAGTTCGGTCTTCAAGTTCGTCGCCATCGACCAGCCGACGACCTTCCGGCTCCACACGTCGATGACGACCGCGAGGAACAGGAAGCCCGCCCAGGTCGGGACGTAGGTGATGTCCGCGACCCAGAGCTTGTTCGGCCCGTCGGCCTCGAACTTCCGCTCGACGAGGTCGGGCGAGCCCGGCGAGCCGTCCCGCGTCGTCGTCGCGCAGAAGCGCCGGCGGGAAACGCCTGCCAGCCTGGCTTTCCGCATCAGGCGGGCCACGCGCCGGATCCCGATGGTGAGCCCGTCCACGTCGACCAGCTCGGCGCGGATCCGCGGCGCGCCATAGGTCCCGTCGGACATCTCGTGAATTGCCTTGATCCGCGCGATGAGCTTCGCGTCCTCGGTGACGCGTCGGGACGGCGCCCGCCGGCACCAGGCGTGGTAACCCGAGACAGACACCTCGAGGACGCGACACATCGCAGCGACAGCGTGCGCGGCCTGGCTCGCCCTCACGAATCGGAACGCTTCTTGTGCGTCCGGGCGGCCTCTTCCTCCTGGGCGAACCAGGCCGCGGCTCTTTTTAGGATGTCGCGCTCCTCGCGCAGCCGCGCATTCTCGCGCCGCAGCTGCGACAGCTCCTGCTTCTCGGCCGAGGTGAGGCCGTCGGCGCGCTTCCCTGAGTCGAGATCCGCCTGCTTCACCCAGGTCCTGATCGTCATGTCGCTGACGCCGAATTCCTTCGTCAGGCTAGACAGGGTCCGGCCAGCGCGAGCGAGCTCGACGACCATCGCCCGGAACTGCGGCGGGTACGGCGGCTTGTAGCGGCGCATCCTGGAATCCTCCACCCACAACGGGAAGGACTCCACCAAAGGGGATCAACTCCAACCCCGACCTCGACCCCGACCCCGACCCCGACCCCGACCCCGACCCCGACCCCGACCTCGACCCCGACCTCGACCCCGACCCCGACGCCGACCTCGACCTCGACCTCGACCCCGACCTCGACCCCGATATCGACCACGCCCTGCCGCGATCCCGGCCGCCCCGCTATCGCCTCCGGCTCCGCGCCATCGCGCGATCCATCTCCCGCTTCGACTCGCGCTCCGCGATCGCGCCGCGCCGATCCTCGTGGGCGCGCCCCTTCCCGAGCCCCAGCTCGACCTTCGCCCACCCGGCCTTGAAGTAGAGGCGCAGCGGGACGAGCGTGTAGCCGCGCTGGTCCACCTTGCCCTTGATCCGGTCGATCTCGGCCCGGCTCATGAGGAGCTTGCGGTCGCGGAGCGGCGCGTGACCGAAGTGGGCGGCCTGCTTGTACTCGCCGATCCGGCAGTTCACGAGGAACAGCTCGTCCCCGCGCGGCATCGCGTAGGCGTCGGAGAGGTTCACGTTCCCATCGCGGAGCGACTTCACCTCGCTCCCGGTGAGCACGAGCCCCGCCTCCCAGGTGTCCTCGATCTGGTAGTCGAACCGCGCGCGCCGGTTCGTCGCGACCACCTTCTCGCCCTCGGCGGCGCGCTTGCCCCCCCCTCGCGCACCCTTCATGGCAGGGTCACGTTGTCGATGAGCCGCGTCGTGCCCACGAACGCGGCGACGAGCATCACCGATCCGGGCGCTGCTCTCGGCAGGGGCGCGAGCGTCGTCGCGTCGACGATCTCGACGTAGTCCACGCGCGCGCCCGCCGCGGCGATCCGCTCCCGCGCGCGCCGCCGGAGCGCCTCCGCGTCGCGCTCCCCGCCGGCCGCCGCGTCGCGGGCCTCGAAGAGCGCCCCCGAGAGCGACCGCGCGCGCGGCCGGTCGGCGGCCGAGAGGTACGCGTTCCGGGAGGAGAGCGCGAGGCCGTCGGCGTCGCGCACGATGGGCATCCCGGCGATCTCGACGCCGAAGGCGAGCTCGCGGGCCATCGCGCGGAGGACGGCGAGCTGCTGGTAGTCCTTCTCGCCGAAGATCGCGACGTGCGGCCGGGTGAGGTTGAGCAGCTTCGCGACGACGGTCGCGACCCCGCGGAAGTGGCCCGGGCGCGACGCGCCGCAGAGCCCCTCGCTCGCGCGCTCCACCGTCACCCAGGTCTGGTGGTCCGCCGCGAACATGGTCCGGGGATCCGCCGGCGCGAGCACGCGGTCGATGCCGGCGGCGGCGCACCTCGCGAGGTCGCCGTCGAGGTCGCGCGGGTAGCGCGAGAGGTCCTCCCCCGGCCCGAACTGCGTCGGGTTCACGAAGATCGACGCGACCGCGAGCCCGCGACGGCCGCCTTCGTCGGCGCGCCGGCGCGCCTCGCGAAGGAGCGAGACGTGCCCCTCGTGCAGGTAGCCCATGGTCGGCACGAGCGCGATGCGCGCGCCGGCGTCGCGATCCGCGTGGCAGCGCGCCTGCCAGGCGGAGGGGTCCCGGATGACGTCGAGCTCGGGAGTCTTCACGTGCCGGGCAGGCCCCGCGCTACACCGGCGCGCCCATGACGCCGCCGGACGGCTCCTCGTCGTCGCGGTCGTCCACCTGGGCCATGGGGACGAGCCGGACCGAGGACGAGTGGAAGCTGTGGGCGTCGTCGGGGAAGGCGCTCGCCCTCACCTCGTCCGCGTACGCGGCGACCGCCCCGCGGACCGCCTCGCCGACCTCGGCGAAGCGCTTCACGAACTTGGGGGTGAACGAGGGGTCGAGCGCGAGGAGGTCGGTGAGGACCAGCACCTGCCCGTCGCAGTACGGGCCGGCGCCGATGCCGATCGTGGGGATGCGCAGCTGGCCCGTGATGATCCGCGCGAGCTCGGCGGGGATGCACTCGAGCACGATCGCGTAGCAACCCGCCGCCTCGAGGGCGCGGGCGTCGCGCAGGAGCTGCTGCGCCTTGTCCGACTCGCGCCCCTGGACGACGTAGCCGCCCATCTTGTGGACCGACTGCGGCGTGAGGCCGATGTGCCCCATCACGGGCACGCCCGCCCGGACGATCCGCCGGATGACGTCCACGAAGTCGGCGCCGCCCTCGAGCTTGACCGCCTCGACGCCGCCCTCCGCGACGAGCCGCATGGCGCTCTTCACCGCGTCGTCGGGGTTCGCCTGGTAGCTGCCGAACGGCAGGTCGCCGACGAGGTGCGGGCGGCCTGACCCGCGGGCGAGGCCCCGGCGCACCGCCGCGGAGTGGTAGATCATCTGGTCGAGGGTCACGGGGAGCGTGGAGTCGTGCCCCTGCACGACCATCCCCAGCGAGTCGCCGACGAGCACCGCGTCGACGCCCGCGGCGTCCACGAGGCGCGCCATCGTGGCGTCGTACGCGGTGACGACGGCGATCTTCTCGCCGGCGTCCTTCATCCGTCGCAGCTCGTGCAGGGTGACGTGCTTCCTCGGCCCGCTCTGGGTCGACATGCTCCGGACCTCCGGTGTAGGCCCCGCGCACGGGGTCCCGCCCATTGGGGAGAACGAGAGAGACTCTAGTACGGACGCGTGCCGAGTGGCACGTAATGCTGGCGTCCCTTGCGGTGCTTCCGGATCACGGCGATGAGGGCCTCGACGTCCTCGGGGTTGCCCTCGAGGTCGACGTCGCTCGCGTTGACCACCAGGAGCGGCGTCTCGTCGTAGTGGAAGAAGAAGTCGTTGTACGCGCGGGCGAGACCCTCGAGCCAGGGCCCGTCGATGGTCCGCTCGAAGTCGCGGCCGCGGCGCCGCACCCGGGCGAGCAGGACGTCCGTCCGCGCCTGGAGGAAGACGACGAGGTCGGGCTTCACGACGCGCGGCCCGAGCAGCTCGTAGACGCGCTCGTAGAGGCCCAGCTCCTCCGGCGCGAGCGTGAGCGTCGCGAAGATGCGATCGCGCGCGAAGAGGTAGTCCGCGACGGTGGACTGGCTGAACAGGTCCTGCTGGAAGAGCGCCTGCTGCTGCTGGAAGCGCGAGAGCAGGAAGAAGAGCTGCGCCTGGAACGCGAACTTCTTCCGGTCGGCGTAGAAGCCCCGGAGAAACGGGTTCTCCTCGGCCCCCTCGGCGACGAGCCGCGCCCCGAGCCGCTCGGCGAGAGCCTGAGCGAGCGCGGTCTTTCCGGCGCCGACCGGGCCTTCCACGGCGATGTACCGGGGCCTCTCCATGGGGATCCGCGCGGGAACGCGGGAGATTGCCACAAAGCTGCGCGGGCGTCAGCCCGCGCACCTCGCCCGTGCGCACGGCCCAGGACCGCGACATTTCGATCCCACATCCCGTGATCCCAGGATCACGGTTTCCTTGACCCCGGATGCAATGTCACGTATCGTCGCGGTCGTTTCGACGTTCGGAAACGGGAGGCGCTTCCAGATGGCGAGCCGGGTCGCGACCGGGGAACGGCAGCAGGTGGCCGAGAGGAGCGCGGAGGGCGACGGGGTCGATCCCGCCTTCCACCGCGCCATCCTGAAGATCGCGCTGGAGCTCAAGAAGCCGAACGCGCCGAGCTACGACCAGATCGTCCTGAAGACGATCCGGTCCATGCGGCTCGACGCGGCCGCGTTCAGGCGGTACCTCGGGGAGAACGGGGCGAAGAACATGAGCCTCCTCCTCGCGACCGCGCGCACCATGGGGCCGTAGCCCCTCGAGTTTCACGGGCGCCCGCTCGACCGAAGGGCGTGGGCGGGCGGGAGATTAGCGGGTGGGCGCCCGTGAAAGCAGGTGTCGACGCGGGGGGCGCGCTACCCGAGCGCGCGGTCGAGGGCGGCCCACTCTGCGACCGTGAGCGTCTCACCCCGCCGCCCGGGGTCGATGCCCGCGGCCGCGAGCGCGCCGAGGAGCGCCGCCGGCTCCGCGATCCGCGCGGCCTCGAGCGCGTTCTTGAGCGTCTTGCGCCGCTGCGCGAACCCCGCCTTCACGAGCCGCCGGAAGCGCGCCGCGTCCCGGACCTCCTCGTGCGGAGCGCGGAAGACGGCGCACACGACGGCGCTGTCCACCTTCGGCGGCGGGAGGAACGCGCCGGGCGGCACGATCCGCTCGATCGACACGTCCGCCTCGCGCTGGAGCAGGACCGAGAGGATCCCCCAATCCGCCGTGCCCGGGCTCGCCGCGAGCCGCTCGGCGACCTCGCGCTGCAGGAGGAACACCGCGCGCGAGACGTGCACCACCTGGTCGAGGAGGGAGAAGAGGATTGGCGAGGTGAGGTGGTAGGGGAGGTTGCCCACCACCGCGATCGTCGGGGTCGAGGTCAGGGTCGAGGTCGGGGTCGAGGTCGAGGTCGGGGTCGAGGTCAGGGTCGAGGTCAGGGTCGGGGTCGGGGTCGGGGTCGAGGTCGAGGTCGAGGTCGCGCTCGCGGCCAGCTTCCCGTAGTCGAGCCTCGCCGCGTCCGCCTCGAGGAGAACGATCCGCTCCCCGAGCTCCCCCCGCAGCACCGCCGCCATGTCGCGATCCCGCTCCACCGCCACGACGCGCGCGCCGCGCGCGAGGAGCCGCGCGGTGAGGTGCCCGAGCCCGGCGCCGAGCTCGACCACCGGGTCGCCCGCGCGCGGCGCCGCGAGCCGCGCGATGTCGTCCAGGATCCCCTCGTCCCCGAGGAAGTTCTGCCCCCAGCTCTTCTTCGCGCGCAGCCCGTACTTCTCGAGCAGCGCGCGCGGGCTCGGGTAGCGCTCGGCCGCCGGGGTCACAGCCGCCACGCCGGATCCGCCGAGAGCTCCGGGCCGGCCCGCTCGCCGCGGAGGAGCGCGTGCGTGCCGGCGACCGCGATCATGGCCGCGTTGTCGGTGCAGAGCCTCGGCGCGGGGAGGTACACCTTCATCCCCTCGTACTCCCGCGCGCGCTCCGCGACGGCCGCGCGCAGCCGGCTGTTCGCGGCGACGCCGCCCGACAGCACGACGCGCTCGAACTGCAGCCGGCGCGCGGCGCGGAACAGCTTCTCGACGAGCGCGCGGACGATCGCCTCCTGGTAGCTCGCGCAGAGGTCCGCGAGCGCCCTCCCCTCGGGGACCCCGTGCTTCTTCACGTGGTGGAGGAGCGCCGTCTTGAGGCCCGAGAAGCTGAAGTCGAGGTCCGCCCCCTTCACGATCGCCTTCGGGAACCGGATCGCCTTCGCGTCGCCCTCCCGGGCGAGCCGGTCGATCGCGACCCCGCCCGGGTAGGGCAGCCCGAGGAGCTTCGCGCCCTTGTCGAACGCCTCGCCGGCGGCGTCGTCGCGGGTGTGGCCGAGGAGGCGGTAGTCGCCGAACGCCCGAGCCGCGTAGAGGGACGTGTGCCCGCCCGAGACGACGAGGCCGAGGTAGGGGAACTCGGGCGCGTCCTCGGAGAGGAACGCGGCGACGAGGTGCCCCTCGAGGTGGTTCACGCGGACGAGCGGCTTCCCCCACGCCGCCGCGAGCGCCTTCGCGACCTGCACGCCGACGAGGAGCGCGCCCACGAGCCCCGGGCCGGACGTCACCGCGATCGCGTCGATCCCCTCCGGCCCGACGCCGGCGCGGGAGAGCGCCTCGTCCACGACGGGCATCACCTGCACGACGTGGTTCCGGCTCGCGAGCTCCGGCACGACCCCGCCCCAGCGCCGGTGGATCTCGATCTGCGTCGACACGACGTCGGAGAGCGCGCGGCGGCCGTCCTCGACGACCGCCGCCGCCGTCTCGTCGCAGGAGGTCTCGATGCCGAGGACTTTCACAGGGGCGGGAACTTAACCCAGGCCCTCCGCGCGCGCGATGGCCTCCAGGAACCGGGCTGCCATGAAGCAGGCCGTGAGGAGCGGGCCGGCACATCTCGCTTCGCGAGAAGTGCCTGGCCCGGAGATCGGAACGGCCTGGCTACATGCGGGAGACGATCTCGCGCACCGCGTCCGCCTGCTCGCCCTTCGGCGCGAGCTGCAGGAACCGCTCGTACGCGGCCCGCGCCTGCTTCGTCCGGCCGTCGCCCTGGTGGATCTCGCCGAGGAGCAGCCAGGCGGGCGCGTAGCGGCCGTCGTCCTGGATCCCGGTCTCGAGCTCCTTCAGCGCCTCGCGCGCCTTGTTCGCGTCGTAGAGAGCGCGCGCGAGGCCGACGTGCGCGCGCGCGGTGGAGCGGATCGCGATCGCGCGGCGGTAGTCGGAGATGGCGTCGAGGAACTGCCCCGAGTCGTACTTCCGCTCCGCCGAGGCGAGGAGCCGGCGGTACTCGGCGTCGTCGGGCTTCTTCGCGGGCTCGGCGGGCGCGGCCGGGACGGCCACCTTCCCGACGGCCCCGACCTCGACGGCCGCCTTCTCGGGCGTCGGCGGCTCCGGCGGCGGCGCGGGCGGGGGCTGGGGCGCGATCGCGGTGGGGATGGGCGTCGGGACCGGGGTCGAGGCCGCGGTCGGCGTCGCGCTCGGAGCCGACGACGACCTCCCGCGGAGCGCGGCGAAGGCGCCGATCGCCCCGAGCACGAGCACGATCCCCACGACGAGCGGCGCGCGCGAGCGCGCTGGGGCGGCAACGCGGGGCGCCACCGGCGGGCCGGCGGGCGCGGGCGCGGGCGCGGCGACCCCCGCCGCAATGGCCGGCGCGGGCACGCCGGGCTGCGCCGTGGCCGGGTCGCCCCCGTGAGCGCCGGCCGCGACGGCCGGGATCCCGACCAGCGTCGCGAGCGACGCCGGCATCGGGACCGTCCCCGGCGGCGGGACCGGCATCGAGAACTGCGACGGCGAGCGGTACGGCGCCTGGGGCGGCGCGGTCACGCGATCGGCGTGAGCCTGCGCCGCCGCCGGCTCCGGGGACGCGTGCGCGGCAGGTGCGGGCGCGGGGACGCTCCCTGGCACCTCCGCGAGCGGAGCGAACGGATCGGCCGACGCCGCTGCCGGCGCTGGGCTCGCGGGCGCCTCGGCCGCGGGATCGGCGTCCGGCTCGACCCGCTCGCGGCGGCGCCCCGGGAACGGGAGCACGTTCGGCGGCTCCGGCGCGGCGGGCGGCCGCGCGCGCGGCATCTCGGGCGTCTCCTCGCGTACGGCCTCGCCCGGATCGCCCGGCGCGCCGACCGGGCCGGCGAACCAGTCCACGCCCTCGTGCTCCCCGGCGGGCGCCGCGTCGCCGCGGCGGGGCGGCGGCACGGGCGTGAGGGACGGCGACAGGATGCCGGGCGCGGGGGTCGTCGCCGGGAGCGGTCGCAGGGCGGACTCCTTGATGATCCCCTCGAAGAAGAGCTTCGAGATGACGCCCGCCGCCGCGAGGTCGTCGTAGTCCGCCTCCTCGATCACCTGGTCGAGCGAGCGGCGGCCGTCGAAGAGCTTCAGGAGCGCGTTGACGTCGTCCGGGATCTCGGCGAGCCGGTCGGCGAGGAGCGCGTAGTCGATCTCGAAGGCCTTGTCGAGCGCGGGGAGCTGCTCGACGATGCGCCCCCACTCGTCTATCCGGCGCATGCCCTCCATGAGGAGGCCCTGCGTCGAGACGGGGACCCGCTCGTCGCGCTCGATGGGCTTGAACTCGATCGCGAACTCCCCCTCCTGCCAGTTGAGGAGCCGGTAGAACGCGTTCTCCCCGGAGAGCTTCCCGAGCTCGCAGTCGAGGATCCGGCCGTCCTTGAAGTAGCAGACCGCCTCGTAGCCCCGCGGGCTCTTCACGTGGAGCGCGCCGGACTTCTTGCCCATCTCGAGCGTCTGGACGAGGTCCACGACGCCCATGTCGGAGAGGTTCCCGGCGAAGCTCGCCTTGAGGATCCTTCTTCTCGAGCCGCTCCTTCTCCTTCTTCTCGAGGAGGATCTTCACCCGGGTGACGATCTCCTTGATGTAGATGGGCTTCGTCAGGTAGTCCTCGACGCCCAGCTCGAGCCCCTTCACCTTGAACTCCACCGACTTCTGACCGGTGAGGAAGATGAAGGGCGTGCCCTTGAAGCGCTCGTCGCCCTTGAGGCGCCGGCACAGCTCGAAGCCGTCCATCTCCGGCATCTTCGTGTCGGAGAGGATGAGGTCGGGCGGCGAGATCTCGCACTTGTCGAGCGCGTCGCGGCCGTTCACGGCCGTCGTGACGGAGAAGCCCGCCTTCTTGAGCGAGACCTCCATCACGCGGAGCGACTTCGGGTCCCCGTCGACGAGGAGCAGGTGCTGCTTCGCCAAGCCGTTGCCTTTCCGCGGGTTTCACGCCGCGCGCCGCGTCGCTCGATCACGCCCGAGAACGGCGCTTTCGTCAAGGACAGGGGCTCGGCGAGGCCGAGCCCGCTATCGCCGCTTGTCGGAGCGGCGCGCCTGCGCGAGGCGGAGCTCGCGCACCGCCTCCACGCTGCGCGGGTTCGCCGTCGCCGCCGCGCGGAAGCAGCGCTCCGCCCGGCCCTCGTCGCCCTCGTCGCGCGCGAGGAACCCGGCGACGAGGTGCGCGCGGTCGCAGGACGGGTCCTTCGTCGCCTCGTCGAGCAGCGCGCGCGCCCGCTCCAGGTCCTTGCGCCCGGGGTCCTGGAGCCAGCACTGCGCGAGGGCGGCCACGTACTCGGGGCGGCGATCGACCCGGAGCGCCGCCTCGAAGAACCCGCGCGCGCGCGCGAAGTCGCGGGTCCGCAGGCACGCCTCGCCCTTCAGGAAGTCCACCCTGGCCACCTCCGCGTGCGCGGCCTGCTTGCCCTTGCGCTCGATCACGTACGTGGCGCGCCGCTTGTCGTCCGAGAGCACCTCGTACGCCTCGTTCACGGCGGCGAAGAAGTCGCGGACCGTGTCCTGCAGGTCCGCGAGCGCGGGCGACGCGAAGCGGTCGGGGTGGAACTGCCGCGCGATCCCGAGGAAGGCCTTCTTGACCTCGGCGCGCCCCGCCGTGTCCGCGATGCCGAGCCGCGCGAACAGGTTCCGCTCCCGCGCCCGCGGCGCCACCTCGAGGAGCGCATCGCGGAGCTTCGCGTCCTCCGGCGTCTGAGCGGACCGCTTCCCCCGGCCGGCCGGAGCGCCGGGCCCCGGCGGCGTACCCGGCACGGGCGGCGCCCCGGCGCGCTCGCCCGCGGCGCGCGCCGAGAACGGGCCGACGCCCATGTTCCGGATCGCCTGCTGCAGGAGCCGCTGCCGCCGCGCGCGCGCCCCGTCGGCGTCGCGCCGCGGCGCGGACGGCGGCGCGGGGGATGCAGCGGGGGCGGCGGCGGGCGCGGGAGCGGCCACCGGGTCCGCCTCCCACTCCGCGTCCACGCCGAGGTCCAAGACGAGCTCTGCGCTCGCCTCGGCCGCAGGCACCGCGAGCCCGAGGAGCAGGAGCGCCGCGAGGATGGCGCGCGCCCGCTCGGGCGCGACCTGCGACGGCGCGAGGTAGGTCTCGAGCGGCTCCGGCGCGGAGATCCGATCGACGAGCTCCCGCTCCGCGTCGGACCAGCGGACCGCCTCCGCGATCTCGGCGTACGCGGAGGAGAGCCGCACGCCGCCCGACGCGACCGGCTGGAGCGCCGCGGCGACGAACGCCGCCGCCTGCGGCCGCTCGAGCGCGTCGACGATCGTGCGCAGCGTCGAGAGCCGGCTCCCGCGCGTCCACTCCGGCACGGGCGGGTCCGGGTCGAAGGCGTAGGCGCCCGCGTCGAGCGCCGCGATGATCCGGAAGTAGCCCGCCTGCTGCTCCGCGAGCGTCTCGCCGACGACCTCCGGCGTCACGAGGCCCATCTCGACCAGGATCTCGCCCTGCGGCCGCTTCGTCTTCTGCATGAGCGAGAGGCTCACCGAGAGGGCGTCGATGTCGATCTTCCCGGCCTGGAGGAGGATCATCCCGAGCGGCCGGAACCCGGCGAACACCTGCGCGCCCACGGGGCGCCCGTCGCGGAACCACAGGCGCGAGGTCCCCCCGCCGTGCGCGACCTCGAGGACGCCGGTGGCGCGGAGGTTCAGCGCCTCGAGCAGGACGGCCGCGAGCGGCGTCTGGGCGAGGTCGCCCGGCGTCTGGAGCAGGCTCATCCCGGGGTCATCTTATACCGCGCGCCGACGCGAGATATCGGCGAGCGCCCCGTAGACCCCGATCCCCACCGCGACGGCGAGGTTGAGGCTCCGCATCCCATCGCGCATCGGGATCGAGACCAGGCGGTCCGGGTACGCCGCGAGGAGCGCGGGGGGCAGCCCGAGCTGCTCCTGGCCGAACACGAGGAAGTCCCCCGGCGCGAACCGGGCCTCGAGGAGGCTGCGACCGCCCCGCCCGGTGAAGAGGTGCAGCTTTTCCGTTTGACCGCGGAGCGCCGCCGCCTCAAATTCGGGCCAGCCCAGGTGGACCCGGAGCGCGACCTCGGCCCAGTAGTCGAGGCCCGCGCGCCGCACGTCCTTCTCGGCGAGGGAGAAGCCCAGCGGCTCGACGAGGTGCAGCGCCGACCCGGTCACCGCGCACGTCCGGGCGACGTTCCCGGTGTTCGGCGGGATCTGCGGCGAGACGAGGACGACCTGCAGCGGCGGATCGAGGGGGGACAGGGTCTCCATGGGCGGCATCGGCATCGTGAACAACCCGCGGTCGCGGCGCAACCGCCGCCGCCCGCGCACGGGCCGCCGCCTGCGCGCGCAGCTCGGCGACGACGGCGAGGTGCTCGACGCCTCGACCCCCGACGAGCTCGCGCGGGCGCTCGAGGCGTTCCGGAAGGCGGAGATCGACGTCCTGGGCGTCAACGGCGGCGACGGCACGGTCCACTACGTGCTCACCGCGGCCGTCCGGGCCTGGGACGGCGCGCCGCTCCCGAGGATCCTCCTCCTGCCGGGCGGCGCGATGAACACGGTCGCCCGCGGCACGGGGGTGCGCGGCAGCCCGGAGCGGGCGCTCCGCGAGGTGCTCATCCGGCGCCACCACGGGTTCCCGCTCCGCACGGCCAATCGCGACCTCCTCCGCGTCTCCGCCGACGGCGCGCCGCCCACCTACGGCTTCATCTTCGGCACCGGGGCGATCGTGTCGTTCCTCGAGGCGTACTACGCGACGAGGAAGCCTTCCCCCGCGAGCGCCGCGCTCCTCGTCGGCCGCGGTCTCGCCTCGGCGCTCGTGAACGGCCGGCTCGCCAGGTCGCTCGCTCGCCGCGAGCGCCTGCGCGTGTCGACGGACGGCGACGAGTGGCCGGACGGGAGCTACCTCGCGCTCGCGGCCGCCTCGACGCCGGACGTGGGCTTCGGCTTCCTCGCCTTCGCCCGCTGCCTCGAGCAGCCCGGGTTCTTCCACGTCGTCGGCGTCACCGGGTCCCTGCCCCAGCTCGCGCTGTCCGTCCGGCGGATCCGGCGCGGCGCGCCCTGGCGCCGGCGGCTCGCGCAGGACGAGGTGAGCCGGACGCTCCTCGTCGAGGGGGAGGGGCCGAGGTTCACCGTCGACGGCGATCTCTACGCGGCGGAGCGCGCGATCGCGGTCGAGACCGGCCCCGGCGTCGAGATCGTGGTCCCGTGATACCCTCGTCCCGGATGCGCCTCACCTACGCGGGCACGAGCGACGTCGGCCGGAAGCGGAATCACAACGAGGACGCCTACCTGCTTCTCCCCGAGGAGAGCCTCTACTGCGTCGCGGACGGCATGGGCGGGCACGCCTCCGGGGAGGTCGCGGCGCGCATCGCCGTCGAGGAGATGGCCGAGTTCTTCCGCACGACGGGCCGCGACGACGAGGCCACCTGGCCGTACAAGATGGACCCGGCCCTCGGCTACGACCACAACCGCCTCGTCACGGCGGTGAAGCTCGCGAACCTCCGGATCTTCGAGCGCGCCGCGAGCGACCAGCGCCTGAAGGGCATGGGGACGACCATCGTCGCGGCGTCGTTCCCGAAGGGCGGCCGCGCGGTCCTGGTGGGGCACGTCGGCGACAGCCGCGCCTACCTCTGGCGCCGCGGCACGCTCCGGCAGCTCACCGAGGACCACTCGCTCCTCAACGACTACAAGAAGACCCGCGCGCTCTCGCCCGAGGAGATCCAGGCGTTCCCGCACAAGAACGTCATCGTGCGGGCGCTCGGCATGCGCGACGTGGTCGAGGTGGACCTCCTCGAGGAGCCGCTCGAGGACGGCGACGTCGTGCTGCTCTGCTCGGACGGCCTCTCCGGCCTCGTGCCGGACGCGGCGATGGCGGACGTCATCCGCGCGAACGTCGGCGACCTGAAGCTCGCCGCGCAGGTGCTCGTCGACGAGGCGAACGCGGCGGGCGGCACGGACAACGTCACCTGCGTGCTCGCGCAGGCGCGGCTGTAGGCCTGCAGCGAGGAAGACGTCGGGCGTGGGCCGCAAGGAGCGGGCCGGCACCTCTCGCTTCGCGAAAGGTGCCTGGCCCGGAGGATCGGAACGGCCTACTTCACCCGATCCGCGCCCGCGGCGATCGCGTCCTCCACCGTCTCGCCGGCCGCGATCGCCGTCCCTTCCCAGACGACCGCGCGCCGCACGCGCGCACCCGCCGCGATCGTGCAGCGGGCGCCCACCACCGCGCCCGGGCCGATCTCGGCGTCGCGCGCGACGACGGCGCCGTCCCCCACGAGCGCGGGCGCGGTGACGCGCACGCCCGGCTCCCAGCGGGTGCTCGGCGCGACGAAGACGCGGTCCGCGATCTCGCGCACGTCGCGGAACGGGTCCGCGCCCGCGAACCGCCCGAGCGGGACGGCGCCGGAGAGCACGTCGGCGTTCGCCCGCACGTAGCGGCCGGGCGTGCCGAGGTCGTTCCAGTAGCCGGACACCGTGCGGCCGCGCACCGCGCCGGAGGCCATGAGCGGCGGGTACACGTGCCGGTTCACGTCGCACTCGAACGGCGCCCCCGGGACGACGTCCAGGATCGCCGGCGAGAGCACGTGGACGCCCGAGAAGTGCCACGGCGAGAGCCCCTCGCCACCCGGGCCGAACGCGCCGGCGATGCGCCGCACCGCGCCGGACCCGTCGATCTCGACGGCCGCGTAGCGCCCGACCTCCGGCATGGGGAGGAGCAGCATCGTCGCGAGCGCGCCCGAGGCCCGGTGGGCGGCGAGCGCGGAGCGGAGGTCCACGTCGAAGAGGACGTCGCCGTTCACCATCAGGATCGCGTCCGCGCCCTCGAGCTGAGCGCGCGCCTCGCGGAGCGCGCCGCCCGTCCCGGCGATGACCGGCTCGCGGGACACCGCGAGCGTGAGCCCCAGGGCCCGGGCCGCGTCCTCCGCCGCGGCCGACATCGCGTCCGGCAGGTGGTGCACGTTCACGACCGCGCGCGACACGCCGGCGCCCGCGAGGAGCGCGAGGTTCCAGCGGACGAGCGGCACGCCGCACACGGGGACGGCGGGCTTCGGCACGCGCTCGGTGAGCGGGCGCAGCCGCGTCCCGAGCCCCGCGCACAGGAGCATGCCGACCGTTTCGCCCAACGTGCCTCTCCCGGCGCCGTCCGTGGTACACGCCGGGCAGCCGATGGCCCCCGCGACGCGCCTGCGCCTGTTCTACCTCCTCTACTACGGGAACGTCGGCGCGTACCTGCCTTACTTCGCGGCGTACCTGCGCGGGCGGGGGTACACCGGCGAGCAGATCGGGGTGGTGCAGATGCTCCCCTCGCTGCTCGCCCCGGTCGTGGCGCTCTCCTGGGCCTCCTTCGCGGACCACCGCGCGTCGCCCCAGCGGGCGCTCCGGCTCGCGACGGCGTGGGCGGCGGTCGCCGTCCTGCTCCTGCCCCTCGCCCGCGAGCCGTGGCAGGTCGGCGCGGTCGTGCTCCTCATGTCGCTCGGCGACCGCGCCGTCGTCCCGCTCGCCGACGCGATCACGCTCGAGTGGTGCCGCGAGCACCCGGGCGCGTCCTACGCGCGGATCCGGCTGTTCGGCTCGATCGGGTTCATCGTCCTCTCGCTCGCCGTCGGGCGGGCGCTCACCCTGCGCGGAGACCGGCCGGCGGACCTCCTCGTCCCGGTGGTCGTCGCGGCGTGCGTCGCCGGGTACGCGCTCGTCGCGGGCGGCGCGCCGGCGTCCGCGACACACGTCGAGCGCCCGGCCGGGCGGGACCTCGCCGACCTCGCCCGCGACCGGCGCCTGCACCTCCTCCTCGCGGCCTCCGCGCTGCACTGGGCGGCCTGCGCGCCGTTCCACCTCCTCTTCGGCGTCTTCGTGCGCGACCTCGGCCTCCCCGCCGACGTGACCGGCGTCGGGATGGGGCTCGGCGTCCTCGCCGAGATCGCCGTGCTCCTCGCCTTCCCTCGCCTCGAGGCGCGCGTGCCGCTCCGCGCCCTGTTCGCGCTCGCGTTCGTCGGCTCCGCCGTGCGCTGGGCGATCCTCTCGGGCGCGACCGGGGCGGTCGCCGTGGCTTCGCTCCAGCTCCTCCACGGCCTCACCTTCGGGCTCTTCTGGGGGAGCGCGACGCGGGCCCTCGGCGATCTCGTCCCGGCGCGCCTGCGGGCGACCGGCCAGGCGGTGTTCACGGCGATCGTCTTCGGCGGCGGCAACGCGGCGGGGTACGCGCTCTCCGGGATCGGCTACGACCGGCTCGGCGGCGTCGGGCCGCTCTTCCTCGCCGCCTCCGCCGTCGAGGTGCTCGCCCTGGCCGTCGTGCTCGCCCCGCTCGCGCGGCGCGCGGCGCCGGGCGCGGCGCGCGGCTGAGCCGGCGGATCAGCGGAGGTCCCGGAGGGTCCTCGCGCCGAGCGTGTGCCGCAGCACGAGGAAGAGCTCCGCCGTGGCGACCGCGTCGGTGAGCGCGTCGTGCGCCTGGTACGGCGGAAGCCCGTACGCCTCGCGCGCCGCGGACAGGTTGAGCTTCCGCCGGTCGCGGACCTCGTCCGGGGCGGTGAACCGGAACCGCTTCGCCGCGCGCAGCAGGAGGTCCACCGTGTCCACGACCTTCGGCGCGGGCCACCTCACGCCGGTGCGCCGGCAGGCCTCCTTCAGGAACGCGACGTCGATCGACCGGTGGTGCACGAGGAGCACGTTCCCGCGCAGCTGCCGCTCCACGATGGGCAGGACGTCGTCGATCGGCGGCGCGTCCTGCAGCTCGTCGCGGACGAGCTGGTGCGCGGGGACGGAGGCCGGATCGATCCGCCGCTGCCCCCCGGGGCGGACCAGCGTCCGGAAGCTGTCGCCGAGCCGGATCCGACCGCCGCGGATCGGGACCATGCCGATCGCGATGATCGGGTCCTTCCCCGCGTCGAGGCCGCCCGTCTCGAGGTCGAGCGACCAGTAGGTGACGGAGTCCCAGGGCGGCGAGGAGCAGAGCACGGGCGCCCTCAGAACTGCGTCCTGAAGTGGAGCTCGCCGGACTCCTGCAGGGCGCGCACGGCGCGCAGGGCGTCCTTCAGCCGGGTCCGCTCGAGCGCGCCGAGCTCACCTGGCGCGACGGCGCTCCGCGCGGGCTGGCCCGCCGCGACGCTCCGGAGCTGGATCCGCAGGCGGATCCCCACGAGGAATCGGTACGCCTCCGCGGCCTCCGCGAACACGCCCTCCGCGAGGTTCCCGGCCCGGGCGGCAGCCTCGAGCCGCGCGAGCGTGCTCCGGGGCGCTCCGCCCACCTCGAGCCCGTAGCAGCGCGCGAGGAGCACGACCGGCGCGATCCCATGCGCCTTGAGGTCGAGCGACGACGACCCCTTGAGCCGCAGGAGGAGCGACGCCGGCGGACGGAAGTCGAGCGCGGCCTTCGCGAGAAACCGGAGGAAGGGCGGCTTCCGCGGCGCCGTCGCGAGCGCCGCGTCGAGCGGCCCGAGGTCGAGGCCGCCCGCCACGCGGCGAAAGTCGAAGAAGATGCCGGCGTGGAGGAGCGCGTCGGGCGACGGGGCGTCGATCCAGCCCGCGAACCGGTCCGCCCACTCGGAGAGCGGCGCGGTCCATCCCCGGCGAGCCATGTAACCCCCCGCGCAGCGCGGGAACCCGGCCGCCTCGAGGTCCGCGTTGACGCGGTCCGCGAACGCCGCGTACCACGACGGGTCCGCGCCGTCGGCGTGCACGAGCGCGTTGTCCTGGTCGGTGAGGAGGGTCTGCTCCGCCCGGCCCTCCGAGCCGAGCGCGAGCCACGCCCAGGGCGCGGGCGCCGGGCCGAGCTCCGCCTCCGCCATGCGGACGATGCGCGCGACGAGCGTGTCGTTGAGCCGGGCGACGAACCCGGCGATCTGGAGCGCGTCGAGCCCGCCGCCGAGGAGCGACGCCGCCATCTCGGTCACCTTCGCGGCGTAGCCAGGGAGGCTCTCGCGCGTGGAGAGCCGCTCGACGCGCCGCAGGACGGCCATCGGCCCCTGCGCGGTGCAGCGGAGGAGGTCGGTCGCGCCGAGCACCGCCACCACCTCGCCGTCGCGGACGACCGGGAGGTGGTGCCCGCCCGCGTCGAGGAGCGCCGTCCAGGCCTCGTGGATGCGCGCGTCGTCCCGCACGGTCCGCGCCGCGGGGGCCGCGATCGCGGAGATCGGCGTGTCCGGCCCGAGCCCCTCGGCGAGCACGCGGTTGCGGAAGTCGCGGCCGGTCACGATGGCGGGCCGCTCGCCGCGCACGAGCGCCGCGGTCGCGTGCGCGGCGCGCATCGCGCGGGCCGCCTCGCCGACCGTCGCGCCCCCGTCCACCCAGACGGGAGGGTCGCGGACGATCTGGCGGACCTCGAGCCCGAGGTCGGGCCGGAAGGTCGCGACCGGCGAGCGGGCGAGGGCGGCCTTGAGCCGGTCCGAGAGCGCGTCGGCGAAGTGGCTCGCGAAGCGCGCGTCTTGGAGGAGGGCCTGGAACACGTCGTCCGGGATCCGGAAGGCGACGAGGTCGTCCTCGACCTGGACGTCGAGGGTGGCCTTGCGGGCGAGGAGCGACGTGTACCCGAAGATCTCGCCCTCCTCGAGCACCTGAAGGCTCTGCCCGTCGCGCTCGAGCCGGACCGCGCCCTTGCGGATCACGTAGAGGTGCTGGAGGGGCCGCCCGCCCGCCCGCGCGAGCCAGGTGCCCGCCGGGTGGTACGCGACGTCGGCGGTGCGCGCCGCCTCCGCGAAGAGCGCCGGCGGCAGCTCCCCGAAGGGCGCGGTCGCGCGGAGGTACGCGGTGGGATCCGTCGCCGACATCAGAAGAAGTCCGTCCGGTAGTGGTAGGCGGCCCGCTCCTGCCACGCGCGGATCGCGCGGAAGGACTCCTTGAGCCGCGTCCGCTCGATGGCGCCGAGGTCCGCGACCGAGATCTCGGACGCGGGGGGCCGGCCCTCCGCGAGCGTCCGCAGCCGGTGGCGGAGCGCGAGCCCGAGCAGGAACCGGTACGCCTGGGCGACGTCGTCGTGGGCGCGCGCCGAGACGAGCCCCGCGTCGCGCGCCGCGGCGAGCCGGTCGAGCGTCGCGCGGGCGGCGGTGCCGACCTCGAGCCCGTAGCACCGGGCGAGGTGGACCACCGGGACGACGCCCGAGGCGTCGAGGTCGACGCGCGAGGCGGCGGTGACCCGCGACGGCGGCTGGCGGTCCACGGCGGCCCGGGCGAGGAAGCGCAGGAACGCCGGGTTCCGCGCCGCGCGGCCCGCGGCGGCGTCGAGGCTCGCGACGTCGAGCGCGCCCGCCACCTTGCGGAGGTCGAACAGGAGCTCGGCCGCGCGCGGCCGCCGCTCGTCGATGCAGGCGTCGATGCGCCGCCGCCACTCCGAGAGCGGCGCGTGCACGGTGCGCCCCCGCCGCGCCCGCCCCGGCGGGAAGCCCGCCGCGCGCAGGTCCGCGGCGACGCGCTCGGAGAGCGCATCCCAGTAGTCTGAGCTCGTCTCCGCGCCGTCCGCGTACGCGAGGACGTGATCGTGCTCGGTGAAGACCGCCTGCTCGCGCCGGCCCTCCGCGCCGAGCGCGATCCAGGCGTACGGCGCGGGGGCCGGACCGAGGACCTGCTCGGCCCATGCGAGGAGCCGTGCCACGAGCGCGTCGTCGAGCCGCGCCGCGAGCGCCGCGATGGCCGGCGCATCGAGGCCCGCGGCGAGCAGCGCCGCCGCCATCTCCGCGACCTGGTGGGCGTAGCCGGAGAGGCTCTCGCGATTGGCGAGCCGCTCGACCCGCCGGAGGATCGCCATCGGGCCCTGCGCCGACGACTTGAGGAGGTCGGTCGCGGTGACGACCCCCACGATCTCCCCGCGCCGCACGACCGGCAGGTGGTGGACCTCCGCGTCGAGGAGCGCGACCCAGGCCTCGTGCATGGGCGTGTCCGCCTCGACGGTGCGGAGCGGCCGCGACAGGACGCGGGCGAGCGGCGCGCCGGGCCCGAGCCCCTCGGCGAGCACGCGCGAGGTGAAGTCGCGGTCCGTGACGATGCCCGGCGGGTCCGTCCGCACGAGCACCGACGAGACCTGCTCGGCCCGCATGATGCGCGCCGCCTCGCCGACCGTCGCGTCGGGGCCCACCCACACCGCGCGGCGCCGGACGAGCCGCTGGATCTCCTGGGCGAGGTCGGGCTGGAACGCGACGACCGGCGAGTGCTCGAGGGCCTTCTCGAGCCGCTCCGCGAGCCCCGCCGCGAAGTGGCCCGCGAACGCGGGGTCGGCGCGCAGGCGCTGGAACTCCGCGGCCGGCAGCTCGTAGGCGAGCAGGTCCTCCTCGACGACGGCGTCGAGGGTCGCCTCGCGCGTGATGAGCGACGTGTAGCCGAAGGTCTCGCCCTCCTCGACGACCTGGAGCGTCTGCCCCTCGCGCTCGAGCCGGACCGCGCCGCGGCGGACGATGGAGAGGTGCTCGAGGGGACGCCCCCCGGCGCGGACGAGCCAGGTGCCCGCCGGGTAGAAGGCGATCTCGAGCGTGCGCATCGCGTCCTCGAACAGCGCCTCGGGGAGCGCGTGGAACGGCGGGGTCGCCCGCACGTACGCGATGGGGTCGATCGCGTCCACGCTGCGCTACCGGGAGGTCCCCCGCGCCGCCGCGGCCGTGGACGGCGCCGCCTCGCGCGGGTAGCGGAGGGAGGCGACGAGGTCCTGCACCTCGCGCGGGGGCGCCCTCGTCGCGAGCGACACGCCGACGAGCACCGCGAACGCGACGAGCATCCCGACCGCGCCGATCCCCTCCGGCGAGATGGAGAGGAGCCAGTGCGCGGGGGAGTCGAGGTCGGGGCGGAGGTGCTTGAAGTACGCGACGTACCCTCCGGTGAAGAGGACGCCCGCGGTCATCGCCGCGATCGCGCCCTCCTTCGTCGCGCGCTTCCAGAAGATGCCGGCGACCATCACCGGGAAGAAGGAGGACGCGGCGAGGCCGAACGCGTAGGCGACCACCTCCGCGACGCGCCCCGGCGGGTGGAGGCCGAGCCAGGCCGCGAGGGCGGCGGCACCCGCGGCGGAGAGCCGCGCCGTCCAGAGCTCGCCGCGATCGGAGAGGCCGCGGAAGAGGACCGACTTCGCGAGGTCGTGCGAGAGGCCGGCCGCGATGACGAGGAGGAGGCCGGACGCGGTGGAGAGCGCGGCGCCGAGCGCGCCCGCCGCGACGAGCGCCACCACCCACGCCGGGAGCCGCGCGATCTCCGGGTTCGCGGTCACGAGGATGTCGGGGTCGATCCGCACCTCGTTCCGCGCCGGATCGGCGGACAGCTGCATGCGCCCGTCGCCGTTCCTGTCCTCGAACCCGACGAGCCCGGTCGCCTCCCACGACCTCCACCAGCCGGGCGCCTCGGCCGCCGGCTTCCCCTGGAGCGTCGCGATCGACCCCGCGCGCGCGAAGGCGGCCACGGCCGGGGCGGTCGTGTAGAGGATCGCGATGAACAGGAGCGCCCAGCCCGCGGACGAGCGCGCGTCGCGGATCTTCCGCACCGTGAAGAAGCGGATGATGATGTGCGGCAGGCCCGCCGTGCCGACCATGAGCGCGGCGGTGATCGCCACGACGTCGAGGCGAGGCTTCCAGCCGGACGTGTAGGGGCGGAAGCCGAGCTCGGTCGAGAGCCGGTCGAGCACCTCGAGGAGGTGCCGCCCCGGCTCGGCGCCGAGGAACGCCGCGCCCTCCGGCGTGAGCCGGGAGCCGAGGCCCACCGGCGGCACGGGGCTCCCGGTGAGCATCATGGAGACGAAGATCGCGGGGACGAGGTACGCGGCGATGAGCACGACGTACTGCGCCACCTGGACCTGCGTGATCCCCTTCATCCCGCCGAGCACGGCGTAGAGGAAGACGATCACCGCGCCCACGAGGACGCCGTGCTCGATGGTCGTGCCGAGGAACCGCGCGAACACGATCCCGACGCCCCGCATCTGTCCGGCGACGTAGGTGAACGAGACGAGGACGGCACACAGCAGCGCGACGGCGCGGGCCGCGCGCGAGTAGTACCGGTCGCCGACGAACTGCGGGACGGTGTACTTGCCGTACTTGCGGAGGTAGGGGGCGAGGAGGACCGCGAGCAGCACGTATCCGCCCGTCCAGCCCATGAGGTAGACGGACCCGTCGCGGCCCATCACCGCGGCGAGCCCCGCCATCGACATGAACGACGCCGCCGACATCCAGTCGGTGCCGGTCGCCATCCCGTTCAACACCGGGTGGACGGCCCGATCCGCGACGTAGAAGTCCGCGGCCGAGCTCGCCCGGGTCCAGATCGCGACGCCGACGTAGAGCAGGAACGACGCCGCGACGAGGAGCCAGGTCCACCCGATGACGCCCATCCACGCCTCCGTCAGCGCTCGTAGACGCCGAACTTCCGGTCGAGGTCGTTCATCAGCTTCACGTAGACGAAGATCAGGACGACGAAGGTCACGATCGAGCCCTGGTTCGCGAACCAGAAGCCGAGCGGGAACCCGCCGATCTTCACCGCGTCGAGCGCGTCCGCGAACAGGATCGACGCTCCGTACGAGACCGCCGCCCAGACGGCGAGCAGCGAGACGATGTAGAGCAAGTTTCGCCGCCAGTACTCGGCCTGCCGTTCGCGCGTCATCTCACCTGGCCTCCGAGCGGGATGTGAGGCGCTTCTTCTGTTCAGACTGGTCGTTGATAATCCAACAAGATCGGGCGGACGCGAACGATGCGTGGAGTCGCAATGTGTCTCGCGCAAGATATGCCTCTTCGTTGCCGGCGCCGAGCGCCCCGTGGTACGGCTGGGGGATCGATGCGCCGCGCCCGTCGCCCCTAGCCCCCTCGAGCGCCCTGGACGAGAGGAGAACCAGCATGTCTTTGGCTCCGATCCCCGCCCAGCAGCCGCTGCCCGCACCCAGCGTCGGGATCACCAAGGACGAGCGCCGGGTCATCATCGCGTCCTCCCTCGGCACCGTGTTCGAGTGGTACGACTTCTACCTGTACGGCTCGCTGGCCGCGATCATCGCGAGGCAGTTCTTCTCCAGCCTGAACGAGACGAGCCAGTTCATCTTCGCCCTGCTCGCGTTCTCCGCCGGCTTCGCCGTGCGCCCGTTCGGCGCGATCTTCTTCGGCCGCCTCGGCGACCTGGTCGGACGCAAGTACGCGTTCCTCATGACGATCCTGATCATGGGCCTCTCGACCACGCTCGTCGGCTTCCTCCCCTCGTACGCAACGATCGGCGCCGCGGCCCCCGTCCTCCTGATCGGCCTGCGGCTCATCCAGGGCCTCGCCCTCGGCGGCGAGTACGCCGGCGCGGCGACGTACGTCGCCGAGCACGCTCCCCCCGGCAAGCGCGGCCTGTTCACGAGCTGGATCCAGACGACAGCCACGGTCGGCCTGTTCCTCTCGCTCCTCGTGATCCTCGGCACGCGCGTCGTCCTCGGGCCCAGGTTCGACGACTGGGGCTGGCGCATCCCGTTCGTCCTCTCCCTGCTGCTCCTCGCCGTCTCCGTGTACATCCGCCTCCAGCTGCAGGAGTCGCCGGTCTTCATGCGCATGAAGGCCGAGGGCAAGGCGTCGAAGGCGCCGCTCACGGAGTCGTTCCTCCGCTGGGGCAACCTCAGGGTGGTGCTCCTCGTCCTGTTCGGCGGGGTCGCCGGACAGGCGGTGGTCTGGTTCACGGGCATGTTTTACGCGCTGTTCTTCCTCACCGAGACCCTGAAGGTCCCGGCGCAGCCCGCGAACATCATGGTCGCCGTCGCGCTCATGATCGCGACGCCGTTCTTCGTCGTGTTCGGCGCGCTCTCCGACAGGATCGGCCGCAAGCGGATCATCCTGTTCGGCTGCGTGCTCGCGGCCACGACCTACCGCCCGATCTTCATGCAGCTGACGGCCTTCGCGAACCCGGCGATCTCCGAGGCCGCGGAGAAGAGCCCTGTCACCGTCATCGCGAACCCGGACGATTGCTCGTTCCAGTTCGACCCCATCGGCAGGCGCAGGTTCACGACCTCGTGTGACATCGCGAAGGCGTGGCTCGCCAGGAAGGCCATCCCGTACAGAAACGCGGCCCCGACCGACCCGGGCGCGACCCTTGCGGTCGTGATGGTCGGAAACGAGAACGCGGTGACGATCCCGTCGTTCGACGGGCGCGTGATCGCGGCCGCCGACCTGAAGACCCAGCTGGCAGCGTTCGACGAGGCGATGACCGCCACCATCGTGGCGACGAAGGCCGCGAAGGAAGGCGAGGCGCCGACGCTGACCGCCGCGGGGAAGCCGGGCTACCCGGCGGCCGCGGACATGAAGAGGTTGAACGCGTATGGCGTCGTCGCCCTGCTCTCCGTCCTCGCGCTCTACGTCACCGTCGTGTACGCGCCGATCGCGGCGTGGCTCGTCGAGCTGTTCCCGGCCCGGATCCGCTACACGTCCATGTCGCTGCCGTACCAGATCGGCGAGGGCTGGTTCGGCGGCTTCCTCCCGGCGATCGCGTTCGCGATGGTCGCGGCGACGGGCGACATCTACTACGGCCTCTGGTACCCGATCGTCGTCTCCGTGGTGACCGCGATCATCGGCACGCTGTTCTTGCCCGAGACGAAGGACCGCGAGATCTACCACGACGCGTAGCCGCTGTTCGGCGCCGGGGCGCCGCGCACGCGACGCCGCCGCCCGGGTCACGGAGCTGCCCTGCGCGCGCGCACCACGGTGACGCTGCACGGCGCCTCCGCCGCGACCTTCGTCGAGACCGTCCCGAGGAGCCGGAGGAGCTGCAGCGGCTCCGGCGCCGCCTCGGTCGACACGGTGCCCTGCACGGTCCCCAGCATCCCGCGGAGCGGCACCTCGCGCGGCGGCGCGCCGATGACGATGTGGTCCACCTGGTTCGCCCGCGCGTACTTGAGGATGGCGTCGGCGGGATCCGTGGACTCGACCACGTGGAAGGAGATCTGCCCGGCGGCGAGGCCGAGCGGCTCCGCCCAGTGTCGAAGCAGCACGACGTGCTTGATCCGCTGGCCCGTCGCGCTGTCCTCGTCGCTCGAGCCCCCCAGCTCGGGGGACGGCCGGATCACGGTGACGCACGCGAACCGCTGATCGCCCTGGCCGGCGCGCATCCGGCGCACCGCCTCGCGGAGCGCGTCGAGCTGCGCCTCGTCGGCGTGCTGCGTCGCGATCGCGACGAGCACGATCGACGGGCCCGCGAGCCGCGCGGTGGGCTCCGGGCCCTCCCCCGGCTCGAACCCCGCCGCCTTCACCCAGCGCTTGAGCACGGCGAGCGGGCCGTCGCGCCGGGTGCGCCGGCCGCGCGCGCCGACGGCGACCTGCTCGGGGTTCGCGAGATCGAACGCCACCTGCGCCGCCGAGGGGTAGCGGTCCCGCGCGTCCAGCTCGAGGCAGCGCAGGACGACCTCCTGGAGCCACTCCGGCACCGCCCGCACGATCGCGCGCGGCGGCACGGGATCGCGCCACAGTCGCTTGCGGAGCGCGGCGCGCGACGCGGGCGACCCGAACGGCATCCGGCCCGTCGCGAGCTCGTAGAGGAGCGCCCCGAGCGCGAACACGTCGCTCCGCGGCTCCCAGCGGACGCCCATCACCTGCTCCGGCGCGATGTACGGCGCAGAGCCGATGGGGCTGCGGATCTCCTCCGCGAGGAGATCCGGGTAGTGGGCGTGGTGCGCGAGCCCGAAGTCGACGAGGACCGCCTCGCCGCCGGGCCGGATGATGACGTTCGACGGCTTCAGGTCGAGGTGGATCGCCTCCTGGAGGTGGAGGCTGTGGAGCGCGGACGCGACGGCGCTGCCGAGCGCGGCGACCTCCTGGGGTGGGATCGGGGCGCGGTCCGTCCACTCGGCGAGCGAGCGCCCCTCCACGCGCTCCATGACGAGGTACGGCTGGCGCGCGAGGTCGCCCGCCGCGACGAAGCGCGGCACGTGCGGCCCCTCGAGGGCGGCGAGCACCACCTGCTCGACCTCGAAGGAGATGACGCTCTCCGCCGGCTCGCCGTGGCCGAGCCGCGGCACCTTCATGAGGAGCGGGAAGCCCGTGTCCGGGCCGGTGACGGCGTAGAGGACCGCCATCCCGCCGGAGTGGATCCGCCCCTCGATCCGGAAGCCGTCGATCTCCGTGCCCGGCTCGAGGAGCGCGGCCACGGGCTCATTCCCCGCGCTCGAGCCGCAGCGCGAGGCTCTCCGGGAGGCCGGCCGCGCGGATCTTCTCCGCCGCGACGCGCCAGTCGTACGGCACCCGGAAGAACGTCAGCGTCGCGCGGTCGGTGTCGAGCATCGCGTAGCAGGCGGCGGTGTTCCCGTCGCGCGGCTGGCCCGTGGACCCCACGACCGCGAGCCAGCGGCGCCGCGGCGGCACCGGGATCGCGACCCCCGGGACCGGCCGGAACGGGACCGGCCGCACCGTGCCCGCAGTGTACAGCACCGGCTCGTGCACGTGCCCGCAGATCACCCAGCTCGCGTCGCCTGCGGCGGCGAAGGCGTGCGCCGCGCGGAGCGGGTCGGTCACGTAGATCCACTCCTTCGGCGTCTCGGGGCTCGCGTGCACGAGGAACAGCGGCCCCTCGCGGACGACGAGCGGCAGCTTCGCGAGGAACGCGCGCTGCGCCTCCGAGAGCCGCTCCCGAGTCCACGCGATCGCCTTGCCCGCGGCCGGGTGCATGAACTCCGACTCGCCGGCGATCGTCGCCGCGTCGTGGTTGCCGCGTACTGCGTGCGCGCCCCTCTCCACCTCCGCCGCGACGGCGTCCACCACCGCGCCGGGATCCGCGCCGTAGCCGACGAGGTCGCCCAGGAAGGCCAGGCGCTCGGCCCCCTGCTCCCGCGCATGGGCGAGACACGCTCGAAGCGCCTCGAGATTCGCGTGAACGTCTGCGAGAAAACCGATTTTCATGGATGGGGGACTCTTGGCGTGCTGCCCGCAAGACGCGCGCGCACGGTTTGCGATGAGGCGTTTCATCGACCCAATCCGGCGATATTTGAGTTGATGACGATCAAAGCATCACGCGTTTTGTTCGCGCAGGGCTCCCTTCCGCGCAGAAACATCTGTGGTAGGCTGCACGACCTGGCGTTCCCCCCCTGGAGGACACACATGTCGAATGCGCCCATCAAGGCCGCCGAGAGAACCCAATTCAAGTCGGTTCATGAGGTCATCGAGTCCAAGGAGTTCAAGAAGCTCGTGTCGACGCGCTGGACCGTCAGCCTCGTCCTGCTCGCCCTGCTCTTCGTCAGCTACTACGGCTACATCCTGCTCATCGCGGCTGACAAGGCGTTCGTCTCGCAGAAGATCGGCGAGGTGACGACACTCGCGATCCCGCTCGGCGTCGCGTCCATCGTGATCGCCTGGCTCCTCACGGGCTACTTCGTTCTGTGGGCGAACTCGAAGTACGACCCCGAGGTCGAGCGGCTGAAGAAAGAGCTGAAGCCGTAGGCCCTTAACCGAGCGATCACCCCAAAGGACCCCACCATGATCACTCCTGGCGCCCTGACCCAGCTGCTCCTCGCGCAGACCGCCCCCGCGCCCGCACCGGCGGCTGCCGCCCAGCAGACGACGGCCCTCGGCACCCCGACGGCCTCCGGCATCGGCTTCTTCTTCCTCATCGTCGTCGTGACGCTCGCCATCACCTACTGGGCGGCGAAGCGCACCAAGACCTCCAAGGAGTTCTACGCCGCGGGCCGCAGCGTCTCCGCGCTCCAGAACGGCTTCGCGCTCGCCGGCGACTACATGTCGGCGGCCTCGTTCCTCGGCATCTCCGGCATGTGCGCCCTCAAGGGCTACGACGGCATGATCTACGCGACCGGCTGGCTCGTCGGCTGGCCCGCGCTCATGTTCCTCATCGGCGAGCCGCTCCGGAACCTCGGCAAGTTCACGTTCGCCGACGTCGTCTCGTTCCGGCTGCAGCAGACGCCGGTCCGCATCGCCGCCGCGATCGGCGGCGTGCTGACGGTGCTCACCTACACGATCGCGCAGATGGTCGGCGCGGGCACGCTCATCAAGCTGCTCTTCGGCCTCCGCTACGAGTACGCCGAGATCATCGTCGGCGCCGTGATGCTCGCCTACGTGCTCTTCGGCGGCATGATCGCGACGACGTGGGTGCAGATCATCAAGGCGGGCCTGCTCCTCTTCGGCGTGTCGCTGATGATGCTGATGGTGCTCAACACCTTCGGCTGGAACCCGGGGAACCTCTACGCCGCCGTCGCCCAGAAGTACGGCCAGACGTCGCTCGAGCCGGGTCTCCTCATCTCGAGTCCGCTCGAGGCGGTGTCGCTGGGGCTGGCGCTCATGTTCGGCCTCCTCGGCCTGCCGCACATCCTCCAGCGGTTCTACACGGTCCCCGACGCCAAGGCCGCGCGGAAGTCGGTGTTCTACGCCACCGGCCTCATCGGCTACTTCTACATCATCATCCCGATCGTCGGCTTCGGCTCGTCCGTGCTCGTCGGCCGTCAGATGATCACGCAGGTCGACAAGGGCGGCAACATGACCTCGCCGCTCCTCGCCGAGTTCCTCGGCGGGACGCCGTTCCTCGGCTTCATCTCCGCCGTCGCGTTCGCGACGATCCTCGCCGTCGTCGCCGGGCTCACGCTCGCCGGCGCGTCCGCCTACTCGCACGACATCTACGTGTCCGTCATCAAGAAGGGCCACGCGACGGAGGAGGAGCAGGTCCGGACGGCCAAGATCACGACGGTGTTCTTCGGCGTCGCCGCCGTGCTCCTCGGCATCCTCTTCAAGGGCCAGAACGTCGCGTACATGGTCGGCCTCACCTTCGCGGTGGCGTGCAGCGCGAACTTCCCGGCGCTGCTCCTCTCCATCGTCTGGAAGAAGATGTCGACGTGGGGCGCCGTGGCCTCGATCATCATCGGCACCGTCACCTCGCTCGGCATGATCATCCTGTCCCCGACGGTCTGGGTCGAGGTCTTCAAGAACCCGGCCCCGATCATCCCGCTCCGCAACCCCGCCATCTTCTCGATGACGGCGGCGTTCCTGGCCGGCTGGCTCGTGTCGCTCATGACGCCCGACCAGGTGGCGCAGGACAAGTTCGAGGACGAGAAGCTCCGCACGTACCTCGGCATCGGCGCCGAGTAGCGTCCCCGGATCCTCCCGGAAGGCAGAAGGGCGGGCCCGCGCGGCCCGCCCTTTCCTTTTTCGCGGGGGGTGCCGGGCCTGCGCCTTGCGGCGCGGGCCTGGCACCCCCGAACCCCCCGTGCTCGCGCAGGCGCGCCTCATCCGGCGCGCCTGCGCTCGGGGTGCAACTTTGGGGGGCGAGTCGCTCGGGATTCGTCTCCCCGAACGGTCAGCTCCGCAGCTCGGGGACGTGCCGCGCGAGCACCTCGCGCAGCCCGGCGAGGTCCGGGCGGCACGCGAACGCGTCGCGGACGTACCGGAGCGACGCGGGGATCGAGGGGAGGAAGCCCGGGTTCTTCTTCACGCGGTCGATGAACACGAAGCGCCCGGCGTCCTTCAGCTTCCGCTGGACGGTGAGCAGGTCGAACAGCTCGCGGAACGGGCCGTACGCGAGGCGCGGCCCGCCCTCGGCGTGGAGCCGGTCGAGGTAGCGCCGCAGCATGGCGTCCACGAGCGCGGGCTCGAGCTCGACGTAGCTGTCGCGCAGAAGCGCGACGAGGTCGTACTGGCGCGGGCCGAGCAGCGCGTCCTGGAAGTCGATCACGGCCTGCTCGCCCGAAGGGAGCACCATGAGGTTCCGCGATTGGTAGTCGCGGTGGGTGAACCCCTTCGGCTCCGCCTCGAGCGTGCGCGCGATCCGGTCGAACTCGCGGTCGGCGACCGCGCGCTCCGCGGGGGAGAGCCTCGCGCCCTTCCACGCCTCGAGCCCCCACTCGACGAAGTGCTCGAGCTCCCACCGGTAGAGGTCCGCGTCGAAGCTCCGCTCGAAGGCGACGCAGCCGCCCGGCTTCGCCTCCGCGTGCGCCCGCAGGCGCGCGAGCTGATCGATGGCGCGCTCGTAGAGCGGCGCGGGCGCGTCGCCCGCGAGGAGGCGCGTCTCCAGCATCTCGTCCCCGAGGTCCTCGAGGACCATGAGCCCCTCGGGCTCGAGGAACGCGCGGATCGCGGGGACGCGCACGCCGATCCCGGCGAGGTACCGCTGCACGTCGACGAACGGGTTCACGGAGGGCGCGCCGCCCTTCGTGACCTCCTCGGGCTTCGCGTCGGCGGGGAGCACCATCACGACGTGCGACTCGGGCGGGTCGCCGACGCGCCAGTAGCTCCGCATCGAGGCGTGCCCGGCGAGGCGCCGGACGGGCGCGCGCGACGCGTCGCGCCCGGTGACCCTGCGGACCGCCTCGCGGACGCGGGCTTCCGTGTGGGAATCGCTCATGGACCTCGTTCTCCGCGCGTTGACGGGGCCGGGAGCGGGTGCATATAACCCTTCGTTCCCGCCGACGTTTCCGGCCTTTCCGGGAGCAATGCCCCCATGAGCTACCACGAGACCGTCCTCTCCGCGATCGGGCACACCCCGCTCGTGAAGCTCCAGAAGCTCGCCGGCCCCGACGACGCGACGGTGCTCGTGAAGCTCGAGTACCTGAACCCGGGCGGCTCCATCAAGGACCGGATGGCGCTCCACATCCTCGACAAGGCGGAGAAGGCCGGCCTCCTGCGCCGGGGCGGGACCATCGTCGAGAACACGAGCGGCAACACCGGCGTCGCGGTCGCGATGTTCGCCGCGGTGCGCGGGTACCGCTGCGTGTTCACGATGCCGGACAAGATGTCGAAGGAGAAGCAGGACGCGCTCAAGGCGTTCGGCGCGCAGGTCGTCGTGACCCCGACGAACGTCCCCGCCGACTCGCCCGACAGCTACTACTCTGCGGCGAAGCGGATCGCCGCGGAGACGCCGAACAGCTTCTACCTGAACCAGTACCACAGCGCCGACAACGTCGAGGCGCACTACCGCTCCACGGGCCCCGAGCTCTGGGAGCAGACGGGCGGGCGGATCGACGCCTTCATCGCCGGCCTCGGGACCGGCGGCACGATGAGCGGCTGCGGGAAGTTCCTGAAGGAGAGGAACCCGAAGATCGTCAACGTGGGGGTCGACCCGATCGGCTCGATCTACTTCTCGATGTTCAAGACCGGGAAGCTCTCGCAGCCGAGCGTCTACAAGGTCGAGGGCATCGGCGAGGACATGATGTGCGGCGCGATGGACCTCTCGGTCCTCGACGACGTGCGGCAGGTGACGGACGCCCAGGCGTTCGCGATGGCGCGCCGACTCGCGCGCGAGGAGGGCGTCTTCGCGGGCGGCTCCTCCGGCGCCGTCGTGCACGTGGCGGTGCAGGTCGCGCGCGAGCTCGGCAAGGGGAAGACCGTCGTCGTCCCGCTCCCGGACGGCGGCCGCTCCTACACGTCCAAGTTCTTCTCGGACGAGTGGATGCGGGACAACGGCTTCCAGGTGAACGGCGGGGAGCCCGTCTCGGCGGCGACCGTGAAGGACGTCCTCGGCAGGCGGCGCGGCGCGGTGATCGTCGCGAAGCGGACGGACAAGGTCGAGGCGGTCGTGAAGCAGATGAAGGAGAACGACATCTCGCAGATGCCCGTCGTCGACGACTCCGGCCGCGCGATCGGGATGATCCACGAGTACGACCTGCTCAACTTCCTCATCGAGGGGAAACACCGGCTCTCCGAGGTCGTCGACCCGCTCGTCCAGCCGGTGCAGGGCGTGGTCGGGCCCGACACGCCGATCGGGCGCCTGCGCGACATCTTCAACGACGACAACGTCGCGGTGGTGAAGGAGGGCGACCGGGTCACCGGCATCGTGACCAAGATCGACCTCATCGACTTCCTGGGCCAGAAGCTCAAGTAGGCCGCCATGAAGGACGCCAAGGACCTCCACCTCGAGACGCTGGCGATCCACGCGGGCCAGGCGCCCGACCCGACCACCGGCGCGATCATGACGCCGGTGTACCTCACGTCGACGTACGTGCAGGACGGCCCCGGCGTCCACAAGGGGTTCGAGTACTCGCGGACGCGGAACCCCACTCGCGACGCGCTCCAGGGCTGCCTCGCCGCCCTCGAGGGCGCCCGGCACGGCCTCGCGTTCGCGTCGGGGCTCGCCGCGACGGACGCGATCCTCCACCTGCTCCAGGCCGGCGACCACGTCGTCTACTCGGACGACGTGTACGGCGGCACCTTCCGGATCTTCGACAAGGTGTTCCGGCGCCACGGGCTCGCCTTCGACGCGGTCGACATGAGCGACTCGCGGAACGTCGAGCGCGCGCTCCGGAAGGAGACGCGCCTGGTCTGGATCGAGACCCCGACGAACCCGATGCTGAAGATCGTCGATCTCGCCGAGGTGGCGCGGATCGCGCGGGCGCACGGGGCGAAGACGGTCGTCGACAACACGTTCGCGACGCCGTTCTTCCAGCGCCCGCTCGCGCTCGGCGTCGACGTCGTGGCCCACTCGACGACGAAGTACCTGAACGGCCACTCCGACGTGGTCGGCGGGGCCGTGCTCACGTCCGACGACGCGCTCCACGAGCGGCTCGCGTTCGTCCAGAACGCGGTCGGCGGCGTGCCGGGCCCGCTCGACGCGTTCCTCGTGCTCCGGGGCCTCAAGACGCTCCACGTCCGGATGGCGCGCCACGCCGAGAACGCGCTCGCGCTCGCGCGGTTCCTCGAGGGCCACCCCCAGGTGGAGAAGGTCACGTACCCGGGCCTGCCGTCGCACCCGCAGCACGCGCTCGCGGCGAGGCAGATGAGCGGGTTCGGAGGGATGCTCACGTTCGTCATCCGGGGCGGCCTCCCCGCGGCGACCGCGTTCCTGAAGGCCGTCCGCATCTTCGCCTGCGCCGAGTCGCTCGGCGGCGTCGAGAGCCTCATCGAGCACCCCGCGATCATGACCCACGCGTCCGTGCCGAAGGCGACGCGCGAGCAGCTCGGGATCGCGGACGGGCTCATCCGCGTCTCCGCGGGCATCGAGAACGTGGCCGACCTCGTCGCCGATCTCGAGCTCGGGTTCGCGGCGGCGCGCCGCCCGTAGCGGGCCATCGGGCGGTCGGGTTCGGTCGCTCGTTCGCTCGTGTACGCTGGCCCGGGGCGATCCCTGCGGCTCGTTCGCTCGTGCACGCTGGGCCCGGGGGGCGCCCACCGGCGCGCATGCTCGGCGGCACGTGAACCGGGGCGCGCGCGCGGGCCTGGTGATCCCTCCGGTGCGCCGCCGCAGGCTAGCCTCGGCGCTGCGCTCGCTTCGCTCGCTTGTGCCGAGGCGTCGGGCAGGCGGCGGCGCACCGCCGGCCGGCCCGGGTCGCGCGCGCGAACCGTGCTCTCACGCCGGCGCCTGCGCGACGCGCCTGCGGGCGCCCCCCGGGCCTGGCGCTCTCAGGATTGATCACATCCCAGGGCGAGCGCAGCACCTCGCTCGAGGAGGAGCAAGTCCTCGTATCCCCTGCCGAGCACCTGCCACCCGGGGTCCCCGTTGTTCTTGATGTGTCCGCCCAGCGCGGCGATCGCCAGCATGGCCTCGCGAATCGTCGCCTCTGGGCGAAGTCGCACGTCGGGGTGGCGCTGCAACAGGGTGAGCTTCATCGGCGACAGGACCGCATCGGCCGGAACGTCGGCTCGATCGCGGGAGAGCTGGCGTAACGCCAGCAACTGCCACGCGATCGGCGCGAAGGACGGCAAGTGCATTGAGCAGGGCATGTTTCGATTCGAGCTGCCGCTTCTCGTACGCGCACCCCTGCTTCAGCGCGCGGAAGTACTCCTCGATGAGCCAGCGAGCGCGGTAGCCGTCGACGATGGCTGCGACGTCCTCGACGGTGTCGATGGGCTCGGTCGTCACGAGCCGCCATTCGACAGGAGCGATGCCGCGTCCCGCGTTCTTCTCGTGAACACGCACGACGTTGAGGCGCAGCGCCGCAGGCGTGTGCGAACCGCCGTGCCGCGGACGGAGGATCGTGACGGATGCTGCCGTCACGGCGAGGACCGCGGACCGAGTGCGACGATACGGATACCTTCTTGCGCGACTGGGGGGATCGTCCCGGTCCGGCTTCCTCGCGGACAGGGTGACATCTCTTGTCAGCAGCGTCCTCCTCCGCTTCATCACTTCGCTGATGCAACCGCGGCCCATCGCCGTGTCAGCGGCCCGGTCGATCTGCAAGCGAATGATGAAGCGACGGTTCCCGGCGCAGAGAGCCGCGAGCAGCTCGTAGGCATCGGCCTCGCGATCCATGACATGGATTGCAGCGGCGACGTCGGGGATCTCCGAATCGACGCGCTCGACGAGGGTGAGCCAGCGTCTGGACTCCTTCTGTTCCAGGGTCCTGCCGCGCCGGTACGACACTCGCGCTCCCCGCTCGCGGAAGACGGTCTCCATGCCCAGTATCCCGAGCGGCGCACGCTCCTTCGCGGCAACGGCGAGGGCGAAGTGCCCGATGAACCCGTGCGTGTGATCGCCACGGACCCGCCCCACGCCGTCCCGCTCGCTGCTGAAGAGCAACTCCGTGCTGTCGTGCGCGATGAACACCGCTCCTGCCTGGGCACACCGCGCAGCGGTGGCCGCCACGTGTGGCTGCAGGATGGCGGCAGGCGTGACCGATTCGTTACCGAAGAACCGGTACGTCGCCTCGAGCGCAGCGTCGGAGCTCGCTGCCTTCGGGAAGCTCTGGTCGGGCGCCTTGGCAAGCTGCTCCGCGATTCGGACGAGCCGCGCCGTCAGCCGCTTGTCGCCGAACTCTGCCGTTTCGACCTCGCCACGAGTACTCATGGCGAGGGTAGATCACACCCCCGGGGCTCCGCGCCAGATGTGTTGGATCCTGAGAGCGCCAGGCCCGGGGGGGCGCCCGGAGGCGCGTCGCGCAGGCGCCGCTATGAAGGCCCGGTTCGCGCGCGCGGATTTCGACGGCGTGTTGGCGCGCCGCCGCCTGCCCGAAGCCTCGGCACAAGCGAGCGCAGCGAGCGCAGCTGCCGAGGCAAGCCTGTCGGCGGCGCGCCGATGGGATCGCCGGTCCCGCGCGCGCGCCCCGGGTCACGTGCCGCCGAGCAGTGCGCCGGAGGGCGCCCCCCCGGGCCCAGCGTGGACGACGGAACGAGCCGAAGGATCGCCCCGGGCCCAGCGTGCACGGGCGAGCGCAGAGGATGGACTACGAGCCGACGGACGGTTCGCTGGAGGGGGTGGGCGCGGGCGCGATGGCGACGTGGGGGAAGAGGAGGACGACGAGGAACGCGGCGACGCCGATGACGGCGCCGGTCCAGAAGACGATCGACATGGCGCCCTGGAGCGTCCCGGAGACCGCGGCCACCGCGGCGGGATCGAGGGCGACGCGCTCGGGGCCGAGCAGCTTCTCCACGAACGAAGGATCGGCGCCAGCGCCCGCGAGCGCGTTCGCGAGGACGCCGCCGAGGAGCCCGACGGCGAGCGTCCCGCCGATGGTCCGGAAGAAGAGCGTGGACGCGGTCGCGACGCCGCGCCGGTTCCAGGGGACGCTCGTCTGGATCGCGATGAGGAGCGGCGGGTTCGCGGTGCCGAGCCCCGCCCCGTACATCGCCATGACGAGCTGGATCGAGAGGAGCGACGCGCCCGGGCGGAGCGTCAGCGCGAGCAGCAGGGACGCGACCGCGGCGAGCGCGAACCCCGCGAACAGGAGCCGCCGGTACCCGAGCCGCGGCACCAGCCGGCCCGAGATGGCGCTCGCGATGGGCCACCCGAGCGCCATCGGCGCGATGGCGGCGCCCGCCGACGTCGGCGGCAGCCCGAGCACGCTCTGGACCCAGAGCGGCACGTACGTGAGCGACCCGAGCATCGCGGCGCCGAGGAGCGCGCCCGCAGCGGACGACACGGCCATCACGCGCTGCGCGAACAGGTCGAGCGGCAGGAGCGGCTCGCGGGCGCGGCGCTCGGCCCAGATGAACGCCGCGGTCGCGGCGAGCGCGACCGGGATCGCGACGAGCCCCGTCCCGCGTGATCGCGCGGCGAGGAGCGCCGCGACGACCGCCACCGCGAGGAGCACCGCCCCCGCGACGTCGAGCTTGTGCTCGTGGTGCTCGGGGCGCTCGTGGTACGCGACGGCGAGCACCGCCGCGCTCGCGAGGCCGAACGGCAGGTTGATCCAGAAGATCCAGCGCCACCCGATCGTGTGGACGATCGCGCCGCCCACGAGCGGCCCGACGAGCCCGGCGAGGCCCCACACCGCGCCGAACAGGCCCTGCATCCGGCCGCGCTCGTGGACGTCGAAGAGATCGCCGACGATCGTGAAGGTCACGGGCTGCATCGCGCCGGCGCCGAGCCCCTGCACGGCGCGCCACGCGATCAGCGCCTCCATCGAGTGCGTGAACCCGCACGCCGACGAGCCTGCGAGGAAGATCGCCACGCCCGCCAGGAGGACGGGCTTGCGGCCCTTCAGGTCCGCGAGCTTCCCCCAGATCGGGACCGTGACGGTCGTCGCGAGCATGTACGCCGCGAACGCCCAGGCGTAGAGCGCGAGCCCGCCCAGCTCCGCGACGACCGTCGGCATCGCGGTCGAGACGACCGTCATCTCCATCGCGGCCAGGAACAGGCCGAGGAGGAGGGCGACGACCGTGAGGGGGCGGCTCGTCCTGCGCACGAGGGCGGACGAGTAACCCGCCCGCGCGGGCGAGGCAAGCCGCACCGCCCTCCTGCACCCGAGCGCAGGCGCAGCCGGATGAGGCTGCGCCGGAGCGAGCGCCGGGGGGTTCGGGGGGTCCCGAGCCCATGCGCGAACGCGCAGGGCGAGGGCCCCCCGACTAGACGTTCCGCTCCTCCGGCGGGCGGACCGCGCGGAAAGCGCGCCAGAGCAGGAGGTCGTAGAGGATCTTGAGGCCGCCCGCGGCGAGGAACGGCACGCCGGACAGCGCGGCCGACGCGTAGAGCGGGCCCGCGACGACCGGCGCGACCGCCGCGCCGAGCGTCCGGGCGATGCCGGTGACCCCGGCCGCGGCGGACCGCTCGTCCGGGTCGACGACCGCGAGCGTGTACGACTGCCGCGTGGGCACGTCCATCTGGGAGATCGAGAACCGGAGGAGCAGCACGCCGATCGCGAGCGGGAGCGTCGGCATGAGGGGGACGAGCGCGAGGAGCACGTTCGAGGGCAGGTGCGTCGCGATCATCGTGTTCAGGAGCCCGATCCGCCGCGCGATCGCGGCCGCGGAGAGCGCCGAGATCCCCGCGAGCAGGTTCGCGCCGAAGAAGATCCCGCCGAGGAGGGCGGGCCCCACGCCGAACTTCTCGTGGAACCACCAGGCGACGAAGCTCTGCACGACGAGCCCGCCCGCGAACGCGTCGAGCGAGAAGAGCGCCGAGAGCCTGGCCACGACGCCGCGCGAGCGGTGGAGCCCGAGCGCGCCGCGCCGGCCCTCGCCCCCTGCGCCGGCCCGACCGTCGGGCGCCGGCGCCTCGATGCCGGGGGAGAGCCCGGACGCGATCGCCGCGAGGACCAGCCCCGCGACCGCGTAGCCGGCGAAGACGGCCCGCGTGCTCGCGAGCGGCGCCCAGCCCGCGCGCTGGAGCGCCTCCGCGAGGACGCCCCCGGTGAGCGCGCCCGCAGCGGTCGCGAGCGAGCCGGCGAGCTGGTACCAGGCGAGCGCGGACGTGCGGCGCTCGAAGGGGAGCTCCTGCGCGAGCGCGGCCTGCTCGATGGGCAGGAACGGGCCGACCTCGTTGCCGGAAGGCGAGACGACGCCGACCGTCGCGGCCACGGCGAGCAGGGCGAACGAGGTGGTGGTCGCGAACGCGACGCCCGCGAGCACGACGAGCGCGGCGCCCAGGATCAGCATGCGGCGGCGGCCGGCGCGGTCCGCCCGCGTCGTGACGAGGAGCGAGACGGCGGCGTCGCCGAGGAGGGTCAGGGTGAAGAGGAGCCCGACGCGCGCCTCGTCCAGCCCGGCCGCCGCGAGGTGCAGGGCGAGCACCACCGACGCGAGGCCGTACGCGAACAGCCGCACGGCGCGGCTCGCGAAGAGGAGCGGGACGTCGCGAGGGGCGCTTGCCAGGCGGGGGGCCGCTACGGCGCCGGCCGAGCCGGCGCGGCGTCCCTGAGGCCGAGCTTTCGCATCACGAGGAGCGCGGGGCAGAAGCCCGTGAACGCGCTCTGGAGCAGGTTCGCGCCGATGAACGCCGTGAACCACAGCCAGCTCGCGGAGACGAAGATCGGGCTGCCCGGGACGCCCAGGACGAGCGAGAGGAGCACGAAGACGCCTGCGACGGCGCGGACGCCACGCTCTGCGGTCATGGAGGACACCTCCTGGGGGCCAGCCAGCCCCGGACGGACGACGGCCGAGCATGCCCGCCGCCGGGTTCCGAAGTAAAGTCCCCGCCATGCTCGTGCACGCCCTCCTCTCCGCGATCCTCTCCGCCGCGCCGCGCCCCGTTCCCGCGTCCGCCGTGCCCCCGCCGCCGAAGGCGCTCGCCGCCGCGGCGGAGCGCGCGCGGAGCGCGCTCGTCGCGAAGCACGGCGAGGCCGAGCGCGCGCGCATCGACCGAGGCGTCGCGCAGGCCGCCGCCTTCTGGCGCACCGGCGGCGGCCGGCCGGACGGCGACGCGAAGGCCTTCGAGGCGTTCTGCCTCGAGCAGTTCCTCCCGAAGGGCTCCGCGCTCGACGCGACGTTCGCGCGGCTCGAGGCGGGCTTCGAGGCGACCGACGGCCACACCCTCGAGATCGACCGCGAGCTGTCCCGCTGGGCCCAGCTCGACGTCGGCCCCATGCAGCCGGTCGACGGGCTCCTCGACGCGATCGATCCGTCCGCGCACGTGACGGACGACCTCTTCGACGGCAAGGTCGCGTTCGTCGCCCTCCTCAACTTCCCGCTCACCACGCTCGACGAGCGGCTCGCCCGCGGCGACGCCTGGTCGCGGCGCGAGTGGGCGGAGGCGCGGCTCGCGAGCCGCTTCGCCCGGCGCGTCCCGGCGGAGGTGAACCAGGGCATCGCCCGCGCCGCCGCGCGCGCCGACGCGTACATCGCGGACTACAACCTCTACATGCACCACGTCCTCTCGGAGAGGGGCGAGCGGCTCTTCCCGAAGGGCAAGCGGCTCCTCTCCCACTGGAACCTGCGCGACGAGCTCAAGGCGCAGTACGCGCAGGAGGGCGGCCTCGCGCGGCAGCGGGTGCTCGCGAAGGCGATGGAGCGGATCGTCACGCAGACGATCCCCGCCGCGGTCGTGAACGATCCCGCCGTCGACTGGAACCCCTTCACGAACGAGGTGCGCGCCGCGCCGGCGGACACGATCGAGGACGGCGGGACGCGCGGCAAGGCCGATCCCGCGCGCGAGCCCGACACCCGCTACGCGGCGATCCTCGAGAACTTCCGCGCCGCGAAGGCGGCCGACCCGTACTCCCCCTCGGCGCCCACCCACATCGCGCGCACCTTCGACCTCCAGCGCGAGATCCCCGAGGCGAAGGTGGTCGCGATGCTCGAGGAGGTGCTCGCCGCGCCGGAGCTCGCCCTGCTCGCGAAGGCGATCTCGGCGCGCCTCGGCCGTCCGCTCGAGCCGTTCGACCTGTGGTACTCCGGCTTCCGCCCGCGCTCGACGCACTCCGAGGCCGAGCTCGACAAGATCACGCGCGAGCGGTACCCGACGCCGGAGGCGTTCGCGAAGGCGATCCCGGAGACGCTCCAGAGGCTCGGGTTCTCCGCGGAGAAGGCGCGCTGGCTCGCCGACCGGATCGAGGTCGATCCGGCGCGCGGCTCGGGCCACGCCCTCCCGGCGGCGCGGCGCGGGGACAAGCCCCACCTCCGAACCCGCGTCGGCAAGGATGGGATGGACTACAAGGGGTTCAACATCGCGGTCCACGAGCTCGGCCACAACGTCGAGCAGGTGTTCTCGCTCTACGGCGTCGACCACACCCTCCTGCAGGGCGTGCCCAACGTCGCGTTCACCGAGGCGCTCGCCTTCGTGTTCCAGGCGCGCGACCTCGACGTGCTCGGGCTCGGCACGCCCGATCCCGCCGCGAAGCGGCTCGCCGCGCTGAACGACCTCTGGGCGACCGCCGAGATCGCGGCGGTGGCGCTCGTCGACCTCCGGATGTGGCACTGGATGTACGACCATCCGCGCGCGACGCCGGCGGAGCTGCGCGAGGCGACGGTCGCGATCGCGAGGGACGTCTGGAACCGCTGGTGGGCGCCGCTCGTCGGCGTGAAGGACTCGCCCATCCTCGCGATCTACTCGCACATGGTGAACAACCAGCTCTACCTCCCCGACTACCCGATCGGTCACCTCATCCAGGCGCAGATCGAGGAGCACGTGGACGCGCTCCCCGCCGGCAAGACGCTCGGGGACGAGTTCGAGCGGATGGCGACCTTCGGCGCGGTGGCGCCGGACCTCTGGATGCGCCACGCGACGGGCGAGCCCCTCTCGGCGGGGCCGCTCGTGCGCGCCGCGCGGAAGGCGCTCGAGGCCGCCGCCGCGTCGCGAGCCGGCGGCTAGGCCCTCGCGCCGGGCCTCGCCACGCCCGCCAGGAACGCGTGGGCCTCGTCCATCGCGCCGATGAAGTGCCGGCGCGCGTCCGGCGCGTCGTCGTACACGCACACGCACCGGCCCGCGCAGAAGGCGGGCTCGAACTCGTCCCACCCGACGTCGACCGAGCACGGATCCCCGGGGAACGCCACGCGCAGGCGCCCGCTCGTCGCGTCGCGGCAGGGGCGGCCGTCCCGCGGCTCCGCCCAGCGGCGAAGCTCCAGCACGTCCGAGGTCACGCGCAGCATGGGACGGTCCTCCAGCCCGGGCTCATACGCGGCGCGAACGCCGCGATCAACCGGTCGCGCCGCCCCGCGAGGGGCGCCGCCGAGCGGCCCGACGGCTGCGACGCCGGCGGCCAGGGGCCGCAGCCGGGCGCCCTCCCGGGCGCTCAGCCGCGTGCCCGGTGCACCTCGACGGTCAGGTGCGCGAGGCCCGAGACGTCCCCGAGCGCGGCGCGCACGTCGTCCGTCGTCGCCCCGCGCTCCGACACGACGGAGACGATCGCGGCGACGTGCCCGGGCCCGATGCGCCAGAGGTGGAGGTCGGAGAGGCGGTCTCCCTCGCGCCGCTCGATCGTGCGCCGGATCGCCTCGGCGGCGCGCTCGGCCGCCGCGAAGTCGAGGAGGACGCGTCCCGTGTCCCGGAGGAGGTACACCGCCCAGCGCGCGATGACGAGCGCGCCGACGAGCCCCATGACCGGGTCGAGCCACGCCGCGCCGGCCCAGCGGCCGAGCGCGAGGGCCACGATGGCGAGCACCGAGGTGACCGCGTCGGCGAGGACGTGCAGGTACGCGGAGCGGAGGTTGTGGTCGGCGTGCGCGTGCACCTCGGCGCCACGATGCGCGTGGGCGTGGCTGCCGCCGTCTCGCTCGTGCTCGGGGTCGGGCCGGTCGAGGTCGGGCTCGCGGTCGCCGTGGACGTGCCCGCCCCCGTGCCCCCGCGCGAGCACGAGCGCGCTCGCCACGTTCACGGCGAGGCCCAGCACCGCCACCGCGATCGCCTCGTCGAACGAGATCGGGAGCGGCGCGCCGAGCCGCGCGATCGCCTCGCCTGCGATGAGCAGCGCGACGACGCCGAGCACGACCGCGCTCGTGTAGCCGGCGAGATCCCCCACCTTCCCGGTCCCGAACGCGAAGCGGGCGTCGCGCGCGTGCCGGCGCGCGTAGCGGTACGCGAACGCCGAGATGCCGAGCGCGCCCGCGTGCGTCGCCATGTGCCAGCCGTCGGCGAGCAGGGCCATCGAGTTGAAGACGGAGCCCGCCGCGATCTCGCCCACCATCATGACGGCCGTGAGGCCGACCACGATCCAGGTTCGGCGCTCGTTCGCCTCGTGCGCCTCGCCGAGATAGACGTGCTCGTGGCTCCAGGGATCCTGCGGCTCGGTCGGCATCGGCTCCTCCGGCTCCCAGATACCCCGCGCGCGCGCCGCGTGCCAGCGCGCGCACCCTCCCTGGTCCCTTGAACCGCGGCCGCCTCGGGGGTCGAATCGGGGCATGGGACTCTTCTCTCCGCTCGCGGTCCGCTCGGTGACGCTGCGCAACCGGATCGCGGTGTCGCCGATGTGCCAGTACTCGGCGACCGACGGCCGCGCGAACGACTGGCACCTCGTCCACCTCGGGGCGCGCGCGGTCGGCGGCGCGGGGCTCGTCGTGTTCGAGGCGACGGGCGTCGAGGCGCGCGGGCGGATCTCCCCCGCGGACCTCGGGCTGTGGGAGGACGCGCAGATCGAGCCGCTCGCGCGCATCGTCCGGTTCGTCGAGGCGCAGGGCGCGGCGCCCGCGCTGCAGCTCGCGCACGCCGGGCGCAAGGCGAGCGTGCGGCCGCCGTGGGACGCCGGCGGCGCCCCGCTGACGCCGGCCGAGGGCGGCTGGCCCCCGGTCGCGCCGAGCGCGATCCCGTTCGCAGAGGGCCACCCGGCGCCGCACGCGCTCGACGCGGCGGGGATCGCGGGCGTGGTGCGGGCGTTCGCGGCGGCCGCGCGGCGCGCGGCGGCGGCGGGGTTCCGCGCCGTGGAGGTCCACGCGGCGCACGGCTACCTCCTCCATCAGTTCCTCTCGCCGCTCTCGAACCGCCGCGAGGACGCGTGGGGCGGCTCCTTCGAGAACCGGACGCGGCTCGTGCGCGAGGTGGTCGGCGCCGTCCGGGCGGAGTGGCCCGACCGGCTGCCGCTCCTCGTCCGGATCTCGGCGACGGACTGGGTCGACGGAGGCTGGGACGTCGAGCAATCGGTCGCGCTCGCGCGCGTCCTCGGCACGCTCGGGGCCGACCTCGTCGACGTCTCGTCCGGCGGCCTCGCCGCGCAGGCGAAGGTCCCCGCCGGCCCGGGGTACCAAACCGGGTTCGCGGAGCGGATCCGGCGCGAGGCCGGCGTCCGCACCGGCGCGGTCGGGATGATCACCTCGCCGGAGCAGGCGGACCACGTGATCCGCACCGGGCAGGCGGACCTCGTCCTCCTCGCCCGCGAGATGCTCCGGGACCCGCACTTCCCGCTGCGCGCCGCGCGCGCGCTCGGACAGGAGGGGCCGTGGCCGAGGCAGTACCTGCGCGCGCGTTGAGCGCGGCGGGAGGACCGTGCCCACCCCTGCCGTCCCCGGGCGCGGGCGCTCCTGGGGCGGACCCGGCGTCCGGTAGATCCCGACCCTTCGCGGAGGAGGCGTGACCGAGCGCGGCGAGGACACCCGGAAGTACCCGCGGCTACGCGCGCGCTGCCGCGTCCTCGTCCGCGACCGCTACGGCGTCTGGGAGGCCGAGACCGAGGACCTCGGGCCCCGCGGGTGCCGCATCGTCACGACGCGGCCGCAGACGGTGGGGACGCTCGTCGGGCTCACCGTCGAGTCGCACGTGCTCCCGGACAAGCTCGAGGTCACGGGCCAGGTGGTGTGGACGGTCCGCGAGCGGCCCGCCCGCGCCGGGATCTCGTTCGCGGGCTCGGCGTCGGTGCCGGGCGCGCCGGGCCCCGCCGCGTGGTTCAAGGCGCTCGAGGCCGCGGAGCGCGGGTCGCAGCCGGACCCGCCGGGCGGCACGGCGATCGCGCCGCCGCCGGACGCCCGCGACGCGCCGGTCGAGGACGGGCCCGCGGGCGGGGACCCCGCGGAGCTCGCGCGTCGGCTGGTCGAGCGCGCCCGCGAGCTCCTCGAAGGCGGCGACGCGGCACGCGCCGCGGTCATCCTCCGGCGCGCCGTCGCGCTCGCGCCGGGCGACGCCGCCGCCGAGGCGTTGCTCCGCGACGCGAGCGCGGCCGCGGCCGGCAGCTAGGTCCAATGCCGATCGGTTAGCAGGCAACCGATCGGTACGAATGGGGTTTTCGGCGGCGCCTCGGCGAAGTTGCCTCGGGGGTTCAGGAGATCATGATGCGGCGATCGCCCCGGAGGGTGGTCCATGCCGCGTCGCCCCGTCGATCAGGTCCTGCGGTCGAATGACGGCTCGGGTGAGCTGCTCGAGCGATTTCGCGCGAGCCTCGACCCGGACTGGATCGACGAGGCCCTCGAGGCGACGGGCACCGCCACGATCCGGCGGCGCCGACTGCCGGCCGAGCAGGTCGTCTGGCTCGTGCTCGGGATGGGCATCTATCGGAACAAGCCCATCACGGAGATCGTCGCCGAGCTCGATCTGGCACTGCCGGGGCGGCGGGGTCCGCGGGCTGCGTCCAGCTCGGTGACCCAGGCGCGGGAGCGCCTGGGCAGCGAGCCGATCCGCTGGCTGTTCGAGCGCTGTGCCGAGACGTGGGCCCATGGCAGCGCGCGGCGTCACGCGTGGCGCGGCCTCGCCGTCTACGGGGTCGACGGCACGACGATTCGGCTCCCCGACTCGGACGCCAATCGCGAACACTTCGGGCACCACGTCAGCAGTCGCGGCGAGAGCGGCTACCCGATGTCGCGCCTGGTGACGCTCATGGCCCTCCGCTCGCATCTGCTCGCCGCGGCGCGTTTCGGACCGCAGTCCGCGAGCGAAGTGTCCTACGCCAGGGAACTCTGGCCGCTGATTCCCGACGAATCGCTGACGATCGTGGACCGGAACTTCCTCTCCGCCGCCGTCCTGATCCCGATCGCGGCGCATGGCCATCGCCGGCACTGGCTCATCCGCGCCAAGAGCGACACGACTTGGAAGACGATCCGCAGCCTGAGACGCGGCGATTGGCTCGTCGAGAAGGAGGTCTCGTCGGAGGCGCGGGCCGCCGACCCGAGCCTGCCAAAGCGCTGGGAGATGCGGGCCATCCGCTACCAGCGCAGAGGGTTCAAGCCCCAGACGCTGCTTACGTCTATGACCGACCCGGTGGCGTATCCAGCCGCCGAGGTCGTAGCGCTCTACCACGAGCGCTGGGAGATCGAGCTCGGGTACGACGAGGTGAAGACGGTGATGCTCGAACGCGAGGAGACGACTCGCAGCAAGACGCCGCGCGGTGTCACCCAGGAGCTTTGGGGCCTCGCGCTCGCCTACAACCTCGTCCGCCTCGAGATGGAGCGCATCGCCGACGAGGCAGGCGTCACGCCCGACCGGATCAGCTTCAAGAGCGCGCTCATGTACATCGAGCACGCGCTCCTCACGCTCTCCCTCGCGAGCGCCGGGCGCATTCCCGAACACCTGCGCCGGCTCCGCGAGGACGTCGCCCACTTCATCCTGCCCAAGCGACGACAGCGGTCCTACCCGAGGGCCGTGAAGATCAAGATGAGCAACTACCCCAGGAAGCGTCGGAGCCCTAAGTGAGCGGCATTGCAGCTAGGTCAGCCTAGTCCCGCTCCGCCGCGACCCGGCGCTCCACCCGCTCGCCGGCGAACGCGGCGAAGCCGGCCTGGAGGTCGGCGCTCGAGACCTCCGGTCCCCGCGACGGCGGCGCGGCGGTCGGGATCGGGGCGAGGTTCCGGCCGCGCAGCGCGTCGTCGAGCGCCGGCACCTCCTTCGCGAACAGGCCCGCGAGCTCCCCCTCGACGTCGCGCAGCTCGCGGTCGAGCGCGTCGATCCGCTCGAGCTGGTAGCGCGCCGGCCGCCCCTCCCACCCGTTCAGCGCCGAGTAGAGGATCTCGGCGTGCTCGCGGAGCCGCTCCTCTCCCGTGATCGCCCCGCCCTCCTTCGTCGCGACGATCTCCTTGCGCACCGCCTCGGCGCGGTCCGCGAAGGCGCGGAGCCGCCCCGCGAGCGCCGCGTCCGCCGCGGCCACCTCCTCCGCGCGCGCGAGCGCCGCGTCGCGCGCCGCCGCGATCCGGTCCACCGCCGCGCTCATGCGGCCGAAGAGGGCGTGCACGCGCATCACCGCGTCGTACTGCGCCTTGCGCGCGGCGAGGTCGTACGGCGCGCGGCGGTCGAGCCGGATCTCGAGGGGCGCCTCGAGCACCTCGGCGCCCTTCGTGAGCCGCGCCCGGTAGGTGCCCGGCAGCACGCGCGGGCCCTGCGACGCGCCGAAGGCGAGCGTCGCGGCGCGCGGCACGCGCGGCGGCGGAACGCGCATGCTCCACGCCACCCGGTTCACGCCGCGGCGCCTCGTGACGGGCACCCGGTCCACCACCTTGCCGCCGCCGTCGAGGATCTCGAGCTCGAGCGGGCCGACGAGGTGGCGCGCGCGCTGGTAGTAGGCCACGACGGCGCCGGAGGGCGGGTTCTCGCCGGTGAACTTGGCGTCGCCCTCGACCCAGCCGCCGTTCCCCATCATTCGCTGCTGCACCGGGCGCCCGGGCAGGAACGCGGCCGGCCGGGCCAGGACGTCGGGCGTCAGCGCGCGGAGCGGGGTGAGGTCGTCCACGATCCAGATCCCCCGCCCGTGCGTGGCGAGGACGAGGTCCCCGTCGCGGGGCTGGATGACGATGTCGCGCACCGCCACGGCCGGGAAGTTGCCCGCCTTGAACTCGGCCCAGCCCTTCCCGCCGTCCACGCTGATCCAGAGGCCGAGCTCGGTTCCCACGAAGAGGATCCCCGGCTTCACGAGGTCCTCCTTCACGACGTGCGCCCAGCCGCGGAGCCCTTGCTCCGGCCCCGCGATCCGCGTCCAGGTCTTGCCGAGGTCGGTCGTCCGGTAGACGTACGGCGCCATGTCGCCGAACGTGTGGCGATCGAACGTCGCGTAGGCGGTCCGCGCGTCGTGGCGGCTCGCCTCGACCCACGACACCCACGACGCCCTCGGCAGGGCCGGCATGTTCGGCGCGACGTTCGTCCAGGTCTTGCCGCCGTCGCGCGTGACCTGGACGTTTCCGTCGTCGGTGCCCACCCAGATCACCCTGGCGTCCTTCGGCGACTCGCTGATCGAGTAGATCGTCGTGTGCATCTCGGCGGACGAGTTGTCGACGGTGACGCCTCCGGACTCCTCCTGCCGCTGCTTCTCGGGGTCGTTCGTGGTGAGGTCGGGCGAGATCCGCTCCCAGGTGTCGCCGCGGTCGCGCGAGCGGAACAAGAACTGCGCGCCGATGTACAGCGTCCCCTTCGCGGTCGGCGAGAGGTGGAGCGGCGTGTTCCAGTTGAAGCGGAGCTTCTCGCGGTAGCCCGCCTTCGGCTGGATGTCGCGCGCCGCGCGCGTCCGGAGGTCCACGCGCCCCACGTACCCGCCCTGCGACTCGGCGTAGACCGCCTCGGGGTCGGACGAGTCCACGAGCGTCCAGAAGCCGTCGCCGCCGTAGAGGTTCTCCCAGCGGGAGTTCGTCACGCCGTTCGGGAACGCGCTGTCGCCGACCCAGGAGCTGTTGTCCTGCAGCCCGCCGTACACCCGGTACGGGTCCTTCGCGTCCACGCTCACGTGGTAGAACTGCGCGATCGGAAGGTTGTCCCCCTTCCACCAGCGGTTCCCGCCATCGTGGGAGATCCAGAGCCCGCCGTCGTCGCCGCCGATGACGTGCTTCGGGTTCGTCGGGTCGATCCAGAGGTCGTGCCAGTCGCCGTGCGAGCCGCCGCCGGTCTCGGCGAAGCTCTTGCCGCCGTCCTCCGACACGACGAGGTGGAGGTCGGTCTTGAAGATCCGCCCCGGGTTCCCGGGGTCGACGACGAGCCTCGCGAAGTAGAACGGCCGCCAGACCATGTCCTGGCTCCGGTCGCGCGCCTCCCAGGTCCGGCCCCCGTCGGACGAGCGGTACAGCGCCGACGCGGTCGACTCGACGAACGCGTACACGACGTTCCGGTCCGACGGCGCGAACGCGACCTCGACGCGCCCCCACGGCTTCGCCGGGAGCCCGGCGGCCTTCGCCGCCGAGAGGTCGGTCCAGGTCCTCCCGCCGTCCTCGGAGAGGAAGAGGCCGCTCCCGCTCGCCGCGGCGGGGCCGTCGCCGCCCGAGCGGAACGTCCAGCCCTTCCGCCGGAAGTCCCACAGCCCGGCGACGACGCGGTCCGGGTTCCCCGGGTCGAGGTCCACGCCGGAGCAGCCCGTCGAGCCGTTCGGCCCCCGGAGGGCGAGCACCCAGGTCTTGCCGCCGTCGGTGGTGCGGTAGAGGCCGCGCTCGTCCGAGTCGCTCCAGAGCCGGCCCGGGACGCAGGCCCACACGACGTTCGAGTCCTTCGGGTGGACGACGATCTTCGTGATCCGCTCGGAGCCGCGCAGCCCCATGTTCGTCCAGGTCTCGCCGCCGTCCCCCGAGCGGTAGATCCCGTCGCCGATCGAGACGGAGTTCCGCGTCCACGCCTCTCCGGTTCCGACCCACACCACCTCCGGGCTCGAGGGATCGATCGCGACCGCGCCGATCGACTGCACCGGCATGCGGTCGAACACCGGGCGGAACGTGGTGCCGCCGTCGGTGGACTTCCAGACGCCCCCGCTCGCGGCGCCCACGAAGACGGTCGTCTTGCCGGCGTCCGTGCGCGCCGCGATCGCGGCGATCCGGCCGCTCATCGCGGCGGAGCCCACGTTGCGCGCGCCGAGGCCCGAGAGGACGCCCGCGTCGAGGCGCGCCGGCCCCGCCGCGACCGCCGACGCCGGGGCGGGCCTCGCCGCGGGCACCGCCGGGGCCGCGGCGACCGCGTCGGGCGGGAGCGGCGCGGGCGCCTTCCCGGGCTCCGGCATCCGGAACAGCGCGTCGTCGAGCGCGACGTTCGCCTCGGCGCGCCGGATCGTGATCTTCCGCTGGCGGGCCACGCCCTTCGGGCCGGACTCGATCGAGAACGGCACGAGCACGCCCTCGACGCGCTCGTAGTTCCCGAGGTCGCGCTCCTCGATCACCTCGACGCCCCGCACCTTCGTGCGCGTCTCGACGCGGATCTCGAGGAGCTGGTCCGGATCGAGGTACACGTACTCGACGTCGCCGTCGGGCCGGGTGACCCGGAGCTTGTGCGCCTCCGTGCCGTCCACGTCCTCGGTGCCGAGGTACGCGAGCGCGTTGCCCTTCTCCTCCCAGCCCGCGAGCGGGCCGTCGAGGTCGGCGAGCCGCGCGAGCTCCTTCGCCTCGTCCGCGGCGACGCGCTCCGGGTCCTTCCGCCCGCCGAACGGCTGGACGCGCCAGCCCTCCTTGCCGTCGAACGCGCGCACCGCGGTGAGCCCCTGCGCGGACGCGTCGACCCGGACCATCCCCGGCCGCTTCGAGAGCTGCGCGAACCCCATCTCGATCGACCAGCCCTCGCCGCCGAACACGACCTTGCCGGTGAGGCGCAGCGACCGGATCGCGTCGAGCCTGGCGCGGCCGCCGCGGGCCTCGACGCTCTTCGCGGCCAGCTCCTCGGCGGTGACGGCGCGGGCTGCGGGAGCCCCGGCCAAGCTGGCGACGGCGAGGAGCGCGGCGGCGAGGCGAGCGGGCGTGCGCATGGTGGCCTCCGGACGGAGAGGCGCACATCATGCCGAACGCCCGGTGGGCGTTCCAGCGAGCGACTAGGCCCTTCCGGGCTCGGTCGCCCCTCCTCCTCCGTCGAGCCCGCCTCCACGTGACGGGGGGTCGCGGCGAGGGGATGCGCGGCCCTTGCGGCGCGCGCCACGGTACAATTCGTCTCCACCCTGGAGGTCCGATGCGCGTCGGCCGTTGGGAGATCGCGAGCGTGCTCGACGGCTTCTTCGCCCTCGACGGCGGCGCCATGTTCGGCATCGTCCCGCGCCCGCTCTGGGAGAAGCGGATCGCGCCCGACGCCCGGAACCGGATCCGGCTCGCGGCCCGCTGCCTCGTCGCGACGGACCGGGACGCGCGCCGCGTCGTCCTCGTGGACGACGGCCTCGGCGAGAAGTGGGACGCGAAGCGCGCCGACATCTTCGCGATCGACCGGTCCGGCGGCGGGATCGACGCCGGCCTCGCCCGGCTCGGGCTGTCGCGCTCCGACGTGACGGACGTGCTCCTCAGCCACCTCCACTTCGACCACGCCGGCGGGACGACCCGGCGCGGACCGGCCGGTGCGCTCGAGCTGTCGTTCCCGCGGGCGACGCACCACGTGCAGCGGCGGCAGTGGCAGCTCGCCCACGCGCCGTCGGAGAAGGACGCGGGGAGCTTCCTCGCGCCCGACTTCGAGCTGCTCCAGCACTCGAACCTCCTCCACCTCGTCGAGGGCGAGGCGGAGCTGTTCCCGGACGTCGAGCTGATCGTGTCGGAGAGCCACACGTTCGGGCAGCAGCTCCCGCGGTTCCACGGGGACGGGACGCACGTCACCTTCTGCGGCGACGTCATCCCCACGCACGCGCATCTACGCCCGAGCTGGGTGATGGCCTACGACGCCGCGCCGGTCACCACCATCGAGGAGAAGAAGGTGCTGCTCGCGGAGGCGCTCGAGGACGACGGCGTCCTCTTCTTCGAGCACGATCCCGGGATGGCGGCCTGCCGCCTCCGCGAGGAGGACGGCCACCCCGTCTTCCGCGAGGCGGTGGATTCGTAGGGCGGCCACGTTGTGGCGCCCGCGCCCGCGCTGCGGTACGCAACACGCGTGGACGAGCCCAAGGTCACGATCTCCCGCCGCGGCGCCGAGCGGCTCGCGGCCGGCCATCTCTGGATCTACCGGAGCGACGTCGAGAGGCCGCCCAGGGCGGAGCCGGGCGACGTCGTGCTCGTCCTTGACGGACGCGGGCGCTTCCTCGCGAAGGCGTTCTGGTCGGCGCGCTCCCAGATCGCGCTGCGGATCGTGACGCGCGACGAGGAGCCGGTGGACGAGGCGTTCCTCGCGCGCCGCCTCTCCTCCGCGATCGCCCTGCGGGAGCGGGTGTTCGGCGCGGAGCGGTTCGTCCGGCTCGTGCACGGCGAGGCGGACCTCCTCCCCGGGCTCGTCGTGGATCGCTACGGCGACGCCGCCGTCCTCCAGACGCTCGTCCCCGCGACCGACCGCCGGAAGGCGCTCCTCGCGGACCTGCTCGCGAACGCCCTCGGCCTCCGGAGCGTCGTCGAGCGGAACGACGTCCGGGTGCGGGAGCTCGAGGGGCTCGCGCAGGCGAAGGGCGTCGTGCGCGGAGAGGCGCCGGGGCCGATCGAGTACCGCGAGGGCGAGGTCCGGATGCGCCTCGACCTCCTCGCCGGCCAGAAGACCGGCGCGTTCCTCGACCAGCGCGAGAACCACCTGCGCGCCGGCGAGTACGCGCGCGGGGCCTGCCTCGACTGCTTCAGCTACGCGGGCGGGTTCGCGCTGCAGCTCGCGCGCCGCGCCGAGCGCGTCACCGCGGTCGAGATGCAGCCGACCGCGGCCGGGCTCCTGCGCGAGAACGCCCTGCTGAACCACGCGGAGAACCTCGAGGTGGTGGAGGCGAACGCGTTCGACTGGCTCCGCGATCGCGCGGAGGAGGAGCCCGCCTTCGATCTCGCGGTGCTCGACCCGCCCGCGTTCGCGAAGAACAAGGACTCCCTCCCCGCGGCCCGCCGCGGCTACAAGGAGGTGAACCTTCGCGCGATGATGGTGCTGCGCGAGGGCGGGATCCTCGTCACCTGCTCGTGCAGCTATCACCTCTCCGAGGCGATGCTCGAGGAGCTCGTCCTCGACGCGGCGAACGACGCGGGCCGGCGCGTGCAGGTGCTCGAGCGGCGCGGGGCGGGGCGGGATCACCCGGTGCTGCTCGGCGTCCCGGAGACGCGCTACCTCAAGTGCCTCGTGGTGAGGGTCGTCTAGAGCGCACCCCCGCCCCCCCTGGGCGCCGGAGCCCGCGCGCGCTAGCATGGTTGTTTCACGCCGCGAGGAGGCGGCGCCGATGACCGTCCGGCCTCCCGAGCGCGAGACGACCTTCGCCCCCCTCGGCGGAAGCCCGCTCCTCTCGCGGCTGGACGCACGCGAGCGCGAGCGGCTCCTCGCCTGCGGCGACACCGTCGACCTCGCCGCGGGGGCGACCCTGCACGGGGACGCGGTCCGGCAGCTCTCGTTCGTGCTCCGCGGCGCCGCGATGCTGCGCCGCGCGGGCGGCGCCCACCGGCAGCTCGGGCCCGGCGACCACTTCGGCGAGCTCGCGCTGGTGGGCGGCCCCGCATCGGACGAGGCGGTGCAGGCGGAGACTGCCGTCACGCTGGTGCGCCTGTCGCCGCGCTGCTGGGCGGGCCTCGAGCGCCGCGACCCCGCCCTCGCCGCCAAGGTCCTGACCGGGATCGCCCGCGTGCTCGGCGACGAGCTCGCCCGCGTCTCGGGAGACGTCGGGCTCCTCCTCCGCGGCCGCTCCCTGCCGCGCGCGCCCGAGATCACGGTCCGCCTCGGCGCGGAGGAGCGGCGCGTCCGGACCGGGACGCGCCTCACCGAGCTCCTCCCCGCCGAGATCGACGGCGACCTCGTGGTGGCCGGGCTCCTCGGCCAGAAGCCCGTCTCCCTCTCGACGCCGATCTTCGCCGACGCGGCGGTCGCGCCGCTCACGGCGTCGCACTGGGAGGGGCGGCAAATCTACGCGCAGTCCGTGGGCCTCCTCCTGCTCGAGGCCGCCCACCGGGTCGCGCCGGGCGCGCGCGTGCAGATGGGCCCGTCGCGCGGGACGCGCCAGGTCGTGGACGTCGCGCCGGACGGGACGGTCGACCGGGCGCGGCTCGCCGAGGCGATCGCCGAGGCGATGGCTCGGCTCTCGTCGGAGGACCTCCCCTTCCGGCTCGAGTTCTGGGCCACCGAGGAGGCGGTGGCGCTGTTCCGCGACCGCGGCTGGGAGGAGGCGGCCCGGCTGCTCCGGACGCGGCGGCAGGCGACGGTGCGCCTCGTGTCGTGCGGCGAGGTCTACGCGCTCTCGATGGGCCCGCTCCTCCCGAGCACCGGGCGGATCGGGGGGTTCACGGTCCGTCCCGGCGACGAGGGGCTCGATCTCCAGTACGGCCGCATCGACCCGCGCAACGGGCACGGCCGCGCCGCGCCGCGCCCCCGGCCGCGGCCGCGCGACGGCGACATGGCCCGCGAGCACGAGCGCTGGCTCGCCGCGATGGGGGTGACGAGCGTCGGCGCCTTCAACGACCTCTGCGTCTCCGGGCAGGTGTCGCAGCTCATCCGGGTGGCGGAGGGGTTCCACGAGAAGCGCATCGGGCAGATCGCCGACGAGATCGCCGCCGGCCACGAGCGCATCCGGATCATCTCGATCGCGGGACCGTCCTCCTCGGGCAAGACGACGTTCATCAAGCGGCTCATCGTCCAGCTCCAGATCGACGGCGTGAACCCGGTCGGCATCTCGCTCGACAACTACTACGTGGACCGCGAGAAGACCCCGAAGGGCGAGGGCGGCGACTGGGACTTCGAGGCGCTCGAGGCCCTCGACCTCCCGCTCTTCCAGGAGCACGTGTCGCGCCTGCTCGCGGGGGAGTCGGTCCGCACCGCCCGCTACGACTTCATGACGGGGAAGAGCCACCCCGGCGGCGGCCCCACGATCCGGCTCGGCCCCGGCGACGCGCTGATGCTCGAGGGGATCCACGGCCTCAACCCCGGCCTGCTCGGCGCGATCCCGCGCGCGGGCGAGCTCTACCGGATCTTCGTCCACCCCGCGACGACGCTGCCGTTCGACCGGCTGACGCGCGTGTCCGCGACGGACCTCCGCCTCCTCCGCCGCATCATCCGGGACCGGCACCACCGCGGGTACGGCGCCGCCGAGAACATCACGCGCTGGCCCTCCGTGCAGGCGGGCGAGCGCGAGCACATCTTCCCCTACCAGGACGAGGCGGACGCGGTGTTCGACACCGCGCTCATCTACGAGCCCGCGGTCCTCAAGGTCTTCGCGGAGCGCTACCTGCTCGAGGTGCCGCAGAGCCACCCCGCCTACGCGACCGCCCACCGGCTCCGCTACCTCGTCGACCGTTTCGTCTCGATCTACCCCGACCACGTCCCGCCGACCTCGATCATCCGCGAGTTCATCGGCGGGAGCGGGTTCGAGTACTAGGAGCGGCCGGTGCCCGTGGACGACCGCGACCTCGCGCAGATCGTCATCGAGACGGTGGGGGCCCTCGTCGTCGTGCTCGACCGCGAGGGGTGCATCCTCCGCTGGAACACCGCCTGCGAGCGCGCCACCGGCTACACGCGCGAGGAGATGCTCGGCCGGCCGTTCTGGAGCCTCCTCCTCGCGGAGGAGCGCGACGGCGTCCGCGCCGTCTTCGACCGGATCCTCGCCTGCGAGTTCCCGAACCAGCACGAGAACGTCTGGCTGGCGCGCGACGGCACGCAGCGGCTCATCTCGTGGTCCAACACCGCGCTCCTCGACGACGCGGGCGAGGTCCGCGCCGTCGTCGGGACCGGCATCGACATCACCGACCGGACGCGCGCGGAGGACGCGCTCCGGCGCCAGGCGGGGCGGCTCGAGGCGCTCGCCGAGGCGTCGCGGGTCTTCGCCTCGGGGCTCGACTACAAGACGACGCTCGACACCATCGCGCGGCGGCTCTGCGAGCTGATCGGGGACGGCGCGCTCATCCGGACGATCTCCCCCGACGGGCAGCTGCTCGTGCCCGTCGCGGTGTACCACCCGGCGCCCGAGCGCGCCGCGCTCCGCCGCCGGATGCTCGCGATGGCGCCGCAGCGGCCGGACGAGTCGATCACCGGCCGCGTGATCCAGTCCGGCCGGACGCTCCGGGTGGCGGAGGTCACCCGCGAGTTCGTGCACAACGAGATGAAGCCGGAGTACTGGCCCTACCTCGACGGCGTGACGAGCATCATGATCGCGCCGCTCAAGCTCCGCCGGACCGTGATCGGGCACATCACGCTCATGCGCGACGCGGGCAGCCCGGCGTACACGCACGACGACGAGACGCTCCTCGAGGACCTCGCCCACCGCGCCGCGCAGGCGATCGACAACGCGCGGCTCTACGGCGAGGCGCAGGCGGCGGTGGCGGCGCGCGACGAGTTCCTGTCGATCGCCTCGCACGAGCTGCGCACGCCGCTCACCGCCCTCCGGCTCGCCCTCGAGAACATGCGCCGGGTCTCGTCGCGCGACGCGATCGCGAAGCTCTCTCCGGAGTACGTGGAGCGCGTCCTCGCGACGGCGGAGCGGCAGGGGCAGCGGCTCGAGAACCTCGTCGCCGCGCTCCTCGACGTGTCGCGCATCCAGATGGGCCGGCTCGAGCTCGACGTCGAGGAGGTCGACCTCGCCTCGATCGTCTTCGACGCGGCTGGGTCGCTCGAGGACGAGGCGCGCCAGACCGGGTCGACGATCGAGGTCCGCGGCGAGCCCGTGCGCGGGTACTGGGACCGGCTCCGCATCTCGCAGGTCGTGACGAACCTGCTCGCCAACGCCGTGAAGTACGGGGCCGCCAAGCCCGTGGAGGTCGAGTTCGGCCCGCGCGGCGAGGGGGCGCGGCTCGTCGTGCGCGATCACGGGATCGGGATCGAGCCCGCGGACCAGCCGCAGATCTTCGAGCGCTTCGAGCGGGCGGTGTCGTCGCGGAACTACGGTGGCCTCGGGCTCGGCCTCTACATCGTGAAGCGGATCGTGGAGGCGCACGGCGGCAGCATCTCGGTCGAGTCGAAGCCGGGCGAGGGCTCCGCGTTCGCGGTCGACCTGCCGCTGCGGCCCGCGGTGGCGGTGCGCGGCGCCGGGCCGCAGCAGGTGGTGCAGTAGCCCTCCGGGGCGGTCACCCGCCGAGGAACCCGCCCGCCGGGAACAGCAGCACGTCCTCGATCGCCTCCGCGCCCACGAGCAGCATGAGGAGCCGGTCGAAGCCGACCGCGACGCCGCCCGCGTCCGGCATCCGGCCGAGGGCCTCGAGGAAGCGCTCGTCGAGCGGGTACGGGCGGTGCCCGAGCCGCCGCCGCAGCGCCTGCTCGTCCACGAGCCGGCGCCGCTGCTCGGCCGGGTCGGTGAGCTCCGTGAACCCGTTCGCGAGCTCGAGCCCGCCCGCGTAGAGCTCGAAGCGCTCGGCGACGCTCGGGTCGTCCCGCTTCACGCGCGAGAGCGCCGCCATCGGCGCGGGCCAGTCCACGAGGTAGGTCGGACGGGAGAGGCCGATCCTCGGCTCTACCGCGTCGAGCATCACCCGGAAGAAGACGTCGTCGAACGCCTCGCCGGGCGGCCCGGGGTCGTGCCCCGCCCGGCGCGCCGCCTCGGCGAGCCGCGCGGCGTCGCCGCCGCACGCGGCGAGGTCGATCCCGGCGTGGCGCCGGAACGCCTCCGCGACCCCGAGCCGCTCGTAGGGCGCGGCGAGGTCGATCGTGCGCCCGCCGCGCGTCGCACGCGCGGCGCCGTCGGGCGAGAGGGCCCGCGCGCACGCCTCCACGAGGCGCTCGAGGTCCTCCATCACCCCCGCGTAGTCCGTGCCGGCCCGGTACACCTCGAGCATCGTGAACTCGGGGTTGTGCGTCCGGGAGACCTCGCCGTTCCGGAACACACGCGCGAGCTGGAAGATGCGCGGGAGCCCGTCCGCGAGGAGCCGCTTCATCGCGTACTCCGGGCTCGTGTGGAGGAAGAGCGGCCGGGGCGCGCCGCCGCCCTCGGGCACGAACGCCGCCTCGAACGCCTGGATGTGAGGCTCCATCCCCGGCGCGGGGACGAGGCACGGCGTCTCGACCTCCTCGTACCCGAGCGCCTCGAGCCTCGCACGGACCGCCGCCCCGAGCCGCGCCCGCGCGCGCGCGTTCCGCCGCTGGACCTCCGTGATCACGGGCCGGAGCTTACCGCGCCGCGATGGGATGTGCCTGGTTTTCCAGGGGATCTCGCCTCCCCGCGATCGTAAACCAGAGGTTCGGGCACCGGTTGACGATGCCCGCCGCGCTGGTATGTTCGCGCCCTCCGGATGCCGAGCCTCGCCGCCGAGTTCGGGACGCTCCACCACGAGGACGCTGGGGCGGGCGCCCCGGTCGTCCTCGTCCACGGGTGGTCGATGTCCTCCGCCGCGTTCGCCGACGAGATCGCGCTGCTCGCGCGCGACCGCCGCGCCGTCGCCCCCGATCTGCGCGGGCACGGCCGCTCGTCGGCGCCGGGCGCGCCCTTCGAGCTCGCGGACCTCGCGCGCGATCTCGCGGCGCTCCTCGCCGCGCTCCGCCTCGAGCGCGCCGTCCTCCTCGGCTGGTCGCTCGGCGCGCAGGTCGCGCTCGCCGCGGCGCCGCTCGTCCGCGCGCGGCTCTCGGCGCTCGTCCTCGTCTCGGGGACCCCGCGCTTCACCGAGGGCGAGGGCTGGCCGCACGGGCTCCCGGCGCGCGGCGTCGAGGGGCTCGCCGCGCGCGTCCGCAGGGACGCGCCGCGCGCGGTCGCGCGGTTCTTCGACGGCATGTTCGCGGCGGGCGAGCTCGACGGGGCGGGTCTCGCCCGCGCCGAGGCGATCCGCGGCGCCGTGCCCCCCGCCGATCCCGCCGCCCTCCTCTCCGGGCTCGACGTGCTCGCGCGCGCGGACCTGCGGTCCGCCCTCTCCGCGCTCGACCTCCCGGTCCTCGTCGTCCACGGCGACCGCGACGCGGTCTGCCCGCCCGGCGCCTCGCGCGCCATGGCCGGCGCGATCCCCGGCGCGCGGCTCGTCCTCGTCCCCGGCGCCGGCCACGCGCCCTTCCTCTCGCGCCCGGGGCCATTCCGGGACGCCCTCGGCTCCTTCCTCGCCTCGCTCCCGTGAACCGCGTCGACAAGCGGCGCCTGCGGAGCGCCTTCTCCCGGTCCGCCGCCGCGTACGACGCGCGCGCCTCCGTGCAGCGCCAGGTCCGCGAGCGGGTCCTCGCGCTCCTCGCCGAGGCGGCGCCCCGCGCGCGGCGCACGCTCGACGTCGGCGCCGGGACCGGCGCGCTGCTCGCCCGGCTCGCCGAGGCGCGCCCCGGGCTCGTCGCCGCGGCCGTCGACCTCGCCCCCGGGATGTGCCGCGAGACGCGGGCGGCGGTGCCGCGCGCCCTCGTCGCCACCGCCGACGCGGAGGCGCTCCCGTTCCGCGCGGGGGCGTTCGAGCTCGTCGTCACGACGTCGACCTTCCAGTGGCTGACGCACCTCGGGCCGGCGTTCGCCGAGGTGCGCCGCGTACTCGCGCCGGGTGGCGTGCTGTGCGCCGCGCTCTTCGGCGCGGACACGCTGCGCGAGCTGCGCGAGGCCTGGCGCGCGGCCGCCGGGCCGGAGGCCGGCACGCGCACGCACGTCTTCCCGGCGAGGCGCGACCTCGAGGCGGCGCTCGCCGCCTCCGGGCTCCGCCCGCGCGCCGTGGTCGAGGAGCGGCTCGTCGAGTGGCACCCGGACGCCCGCGCGGTGCTGCGGGCGCTGAAGGAGGTCGGCGCGTCGAGCGCGGTGCCCGGCCGCGCCGGGCTCGGTGGGCGGACCGCGACGGTGGAGATGCTCCGCCGCTACGACGCGGCGCACCGGACCGAGCGCGGCGTCCCGGCGACGTACCACGTGCTCGTCGCGCTCGCGGAGCGGTGAGCGCGCGGCGATCCGTCCCGCGGCGCGCCCGCGGGACCTGCTATCGTTCGGGGTCCGATCGACGAGGAGGACTACGCATGCGGCGGCTCGTGCTCTCGGTTGCAGCGCTGACGGCCTTCACCCCGGCGTGGTCCGCCGCGCAGGCGCCCGCGGAACCGGCGCCAGCCGGGACGCAGGGCGGGCCGGGGCCACAGCCGCTCGCGATCGAGGCGGCTCCCCCACCGTCGTCCCCGCAGCCCCCGGCCGCGACCCCCGCCGCGGCGCCGCGCTCGTACGTGTTCGCGAGGGTCGGCGCGCTGGTGCCCCGTGCCGCGGACGTGGAGGCGTTCGGCACCGGCGTCGCCGTCGAGGTCGGCGCCGGGACCCGGCTGACGCGGTACCTCGCCGTCGAGGTCGGGACCGGGTACCTCCGGATGTCCCAGGACGAGACCGGATCCAACTCGAGCGTCGGGTCGTACCGCATCGCGCAGGACCTGAGCGCGGTCCCGATCGTCGCCACGGTCCGGCTCTACGGCCGGGCGTGGGGGCTCGAGGGCTATGCTCTCGCCGGCGCCGGGCTCTACCTCTGGTCGCTCGGCGGCGAGGTGACCTCGACCCTGTACGCTCCGTACTCGTACTCCGCCACCGACACGGCGTTCGGCCTCCACGTCGGGGCCGGGATCTCGGCGATCCTCTCGCGCCGGATCGCGCTGGGGCTCGAGGCGAAGTACCTCTTCGCGCAGACCACGTTCATGGACCGCACGAGCAACGCGGACAGCGCGATCGTCACCGCCAGCCTCGGCTATGGCTTCTGAAGGTCGCCGCCTCCAGAAACCTCAATGATTTCCTGAGGCGCACGCCCCGCCCGCACGGGTGACGCCCCCATGGCGGTGCGGTACGCTCGTGGACGGAGCCTCGCCCGGGAGGGGACCATGAGGACCATCGCCGCGCTGCTCACCGCGTTCCCGCTGCTCGCGGCCGCGCAGTCCGCCCAGCCGCCACAGGGCTGGGTCGACGAGCCGGCCCCCTCGGCCACGCCTGCGCCGGCGCAGGCGCCCGCGCCCGCCGTCCCGCCCCCCGCCGCGCAGCCGCCGCCGCCGGCCTATCCGCCCCCGCCCCAGGCCACCCCGCCCGCGCAGCCGCCGCCGCCGGCCTATCCGCCCCCGCCACAGGCCACCCCGCCCGCGCAGCCGCCCGCGTACGCTCCTCCGCCCGGCGCGCCGCCGGCGAACGTCCGCCCCAAGAAGACGCGCGACCGCTGGTACATCGGGTTCGGCGTCGGCGGCGGTAACGGGAAGGTCGCGACCGCGACCGACACGTTCACCTTCCGCGAGGCGAACGGCGACCGGAGCACCGACACGACGTTCTTCAACCTGAAGCTCGGCGCCACGCTCACGCCGAAGCTCCTCCTCGGCGCCGACATCTCGGGGACCGTGTCCTCGGCCGACTCCGGCGGGGTGAAGAGCGAGCTCGTCATCTCGAACTTCGACGCGGTGCTGACCTACTTCCCGTCCGAGAAGGGCTTCTTCCTGCGCGGCGGCATGGGGCCCTCGGCGATCTCCTTCTCGTGGGAGGACCCGACGTCCGGGAAGCACGACGCGTCGCGGGACGGCTTCAACGTGCTCGGGGGGATCGGCTACGCCTTCTGGCTCGGGAAGCAGTTCAACCTGACGGTGAACCTCGACTTCTCGCGCCAGTGGTACGGCGGCACGTCCGACCTGCTCATCGAGGACGCTCAGTACTGGTCGCTCTGGGCCGGGTTCGACTGGTACTAGCCTCAGTCCATCGAGCCGATCGGCAGGACGGTCCGCCCGTAGACCTCGTTCAGGATCTGCGCGGCGCCGGCGTAGATCGCCCCGAGCCCGCAGACGATGCCCTCCCACCCGGCGACGTGCCGGAGCGCCTCGCTGCCGGTGGCGTCCGCGAAAGCGAGCAGGAAGAACAGGATCGTCAGGGCGAAGAACACGAGCATGATCGCGCGGTTCATCTTGAGCGTCGCGACGAACATGACGACGCTGAAGAGCCCCCACACGAACAGGTAGGCCGCCATCCCGCTCCGGTCGGACGCGTCCGCGAGCCCGAAGCGCGGCATGACGATGAGCGCGACGAGCGAGAGCCAGAAGAAGCCGTACGACGTGAACGCGACCGTGCCGAAGGTGTTCTTCTTCTTCCACTCCATCACGCCGGCGACGATCTGGGCGAACCCGCCGCAGAGGAGCCCCATCGCCAGGATGGCGCTGCCGATCGGGATGATCCCTGCGTTGTGCAGGTTCAGGAGGACCGTCGTGACGCCGAAGCCCATGAGGCCGAGCGGCGCCGGGTTCGCGGTCGTGTCGCGGATGATCTCGGCGATGACGGCGGCCTGCCTCACCGAGATGGGCGTGCCGGGCGCGGGCGCCGCGCCACCCTCGACCACGGACCGCCTCATCCGCCTCTCGCTGACCAACATTGCGTCCGTATAGCACGGCGCGATCCGGATAGACGATGCGACGATCTTGCGCAATGCGGTTGACGCACGTCCAGACGCGGCGGCCGCCCGCGCGCGCGCGCCGGGCGCAGGCGCAACGGGTGCGCGCACCGCATGCGCGGGGCGGGGTCCTTTGCTTGTGAGCCCGGACCAGGCCGGGCTAACATCCCAGAATCGTGGCCGAGGCCGCATCTCAGAGCGCTTCTTCCGAGTTCAAGCCCCACCTGTTCGGAAAGTTCTTCCTGCTGCAGCGGCTGGCCGTCGGCGGGATGGCGGAGATCTACCGCGCGCGCGTGCCCGGCGCGCGCATCCCCGGCGAGCCGGGCGGGTTCGAGAAGGAGCTCGTGGTGAAGCGGATCCTGCGCGCGCGCTCGCAGGACCAGAACTTCATCAAGATGCTGGTGCGGGAGGCCATCCTCACCGTCCAGCTCACGCACTCGAACATCGCCCAGGTCTACGAGTGCGGCACCATCGACGGGAACTACTTCATCTCGATGGAGCTCGTGGCCGGCGTCTCCATGAAGGAGATGATGCACGCGTTCGTGCGCGCCGGCACGCAGCTCACGCCCGAGCAGTCGATCTTCCTCGTCCTGCAGCTCCTGCAGGGGCTCGCCTACGCGCACCGGAAGGCCGACCCCGCCGGCAACCCGCTCAAGATCGTCCACTGCGACGTCTCCCCCGACAACTGCCTCCTCTCGTGGGAGGGCGAGGTGAAGCTCCTCGACTTCGGGATCGCCCGCGCCGCCACCGGCCTCTCCAACTACAAGGAGGGCATGCTGATGGGGAAGCTCGGGTACGTCGCGCCCGAGCAGGCCTCGCTCGAGAAGAGCTGGGACCACCGCGTCGACGTCTTCGCCGCCGGGATCATCCTCTACGAGCTCCTCACGAAGCAGAAGCCGTTCCCCAAGGCGACCGACGTCGAGTCGCTCATCGAGTCGCGCAAGGCGAAGGTGGTGCCGCCCACCGCGATCGACCCGCGCCTGCCGAAGGACGTGGACGCGATCATCGCGAAGGCGCTCGCCTACGATCCGGAGAAGCGCTACTCGGACGCGCGCAGCTTCGCCGACGCGCTCGTGGACGTCCTCTTTCCGACGCCGCACTCCGCGATCCAGGACCACCTCGCGATGCAGATGCAGCAGACGTTCGCGGAGAAGATTCAGCGGGCGCGGCAGGCGCGGGCCCACGACCCGCTCATCATGAAGGTCCTGTACAACGCCGCGCAGCAGGAGGCGCAGGCGGACCTCTCGCCCGTCGTCACCCCGGCGCCCGGCGGGTTCTCCACGATCGACACCCGGACCCCGCCGCGGATGACGCCCGCGACGCCGCCGAAGCGGCGCGCGCGCCGGCCGCAGGCCATCATCACGGAGGGCGTGTCGCTCTGGAAGGCGGCCTTCTTCGGCCTGCTCGTCGCGGCGGTCGCCGGCGCGGGGTTCCACTACGGGATGCCCTGGATCCGCGCGGGCGCGGTGATCGTCACGTCGGATCCGCCGGGGCTCTCGATCGCGCTCGACGGGGCGAAGACCTCGCTCACCACGCCCGCCGTGGTCGAGGACGTCGTCCTCTCCCGCCCGCACCAGGTGACGCTCTCCGGTCCGGGCGTGAAGGAGCTCACGCTCCCGGTGCCGCTCTCGCCCGGCCAGCTCGTCGCCCGCGTCCACGCGCGCGTCGCGTCCACGATGGGGTCGATCACGGTCGAGAGCGAGCCGCCCGGCGCGAGCGTCGTGTTCGACGGCAAGCCGGCCGGGACGACGCCCGCGACGATCCACGACCTGCGCCTCGACAGCCGCCACCGGATCGACCTCGCCCTCCCCGGCTACGAGATCGACCAGTTCGTCGTGCTGCCGGAGAAGGACGGCCAGCGGTACGTGCGCCGCCTGTCGCGCGGCGACGGAAAGGGAAGGCGGCCGGGACCGCCGTAGGAAGGGGCCGGATGAAGCTCGTCATCGAGGACGAGGCAGGGACCCGGTCGATCGTCCCGTTCGCGGGCGAGCCGATCGTGGTCGGCCGCGCCCCCGAGGGCGTCACGTTCCGGCTCACCGACCGCAACGTGTCGCGGCGGCACGCGCGCTTCGTGCTCCAGAACGGGAGCGCGTTCGTCGAGGACCTCGGGAGCCTCCTCGGCACCCGCGTGAACGGCGAGCGGATCGGCGGCAAGCGGCGCCTGCGGGAGGGCGACCTCGTCCAGATCGGCGACTACGACCTCGCGGTCCTCGCGGAGGCGGCCGCCATTCCGGGCGCGGGCGCGCCGCCCCCGCTCCCCGCGCTCGCGCGGAACGGCGACCCGAACGCCATCACGACACGGCTCCCGCCCGCCTCCGAGCTGCCGGCGGCGCCGGCGCCGCCCCCCCCGCGGCCCGCCGGAAGGCACCGCACGCTGCGGCTCGCGATCGCCGCCGGCTTCGTCGCGCTCGCGCTCGGGATCCTGGCCGGGCTCGCCGCGGGCGGGACGTTCACGTCCGCGCCCTGACGCGCGCCCCGTCGCCGCCGTCACTCCCCCTTGAAGCTCGGCGGCCGCCGCTCCTCCCACGCCCGCCGCCCCTCGCGCAGGTCTGCGCTCTCGAACGCGCGCCGGCGCAGCTCGGCGATCTCGGCCCGCTCCTCGTCCGAGAGGCTGCGCTCGTGCGTCGCCTCGAGGAGCCGGAGGATCCGCTTCATGCCGCGGACCGCGAGGGGCGCGTTCGCGGCGATCTCGTCGGCGAGCGCGAGCGCGTCCGCCTCCGCCGTGGACGCCGCCGCGACGCGGTTCACGACGCCCCAGGCGAGGGCAGTCTCCGCGTCGATGGTCCGGCCGACGAAGAACAGCTCCCTCGCCCGCGCGGAGCCGACGAGGTCCGCGAACCGGCGCAGGCCGCCCTCCGGGTAGACGACGCCGAGCTTCGCGGGCGTCATCGCGACCTTGACGCCGGCGCGGGCCACGCGCAGGTCGCACGTGACGGCGAGCTCGAAGCCTCCGCCGAAGGCGAACCCGTTCAGGAACGCGATGGTCGGGCACGGGAGGGCGGCGAGCGCGTCCGCGGTCCGCTCGACGGCCTCGTCCGGACGGTCCCCGCGGCGCGAGGTGAGCGCCATCTCGGCGAGGTCGAACCCGGAGGAGAACGCCTCGTCGCCGACGCCGCGCAGCACGAGGCAGCGCACGCCGTCCGCCTCGGCGCGCGCGAACGCGTCCTCCATCTCCTCCAGGGCCTGGAAGTCGAGGGCGTTCCGCTTGGCCGGGTTGTCGATCGCGAGGACGCGGACGAGGCCGCGATCCTCCGCGCGCAACCGCACCCGCGCGCTCACTCGACCACCACGAGCACGTCGCCCCCGGAGACCGCCTGCCCGGCGGCGACCGTCCCGGTGATGTGGGCAGCGACCTTCTCCAAGGGCGACCTCCGCGAGGGCGGTGCGAAGTTAGCCCGCGAAGCGCCTCGAAAGAAGAGGGTCCGCACGAGGCGGACCCTGTCACGCATGAGGAAGTACCGCGCTCCTCTTAGTGCCGACGGGAGGTCGGCATCGCGTCAGACGGATCCATGCCCACATCGGAGCCATCCGTCAACCCCTCGCGCTCGCCCTCCCCACCGGGGGCTGCGGGCGCCTTCGCGCCGGCGCCGAGGCGCGGCTCGAGCAGCGCCCGGATCGCGCCGACGACGTCCTGGTAGCTCACGGGCTTGCGGAGGAACACGGCCACGCCGAGCCCCGCGAGCTTCTCGCGCTCGCGCTCCCCGCCGGCGGTGATGACGACCACCGGGAGGGTGGCGAGCGTCGGCTCCGCCCGGAGCTTCTCGACGAGCGTGATCCCCGACAGCACCGGCATGAAGACGTCCGTCACGAGGACGTCGATCGACGGCGGTCGCAGCAGGCGGTCGAACGCGGCGGCGCCGTCGCTCGCGACCTCGATCCCGAGCGCCGGGAAGTCGTCGCTCTCGGACAGTCGCCGGAGGGCCGCCGCGTACATCGACGCGACGAGGGCGTTGTCCTCGACGAGCAACACGCGGAACGACGGCTCGGCGCCGCGCGGCGCGCCGATCTTCCGCGCGACCTCCTCGAGCTTCGCGCGGTCGTCCAGACGGTCGGCGGGCACGCGCACGGCGACCCCGCCCGGCGCGCCGAGCGTCGCGCCGCGCCTGCGGACGATCTCGACCTGCAGCTCCACCGGCTCGAGCAGCTGCGGGAAGGACACGACGAGCGTCACGCGGTCGCCGAGCTCGAAGTCGCGCTCGGTGCGGATGAACAGCCCGCCCGCGGAGAGGTTCTCGGTGTAGTCGAGCACGCTCTCGGCGCCGACGTACTGCACCGCGAGGATCAACGGGAAGCGGGGGTGCGCGCGGCGCTCTCGAGTCACGAGGCACATTCTCCGTCATTCGCCCGCCCGCGTGCACGGACGAATTGGACCATGAGCAAAGGACGCCCGGAGGTGCGCGTGCGCCCACCCGTCGCCCGGGCGCGGACGCCGGCCGCCGGGGCGGGCGGAGGCACGGCAGCCCCGGTCGCTTGACGAGGCCCGCCGTCCTCTGCGCTAATTCGCCTTTCCCTACCCTTCCGTACCCGACTCGAGGAACGCGATGGAGACGAAGATCGTCCTGGGCGAGAACCAGATCCCCACCCACTGGTACAACATCATCCCGGACATGCCCGGGCCGCTCGCGCCGGTGCTCCACCCCGGGACGGGCAAGCCCGTGACGCCGGACGACCTCGCTCCCGCTCTTCCCGATGGCGCTCATCGAGCAGGAGATGTCGCCGGAGCGGTGGATCAAGATCCCCGACGAGGTCCGCGACGCGTACCGCCTCTGGCGACCCACGCCGCTCTTCCGCGCGCGGCGGCTCGAGGCGGCGCTGAAGACGCCGGCGCAGATCTACTACAAGTACGAGGGCGTCTCGCCGGCCGGGTCGCACAAGCCGAACACGGCGGTGCCGCAGGCCTACTACAACAAGCTCGCCGGGACGAAGCGCATCGCGACCGAGACGGGCGCCGGCCAGTGGGGCTCGTCCATCGCGATGGCCTGCCAGATGTTCGGGCTCGAGTGCACCGTCTACATGGTGAAGGTGTCGTACGAGCAGAAGCCGTACCGGAAGTCGATGATGCAGCTCTGGGGCGCGAAGGTGTTCGCCTCGCCGTCGAAGGAGACCAACGCCGGCCGCGGGATCCTCGCCAAGGACCCGAAGAGCCAGGGCTCGCTCGGCATCGCGATCTCCGAGGCGGTCGAGGACGCCGCGACGCACGACGACACGAACTACTCGCTCGGCTCGGTGCTCAACCACGTCTGCCTGCACCAGACGGTGATCGGCCTCGAGGCGAAGGAGCAGCTGAAGATCGCCGGCGACTACCCCGACGTCGTCATCGGCTGCCACGGCGGCGGCTCGAACTTCGCCGGCATCGCCTTCCCGTTCGTGGCGACAAGGCGGCCGGGCAAGAAGGTCCGCGTCGTCGCGGTCGAGCCGACCACCTGCCCGACGCTCACGAAGGGCGTCTACGCCTTCGACTACGGCGACACCGCCAAGATGACGCCGATCGTGAAGATGTACACGCTCGGTCACGACTTCATGCCGCCCGGCATCCACGCCGGCGGCCTGCGCTACCACGGCGCGTCGCCGCTCGTGTCGCAGCTCGTGAACGCGGGCGTCATCGAGGCCCGCGCGGCCCCGCAGCTCGCCTGCTTCGAGGCGGCCGTCCTGTTCGCGCGCACCGAGGGCATCATCCCGGCGCCCGAGTCCTCGCACGCCATCCGCGCCGCCATCGACGAGGCGCTCCAGGCGAAGCAGGAGGGGAAGGAGAAGGTCATCCTCTTCAACCTCTCCGGCCACGGCCACTTCGACATGGCGGCGTACGACGACTACTTCGCCGGCAAGCTCGAGGACTTCGAGTACCCGGCGGAGAAGGTGAAGGAGTCGCTCAAGGCGCTGCCGGTGGTGGCGATCTCAGGAGTCGCCCGGCCCGCCCATCACGGTCCGTGATCCCCGTCCGGGCCCGAGCGGCCCGCGGCGCGGGGTGGTTAACTCGGCTCTCCCGCTCTCAAGGAGGACGCGATGCTCCGCCGCCCCGCTCTCGCCTTCGCCCTCGCCCTGACCCTCGGCGCCGGCCCCGCCCGCGCCCAGGACGTCGTCCGGCTCGGGAACCTCAAGTTCGCCCACTACGGCGCCGTCTCGTACATGAAGGACCACTGCCTCAAGTTCGGCCTCAAGGTGGAGGAGATCGTCTTCCCGAAGGGGATCGACATCTTCCCGGCCATCGTGAAGGGCGAGGTCGACCTCGCCGCCTCCGCCGCCGACGCGGCCATCGCGAACCGCGCGGGCGGCGGGCAGGTCTACGTCGTGGCCGGGTTCGCGAAGGGCGGCGCGCGGCTCGTCGCCGCGAAGGACCAGACCATCAAGTCGATCGCGGACCTGAAGGGCAAGAAGGTCGGCGTCGCCCGCGGCGGCGCGCAGGAGCTGCTCCTGCTCGCCGAGCTTGCGAAGGCCGGGCTCGGCTGGTCGGACAAGCCGGGCAAGGACGTGCTCCTCGTCTACCTGCCGTTCGCGGACCTGAACCAGGCGCTCCTCCAGAAGCAGATCGACGCGATGTGCCAGTCGGAGCCGCAGTCGTCGCAGGCGCTCAACAAGGGGTTCGGCACGGAGGTGATGAAGCCCTACGACACGCCGCTCGGCGAGCCGGTGCGCGTCCTCGTCATGACGGAGAAGCTCTACAGGGAGAAGCCGCAGGTCGCGCAGCGCGTCCTCGACTGCTTCGTGGACGCGACGAAGAAGTTCATCGACGAGCCGAAGTTCGCCGAGAAGTACGTCGTCGAGCAGATGTTCAAGGGGCAGATCACCCCGGACGACTTCCAGGACGCGATCTCGAACTCGCCCTACACCTACGACATCACCGCCGACCACATCCAGGTCACGACCGACCTCATGGTGAAGTATGGGGTCGGGAAGATGACGTCGCCGCCGAAGGCGACCGACTGGGTGAAGACCGACCTGCTCGCGAACGCCAAGAGGAAGGCGGGCGTGAAGTAGGCGATGAGGCGCGTCCTCGCCCTCGCCCGCGCGCTCGCCGTCCCGCTCGTCGCGCTCGCGGCATGGGAGGGGATCTCGGACGCGGGCTGGGTCTCGCCCATCGTGCTCCCCCCGCCGTCCAAGGTGTTCCTGCGGCTGGTCGCGTACGCGCTGCCGCTCGAAGCCCTTCGACCCGGCGGCAGGGAGCCGGCTCGCGTGGGCGTTCTCCGGCGAGCTCCCGCACGACGCGATGACGAGCCTCTTCCGCGTCGGCGTCGGCTTCGCGATCGGCGCGGGGCTCGCGCTGCCGCTCGGGCTCCTCATGGGCGCGAAGTCCGCGATCCACGACCTCATGAACCCGATCGTGCAGATCCTGCGGCCCATCCCGCCCATCGCCTTCATCCCGCTCTCCATCCTCTGGTTCGGGCTCGGGAACCCGCCCGCCTTCTTCCTCATCTCGCTCGGCGCGTTCTTCCCCGTCCTCATGAACACCATCGCGGGCGTGCGGAACGTCGACGCGATCTACCTGCGCGCCGCGCGGAACCTCGGGGCCTCCGAGTGGACGATCTTCCGGCGCGTGATGATCCCCGCGGCGATGCCGTACATCCTCGCCGGCATCCGGGTCGGCATCGGGGTCGCCTTCATCGTGGTGATCGTCGCCGAGATGATCGCGGTGAACGCGGGGCTCGGCTACCGGATCCTCGAGGCGCGCGAGTACTTCTGGTCGGACAAGGTGATCGCCGGGATGATCTCGATCGGCCTCGCCGGGCTCGGGATCGACTTCCTGATGAACAAGCTCAACGCCTGGCTCCTGCGCTGGCACCGGGGGCTCGAGGGGTGAGCGCCGAGCCCGCCATCGCGATCCGTGGCGTCCGCAAGGTGTTCCGCACCGACGGCGCCGGGGTCATGGCGCTCGACGGCATCGACCTCGACGTCGCGGCGGGCGAGTTCGTGTGCCTCCTCGGGCCGTCCGGGTGCGGGAAGTCCACGCTCCTCAACGCCGTCGCGGGCTTCTCGCCGCCGACGTCCGGCACCATCGTCGCGGGCGGGCGGCCGGTCACCGCCCCCGGCCCGGACCGCGCGATGGTGTTCCAGGAGTACGCGCTCTTCCCCTGGATGACGGTCGAGCGGAACGTCGCCTTCGGCCTCGAGATGAAGGGGGCGCCGCGCGCCGAGATCCGCGCCACGGTGGACCGCCTCCTCGCGATGCTCCACCTCGGCGACTTCCGCGCCCGGTTCCCGAAGGACCTCTCGGGCGGCATGCGCCAGCGCGTCGCCATCGCGCGCGTCCTCGCCATCGACGCGCCCATGCTCCTCATGGACGAGCCGTTCGGCGCGCTCGACGCGCTGACGCGCCGGAACCTGCAGGACGAGCTGCTCCGGCTCTGGGCCGAGCTCCGCAAGACGATCCTGTTCGTGACGCACGGGATCGAGGAGTCGATCTACCTCGCGGACCGCGTGGTGGTGATGACCTACCGGCCCGGGACGGTGAAGCGGATCGTGCCCGTGACGCTGCCGCGCCCGCGCGACCCGGCGAGCCCCGAGTTCAACGAGCTCAAGCGCGAGGTGTCGCGGCTCGTCATGGAAGAGCAGGCGCTGCACGAGGCGGCCGAGGGGCGCGTCGCCCCCTGACGCCGCGCGGCGGGGAGGACGTCATGGCGGGCGCGACCGAGATCACGGACTTCATGGGGTTTCAGGACCTCCTCACCGACGAGGAGCGCGCCGCGCGCGAGCAGGCGCGGCGGTTCGTGGACGCGGAGATCCTCCCGCGGCTTCGTCGCGGGCTTCGCGGGCGCGGCGTGGGCCGCGACGGCGGCGGTGGCGAGCAGGGCGGCGGCGAGCAGCGCGAAGGCCTGCGGCTTGGGGGAGCGCGGCATGGAGCACCTCGGTTCGGGGAAATCGGTGAGCCTGGAAGCGGCGAAGCTAGGCTCGCCATCCACCAGCGCGGACGCGATTGTGACGGGCGCGGCGAAAGCGCCGCACGAACGGCCGCGGGCGGCCCTCGCGAGCCGCCCGCGACTTTCGCCCGGCGCGCCTCAGTCGAGGAGCACGAGGCGCCGCACGTCGCGCCGCCCGCCGGAGCGCAGGTCGAGCAGGTAGACGCCCGCCGGCAGGCGCGCGCCGCCGGGCCCGCGCCCGTCCCAGGCCAGGTCGTGCCCGCCGGCTTCGTGCATTCGGTCGGTGAGCCGTGCGACGCGCCGGCCGTGCACGTCGAGCACATCGAGCGTGACCCACGCGGGACGCGGCAGACCGAAGTGGACGTTCGCCGCGCCGCCGGCCGGGTTGGGCCACACGCGGTCGAGCCCGAACGCGGCCGGGCCGCCTTCTTCCACGCCCGCGCCGGGCTGGACGTAGATGGACGGGAGGCACGAGGCGAGGCCTTCGCTGAAGTGCGCGACGACGAGCTGCATGCGCACCTCGCCCGCCACGGCGGTGTCGGGGATCGCAAGGTCGAAGGTGGCGAGGCTCGTCATGCCCGCGGGCACGTTCACGGTGTCCTCGACCAGCGGCCAGTTCCGGTCGAACGAGGCGGCGAGGCGGATCGGCTCGGTGAAGAACGAGTCGGCGTTCGAGACGAGCACGGCGGGGTGCACCACGTCACCGGGACCGCCCGCGTAGTTCGCGCCGCACGAGACGACCTCGACGGCCGACTTCTGGATCCGTGCGCGGATGTCCGTGTGAACCGTCGCGGCCGGCTGCAGCTCGGCGAACGCATGGACGATCCGGTCCGGCAGCGGCAGCATGGCGTTGATCCCCCAGGCGCTCGTCAGCATCGTCCAGTCGAGGCTGCTCGACGTGGTCGTGAGTCGCGCCCCGGCCTGCCAGCTCGTTCCCGCGTCGTTCGAGCGCAGGAGCCGCCAGCGGGCGTCGAGCACGCCGCCGGTCGCCGTCCGCGCCCAGTAGCCGACCTGCGGGCGGCCGTCCGCGGTCACCTCGACGATCGGGCCGTTGTCGAACAGGCCCGCGGGCGAGGCGACGGCGCGGACGGGCGCGGACCAGGTCGCGCCGTCGTCCTCGGACCACGCGGTCAGCAGGTCGCACTGGTCGGTCGCCGCCTCCCCGCCCGCGAGACCGGGCGCGGTCCGCAGGCGGTAGCCGCGCGGGCCGCCGCCGGTAAAGTACGCGCCGAGCGCGAAGTCGTAGTCGTCCGCGCGCGCGGCCACGAACGTGAACCGCCCCTCGCGCTGCACGTAGACCATCTGGCACGCGGGGCGCGCGCCCGCCGCGTCGCGGACCACGAGGTCGAGGTGCCCGAAGCCGGCGTCCACGGAGTCCGCCCAGAGGATCACCCGCTGGCCGGCGTCGAGGTGCACGCGGAAGTGATCGACGTCCGTGTTGCTGGCGTCGATGGCGCCGCGCAGCACGTCCCCCACCTGGAACGGGGTGGCCGTGGCGTACGTCTCGTTGGGCTCGACCTCGGCGACCGGGTTCGCCTCGAGGACGGGATCCGGCATCGGGTCGTCCTCGAAGTCGTAGGACTCCGTCCACACCGCGTAGACGCGCCCGTCATGCGCGCCGCCGCTGGCGTCGATGGCGAACGTGTTCGAGCGCCCGCCGGGCGGATATCCGGGCGACATCGCCTCGCGCGCCTTGGGCACCCGGCCGAGCGTCCACCAGGTCGGTCCCGAGGCGGCCGTGACCGCGAGCCAGGCCGGCGTCCCACTTCCGTTCATCAGGTAGAGACGGTTGCCGTGCACGCGCAGCACCGGCCACGTGCCGACGCTGTCCTGCCGGAACGGCTGCGACCAGGTCTGCCCCTCGTTGTCGGAGTACTGCACGTCGAGGTGCGTCTCGCCCGACTCCTCTTGAAAGAGGCTGGCCGCGAAGAGCCGCCCGGTCGTGGGCGAGACCGCCGCGTCGTGCGCGAACAGGTAAGTCGCGGACGAGCCGGGCCAGGTGACACGCACGTCGCCGGGAGTGCCCCACTGCGGGACGCCGCCGGGAAAGGAGAGCGGCACGAACGCCATGAAGGCGCCGACCGCGGGGTAGTCGATCGCCGAACCGAAGACGAAGAACTTCCCGTGAACGGGCGAGGCGACCACCCGCGGATCGGTCACCCAGCGCGCCGCACCGGGAGCGGGCGGAACGCCCAGCTGGATCCAGGTTGCGCCCAAGTCGGCCGAGTAGCTGCAGCGGATTCGATTCGACGAGCCGGTCCGGTAGTCGGTGAACGCGGCGACGATGATCCCGTCCAGTGCGGCGAGCGACGGATAGCTCTGGTTCGCGCCGGCCGGCTCGCCGGCGGGATCGTTGACGAACTGGGCGTGCGCCGCGGCCGGCGCGAAGAGCGCGAGCAGCGCGGCGAGGGCGATCGTGCGCGCGGGGTCGCGCAGGAAGGCGGACTTGCGGGCCATGAGTCCCTCCCTTTCGAGGCCGGCCGGCGGGGCCGGTGAACGAAGAAGAGGCTAGGCCCGTCCCCGCGCGCCGCGCGCGCGTGCGTTCCCCGGCGGGCATTCGGCACGACCGCCGGCGAGCGCGCGGTTCGGCCGCTGCGGCCGCGGCCGCGCGGCGCCGCATGACATTCCCACAATGTTTGACTGGCCCGCGCCGAGGGCTATTGTTCGCACTGTCATCGGTGGCGCGACAGACGCGTGGCGCCGATGACTCTGTCGGAAGCACCCGCTTTTCAGGAGAACCGCGGGAGGCCCACGCGGCCGGCCGCGGGCATGCACCCCATATGGCGGTCTCGAACCAAACGTTCAGTCTTCCAGGCCACCGCGCCTCGCGCGGCTGGCCTTTTCCGTTTTTCGGGCTGGGAGGATGTCATGGCGGTCACAGTGGATAAGCCGGTCAAGGGCCACAACGCGTTCGCGATGGCCCAGGCGCAGTTCGACGGCGTCGCCGAGTACCTCGGTCTCGACGCGGCGACGCGCGAGCTGCTGCGCAATCCGCTGCGCGAGTACCACTTCAGCATCCCGGTCCGCATGGACGACGGCACCGTGCGGGTGTTCCGCGGCTTCCGCGTCCAGCACAACGACGCGCGCGGCCCGGGCAAGGGCGGCATCCGCTTCCACCCGCAGGAGACGATCGACACCGTGCGCGCGCTGTCGATGTGGATGACCTGGAAGTGCGCGGTCGTGGACATCCCGCTCGGCGGCAGCAAGGGCGGCGTCGTGTGCGATCCGCACAACCTGAGCGCCCGCGAGCAGGAGCAGATCTGCCGCGGCTGGGTGCGGCAGATCTCGCGCGACGTCGGGCCCGCTGCTCGACGTGCCGGCGCCCGACGTCATGACCACCGCGCAGCACATGCTGTGGATGCTCGACGAGTTCGAGACGATCCACCGCGGCCACTTCCCCGGCTTCATCACCGGCAAGCCGGTCGGCATGGGCGGCTCGCTCGGGCGCACCGAGGCCACCGGCTTCGGCGTCGTCTTCACGCTCCGCGAGGCGCTGAAGGAGCTGGGCCTCAAGCCGGACGCGACGACGGCCAGCGTGCAGGGCTTCGGCAACGTCGCCCAGTACGCCATCCGGCTCTACCAGCAGCTCGGCGGCAAGGTGATCTGCGTCTCGTCCTGGGACCAGGCCGACCAGACCTCGTACTCGTTCCGCAAGCCGTCGGGCGTCGACCTCGACGAGCTGCTCGGCGATCACCGACCGTTCGGCGGCATCGACAAGGCGAAGGCGCAAGGCGCAGGGCTACGAGGTGCTGCCGCGGCGACGACGTGGATCGAGCAGGACGTGGACATCCTGATCCCCGCGGCGCTCGAGAACCAGATCCGCGGCGACAACGTCGAGCGCATCCACGCGGGTGAAGATGATCGCCGAGGGCGCCAACGGCCCGACGACGCCCGAGGCCGACGAGGTCATCAAGAAGCGCGGCATCTTCGTCATCCCCGACTTCCTGGCCAACGCCGGCGGCGTGACCTGCAGCTACTTCGAGCAGGTCCAGAGCAACATGAACTACTACTGGGAGCGCGACGAGGTGCTCGGCAAGCTCGACGTCAAGATGACCGCGGCCTACCTCGCGGTGAGCGACCTGGCGCGGAAGCGCAAGCTGTACATGCGCGACGCGGCCTACGTCATCGCCATCAACCGCGTCGCGCAGGCCTGCAAGGAGCGCGGCTGGGTCTGAGCGGGTTCACCTGCACGGGAGCGGCGCGGCGACGCCGTCGCGCCGCGACCGCTTCGGGGGCCGAGGCATGAGCGAGGACGCGACGGCGCGGAACGGGCGAACCGGCGTTCCCGGACTTCGACCGCCGGTTCTTCGAGTCGCGCGAGGACTTCACCGTCATCGGCTCCGGCGCGCCTGGGCGGCAAGGCGCCGGGCCTGGCCGCGATCAAGCGCATGCTCGAGGCCGAGTGGCCGGCCGCGGAGCACCCCGACTTCGAGGTCGGCATCCCGCGCCTCACCGTGCTCGCGACCGACCTCTTCGACCGCTTCATGGTCGAGAACGACCTCGTGGGAGGTCGCGCGCTCGCGGAGCGCCCGACGAGCGCATCGCCCACGCCTTCCAGCGCGCCAACCTGCCGGCCGCGATCGTCGGCGACCTGCGGGCGCTGATCGAGCAGCGTGCACCCGCCGCTCGCGGTGCGCTCCTCGAGCCTGCTCGAGGACGCGCTCGAGCGGCCGTTCGCCGGCGTCTACGCGACCAAGATGATCCCCAACAACCAGCTCGACGCCGAGACGCCGCTTCCGGCGGCTGACGGAGGCCATCAAGTTCGTCTACGCCTCGACCTTCTTCGCCGACGCCCGCGAGCTACCTGGCGGTCACCGGTGAGCCGGCCGAGGAGAAGATGGCGGTCGTCATCCAGGAGGTCGTCGGCCGGCGTCACGGCGAGCGCTTCTACCCCGACATCTCGGCGTGGCGCGCTCGTGGAACTTCTACGCCGGCTCGGGCACGCGCGCCCCGAGGACGGCGTCGTGCAGCCTCGCGCTCGGGCTCGGCAAGACGATCGTGGACGGCGGCATCAGCTGGAGCTACGCGCCCGCGCGCCCGCGCGCGCATGCCGCCGGTCAGCTCGGCGCGCGAGCTGCTCAAGCAGACGCAGACGCAGTTCTGGGCGGTGCACATGGGCCAGCCGCCGGCGTACGATCCCGGTCGCCGAGACCGAGTACCTCGTGCGCGGGCAGCCTGCCCGAGGCGGAAGCCGACGGCATGCTCGCGCCGCTGGCCTCCACCTACGACGCGGCGTCCGACCGCCTCACGCCCGGCACCGGCGCGCAGGGCGCGCGCGTGCTGACCTTCGCGCCGCTGCTCGTGCTCGAAGAGCTGCCGCTGAACGCGGCGCTGCGCGAGATGCTCGCGTCTCGCCGAGCGCACGCTGCGCGCGCCCGTCGAGATCGAGTTCGCCGTCACGCTCGGACCGGGGCCGCTCGCCCGTCGGCGCGCGTCGGCTTCCTGCAGGCGCGGCCGCTGCTCGCGGCGCGGCGACGGCGTCGAGGTGCGGCGCCGACGCGCTGCACGCGCCCGGCGTCGTCGTCGGCTCGGAGTCGGTGCTCGGCAACGGCGTCACCGACGACCTCGCCGACGTCGTCTACGTGAAGCCGCACGCTTTCGACTTCGCCGCACAGCCGCCGGATCGCGGAGGAGGTCGAAGCGATCAATCACCGGCTCGTCGCGGCGGGGCGCCCCTACGTGCTGATCGGCTTCGGGCGCTGGGGCAGCTCGGACCCCTGGCTCGGGCTGCCGGTGCGCTGGGCGCAGATCTCGGGCGCGCGGGTGATCGTCGAGGCCACGCTGCCCCACGCGCAGCCCGACCCCAGCCAGGGCTCGCACTTCTTCCACAACCTGACCAGCTTCGGGGTGAGCTACTTCACGGTCCGCCCCGGCGACACGCACGCCGTCGACTGGGACTGGCTCGACGCCCAGCCGGCCGCGGCCGAGACCGAGTTCGTCCGACACGTCCGCCTCGCCGCGCCGCTGCGCGTCGAGGTGGACGGGCGCAGCGGGCGCGGCGTCATCCGGTCCGCGACCGCCGGGGCCGTGGGGAGCAAGGGAGAACGCACGACATGACCGGTTCGCAGCAACCGATCGACGACATGCTCCGCGCGCTGCAGGAGCGCGCCAAGGAGCTGGAGTGCCTCTACCGGTCGACGAGCTGCTCCACCAGGCGGGCCTTGCGGCCGACGAGGTCATGGCGGGCGTCATCCGGGCGCTGCCGCCCGCGTGGCAGTACCCGGCGATCTGCCGCGCGCGCATGATGGTCGGCGGGGCGACGATCGAGGGCCCGGACTTCCGCGCCAGCCCCTGGGCGCATGCGCGCGCCGATCCTCGTCGACGGGCGACGCAGACGGCATCGCTCGAGGTCGTCTACACCGAGGAGACGGCCAAGGCGGACGAGGGCCCGTTCCTCAAGGAGGAGCGCAAGCTCCTCGACGCGATCGCCGAGCGGCTCGGCCGCTACCTCGAGCACGCACAAGCTGCGGCAGGCGTTCGAGGACGCTCGAGACGGCGCGCGCGCGCCGAGCACGACCGGCCCCGAGCCGTGGCGGGTGATCCTCGACTTCCTGCGCCGCACCGACGAGACGCTGCTCGTCCGCATCTCGCGCAAGATGATCAACCACCTCGGCTGGCTCGGCGTCGACGCCGCGGTCGCGCTGCTGCACGAGATGAACGTCGAGGAGACCCCCGAGGGCGAGCGACGTCGGCGCGGACAACCAGCCGCTCGTCGCGCGTCGGGCGCGACCCGGCGCAGGAGCGCGTCGAGGAGACCTTCCACATCGCCGCCGAGCGCCCTGAGCGACGACGAGATCATCGGCCTGCGTGCAGAAGTGGATCCGCGAGGACAAGTCCCGCTTCCTGCGTCACCACGCTCGGCAACCCCGGACGCCGACGCTCGACGAGATCGCCGAGGCGATCCGCCGCTACCACCACCTCGGGCCCGGCGGCATCGAGCTGTCCACTGGCGGCGCACAAGGGCGTCCGCGTGTCGCTGATCGAGCGCTTCTTCACCGACCAGCTCGAGTTCATCAACACGGCGAAGCGGCACCTCGACATCGACGACTTCTACGAGCTGGTGCAGCACATCGTGAGCCCGCCGCGCACCCGCGGCAAGCTGGGCGGCAAGAGCGCCGGGCTGTTCCTCGCCTCGCGCATCCTCGCGCGCGCCGGCGCCGGGCAGCCCGGGCTGCGCGACATCCAGATGCCGCGCACCTGGTACGTCACCTCGGACGGCATCGTCGGACTTCATCCAGTACAACAACCTCGAGGACGTCTACAACCACAAGTACGCGGACATCGAGCAGGTCCGCCAGGACTACCCGCACATCGTGCAGGTCTTCAAGAACTCCGCGTTCTCGCCCGAGATGGTGCGCGGCCTCTCGCTGGTGCTCGACGACTTCGCCGACCGGCCGATCATCGTGCGCAGCTCGAGCCTGCTCGAGGACCGCCTCGGCTCGGCGTTCTCCGGGCAAGTACAAGAGCCTCTTCCTCGCCAACGCGGGCACCAAGCAGCAGCGGCTGGCCGCGCTGCTCGACGCGATCGCCGAGGTCTACGCGTCGACGTTCGGGCCCGATCCGATCGAGTACCGCGCCGAGCGCGGCCTGATCGACGCGTACGAGGAGATGGGCATCATGATCCAGGAGGTCGTCGGCACGCGCGTCGGGCACTGGTTCCTGCCCGCGTTCGCGGGCGTGGCGTTCAGCCGCAACGAGTTCCGCTGGTCCGCGCGCATCCGCCGCGAGGACGGCCTGCGTGCGCCTCGTGCCCGGCCTCGGCACGCGCGCCGTGGACCGGCTGAAGGACGACTACCCGGTGCTGCTGGCGCCCGGGCAGCCGGGCCTGCGCGTCAACGTGACCCCCGACGAGGTCGCTGCGCTACTCGCCCAAGAAGGTCGACGTCATCAACCTGGAGACGCGGCACCTTCGAGACCGTCGACGATCGACGAGCTGCTGCGCGCGCACGGCAGGACGACTACCCGCGCGCGGCCCAGATGCTCTCGATCCTCGAGGACGACCACCTGCGGCGGCCCATCGGGCTCGCACCTGGACTTCGAGAAGCCGACCGGTTCGTCGTCACGTTCGAGGGGCTCGCGAGCCGAGACGCCGTTCATGCGCGCAGATCAAGGACGTGCTCGAGACGCTCGAGCGCGAGATGGGCACGCCCGTGGACATCGAGTTCGCCTCCGACGGGCAGGCGCTCTACCTGCTGCAGTGCCGGCCGCAGAGCTCGCTCGGCGACGCGCAGCCCGCGCCGATCCCGCGCAACCTGCCGCGCGACCGCGTCCTCTTCACCGCGAACCGGTTCGTCTCGAACGGCCGCGTGCCCGACCTCACGCACATCGTCTACGTGGACCCGGACGCGCTACAACGACCTCGCCGACCTCGAGGCGCTGCGTGCCGTCGGCCGCGCCGTCGGGCGGCTCAACAAGCTGCTGCCCAAGCGCCAGTTCGCGCTGCTCGGGCCCGGCCGCTGGGGCAGCCGCGGCGACATCCGGCTCGGCGTCAGCGTGACCTACGCCGACATCAACAACGCCGCGCTGCTCGTCGAGATCGCGCGCCAGAAGGGCAACTACCTTCCCGACCTCTCGTTCGGCACCCACTTCTTCCAGGACCTGGTCGAGGCGTCGATCCGCTACCTGCCGCTCTACCCGGACGACCCGGGCGTGCAGCTTCGACGAGCTCTTCCTGGTGCGGTCCGAGAACATCCTCACGAGCCTGCTGCCCGAGTCGGCCGCGTTCGCCGAGGTCGTGCGCGTCATCGACGTCGGCCGCGTCCGCGAGGGCCAGGTGCTGCGCGTGCTGCTGAACGCCGACCTCGAGGAGGCCGTGGGGCTGTTCGCGCCGCCGCAGGCCTCCGCGCTCGCGGTCGCCGAGGGCGAGGGCCGCGTCGAGGGTCCCGGCGACCAGCACTGGCGCTGGCGGCTGCGCTTCGCGGAGAGGATCGCCGCGAGCCTGGACCCGGCGCGATTCGGGGTGAAGGCGATGTACGTGATCGGCAGCGCCAAGAACGCGACTTCGGGCCCGGCGAGCGACATCGACCTGATCGTCCACGTGCGCGGCACGGCGGAGCAGCAGAGCGCGCTCGAGGGATGGCTCGAGGGCTGGAGCCTCGCGCTCTCCGAGATGAACTGGCTGCGCACCGGCTACCGCACCGAAGGGCTGCTGGACGTGCACTACGTGACCGACGAGGACTTCGCGAAGGGCTCGAGCTACGCGGTCAAGGTCGGCGCGGTCACCGACGCCGCGCGCGAGTTGCCGCTCGGCCCGGCCTCCCGCCGGGCCGGCAACTGATCGCAACCAACCGAAGCTCCGGGGACCCCATGCCCATCGAGATTGGCAAGGTCGAGGCAATCTTCCGCTACCCCGTGAAGTCCATGCTCGGCGAGCCGCTCGACGCCGCCACGCTGGGCTGGCACGGCCTCGAGGGCGACCGGCGCCTCGCGTTTCGCCGGCTGGAGGAACGCGGCGACTTCCCGTGGCTGATCGCGAGCCGGCTCCCCGCCCTCGTCTCGTTCGCCCCGCTGCGGCGTGACGGCGGCGATGGCGAAGGGCCACCGACCCACGTGCGCACCCCGGAGGGCGAGGAGTTGCCCGTCTTCGGCGAGGCCCTGGCCGCGGAAGTCGGCCGCCGCTGCGGGACGCCCGTGCAGATGATGCAGCTCCGGCAGGGCATCTTCGACGAAGCGAGCATCTCGGTGATCGCTTCCGGCACCGTTCGCGAGATCTGCCGGCTCGCGGAGACGAGCGCCGACGTCCGCCGCTTCCGGCCGAACATCGTGGTCCGCACCACCGGGGCGATCCCGTTCGAGGAAGACGCCTGGGTCGGCGGGGTGCTCGCGTTCGGCGAGGCGGACGACGCGCCGGCCGTCAGCGTCACGATGCCCGACATCCGCTGCGCGATGGTGAACTTCGACCCCGACGGCGGCAGCCCCGCGCCGGAGATGCTGAAGGCGGTGGTTCGCGCCAACGCGAACAACGCGGGCGTCTACTGCACGGTCACGCGCACCGGGCGGCTGGCCGTCGGGCAGGCCGTCCTCCTGCGGCGCTGAGCGCGGGCCGCGCCGCGCCTGGGGCCGAAGCACCTGTCCCGGCGCACCTTCTCGGAATCGCCCAAGTCGGCCAGAGAGCTTCGCCGGAGCGCGAGAATCGTCTCGTCCTAGTCCTTGCCGGTCGCGACGCATCTCGCCACGAGCCGCGAGAACACTGCGTTCAGGCGTTCAAGTCCCATCGGATGGGTCGTCGCGACGTAGAAGACGCGGCCGCGGACGCGGGCGAGGATCATCTGGCAGGGTCCGAGGTCGCCATCGTAGAACGCGGCCGGTCCGCATCCCGCCAAGTCCCTCCGGCCGAAGAGGCCGAGCCCGAGACGGTGATCTGTCTCGACTCGTTCCGGCGACCCATCCGGCTTCGACCATCGCGTCATCTGCACGAACTCCGGCTGCGACGCGATCCACGCGAAGGCCCGCATCGCGTCGGCCGCGGTGCCGATGAGCCCGCCACCGTATCCCGGACAACTCCAATGGTAGGGCCACGGCCTGACATAACCGCGCGGATAACGCCCGTGACCGTCGTCGTAGCGAAGGGACGGCGCAATCGCGGCGAGGCGCGCGCGAACGAGCGAGTCCACGCCCTCGCCCGTCTCCCGCCTCAGGATACAGCCCAGCAGGCTCGCGTTCGTGTTCGAGTACTCGAAACCCTGGCCCGGGTCGAACAGCAATGTTTGGTGACGGTACGCGATCTCGATCGTCCGCTCCGGGGTCATCACCGAATCCGCATGCAATGGAATCATCGGGACGTAGTCGCGAATGCCGCTCGAGTTGAGCAGCAGGTGCCGCACCTGGATGTCGTTCGCCCGCGTGTACCCATCGCGCTCCGGGAACCAATGCGTGATCCGCGCCTGGAGCGGAATCCGTCGGTTGAGGATGAGGTAGGCGAGGATCGGCTTCGCGGTCGGGCATCCGAGCCGGAGTTCATCATCCACGCTCACCGCGCCCTCGGCCCAGATCTGCGGCTCGGCTTGGAGGCTGTCGAGCACCCCGAACAACATGCCGGCGGAGGAATCCGGGGCTGCTGCCACCTCGTCGCGGAGTACGCCGCGCACGTATTCAGTCGTGGTCGAGGCGAAGGCCACGATCGGCGGCGTCATCACCAGCACGAGAGCCGCCGCGGAGGTGCAGCGAGAGACGGTTCCGAAGACAGAGTTCACCTCTACGTGTGATCCCATGGCGCGACCCTACTCCCCCTTCCGGAGTCTTGAAACAAGTGCTAGACCAGCTCGCGGCTCGCCGACTCGAGGTCGTCCGGGTCGAAGCGCACCAGCGCCAGCTCCGGCCCGTCGTGCGCCGCCGAGAGCGCGTGCGTGCGGCCGATGCGGCAGTGCCACTCGCCCGTCAGCCGCGCCGACTCGTGCACGTGGCCGTGCAGCGTCACGAGCGGCTCGCGCTCCTCGATGAACCGCCGCACGGCGATGCTGCCGACGTGCACGTCGAGCGGCGCGTGCTCGAACATGCGGCCGTCGAGCGCGGCGCGGTCGAGCGGCGTGTCGTAGGGCGGCGTGTGGAACAGCACGATGGCGCGATCGAGGGGAGCTTCGCCGGCCAGGTCCGCGAGGTCGGCCTGGATCGTCGCGTACCGCGCCTCGCTCTCGGAGACCGGCACGGTGCGCCGGCCCTCCTCGGGCGAGACGCACCCGGGGTCCACGAAGCGCGAGACGTCGTAGCGCTCCCAGTCCTTGAGCGCGAACGGCGTCGGCGGCACGTACGCGTAGCCCAGCACCTCGTGCGCCCCGAACGCGAAGCGCCGGCCGTGCGCGTAGCGCCACGCGCCGCGCATGGCCGCCTCGAGCACCGCGGCCTCCTCGTGCCGCGCGTCGTCGTTGCCGAGGATGAGGAACACTTCCGGCGCGGCCGGCCCCAGCCGCTCGCGCACGCCGAGGAAGCCGGGCGCGAGGAAGTCGCCGATGAAGTCGCGGTGGCTGATCGGGGGCGAGGTGAAGTGCATGAGCCCCGAAGGCAGCAGGTCCCCGCCGAGGAACACCCCGGCGGGCCGCTCGCGGACCATCGTGTCCAGCAGCGTTCGGTAGCGAGTCTCGTCCCCGTGCAGGTCCGAGACGAAGAAGCACGTCGGCACGCTTCACCCCCGCCGGCCCGGCCGGCGCCGCGCGCAGGATAACGCGCGGCGCGCCGCTACGCGGCCGTCCGCGGCGCCGGGTCCAGCTTCACCCCCCGGGTGAGCCAGCCGCGGAACGCGAGGGCCATGAGGATGCCGAGCAGCGCGAACAGGCCGAGCAGCAGCCACATCGCCTCGGGCGAGCTCCAGAAGGGCAGCGTGCCCGCCTCGATCCGCGGCCGGATCCCCTCGGGACAGAAGCGCGTGAGCAGGTGGCCCGAGACCAGGCTGATGAACGTCTTGGCGAGGAAGTACGGCATGAGCGACATGCCCAGGTACGAGCCCTCCTGCCCCGCCGGCGCCACCGCGGCGGTGTACTCCTGCAGCTTGGGCGACCAGATGATCTCGCCGATCGAGAGCACCACGAGTGAGACCATCGTCATCGTCGTGTAGGCCGACACGATGTCGGCTCCCATCCAGCGCCAGGGCACGACGAGCGCGAACAGCGACAGCGAGGAGATGATCCCGCCGAAGACGAGCATGCTGTAGACGTTGAACTTGTTCGCGAGCGGAATGAACAGGATGAGCCCGACGACGATCAGGATGGGATTGACGGCCTGGAAGAGCCCCATCGGCGCGTCGGGGCCGATCACGCGCAGCCAGTACTTGGGCGAGAGCAGCGCCATGTAGAGGAACACGGCGCGCACGCCGATCAGGCAGCTCACCAGCACGAGGAAGCGCCAGAACGTGCTCTGCCTCACGACTTCGCCGAGGATCTGCCACGGCAGCCGGCGGTCGACCGGCTGCGCCTCGCCGGGCTCCTGGGCCTCGCCCGCGGTCATGGCCTGCGCCTCGCTGCGGATGAAGAGCACCGTCAGGAGCGAGCACAGCACGGCGGTGACGACGCCGATGTTGACGATCCAGGTGTTGTCCGCGCGGAAGTTCAGCCGCACGACGTCGATCGCGATGCCGCCCAGCGCCGCGCCGATGTTCATGACGAGGTACCACATGCTGAAGCCCGCACCCCGCGCCCGCGGGCTCGTGTAGCGGCGCACCGCCGACTGGAAGAGCGTCTGCACCATCGCCGTTCCGGGCGCCAGCAGCAGGAACAGCGCCCACATGAGCCCCTCGCGGTGCGGCACCCCGGGGAAGAACCCGCAGATCGCGATGCCGCCGCGCGTGAGGACGAGCAGCGCCATCGCCACGTGGACGGAGCGCCGGATGCCGAGCCAGTCGGTGACGAAGCCCGAGAAGAACAGCAGCAGCGTCACCGTCGTCGTGAAGACCGTGAACACGTAACCCGCGCTCACGTCCGAGAACCCGACGGTCTCGGACAGGAACACGACGCCGATGTTGAGGAACGCGAAGTAGGCGAGGCAATCGAGCAGGTTGATGGCCTGGATCACCCAGAACTCGCGCGGGCAGTCCTTGAGGACCTTGAAATCCAGGAAGTAGGCCTTGATCATCGCCCATGCGGACGCGGGCCGGGCGGCGGCGGAAGTTTCCACGCGAGTCTCCTGCGAAAACGGCCGCGGCCGGCGGCGCGCGCCGGTCGCGGACACGAGGGAACGGTCCAGGGAACGGACTTCGAACCCGCACGCTACCGCTTCGGCGCCGGCCCGCACGGCCGGCACTCTCCCGCAGTGGAATCCGCCGCGCCGCGCCCCGGGCGCGACGCGGTCGTCACGGCCTCAGGCCGCCTTGCGCATCGCGACCTTCGCGACCTCGGTGCGCGAGACGCCGCGCCCCTTGCGCCAGGCGATGCTCTCGGCCCACGCGTTCTCGAAGTCGGCGGCGGCGCCGACGACGGACGCCGGCTGCGCCGGCCGTGCCGGGCGCTCGCGGGTGACGCACTTCCAGAGCGACGCGACGGTCGCGTTGGGCAGGTGGCGGACCGGGTGCCCGGGCCGCGCGGCGAGCCCAGTGTCGCGCGCCGTCGTCCACGTGGAGCTCGAGCCGTCGGTGAAGCGGCACGCGAACTCGAACCACGTGCCGGCCTTCGGGTGCTCGTAGCAGGCCGCATAGGTCGAGTCCGGTCCGTTGGCGAAGAGCCGGAGCTTGACGCCCGGCAGCTCGCGCACCGTGAAGGTGCCCGCCTCGCGGAAGCCGAAGCCGGCGATCTCGCCCGAGAGCCGGTCGCGCGTCGCGGCGTCGGCCCACGTCGCGTCGGTGGCGGGCTCGAGGCGGATCGTGTCGGGCTGCGCGGCGAGCGCCCGCGCGGCGATCTTCGGCCCGAAGAGGAACCCGACCGCGGGGCGGATTACGGTCCAGGAGACGAGGAGCAGGACGAGTACGGCCAGCCAGATCAGGTCGGAGGTCAGGGTCGCAGGCATCGGGAAAACCTCGCGTCGTGGGCCACGCGCGGGGGCCTCGCGGTCCATGGAACGGCCCCCGCTTCCCCGGCGTTATCGGCCGCCCGCGCGCACGCGATCACGGTAGCGTGGCCTGTCTGTGACCGGTATCGGTCCCGGCCGGGTCCCGATGCCCACCCGCCGGGACCACTCGAGGGAAGGCCACGGCGGGGGCCGCGGACGGCTCCCGCGGGAGGCGGGCGATTGCCGCCGGCGTCCCCGCGGACTAGCCTTCAGCGGATGTCGAACCGCATTCGGCTGGGCCTGTCGATCGGAGTCGCGATCGCGGCGATCGCGGCCTGCCAGCCGCGCTCCCCGCAGCCGACCGCACCGTTCAGCGGGGTCGTTCCTCCCCAGGCGGACGTATCCCTCGGCAAGGCGCTGCGCTTCACGTCCACCGGGCCCGCACGGGACGTGCGCTGGTGGGTGCGCGAGGGGCCCGGCCACGGAATCGTGTCCGCGGACGGCCTCTACCGGGCCCCGTTCATCGCCCCCGACGTGCCGACCGCCACGATCATGGCGTCCACGCTGCTGGGTCAGGACAGTGCCCGGGTCGTGATCGTACCGATCGGTCCCGACCCGGACGACTGCCGCGGTCCGGCCCAGGCGTCACTGCCGGCGCCGGGCGAGTACGTCTACGCCGAGGAACTGCCGGTGGCGCTGGTGCGCGTTCCGCCGGTCTACCCGGATTCGGCCCGCGAGGCGGGCGTGGACGGCACCGTCCTGCTCGACGCGCTCGTCTGCGCGAGCGGGCAGATCATCGAGGTGCGCGTGCACCAGTCGGTCCCGATGCTCGACGCCGCCGCGGTGGACGCGGTCGAGCAGTGGCTCTTCCAGCCCGCGAAGACCGCCGGCCAGCCGATCGCCGTGTGGGTGGCGATCCCCGTCCGGTTCTCGCTGCACTAGCCGCGCGGAGCCGGCGCTCGCAGGCCACGGGCTCATGAACAGGTCGGGCTAGATGCCGCCGCCCTCGACCAGCTCGGGGTGCGCGGTTGGGCGGCGCGGCGCTCTCGCGGAGCGAGCGGAACGCCGCCTCGACCTCGCGGGCGCTGATGCCGCTCGGCAGGGCCTCGGGAACCGGCCGGTGGCGCAGCTCGGCCACCTCGCACGCCAGCGAGCGCACCTGCTCGCGCAGCGCCGTGATGGCCTGCGCAGGTCGGGTCGGGCAGCCGGTTGTGTTCGAGCTCGTGGCCGGGCCGCTGCTCCTCGGCCGGCTTCTCCTCGAGCACGTGGCCGGGAATGCCGACGACGGTCGAGTGCGGCGGCGAGGACTTGATCACCACCGAGCCCGAGCCCACGCGCGTGTGGCTGCCGAGCCGGATGTCGCCGAGCACCTTGGCGCCCGGCGCCGATGACCACGTGGGTCCTCGAGCGTCGGGTGGCGCTTGCCGTGCTCGAGCGACGTGCCGCCCAGCGTGACGCCCTGGTAGATGAGGCAGTCGTCGCCGACCACCGCGGTCTCGCCGATCACGACGCCCATGCCGTGGTCGATGAAGACGCGCCGACCGATGGTCGCGCCCGGGATGGATCTCGATGCCGGTGAGGAAACGCGTCAGGTGCGAGAGCAGCCGCGGCAGAGCGGCATGCGCCAGCGCCAGAGCGTGTGCGCGACCCGGTGCGCGACCAAGCGCGTGCAGGCCGGGATAGCACAGGAGCACTTCGAGCGTGCCGCGCGCCGCCGGGTCCTTGCGCTGGATCGGTGCGCATGTCCTCGAAGAGTCGCAGCATGGTCGCTCCGTGGCTTCAGCGCGCCGCCGCGCGTCCTGCTGCGCGGGAAGTCGAACAGCGGCGTGGACAGGTAGCGCTCGCCGTGGCTCGCGAGCACCGCGACGATCAGCTTGCCGGCGTTCTCGGGCCGCGCGGCGACCTGCATCGCCGCGTGCGCGACGGCGCCCGACGAGATGCCGACCATGATGCCCTCCTCGCGGCAGAGCCGGCGCGCAATGGCGAACGCGTCCTCGTTCGTGACCTGGACGATCTCGTCGATCAGGTCGGTGCGCAGCACCGCGGGACGAAGCCCGCGCCGATGCCCTGGATCTTGTGCGGCCCCGGCGCGCCGCCCGAGAGCACCGCCGAGTCCGTCGGCTCGACCGCGATCGCGCGCACGCGACGGCTTGCGGGGCTTGAGGGCCTCGGCGACACCCGTGATCGTGCCGCCGGTGCCGACGCCCGCGACGACGATGTCCACCGCGCCGTCGGTGTCGTCCCAGATCTCGACCGCGGTCGTCTCGCGGTGGACCTTCGGGTTCGCCGGGTTCTCGAACTGGCCGATGATCATCGAGTCCGGGATCTCGCGCCGCAGCTCCTCGGCGCGCGCGATCGCGCCCTTCATGCCCTTCGCGCCCTCGGTCAGCACGAGCTCGCGCGCCCAGCGCGAGCAGGATCTTGCGCCGCTCGACCGACATGGTCTCGGGCATGGTCAGGACCAGCGGGATGCCGCGCGCCGCGCAGATGAACGCCAGGCCGATGCCGGTGTTGCCGGAGGTCGGCTCGATGATCGTGGTCTTCCCGGCACGACGGCGCCGCGCGCGAGCGCGTCGTCGATCATCGAGAGCGCGATGCGGTCCTTGACCGACGACATCGGGTTGAACGACTCGAGCTTGAGCACGAGCTCGGCCCTTCAGCCCCTGCTGCAGGCGCTGCGTGCGCACGAGCGGGCGTGCGGCCGATGGTGTCGAGGATGCTGTCGTGGATGCGGGACATGGCGTTTTCCCTTCGGGTTGCGGCCCGGGCGGGAAGACGAAGGCGGCCGCCCGTACCGGAGGTACGAGACGGCCGCCACTGCGTCTGGAATCGGGTGTGCGGGCTAGCGGCTCGCGCGCGCCGGACTCGTGGACGGGAGGCGACCGCCTCGTCCGCGACGACAACAGCAGCAGGTCCGGTGGGGGTGCGAGCAGTGGCGCATGGCCTGTTGATGCCGCGCGGCCCGGATCGATTGCGTCAAGTTTCGCGTCGGGCTGCCTGGGAGCTTGCCCGTCGGCCGGCCGCGCGCGCGGGTCGCCTTCTACCCGATCCGCCCCTCGCCCGCGTAGACGTTCATCCGGCCCTCGCGCAGGAAGCCCGACGAGCGTCATGCCGGCCGCCTCGGCCAGCTCGATCGCGAGCGAGGTGGGCGCGCCGACCGCGGCCAGCGCGGGGATGCGGGCGCGCGCGGCCTTGAGCACCAGCTCGGCCCCCGCGCGACCGCTCACCCACAGCAGGCCCTCGCCCGCGCCGTGCAGTCCCTCGCGCAGCAGCCAGCCGCAGACCTTGTCCACGGCGTTGTGGCGGCCGACGTCCTCGCGCAGCACGCGCGGCTCGAGCGCGCCGTCGCACCAGACGGCGGCGTGCAGTCCGCCGGTCTCGGCGAATGCGGCCTGGCCGGCGCGCAACCGCTCGGGCAGCGCGAGGACCGCGGCCGCCTCGAAGCGGCCGGCGTCACCCGCCGGCGCGAGGCCGGCGCGCAGCGATTCCAGGTGCGCGCGGCCGCAGATGCCCGCACGCGGCGGTGGCCGCGAAGTTCCGCTCGAGCTTCGTCCAGTCGAGCGCGACGCCCGGGGCGAGCCGCACGTCGAGCACGTCGGGCTCGTCGTCGCGCGCCGCGGCCGCGCGCCGCGATCGAGGCGACGTCGGCCGCGCGCCGCAGCACGCCCTCGCTGGCGAGGAAGCCGAGCGCCAGCTCGTCGTCGTGACCCGGCGTGCGCAGCGTGACCGACAGCGCGCGGCCGTCCACGCGGATCTCGAGCGCGCGCTCGACCGCGACCGCGTCGTCGACCGTCTCGCGCGAGCGGCCGGTCACGCGGGTGACCGGCCGTCGCTCCACCATCGCTTCGTTTGCCCGCGCGTCGTCGGTCATCGGGTGCGCACCGGATCGCAGCGGCGGCCCGCGGTCAGACCTTCACGTGGTCCGTGTGCGTGGCGAGCGTGCCGTCGGGCAGCGGGACGAGCGTGTAGTCCGCGGAACATGCTCGGGCGCTTCCTTCTGCATGATCCGCAGCACCTCGACCGCGACCTTGCGGATCTCGACCTCGGCGTGCTCGCTGCCGCGCAGCTCGATGAAGTGGCGCAGCGCCCGCGCGTTGCGCGGTCACGAAGATCTTGGTCTCGGTCGCGTTCGGCAGCACCGAGCGCGCGGCCTGCCGCGCCATCTTGCGGCGCAGCGTCTTGTCGGTCATGTCGGTGAACTTGGCCTCGAGCCCGGCGACCAGCCGGTCGTAGCCCGATGCGCGCGGCGTTCACGGACTCGCACCAGATCGCGTGCAGCGCGGGGTCGGCGGCGATCACGTCGGGCTCGACGTAGTCGGAGTCGCTCTCGTCCACGTAGCGCTGCGAGAGCTGCGAGTACGAGAAGTGCCGGTGGCGGATCAGCTCGTGCGTGAACGAGCGCGAGACGCCGGTGAACAGGAAGCTCCACACGCCGTGCTCGAGCACCGAGCCGTGGCCCACGTCGATGATGTGGCCGACGAACTCGGCGTTCGTCTTGCGGCCCTTGCCGTACGACATGTAGCAGACGCGCCCGGCGATCTCGGCGAGCTTCTCGGCGCCGACCTCGGTGTCGGTCTGCCAGGTCACCTCCTCGTCGGCGAGGAAGCGCGCGATCTCCTCGTCGCTCACCACCTGCCGGCCGACCAGGTAGACCTTCGGCTCGCGGACGATCTTCAGTTCCCGGGTCTCGGCGGGTGCGGTGCCCATGGCGACTCCTTCGCGGGGTGGGTGGCGCGGCGAGCGGCGTGGATGGATTCGCGCGCAATGTACCGCGCGAGGGTTCGGCCGTCACGGTCTCGCTTCGCGCCGGACCCGGGCGGCGCGCCGCGGTCCGCACCGCCCGCTACCGCGCCGCGCCGACCGCCTTCTCGACCTCGGCCTTCACCCGGCGCATGACCTCGTCCACCTCGTCGTCGCGCGTGTAGTAGTGCGGCGCGAGGCGCAGGCCGACGCCCGGCCGGTGGTCGAGCAGCACGTCCTGCGCGAGCAGCGCCGCGCACACGCGCGGCGCCTCGGGCACGTCGAGGCACACCGTGCCGCCGCGGCGCTGCGGCCTCGCGCGGCGAGACGACGCGGAAGCCCTCCTCGTCGGCGAGCGCGAGGATGCGCGCGGTCTGGCGCAGCGACTTGGCGCGGATCGCGCGCCGAGCCGAGCGAGGCGACGATGCGCGAAGCCCGCGCGCGCGGCGCAGTACGCGGGAATGCACGGCGTGCCGTTCCAGAACCGCCGCTCGCCCGCGTGCAGGCGCGTGCGGCCCGGAGTCGAACGCGAACGGCTCCTCGTGACCGAACCAGCCGGTGAGCGCCGGCACGAGCGAGGCCGCGAGCGACGGGCGGACGTACAGCCAGCCGGTGCCCGGGCCCGCCGCAGAGCCACTTGACCGAGCCGCCGGTGACGAAGTCGGGATCGAGCGCGGCGCACGTCCACTCGAGCGTGCCGACCGCCTGGTAGGCGTCGAGCAGCGAGAGCGCCCCGGCCTCGCGGGCGCGGCGCACGATGGGCGCGAGGTCCAGCGCCTGCGCGGTGCGGAAGAGCACGGTCGAGAGCGCGACGACGGCCGTGCGCTCGTCGATCGCGGCGACCAGGTCCGCCTCGTCGATGCGGCGGCCGTCTCGCGCGGGCACGCGCACGATCTCGGCGCCGCGGCGCACGAGCCCCTCGTAGAGGTAGAGCACCGAGGGAAAGTCCTCGTCGGTGCAGACGAGCCGCGGCCGCGCGCGGCGTGAAGTCCACGCACGAGAGCGCGACGGCCTGCGCCACGGTGACGTTCGGGTGCAGCGAGACCGAGCCCTTCGCGGCACGGAGCAGCGACTCGACCGAGCCCGCGACCTCGGCGGGCACGGCCATCCAGCGCTCCTCCCAGGCGCGGATGCCGCGCTCGCCCCACGTGCGCGCGTACTCGGCGAGCGAGGCCGCGGACCTGCGGCGGGCATCGCGCCCAGCGTGTGCGAGGCGAAGTGCAGCGTGCGCTCGACGCGAGGGGAAGTGCGCGCGGGCGCCGAGCAGCGGGTCGGGCGCGGCGCGTCGTGCAGTCTCGACGCCTCCGGCGTCGATTCGCGCGCGCGGGCGCAGCGCGTCCGCGACGGCCTTCGCCGCTGGCGCGGCGTGTCGGCGACCTCGACGAAGCGCGAACAGGTGCTCCGGCACGAAGCTCCGGCGCGCGGTGCGCCTCGAGCCACGCGCGCCAGTGCGCGCCCATCAGCACGAGCGGCGCCCGCGGCCGGGCGCTGACGCTGAGCATGGTCCACGCGAGGAACAGCTCGGTGAGCGTGCCGATGCTGCCGGTCACCGCGACGAACGCGTCGGCCTCGTGCACGAGGTGGCGCAGGCGCTCGTAGATGTCGGGGGTGTGCACGCGCTCGCGCACCCACGGGTTCACCGGGCCGCGGCGCTCGAACAGCTCGACGGTGACGCCGATCACGTGCCCGCCGGCCTCGTGCGCCCCGCGCGAGACCGCGGCCATGGCGCCGCCGTAGCCGCCGCTCATCACGGCCAGGCCGGCCTTCGCGAGCTCGGCGCCGAGCACGACGACCTCGGCGTAGGCGGGGTCGTCCTCCTTCATCGTGCTGCTGCCGAAGACCGCGACCACCGGTTGCCCGTCATTCGAGGCCACTGGCCACTCTCCCTCGCTCGGGCCGCTATCGCGCCCCGACATCGGAAAGACCGCATTCGTGTCTGGATAGCGGAGGACAAAATCGCTACAGTGCCCGGCCAGCACCGAAGTGGTCCCTTCGATAGGCCCGGAAACACCATGCCAAGACGACCATCCATCTCGAGCTTTCGCGCGTTCTCACTCGACCCGGACGCGCCCGAGTCGCTCCACCGGCAACTCTACGAGGAGCTCCGCCGCGCGATCCTGAGCGGCCGCCTCGGCCCCGGCTCGCGCCTGCCCGCAAGCCGCGAGTTCGCGAACGTCTCGCACATCTCGCGCAACACGGTCCTGAGCGCCTACAGCCAGTTGCTGGCCGAAGGATACATCGAGAGCCGCGCCGGCTCAGGCACATTCGTCGCGCGCGCGATCCCCGAGTCGATGGTGCCCGAGACGCTGGCCCGCGAGACGGCGGACGGCGTCCCGGCGGGCGCCCCGGCTTCCTCGCGCGCCTCGCGCGCGCTTTCCTCGCGCGGCCGCCGCATCGCCGACGCGCCCATCCTGCGCCACCCGCTGCGCACGGTCGCGAACGCCTTCCGCCCCGGCCTGCCCGCGCTCGACCACTTCCCGATGGACATCTGGCGGCGGCTCTGCGACCGGCGCCTGCGACGCGCCTCGGTGCGCCAGCTCACCTACGACGATCCGCAGGGCTACCTGCCGCTGCGCGAGGCGATCGCGGCGCACCTCTCGGCCAGCCGCGGCGCACGCTGTGGGCCAGAGCACGTGATCGTGGTGAACGGCTCGCAGCACGGCGTGGACCTCGCCGCGCGCATCCTGCTCGACCGCGGCGACGAGGTGTGGTTCGAGGACCCGGGCTACTTCGGCGCCCGCGCGGCGCTGCAGGCCCACGCCGCCGTGCCCGTGCCGGTGCCTGTGGACTCCGACGGCATGATCGTCTCTGCGGGCATCGAGCGCGCCCCGCACGCGCGGCTCGTCTACTGCACGCCCTCGCACCAGAACCCGCTCGGCGTGACCATGACGCTCGGCCGCCGGGTCGCGCTCACGCAGTGGGCCGAGCGCGCCGGGGCCTGGATCCTCGAGGACGACAACGCCAGCGAGTACCGCTACCGCGGCCGCCCGCTCGCGGCGCTGCAGGGCATCGACCCGTCGGACCGCGTGCTCTACGTCGGCACGTTCAGCAAGGTCCTGTTCTCGTCGCTGCGGCTCGGCTACATCGTCGCCCCCACCGACCTCGTGCCGGCCCTGGTGCAGGCGCGCGTGGTCACAGACCGCCAGTCGCCGGGGCTCACGCAGGCGGTGCTCGCCGACTTCATGAACGAGGGGCACTTCGCGCGCCACGTGCGCCGCATGCGGACGCTCTACGCCGCGCGCCTCGCGGCGCTGCTCAAGGCGGTGCGGCTGCACGCCGAGGACGTGCTCGAGGTGGACGAGGGCGAAGGCGGCATGAGCCGCGTGGCGTGGCTGCCCCCCGGCGTGGACGACCTCGAGGCCGGCGCCGAGGTGGCGCGCGCGGGCATCCAGTGCCTGCCGCTCTCGGAGTACGCGATGCAGCCGCGCGAGCGCGGCGGCCTGATCCTCGGCTTTACGGGCATCGACGAAGCCGAGATCGAGAGCGGCATCCAGCGGGTCGCCGCCTGCGTGCGGGCCGTGCAGGCGCGCTCGCTCGTGCGCGTGTGAGCGACGTCCGCGTCGCGAAGGCCTCGGCCCTGCGCGACGGCGACGGGGTGCGCTTCCGGATCGCTCTCGACGGCCTGACGTGGGACGCGTTCGCGGTCCGCTGGCGCGGGCGCGTGCACGCGTACCTCAACGTGTGCCGGCACCAGTCGCTGCCGCTCGACTTCGGCGACGCGCGTTTCTTCGACGAGGCGTTCGACGCGCTCGTCTGCTGCCACCACGGCGCGCGCTACGCCCCCGACACGGGCCGCTGCGTGGACGGCCCGTGCGCGGGCGCCTCGCTCACCGCGCTCGCGCTCGAGGAGCGCGACGGCGAGCTGTGGTGCACGGGGCGCGCGCAGCGCCGGGCGCCCAGGGCCACTCAGTAGCGCAGCTTGAGCGATCCCCAGGTCGGCCTGGCCGACGGCGTCGCGGCGTCGCAGTAGCCGAACCACGTGCCGGAGAGCCCGACCGAGTACGGGTTCATGGGCTGCACGTTCCCCGTCCCGCCCCAGCCCCACAGCGCGCCGGCCGCGCCCGGGCCGTCCGGGGCGCGCTGCCCCGGGAGCGCGGACAGCCAGATCGCGCCGGCCTGCGAGGACGGCTCCCAGCCGGTGTAGGAGACGGCCACATAGTAGTTGCCGGGCGGCAGCGAGACGTTCGGCGCGACGATGAGCTTCTGGCCGGCCTGGCAGGTGTAGTTGGTCGCGACGCCCACGCCCGCGGGGTCGAAGAGGTAGACGTTCGGGCCGTCGTTCACGACGCAGTTCATCCACAGCAGCGGCGCGCCGGCGGGCGGAGTGGCGACCAGGTGCACGCAGTAGACGTCGGCGTCCGCGTCCTGGTCGAGCGTGCCGTTGATCTGCGTGAGCGGGCCCGCGCCGACCGTCTGCTGCGCGGCCTGGACGTACGGAAACGCGTCGCCCACCTCGTTCCAGGTCTGGGCGTGCGCGGTGGGCGCGAGCGCGAGCAGGGCGAGGGCGAGGGCGGCGGCGAGGCGGCGGACAGGGGTCGCGGTGTTGGGCATGCGGGCGCTCCGTGTTGGGGGGGCTACGGACAGCGGCGGACGCCAGATCTTCGCACGCACGCGCCCGACCTAACGACGGTGAAATCGCCGGGAGAGTGCAAAATAAGCGGCGGCGGGCCGGACCGACGCCCTTCCCGCCGCCGGGTCGAGCGGGTTTCAGCGCCCCGGCGTGTTCCGGTTCTTCACGACCCCCGGGTCGGCCACGTCGAGGTAGCCGACGAGCCGCGCGTGCCGGCGCACGCCGTCCGCGAGGTCGCGGGCCTCCCGGTCGCGCGCGATGGCGCGCGCCAGCGCCGGCGAGAGCGCGAGCGGGTGGCCCCGCCGGCCCTTGTGCCGGGGCACCAGCGCGTACGCGAAGCCCTCGCGGGCGCGGCCGCCGAAGGCGCCGAGCGCCTCGGACATCATCGCGCCCAGGTGCGCGACCGTCTCGGGCCGCACCTCCGGGTGGTCCACCGGCAGCACGAGGATGGACGAGGGCTTCAGGCGCAGCGCCTCGGCCAGCCCCGCCTGCGCGCTCGACAGCATCCCGCGCTTCCAGCCCGCGTTGACCGCGAAGTGCGCCTCGAGCCCGCGCGCGCCCTTGCCGCGGGCCGCGTGCACCGCATGGCTCAGCGCGCCGCTCGTCACCAGCGCGCCGAACTCCTCCTCGGCGGCCTCGCGCACCTCGCGCGCCTTCGAGCCGAGAACGACCACGACGGTGTCGCACGCCGCCCACAGCGCGAGCGTCCCGTTCGCGAGGAAGCTCTTCCCCTTCCACTTCACCATCGCCTTCGGCGTCCCCATGCGGGTGGAGGCGCCGGCGGCGAGCAGCACGCCGACGTTCATGCGGGCTCTCCCTTCGTGGACGATGCGGCCGCCGGCGTGGCGGGCGCGGAGGACGCGGACGGTGACGGCGGTGCGGGCGAGGCGGGCGTCGCCCCTGCCTCGCGCGGGCGCGGCGTCCAGCCGCGCTCGGGGGTCGCTCCGCGGCGAACGGCGATCAGCTCGCCGAGCACGCTGACCGCGATCTCCTCGGGCGTCTGCGCGCCGATCGCGACGCCGAGCGGGGTGCGCACGCGACCGATCTGGTCGTCGGAGAAGCCCCGCGCGCGAAAGTCGCAGCGCGAACTTCCGCTGCTTGGCGAGGCTGCCGATCATGCCGGTGAACCGGAGCGGCCGAGCGAGCAGCTGCTGCACGACGCGCTGGTCGAGCGCGTGGTCGTGCGTCACGACGATCGCGTAGTCCTCGGGGCTGGTCTCGAGCGTGCGCGCGGCGGACTCCGGGTCCTCGCAGCGCACGGTTACGCCCGGGAAGCGCTCGGGGCTCGCCCATTCGGGCCGGCCGTCGATCACGGTCACAAGGAAGCCGCAGGCGTCGGCCAGCGCCGCGATCGGCCGGGCCACGTAGCCCGCGCCGAAGACGAACAGGCGCGGCGCGGCCTCGACCGGCTCGAGGAAGACCACCATCTCGCCGCCGCAGCACATGCCGAGGTCCTGCGTGAGGTGCTTCTTGACCGTGCGCGCGGGCCCGCCGGTCCCGAGCATCTCGCGCGCCTCGCGCAGCGCCTCGTGCTCGATCGCGCCGCCGCCGATGCTGCCGGACGGTCTCGCCGTCCTCGGCGAGCAGCATGTGCGTCGCGGCCTTGCGCGGCGTGAAGCCGCGCGACTCGATCACGGTGAGCATCGCGAACCGGCGGCCCGCGGCGCGCCAGCGCGCGAGCGTGCTCCACACGTCAGGCTCGCGCGCTTCGCCGAACGCCGCGAGCGACTCGTGCGCGGGCTCGGGGCCCGGGCCGGCGTCCGGCGAGCCGGAGGCCTGCGTGTCCGGGATGTTGCGGGGCCGCCAGGTCATGCGCCGCTCCCCGTGAACGCCTCGCGCAGAGCGCGCTTGACGAACACCGGCACCATCTCGTGCCGCCACGCGTCGTCGTACGGCACGTTCGTGAGCGGCGTGCACTGCTTGTGCGCCGCGGCGGCGACCGCTTCGAACAGCGCCTCGTCGGCCGCGCTTCCCCAGCGCGAGCGAATCGAGCCCGCCGAGCGTGCGGGGCTTCGCGCCGAGCGCGCTCACGACGATGCGCAGCGCGCTCACCCGGCCCGAGTCGTCGCGGCCGGCGACCGCGACGGACAGCATCGGGAAGTCGATCGCCCCGCGCGGGCGCAGCTTGCCGTAGGCCTGGCGCGCGCCGCGCGCGGCGGCGGGCACGCGAACGCGCGTCACCAGTTCGCCGGGCCCGAGCACGTTGTTGTGGATGCCGTCGCCGACGAAGAACGACGTCGACGTCGATCACAGCGCCGCCCGGCCGCGCTCGCGATCTCGACCTGCGCCCCGAGCGCGATCAGCATCGGCGCGACGTCGGACGAGTGCGCGGCCACGCAGCGCTTGCCCGCGGGCACGACGTGGCACTTGACGCCGTCCTTCTTGAGGCAGAAGCCCAGCGCCTCGCGCCAGAAGAAGGTCTGGTTGTAGTACGTGCAGCGCGTGTCGAGGCACAGGTTGCCGCCGAGCGTGCCCATGTTGCGGATCTGCGGCGAGGCGACGCGCGAGGCCGCGTCGGCGAGCGCGGGGTAGTCGCGGCGCACGTCGGCGTTCGCGGCCAGCTCGCTCAGCGTGAGCAGCGCGCCCAGCTCGAGCCCGTCGTCGGTCGCTCGCGCGAAGCGCAGCTCGTCGAGCCCCGCGAGGCTCATGACGAACTTCGGCTCGTGCAGCCGGTGCTTCAGGTTCGGCACCGCGTCCGTGCCGCCCGCGACGAGCAGGCACTCGCCCGGGTGCTCCGCCAGCAGGCGCAGCACCTCGTCCACGCTCGCGGGGCGCAGCCAGCAGAAGATGGGCAGCGTCAGCACGTCACGCCCTCCCGGCCTGCGCGCGGGCGCGCTCCCAGCGCTCGCGCGCGCCGCCTGCGCGCAGCAGCGACAGCACGCGCGGCGGGTCGAACGGCAGCCGGTCGCAGCGCACGCCGAGCGCGTCGTAGATGGCGTTCGCGATCGCCGGGATGCTCGGGTGCAGCGGGCCCTCGCCCGCCTCCTTCGCGCCGTAGGGCCCTTCCGGGTCCACCGACTCGACGATGATCGAGTGCAGCCTCGGCGTGTCGAGCGAGGTCGGCATGCGATAGTCGAGCAGCGCTCGGCCCGTGGTGCAGGCCGAACGGGTGCCCGGGCGCGGCCGGCTTGTAGACCTGGGTCTCCATCAGCGCCTCGGCGAAGCCCATGTAGGCGCTGCCTTCCATCTGGCCCTCGACGTTGACCGGGTTCAGGGCGCGCCCGCAGTCGTGCGCCACCCAGATGTCCGTCACGTTCACGACGCCGGTCTCGGGGTCGCAGTCCACCTCGGCGACGTGGGCGGTGAACGAGTAGGCGGGCGAGGCGCCGATCGTGCCGCCGCGGTAGTCGCCGCCCAGCTTGGGCGACTGGTACCAGCCCACCGAGCCGAGCGTGCCGTGCTGCGCCTCGGCGGCCTGGAAGGCGTCCTTGACGCTCATCGCCAGCTCGCGCGGGTTGCCGGTGGCGCACGCGACGCCGCCCGCGAGCACGATCTCGCCCTTCGGCACGCCCCAGCGCTCGGCGAGCGTCGCCGCGATCTTCTCGCGCAGGGCGCGCGCCGCGTCGAGGCAGGCGTTGCCGACCATGAACGTCTCGCGGCTCGAGTACGAGCCCAGGTCCACCGGGGTGAGGTCGGTGTCGGCGGCCACGACGCGCACGTCGCGCAGCTCGAGGCCCAGCTCCTCGCAGACGATGTAGGCGAGCACCGAGTCCACGCCCTGCCCGATGTCGGAGCAGCCGCTGAACACCGTGGCGCGCCCGCTGCGGTCGAGCTTGAGCTGCACGGCCGCCTGCGGCATCTCGTTCGGGTAGATGCAGTAGTTGGTGCCGCTGATGTACATGCTGCCCGCGACGCCGACGCCGCGGCCGTACGGCAGGCGGCGGAACTTGTCGCGCCAGCCCGACTGCGCGCTCGACGCGCGTCCAGGCACTGCAGGAAGCCGTTCGAGGTCACGCGCATGCCGTTCACGGTGCTGCGTGTGCTCGCCCATGAAGTTGCTTCCGGCGCACCTCGATCGGGTCGATGCCGAGGCGCTCGGCCAGCTTGTCGAGCTGGCACTCGAACGCGAAGCGCGGCTGCACCGAGCCGTGCCCGCGCTTGGGGCCGCACGCCGGCTTGTTCGTGAACACGCGCGTCGAGTCGAAGCGGTAGGCCGGCAGCGCGTAGGGCGCGGTGAGCAGCTGGCCCGAGTAGTAGGTCGTCACCAGCCCGAACGAGCTGTACGCGCCGCCGTCCAGGTAGCACCCGCGCGTCGGTGCCGGTCAGCGTGCCGTCGCGCTCGGATGCCCGTGCGGTAGCGCAGGCGCATCGGGTGCCGGCCGCGGTGCGCGTAGAACACCTCCTCGCGCGTGTAGAGGATCTTGACCGGCCGGCCGGTGACCATGCGCCAGCTTCGCGGCGCAGAACTCGAGCGAGAACGGCTCGCTCTTGCCGCCGAACGCCCCGCCCACGACCGGCTGCACCACGCGCACGCGCTGCGTCGGCAGGCCGAGCACCTTCGCGAGGTCGCGGTGCAGGTAGTGCGGCGACCTGCGTGCTCGACCAGACGGTGAGGAAGCCCGTCGCGTCGAACTCGGCGACGCAGCAGTGCGGCTCGATGGGCGCGTGCGTCGAGCCCTCGTACCAGTACTCGCCCTCGACCACCTCGTCGCTGTTGTGCGAGCGCCGCGTCCACGGCGCCGAACTCGAGGCGCACCTGCTTGCTGATGTTGCCCTCGGCCGCCTTCTCGTTCACCTGCCGCTCGGGGTGCGCGAGCGCCGTCGTCGATGTCCGGTGACCGCGCGGCAGCACCTCGTACTCGACGCGGATCGCGCGCAGCGCCTCCTCGGCGAGCCGCTCGCTGTCCGCCGCGACCGCGGCGATCGCGTCGCCCACGTAGCGCGCCTTCGTCCGCGCACAGCGCCTGCTCGTCCTCGCGTCCACGGGATGATGCCGAAGTGCGCGGGCAGGTCCCTGCCCGGTGACCACCGCGTGCACGCCGGGCATCGCCAGCGCCGCGCCCGCGTCGATCGAGACGATGCGCGCGTGCGCGTGGATCGAGCGCAGGAGCTTGCGCGTGCAGCATGCGCGGCAGCACGAGGTCGTCGGCGTAGATCGCGCGGCCGGTCACCTTGGCGAGGCCCTCGACCTTGCGGTTGCGCTTCCCGACGGTCGAGAACGTGTCGCCGTTGGGCGGGTCCGTGCGGCCGCCCTCCCACGCCGGGGGCTTCAGCCGGTCCTCGCGGGGCATGATCCGCCCCTTGCGGCACGGCCATCCCGGCGGACGGCCGCCGCAGGCGCCTTGCCGCGCGTCGCTCACCGGGCGCTCCCGCAGCTCGCGCGCGGCCAGCTCGACCGCCTCGAGGATCTTGGTGTAGCCGGTGCAGCGGCAGAGGTTGCCCGAGAGCGCGTGCGCGATCTCCTCGCGCGTCGGGCTCGCGTTGCGCCGCAGCAGCGCCTACGCGCTCATCAGCATGCCGGGCGTGCAGAAGCCGCACTGCGCGCCGCCCGTGCGGTCGAACGCGTCCTGCAGCGGGTGCGGCGCGGCCGCGCTCGGCGAGACCTTCGACCGTGCGGATCTCGCGCCCCTCGCAGGCGAGCGCCAGCGTGATGCACGAGAGCACCGGGCTCGCCGTCCAGCGAGCACCGTGCAGGCGCCGCAGTCGCCCTTGTCGCAGCCCTGCTTGCTGCCGGTCAGGCCCGAGCCGGTAGCGCAGCGCCTCGAGCAGCGTGGTGCCGGCGGTCGACGGCGCACTCGCGCTCGTCGCCGTTCACGCGCAGGCGGCAGACGATGGTCTCGGGAATCTCCAACGGGGCGTGTCCTCGGGGCTGGAGGGCGGCGTGCGCAGCGGCGAACCGGGCGATTGAAGCCGCTTTCGCCCGAGGGTGTCAACGAGCGCCGCGTTGTGCTCCGGGGATTGGTGGTGGCGCGGGGTGTGCAGGGTGCGCGGGCATGACCACGACCGTCGCCCCCCACGCACCGCCGCACTGCCCCAACCCGACTTGCGCATTCCACACCACCACCGAAGGTTGGCGCTGGGTCCATGACGGCGTCTTCTTGCGCCAGCACGCCCCGCACCGGGTCCGGCGGTTCCGCTGCTGTCACTGCCGGCGTCGCTTCAGCGAGCAGACCTTCCGCACCACCTACTGGCTGCAGCGCCCGCACCTGCTCGAGCCCATCTTCCAGGCCCTGCTCGCCTGCTCGGCCTACCGCCAGATCGCCCGCGCACTGGAGACCAGCCCGCACACCGTGCTCACCCATGCCGCCCGGCTCGGGCGCCACTGCCTGCTGGTCCACCAGCAGCTGCGGCCCCGGGTCCTGCCCGAGGAGCCGCTGGTCCTCGACGGCTTTCTGTCCTTCGAGTGGAGCCAGTACCACCCGACGCTCTACCACGTCGCAGCGGGGCAGCGCTCGCACTTCTTCCACGGCTTCACCGACTCCGAGCTGCGCCGCTCGGGCCGCATGAGCCGCCGCCAGCAGCGCCGCCGGGCGAAGCTCGAGGCGCGCGATGGGCGGCCCGACCCGCGCTCGGTCGAGAAGGAGGTGGCGGCGCTGCTCGGCACGCTGGCGCCCGCGCCGCGCGCGCTCGAGCTGCACAGCGACGAGCACCGCGACTACCCGCGGGCCCTGCGGCGCCTGGCGCACCTCGAGGTCACGCACCGCACGATCAGCTCGCGCGCCGCGCGCACCCCGCGCAACCCGCTGTTCCCGATCAACCTGCTCGACCTGCTGATCCGCCACAGCGGCGCGAACCACAAGCGCGAGACGATCGCGTTCAGCAAGCGCCGCCAGAGCGCCATCGAGCGGCTGTGGGTGCTGCTCGTGTGGCGCAACTACATCAAGTCGTTCTCGGAGCGATCCCGCGGCGACTCGCCGGCGATGCGGCTGGGGCTGCTGCCGCGCCGGCTCAAGGCGCGCGAGGTGCTGGCCGAGCGGCGGTTCCCGGGACGCATCGCGCTGCCGGCGTGCTGGCAGCGCTACTACTGGCGCGCGGTGCCGACGCGCGCGCTCGCGCGACCCGCCGCGCACACGCTCAAGTACGCCGCGTGAGCGCCACCAAGGACGCACCAGGGCGGTCATCGCACGTCACCGTCACCAATCCCCGGAGCACAACGCTCGCCTTGCCCGGCCTCTGAGCCGAGTGCATCATGCCGCCATGTCCCTCATCGCTCCTCGCCCCGACTCGATCTGGTGGACCCCGAAGTATCCGGAGCTCCCGCCGCTGGCCCAGGACCTCGACGCCGACGTGCTCATCGTCGGCGGCGGCATCGCCGGGCTGACCCTCGCCTACACCCTGGCCGAACAGGGCGCCATGGTCGGGCTGCTCGAGGCCGGCTGGCTCGCCGGCGAGGCGAGCGGCCGCAATGTCGGCTTCCTGCTCGCGGCGCCGGCCGAGCCCTACTCGGAGCGCATCGCGCTCTGGGGCCGCGACGGCGCGCGCGCCGTGCTGCACATCGGGCGGCGCAACGCACCAGCGCGTCCGCCAGCTCGTCCAGAGCCTCGGCATCGACTGCGACTACCAGCAGACCGGCTCGCTGCGCCTGACGCGCACGCACGAGGAGAGCGAGGACCTGCGCGGCTCGCTGCCCGAGCTGCGGCACGACGGCTTCCCGATGCGCGAGATCGCGATCGCGGACGCGGTGCCCGCGCACGCGGTTTCCGGGTTCGACGCGGCGTTCGAGGTGCCCGAGGACGGCATGATCCACCCGGTCAAGTTCCTGCACGGAATCGCGGTCGCGGCGCTCGAGAAGGGCGCGCGGCTCTTACCCGCACTCGCGCCTCGACTCCGCGAACTGGCAGACCGGGCTCTGGGAGGCGCGCAGCGACGCTCACGTCGCGCGCGCGCGCACGCTGGTGCTGGCGACGAACGCGTTCACGCCGCGGCTGCTGCCGCACCTGGCGCCGGTGATCGCGCCGCGTCGCGGGCAGATGCTGGCGACCGCGCCGCTCGACGTGAGCGTCATCGACGCGCCCGACGTACGCGCACTGGGGCTACCAGTACTGGCGCCAGACGCCGGACCGCCGGCTCATCATCGGCGGCTGGCGCGACACGGACTTCGACACCGAGGCCACGGACGTCAACGAGACAACGGCGAAGATCCAGGCCGCGATCGAGGAGGGCCTGAAGCAGCTCGTGCCCGGCGGCGCGCCGATCGAGCACCGCTGGGCGGGCATCATGGGCTTCGCGCGCGACGGCCGGCCGCTCGTCGGCTGGCTCGACGCGGCGCACCACCTCGCGATCGTGCGGCGGGTTCACCGGTCACGGCATGGGCATGGCGGCCGCGTGCACGCAGGACCTGGCCGAGCTGCTGTCGTGGAAGCGCGCGACGGGCATCTCGACGTTCGACCCGCAGCGCTTCCCCGAAGCTGCGCCAGGCCCGCGAGGGCATCGTGGCGCTGGGCGCAGCGACGGGCTGACCGTGGCGCGGGGTGCTGCGATCGCGCGGCGAGGTCCCGAGCCGCGGCGCGCCCCCCGATCGCCGATCGTGCCCACGGCGCGAGCCGCGGCTCTCGGGCTCCTGCTCCTGGCGGGTCCGGCATTCGCGGGCGCCTCGATCACGAAGCCCTTCGGCGAGGCGCACCGCGACTCGCTCGGGCCGGACGGCCTGCCGTTGCCCGAGGTCGCCGCGCAGCTCTCGGCGAACAGCACGGTGGTGCCGTTCGCCTGCGGAGGCGCCGCCGCCCTGACCGGCGCGGCAGGCGGGTCGGCCCAGCTGATCGTGATCGGGGTCGCGTTCGCGGCCGTGGGGGTCGTGCTCGGCCCCGCGGCGGGCTACCGCTACGGGGACGTTCCCGGGCACGGCAGGCGCGGGGTCGTGGTCCGCACCGTGCTCGTCGCCGGCACGCCGTTCGTGGCGGCGGGGGTGGCCAACACGCCCGGGCTGGACAACGAACAGCGGCGGGCTCGGAACTTCTACTGTGTCCTCGGCGGCATGGGGCTCGCCGCAATCGTCGCGGTGTGGGACGTCGGGCACGTCGAGGAGGCGGTCCGGCGCCACAACGACTCGGCGAAGCCGCCCGCGGTGAGCCTCGGGCCCGCGGTCGCGCCGTTCTCGCGCGCGCCGGCCCTCGCGGTGCGCGTGGGGCTCGGCCCCGGCGGCGACTGACCTCGCTGCCCCGGGGCGGCCTGCCCCGGCCGATGAAGCGTCGTCGTTTACGGCCGTTACATCGCCGGTCTATACTGCCCGCGCCTTTTGGCCGCACCTCACCTCTTCCATCCGCGCCCGAGCCGCCCCGGGGCAGCCCTGGCCCGTGCGCGCCCTCGGACGCCCGGGGATCCGCCATGAACATCGAACTCAAGAATCTCGACGAAGTGCGCCAGGCCACCGCGGTGCTCGCCACCGGCAACGGCGACGCGCTGGACCGCCTCGTCTGGACCGGCGTGTTCGCGCCAGGGCGAGCTGCGCGACGCCGCGCGCCAGGCCGTGTTCGACCAGTGCCGCAGCGGCGGCATCTACCCGGCCTCGATCAACGGCCTGTACATGGCCCGCGGCCGCGGCGAGGTGCCGCCGACGTTCACGGTGCCCGCGATCAACATCCGCGGCATGGCCTACGACACGGCGCGGGCCCTGTTCCGCGCCCGCAAGGCGCTCGACGCCGGCGCGGTGCTGCTCGAGATCGCGCGCTCGGAGATGAGCTACACCGACCAGCGCCCGGCCGAGTACGCGTTCGTGATGCTGGCGGCCGCGCTGCGCGAGGGCTGGAAGGGCCCGGTCTTCATCCAGGGCGACCACTTCCAGATCAACGCCAAGAAGTACGTCGCCGACCCGGCGGCCGAGATGCAAGACCGTGCTCGACCTCGCCGACGGAGGCGATCAGGGCGGGCTTCTACAACATCGACGTGGACACCTCGACGCTCGTGGAGCTCGACAAGCCCACGCACGCCGAGCAGCAGCGGCTCAACGGCACGCTGTGCGCGCGAGATCACCGCGTTCATCCGCAGCATCGAGCCGACGGGCGTGCACCGTCTCGGTGGGCGGCGAGATCGGCGAGGTCGGCGGCAGAACTCGACGGCCGAGGAGCTCGAGGCGTTCGTCGGCGTCTTCAACGCCGAGCTCGCGAAGCTCGCGCCCGGCAAGGCCGGCATGAGCAAGATCTCGATCCAGACCGGCACCAGCCACGGCGGCGTGCCGCTGCCGGACGGCACGATCGCCAAGGTCAAGCTCGACTTCGACACGCTCGAGAAGCTCTCGAAGCTCTCGCGCGAGCAAGTACGGCTTCGCCGGCACCGTGCAGCACGGCGCCTCGACGCTGCCGATCGGAGCTGTTCGGCGAGTTCCCGAAGCGCGGCGCGTGCGAGATCCACCTCGCGACCGAGTTCCAGAACATGATCTTCGACCACCCGGCGTTCCCGGCGGACCTGAAGAGCGCGATCTACGCGAAGCTGCGCGAGACCGAGGCCGGCGAGCGCAAGAGCCACCGACACCGACGAGCAGTTCTTCTACAAGACGCGCAAGAAGGCGCTCGGCGGCTACAAGAAGGAGCTGTGGTGCCTGCCGGCTCGCGACGCGCGGCAGGCGATCGGCAAGGCTCGCTCGAGGAGCGCTTCACGTTCCTGCTCCGGCAGCTGAACGCCGGCGGCACGCGGGCGGTGGCGGAGAAGTACGCGCCGTTCGTTCCCGGCTCCTTCCCCGTCGCTCGTCCATACCGTCGGCGCCGGCAAGGGCCCCGAGGACGTCACGGGCCTTTCGGACTGAGCGGAGGACCGCATGGTCAATCGTGCCGTGACGCTGTCGCAGTTCGTGCTGCAGCAGGAGCGCGAGCATCCCGAGGCCAGCGGGGAGTTCACGAGCGTGCTGCTCGACATCGCGCTGGCCGCCAAGATGATCAACAAGGCGGTCATCCGCGCCGGGCCTGGTGGACGTGCTCGGCGCGACCGGGACCACGAACGTGCAGGGCGAGCGCGTGCAGAAGCTCGACGTGTTCGCCCACGAGACGATCATGAACGTGCTCGGCTCGACCGGGCAGCTCGCGGTGGTCGCGTCCGAGGAGGACGAGGGCATCGTCCCGATGCCCGACGGCGCGCCGATCGGCAAGTACGTCGTGAACTTCGACCCGCTCGACGGCTCGTCGAACATCGACGCCAACGTCAACATCGGGACGATCTTCTCGATCCTGCCGCGGATCTCGCGCAAGGGCCACGGCACCGTCGAGGACTGCCTGCAGGCGGGCCGGCGCCAGCTGTGCGCCGGCTACGTGCTCTACGGCACGACGACGATGCTGGTCTACACGACCGGCGACGGCGTGCACGGCTTCACGTTCGAGCCGAGCATCGGCGAGTTCCTGCTCTCGCACCCGAGCATCCGCACGCCCGAGCGCGGGACGGATCTACAGCGTCAACGAGGGCAACTACGCCACGCTGGCCGAGCGGCGTGACGCGCTACGTGGACTGGCTCAAGGCAGGACGACAAGGCCACGGGCCGGCCCTACAGCGCGCGCTACGTCGGCTCGCTGGTCGCCGACTTCCACCGCAACCTGCTCTACGGCGGCATCTACCTCTACCCCGGCGACGGCAAGAACCCGAACGGCAAGCTGCGCCTGCTCTACGAGGGCGCGCCGCTCGCGTTCATCGCCGAGCAGGCCGGCGGCTCGGCGAGCAACGGCATCGCAGCGCATCCTGGACGTCGCGCCGCAGTCGCTGCACCAGCGCACGCCCGCTGTTCCTCGGCAGCCCCGAGGACGTGCGCGAGTGCGAGGCGTTCATCTCCGGGCGCCACGAGGCCGTGACGAGCGACCGCCGCGGCTGAACGGGCGGCTCCGCGACGCGCGAAGGCCCCGCCGGGAGCGCTCCCGGCGGGGCCGCTTCGTGCGGGGCGCCGCCGCTCAGGCCGCGGCCCGAAGCTCCTCTTCGTCCCCGCCCACCGGCAGGATCACGGTGAACGTGCTGCCCTCGCCGGTGCGGCTCTCGATCTCGATGCGGCCCCCGTGCGCGGCCACGATGCCGCGCGCGAGCGAGAAGCCCAGCCCGAGGCCGCCCGAGCCGAACTCGAGCCCGACCGACGAGCGGTGGTGCGCCGCGTCGCGCTCGGCGGCGCCGTGGGCGCGAAGCGACTCGACGTTGCCCTCCGTCATGCCGACGCCCGTGTCGGCGACGACGATCGATAGGAGCCCGTCGCGGACCGCCGTGCGGACGTCCACCCTGCCGCCGTCGGGCGTGAAGCGGATGCCGTTCGTGATCAGGTGGGTGAGCGCCTGCACCAGCGCCTGGTGGTCCACGTTCACCTGCTCCTCGGGCGACTCCATCGCGGTCCCGACCCGGACCGAGCGGCCGGCCGCCGCCTGCTGCGCCGACTCGACGGCGAGCTGCACGATTGAACGCACCGACACCAGCTTGCGGTCGAGCGAGAGCCGCTCGTTGCGCATCTCCGCGACCATCGCCGCGTCCTCGGCGACGCGGCCGAGGCGGTCCAGGTACTCGCGCATCGATTCGACGACCTTCGTCTGCTTCGGGCTCAGCTGGCCCAGGCTGCCCTCGGCCAGCAGGTCGCGGTACCCGGCCAGCACGCTGATGGGCGTGCGCAGCTCGTGCGAGGCGATGCTGATGAACTCGCTCTTCAGGCGCGTCGCCTGCTCGAGGCTCTTGACGTAGGCCTGCTCGCGCGCGCGCATGCGCGTGAACTGGTCGGCGAGGTAGCCCAGCTCGTCGTCGCGCCGGACCTCGATCGGGTGCTCGTAATTGCCCGACTCCATCTCCTGCGCGCCCTGCACCAGCTTCTGGAGCGGCCGCAGGATCTGCTCGCTGAAGAGCAGGCTGGTCGCGATCGCGAGGATGAGCGCGACGGCCGCGAGCGCGACCAGGTCGTTGCGGATCGCGTGCTGGAACGCGGCTTCGGGGTCGAACGACCGTTGCAGGACGTAGAACTGCATCGCGCTCGCGGACGTGCCGGGGATGCGGCGGACGAGCGTCAGGAACTCGCGCGCGCCGCGCACGCGGAGCAGCCCGAGCCGCACGGGATTCGTGTCGGGGCCGAGCTCGATCCGGTTCAGGGTCTCGAGCAGCAGCCGCCGGTCGTCGGCGCTGCGCAGCGTCGTGCCGGTGATGGCGCGTCCCGAGAGGAACGACACCTCGCAACGCATCTGCGCGCGCAGCTCGGTCGCGAGCGCCGTGCCGATCTCGGCGCCCAGCATCAGCACGCCCACCTGGCGGCCGTCGGCGTGCACCGGCACCGCGACGGCCTGGTAGTGCGTGCGGCCCTCGGCGAGCACGCCGGTCGAGACCTCGCCCCCCTGTGCGCGGGCAACGATCGCCTTGCGCGCGTCGGGCGAGGACTTCGCGTCGCCGACCGAGGTGACCAGCCGGCCCTTGCGGTCGAACACCTCGAACACGTCGGTCTGCGTGATGCCGTTGAAGTCGTGCGCCATGCCGCGCACGGTCGCGTCGAAGCGCGCGTCGCGCTGCCCCAGCCCGAGCATGAGCAGCGAGAAGAAGCGCGGGTCCTGCGCGACCACCAGCGCGCCGCCTTCCAGGGCGCGCATGCGGGTCGCGAGCATGCCCTCGAACACCGCGGCCGAGTGACCGAGGTTCTCGTGCAGGCTCGAGGAGTCGGCGTGCTCGGCGACGTCGCGGTTGACCATGAGCAGCGTGGCGACGGCGAGCGAGACGGGCGTCAGCACCGTCAGCAGCAGGATCTTCCAGCGCAGTCCGAGACGCACGGCGGTTTCTTCCTAGAACGTCGGGTTGAGCTCGACCGAGCCACGCCGGGGGACGTCGAACGGCAATTTCAGCTCGCCCATCCGCGGGTGCCACGCATGCAGCACGTAGCGTCCCGCCGGCAGGCGCGGCAGGTGGAACCGGCCCGAGGCGTCCGGCGTCGCGTACGCGCGATTCGGCGTCACGACGACGTAGCCGACGGCCTTCGGGTGGATCTCGCAGTGCAGGTTGACGACACCGGCGCGCTCGAACTCCAGCGTGTCGCGGTGCCCGGGCGGCGCCTTGCCGAGGTCGAAGCGCTTCGCTCCCGAAACGCTGAACGCGCTGTGGTAGAGCCGGTCGCGATTCGCGAACTCGACGCTCGCGCCCGCCGGCACGGCCAGCACGCGCGGCGAGAAGCGATCCTCGCGCTCGCCCACCCGGGGCAGGGGCGGATCGGCCTTCGCCTTCTTGAGCCCGAACCAGCCGCGGGGCGGCTCGGCGAGCTTCTTCTCGAGCGGCTCGGGGATCGTCTCGACCCAGACCACCCCTTCGCTCACGCCCGCCTGGCCTGCTCGCGCGGAGGCGCCCTGGCGCGCGGCCGCGTCGCGGGAAGACGCCGAGAGCCACAGCGTTCCGCTCACGTTCGTGCCGGCGAGGGCGGCGGGCGCGAGACAGCAGCACACGAGGGTGAGCGCGACGACGAAACGGGCCATCCGGGGTCCTTCCCTCCGCGATCGGGACGTCCTGCCGTTCCCCCGCGAGTCGGGCGCGGGTTCACGGGGGTTTTCGGACGGATGCGACCGCGAATTGAGGGCGGAAACCGGCCCCCGGCTAGTCCCCGCCCGGCCAGAGCGACGCGACCCGCCAGCGGATCTCGTCGCGGACCTCGCGGAACACCTCGAGCGCCCGCTCCGGGGGCGCCAGGCTGGGGTCCGGCAGCGGCCAGTGGACGCGCCGCACGTCGCCGGCCACGGTGGGGCACACTTCCGCCCCCTCGCCGCACAGCGTCACGACCGTGTCGGCCTCGCGCCACGGCACCTGGTCGACGTGCCGGGACGCCTGCCCGCCGATGTCCACCCCGACCTCGCGCATCACCTCGATCGCGTGCGGGTGCACGTCGCGCGGCTCGGTGCCCGCGCTCATGACGCTCACGCTCCCGGGGGCGAGCGAGCGCGCGAAGCCCTCCGCCATCTGGCTGCGCGAGGAGTTGTGCAGGCAGAGGAACAGCACCTTCTGGGGCGGCCGGGTGATGAAGGCCGCGGGGCGCACGGGCTCGGATCCCGGGGCGGCGCTCATGGACGCATCACCACCTGCTTGTAGACGCGGGCCGCGGCGGCCCCGCCGAGCAGCGGCCCGACCCAGTAGATCCAGTGCGCGTCCCACACGCCCGAGGCGCAGGCGGAGCCGAAGGCGCGCGCGGGATTCAGGGCGGCGCCCGTCAGGGGCCCGCCGACGAGCATGCCCATGAGCAGCGTCAGCCCGACGCCGAAGCCGCCGATCCGCGGCGCGCGCTCGTCCACGAGCGTGCCCCACACGGACGTCACGAGCAGGAACGTGAGCACGAACTCGAGCATCAGCGCCATCGTCGTCGAGACGCCGGCGCCGAGCATGGGCACGCCCCAGTGCGTCGCCTGCCCCGACTCGCCCGGCAGCACCGAGCGCAGCAGGAAGCTCGCGGCGAGCGCGCCGAGGAGCTGCGAGATCCAGTAGGTGATCGCCGAGGTCCACGACTGCCGGCCCGTGACCACGAACCCGAACGTGACCGCCGGGATTGAAGTGTCCTCCCGAGGTCGCGCCGAGCGCCGAGATCATGAGCGCGTAGCGCCAGGCCGTGCGCGACCGCGACGGGCAGCAGGGCGCCCGCCCCCGCGCCGAGCAGGTGCTGGACGCCGATCGCGCCCTGCCCGATGAAGCACAGCGTGAACGTGCCGAGGAACTCGGCCCAGTAGGACTTGGGACCCTGGTCCATGGGGATCTCCGGGAACGGAACGGGGCGCGCGCCGCCGGGCGGGCACGCCGCGGCGGAAACTAGAGGCGAGCGAGCCGGCGCGTCAACGGAGGGGCCGGCGCGGGCGGGCGGCGGCTAGACCGGCAGCTGCTGGCGGCGGAGCAGCTCCTCCATGAGCTTGGCGTTGCGGGCCGCCTGGCCGGCGTGGCAGTTGTTGAAGAACAGGTAGGTCTGCTTCGCCTGCTCCGCGAGCGCGCGGATCTTCGCCCACCCACTCCTCCAGCTCGCGCTCGGCGTAGTCGTAGTCGTAGCGGTCGCCGCCGCCGGCGCCCCCACCACGTCTTCTCGTTGCGGCCGTGGAAGCGCACGTAGCCCGTGTCGGTGGTCAGGTGGACGACCGGCGGCACGAGCCCGGGCAGCGCGCGGCTCGTCCACGGCGCAGTAGCCGAGCGAGCGCTCGCGCAGCCACGTCGGGCAGCCGCGGGTGCATCCACGAATCGTGGCGGAACTCGACCCACAGCGGCTCGCCCGGGCAACAGCTCGCGCAGGTGCTCGAGGTGGCGCTTGGCCGCGTCGGTCTTCGGAAGCCCCACGGGAACTGCGCGAGCAGGCCGTGGTACTTGCCGGCGTCCTTGAGCGGCTGGATCGCGGCGAGGAACTCGCGGTAGAGCGCCGGGTCCGTCGAGCTCTCGTGCGTCATCGCCTGGTTGAGCTTGACCACGAAGCGAAAATCCTCCGGGCGTCTTCTTCTCCATCAGCGACGAGCACGCGCGGCGCCGGGATGCGGTAGTAGGTCGAGTTGACCTCGACGCAGCCGAACTGGCGGGCGTAGAACGGCAGGTAAGTCGCCGCTCGCCGTGCCCTCCGGGTAGAACGGCCCGACCCAGTCGGCGAACGAGTAGCCGGACGTGCCGACGTGGATGCGCCCGGGCTCGCTCACGGCGCCTTCCCCGGCCCGCCGGGCCCGCGCGCTCGCCCGTCGCCGCGCTTGAGCTTCTTCTTCATGTCGACGGTCGCGGCCTCGCGGCTCAGCGCGCCCGCTGCCTTGCGCTTCGCGGCGCCGAACGGCACGTGCCCGAGCTCGCGCGGTGCGTGAGCGAGCCCGCCGGCACGACCGAGGCCTCGCCCAGCTTGTCGCGGACCCGGTCGAGCGCCTCCTGCAGCGCCTTCGATCGCTCGTCTCTCGCGAACAGCTCGGTCTGCTCGCCCTCGGCGCGCTTGCTCGAGCGCGCTCGCGCTCACGCCCAGCAGGCGCAGGGGCTCGCCCTTCCAGTTCGCCCGCCACAGCGCGCGCGCGACCTCGAAGATGGCTGAGGTGGTCGTCCACGCGCCGCGCCCAGCGCGCGCTGGCGCGTGATCGTGCGGAAGCGGAAGTCGCGCAGCTTGAGCGTGACGGTGCGGGCGGCGAAGCCGTCGCCGCGCAGCCGGCGCGCCACCTGGTCGGCGAGCCGCAGCAGCGTGCCCTCGAGGAACGCCGCGTCGCGCGCAGTCCTCGGGCAGCGTCACCTCGTGGCCCATGGACTTGGGGTCGACGCCCTCGTGGTACGGGACCACCGGCGAGCGGTCGCGCCCCCACGCCGCCTCGCGCAGGTGCGTGCCGACCACGCCGAACGCCTGCTCGAGCATCGCGGTCGAGGCGCGGCCGAGGTCGCCGACGGTGACGATGCCGAGGCGCCGAGGTGCTGGGCCATCTTCGGGCCGACTCCCCACAGCTCCTGCACGGCGAGCGGCCAGAAGAGCCGCCGGAACCCCTCCTCGTCGAGCGGCGGTGAGCCCGCGCGGCTTCTTCACCCCCGAGGCCATCTTGGCGATCAGCTTGTTCGGGCCGATGCCGATCGAGGCGCCGAGCCCGTGCTCGCGGTCGATGCGCGCTGGATCTCGCGCGCGAGCGCGATCGCGGCCTCCGTGGTCGCGCCGCGCTCGCCGAGCTTGCCGAGGTCGAGGAACGCCTCGTCCACGCTGAACGGCTCGACGTCGGGCGTGCACGGACGAGGAAGATCTCGAGCAGCTCGAGCGACTTCTCGACGTACTTGCGCGGGTTGCCCTCGACGTACTCGGCGTGCGGGCACAGCCGCTTCGCCTCGGCGAGCGGCATGCCGGCGCGCACGCCGAACGGGCCGCGCCTCGTACGACGCCGCGGTCACCACGCCGCGGCGGTCGGGATCGCCGCACACGATGACCGGCCGTGCCGCGCAGGTGCGGGTGGTGCGCCTGCTCGACCGAGGCGAAGAACGCGTCCATGTCGACGAGCAGGATCACGCGCGTCGCTCCCGCCGCGCCGCGTCAGCCGGGCGCGGTCCAGGCGCGGTTCAGCATCCAGCGCGGCCCGCGCGCGTCGTAGCAGAGCTCGTAGCTCTCGTCCTTCGGCCCCTGCACGGCGAAGTAGCGCAGCACGGCCTGTCCCTCGCGGCGGTTCCACTGCCCCGTCACCCGGCGCACGCGGACGACGCGGCCCTGCCAGCGGAAACGGATGGGGCGCATGCACGCCGTCCACGAACGCCGTGAGCACGTCGACGGGATCGTTGAGCGATTCGAACATGGCTTCCGGACCGGCACCGAGCGGCACTTACTGCACGCATGGGCAGGACGGCAAGCGCCGCGCGACGGGCGCGTTCCCGCGGCCGTCGCCGCGGCGGGCGACTGCAACGCGACGGGCGCCGCCCTCGCCATCGCGAGGGCGGCGCCCGTCGTTCGTCCCCGCCCGGCCCGGGCGGCCCAGGCGGCGCTAGGCCAGCTGCTTCTCGCGGAACATCTCGATCGCCCGCCGGATCATGACCAGGAACGCGCTGCCCAGCATGATGATCGCGCCGAGCCACACGAGGTTGATGAACGGCTTCGTGCTCACCTCGACCGCGAGCACCTCGCCCGAGCCCGCGGCCGCGCCCTGCTGCATGCCCGGCAGCGACAGCTCGACGCCGCCGTCGCCGTCGGGATCGGCGCTGACGATGCTCACCTCGCCGCCGCCCGGGATGTAGTCCGGCGTGGCGGGTCTGCTGGCCCGAGGCCATGTCGATCTCGAACGTCGGCTTGAGCGGCACCGTGCGGCCGCCGGTCTCGACGGTGACGTTGGCGGTCAGCTTCATCTTGCCGTCGCCCGGCTCGGGAGTGAAGCCGTCGAACGTGTAGCGTCACGTCGCCCGAGCTGCTTCGTCTCGCCCGGCTTGAACAGACTCGCCGCCGGCGTCCTTCGGGTCCGCCGCCCACCATCTCGAGCGGCGAGATGTAGACGTCGTGGGTGAGGAACCGCTCGATGTGCGGGTTCTTCATGTAGCCCTGGTTGTACTCGCTCCAGTAGAAGTGGGCGTTCGCGGTGAAGCTTGCCCTCGGGCGCGCGACGGCGATCACCGCCATGGTCCTTGCCGTCGCCGCCGTGCTTCATGCCCTCGAACGTCAGCTGGTAGCCCAGCGCGTTGCGCGCCTCGCCCATGCGGCAGCTGCACCTGCGCCGACCGGCCGTAGCCGGACGACGCGATGACGCCGATGAGCAGGATCGCCACGCCCATGTGGCCCAGGTACGCGATGCCGTGCTTCCAGCCCGCGCGGAAGCCGCGCACCGTGACGCCGCAGTTCGACGACGAGCGCGAACGACATCGCGAAGATGACCGCCGCGGGCATCGCGTCGCGCACGCCCAGCACGACCGCGAGCAGCCGTGAACACGACCGCGCCGACGGCCGCGACCGCCGTGACCGGCGCGTAGAACACGAGCTCGCCGTCACGATCCAGCAGCAGCAGCGCGATGCCGAACCACGGGACCCACGGCCGTCGCGAGCGCGTGCATCCACGAGAGCAGGAAGCTCAGGAACAGCAGACCGCGATGACGAGGCCGACACGCCGAGCGCGCCGCGCGATCGGCCGGACGCCGCGCGGCATCTCGTGCTCGCGCCAGCGCAGGAGCGGCGAGATGCCCGAGCAGCAGGCCCATCGCGATCGCGAGCGGCGCGTTGACGAGGTTGTAGTACGACGTCTGCACGTTCGCCGGCGGGCCGAACAGCCGCGTGATGAGCGGCGCGCTCATGCCCAGCGCGACCAGCAGGCACATGAGCATGAACACCAGCTGGCCGAGCCACATGAACGACTCGCGCGAGAACGCGCCGACGCGGCTGCGGCCGGCTCCGGGATGTCGTTCTGCACCAGGCGCAGATCAGCAGGCCGTAGCCGGCCAGACCCGGCGACGGCGATGAACGAGAGCAGGAAGCCCGAGAGCCCGAGGTTCGCGAACGAGTGCACCGAGAAGTCGGCGAGCACGCCGCTGCGCGTGAGGAACGACGCGTAGAGCACGAGCACGTACGACGTGATCGCGAGGAAGAAGTTGCGTCTTGCGCAGCGACCCGGTCACGCGCTGCACGAGCAGGCCGTGCAGCAGCGCGATGTTGCACGAGCCACGGGATCAGCGAGCCGTTCTCGACCGGGTCCCAGCCCCAGTAGCCGCCCCAGCCGAGCACCTTGTACGCCCACACGCCGCCCATGATGAAGCCGGTGGCCTGGATGGCCGTCGAGAACACGACCCACGGCAGCGACGGGCTTGACCCAGCCGTCGTAGTCGCGCCGCAGCAGCGCGGCGCAGCGCGATCGCGAACGGCACCACGAACGACGAGAAGCCGGTGAACAGCACCGGCGGGTGGATCGTCATCCAGTAGTCCTGCAGCAGCGGGTTCAGGCCGACGCCGTCGGTGAACGCCTCGCGTCGACGCGCAGGAACGGGCCGCGCATCACGGTGACGAGCGCCAGCATGATGATCGGCAGGTTCAGGAAGAACATCGCGGCGGCATGATCGCGTTGCTTCCAGCGCATCAGCACCAGGCCGAGCGTCGTGCGTGAGCAGCGCCCACAGCAGGAACGTGCCCTCCTGCCCGCCCCAGAACGCCGCGTACACGAAGCGCCGCGGCATCGCGCGCGACGAGTAGTCGTGCACGTACTGGTACTGGAACTGGTGGTTGAAGAGGATCCACCACAGGAACACGGCGCCGCGAGCAGGCGCCAGCCACTGCACCCGGAACGACGGTGCGGGCCGCCGGCTCGCGCCGGCGCGCCCGACGCTGACGAGCAGCCAGCGAGAGCCCGGCGACCAGCGACGCGAAGAACGCCAGCCAGGTGAGCACCTGCCCGAGGTTCAGGGTGCCGGACTGCGTCAGGACGGCCCCGAACCCGAGCGCGGGAAGCAGCAGCGCGGCCGCGACGAGGATGGACGTGCGGCTCGCGGTCACGAGGTCACGCCTTCGGGCGTGCCTTTCCTTGGCCATCGCCTGGTACTTGGACGGGCACTTCACCAGCAGCTGGCTCGCCTCGAAGTGGTCGCCCTGGTACTGCCCGATGGCGACGATGCTCACCGCCTGGTCGAAGTTGCCCGGGATCGACGCCGCGGTACTCGACCGGCATCACGTCACCCTTGGTGTCCTTGCAGCGAGAAGCGCAGGTACTGCTCCTCGCGGCTTCAGGACGTAGTCCTTCGACGCGAGCATGCCGTTCACCTGCACCAGTCCGCTCGCCGCGCGCGCTTCCGCGAAGCCGATGTACGGCGTCATGGTCTGCTTGAAGCTGGTGACGCCGATCACCACGGCCGCGACCAGCAGGCCCACCGCCAGGAGCGATCTTGATGTTCATCGCTTCTCCAGTTCCCGTACACGCCGTTCCACGCGCAGCAGCCACACGAACAGCAGGCCCCACACGAGCAGCGAGACGCCCAACACGACGAAGTTGCGGTCCATCGACCGATCCTCTTGTCAGACGGCCGCGTGGCGCCGCTCGAGACGCGACACGCGCACCCGAATCGACTGCAGCCAGACGAAGAGCACCGTGAACCCGACCAGCATCGCCGTGAAGCACCAGCGGATCATGGGGTCCATGTCCACCTTGCCCCGCGAGTTGATGATGGGGTCCGGGTGGAGCGTGTGGTACATGCGCGGCACGACGAAGACCAGGAACGGCACCGCCACGAACGCGACGACCGAGTAGACGGCCGACAGCCGCGCCCGCTTCTCCTCGCCTTCGATGCTCCCACGGAGCGCGAGGTAGGCGGTGTAGATGAGCAGGATGAAGAAGATCGAGGTCTCGCGGGGGTCCCAGTTCCAGTAGGCCCCCCACATCGCCTTGGCCCACAGGGCGCCGCTCACGGTGGCGCCGATGCAGAACAGCAGGCCCAGCTCGGCGGCGGCGGCGGCGTGGTCATCGGCGCGCAGGTCGCGCTTCACCAGGTAGATCACGCTGTTGACCATCGACCAGCCGAGGGCGAGCACGGTCAGCCACGCGGCCGGGATGTGGAAGTACAGCACCCGCGTGGTCTCTTCGAGCACGGGCACCATGGGCGCCACGAGCAGCGCCACGATCATCGCCACCGCGATCCACAGGAACAGCACGACACGAATCACCATCGCCCGGTCAGTCCTCCCAGAGATGGTCGTACAGTAGCAGGCTGGCCGCGATCAACGCCACGGCGTAGGCCGCGAGCAGCCGCATCGATCCCGCGGTCGGATTTGACGCCCACATGTCACGCGTCCCGCCGACGGCGGCTGCGAGGACCGGCAGCAGCAGCGGCAGCGACACGCCGGCGAACAGCGCCCCACGACCCCGAGTTTGCGCGATCACCGCGCCGACCAGCGTGGAAGAGGCCGCGAGCGAGATCGTGCCCAGCCCGAGCACGGCGAGGAACGTGCCCCAGCGCACCGGCGGCGCGCCGGTCAGGATCATGAACAGCGGCACGGTCACCGCCTCGACGACCAGCAGGAAGAGCAGGTTGAAGAACAGCTTGCCCGTCGCGATCTCGGTCGGCGACGCCACGAGCCGCAGCATCAGCATCGTGCGCCCCTCGATCTCGCGTACGAACGCGTGGCTCATCGACGAGAGCGTCGCGAACAGCAGCACGATCCAGAAGAGCGCCGCGAGCAGGTCGGTGCGGTCGGTCAGCCGGCCGGCCGCGAAGCTCACCGCGGTCAGGCTCGCGACGGCGAACAGCAGCGCCGCGTTCAGCCCGTAGCGGGTCCGCCACTCGCTGCGGCACTCCTTACGCAGGATGGTCCAGACCGCGACCGCTGAGTTGGATCCGGATTCCGGCAAGCTTCATCTCCTGGGGATCGTTGGTGGCGATGACGACCAGACCGGCCGCCGCGTGTTCAAGCACGAGCCGTTCCACGACCGCCCGCCCCTCTTCGTCCAGGTGCGACCCGGGCTCGTCCAGCATGAGCACCGGGGGGCGGTGAAGGACCGCAAACGCAAGGCGCAGGCGCTGCTTCATGCCCGAGGAAAACGCCGCGACGCGGTCGCCCGAGCGCGGCGTCAGGCCGGTCTTTAACAACGCTTCCTGAACAGTCTCCTGCAGGTTTGTCAGGCCGCGTGCCTCGGCGGCAAAAAGCAGGTTTTCCTCGGCCGTGAACTCCTCGTAGAACTCCAGCTCCGGGGTGGCCAGGCCGACGTGACGGCGGCGCTCGCGCGAGGGCACGGCGGCCCCGCCCACCTCGACCGTCGTCGCGCCGGCCGTCGGCCGCAGCAGGCCGGACAGGATGCGCAGCAGCGTGCTCTTGCCCGAGCCGTTCTCGCCCGTCACCGCGACGACGCCCGGGCTCGCCATGTCGAACGAGACCGGCCGCAGCGCGACGCGCGGGCCGTAGCGGTGCGAGACGGCTTCGCCCCGGACGCGCGCGGCGCCCGGGACGGGCCCGGCCGGTGCGCTCACGACGAGCGGCCTCGCGCGACCGATTCCGCGTGCGCGTCGAGCAGCCGGACGATGTCGGGCAGGATCTTCGCCTTCACGTCCTCGCGCGAGCCGCGCATCTGCACGCCGGCGGCGTGCGGGTGTCCGCCGCCGCCCCAGCGCGCGCACACCTGGTCGATCGTCACGTGGCCGGTCGAGCGCAGGCGAGACCTTCACCTTGCCGGCCTCGACCTCGCAGAAGAGCGCCACGACCTCGACGCCCGCGATCGCGCGCGGCATGTCCACCAGCCCCTCGGTGTCCGCGCCGACGAGTCCGTGCTTCGCGAACTGCTCCGGCGTCGCCTCGACCACCGCCAGCCGGCCGCCCTCGAGCATCTGCAGCGCCGCGAGCGCCTCGCCGAAGAACCGCAGCCGGCCCGCGGGGGCCGTCGCGTGAACGCGGCTCGTCACGTCGGACGGGTCGACGCCCGCCTCGACGAGCGCGGCCGCCATGCGGTGCGCGCGCGCATCGGTGTTCGAGTAACGGAAGTTGCCCGTGTCGGTGAAGAGCCCGACGTAGAGTGCCTCGGCGGCGACCAGGTCCAGCGTCGCACCCGACTCGCGCATCAGCTCGAACACCAGGCTCGCGGTCGAGGCCAGCTCGGGCTCCACCACGTTGACCTGCCCGAAGCCGTCGTGGGTCACGTGGTGGTCCACGATGGCGATCGCGATCGCGTGGCGGTCGAGGTGCTTCGCGAGGCGGCCGATGCGCTGGCGATTGCTGGTGTCGAGCACGACGAGCGCGTCGGACTCGGCGAAGCGCTGCTCGCAGAGCGCCTCCTCGTAGGTCTCGACGGGCTCGTCGGCCACCAGCCAGCCGAAGGCGGCCGGTGTCGGCGAGTCGTTGAGGATGCGCACCTGCTTGCCGCGCTCGCGCAGCCAGCGCGCAACGGCGACCTCGCTGCCGATCGCGTCACCGTCGGGATTGACGTGGGTCGTGAGCAGGAACGAGCGGTGGCGCTCGAGAAACGCGTGCAGGGCCGCGCGGTCGGGGGTGGCGGCCGTCGTCACGCCCGCCCTCCGCGGACCGGCGAGGCCGGCGACGTCGCGCAGGAACCACGCGTGGAGCCGCGGGTCGGCGGTCAGCTCGGGATGGAAGGTGAACGCCACGACGCGGCCCTGGCGCACGCCGACGGGCTCGCCCACGAGCGTCGCGACGATCTCGACGCCACGCCCGACGCGGGTGATGCGCGGCGCGCGGATGAACACGCCGTCGAACGTGCCGGCGAGCGGCGCGACGTCCACCGCGCCGCTGAACGAGTGCACCTGCCGGCCCCACGCGTTGCGCTCGGCGGTGATGTCGAGCACGCCCAGCGTCGGCGCGGGCAGTCGGTCGGCGCCTTTCGCGAGCAGGATGAGCCCCGCGCAGGTGCCGAGGACCGGCTGCTCGCGCACGAAGCGCTCGACGCCGGCGCGCAGGCCGGTCGCCTCGAGGAGCCGCAGCATGGTGGACGACTCGCCGCCCGGGATGATGAGGGCGTCGAGCCCGGCGAGGTGCTCGGGCAGCGACACGCGCACGGCCTCCGCCCCGAGGGCGAGAAGCGCCCCGCGGTGCCGGTCGAAGTCCCCCTGCAGCGAGAGCAGGCCGACGCGGGGCGCGCCCGCGGCGCGCCGCGAACGCGGTCCGCTCACTTCGGCGACCTCACCAGCCGCGCCTGGCAAGCAGCTCTTCCTCGGGCAGCGTCTCGAGCGAGATGCCGCGCATCGCCTGCGGGAGGCCCTTGCTCACTTCCAGCAGCACGTCGGGGCGGTTCCAGTTCGCGACCGCCTGGACGATGGCCTTGGCCATCCGCAGCTGGTCGCGGCGCGCCTCCTTCGGCTTCGCCGCATCGCCGACCTCGAAGATGCCCGAGCCGACGAACACCGCCTCGGCGCCGAGCTTCATCATGAGCGCGGCGTCCGCCGGCGTCGCGACGCCGCCCGCGGCGAAGTTCGGGCACCGGCAGCTTGCCCGTCTTCGCGACCTGCTGGACCAGCTCGAACGGCGCGCCGAGCCCCTTGGCCTCGGCCATCAGCTCGTCCGCGGTGAGCGTGGTCAGCTTGCTTCATGTGCGAGACCACGGCGCGCATGTGGCGCACGGCCTCGACCACGTTGCCCGTGCCGGCCTCGCCCTTGGTGCGGATCATCGCGGCGCCCTCGCCGATGCGGCGCAGGGCCTCGCCCAGGTCGCGGCAGCCGCAGACGAACGGCACCTTGAAGTCGTGCTTCCAGACGTGGTTCGCCTCGTCGGCGGGCGTCAGCACCTCGGACTCGTCGATGAAGTCGATCTCGAGCGCCTCGAGGATCTGCGCCTCGACGATGTGCCCGATGCGGCACTTCGCCATGACCGGGATGTCCACCGACCGACTGGATCGTCTGGATCATCGTCGGGTCGCTCATGCGCGCGACGCCGCCGTCCCGCCGGATCCGCGACGGGATGCGCTCGAGCGCCATGACCGCGGCCGCGCCGGACTCCTGCGCGATCTCGGCCTGCTCGGCGTTCATCACGTCCATGATGACGCCGCCCTTGAGCATCTCGGCGAGACCGACCTTGAGACGGAACAGGTCGTCCTGCGACATGGGCGCGCCGTTGCGGGCCGCGGTCCGGTGACCGTTGCTTGCTGCGGCGCGGCCGCACGGCGCGAGTTGGGACGCTTCACGGCAGCTCTCCCTTCGAGCGCCTCAGGCGCTCTGCTCCACCGCCGCCCCGCCGAGCGCGCGCAGGCGCTCGACGATGGGCGGCGTGACCTCTGCAGATGTAATCGATGTCGTCTTCGGTCGTGTCGACTCGCCCAGCGAGAAGCGCACGCTGGCGTGCGCGTCCTCGGGGCGCAGGCCCATCGCGGTCAGCACGTGGCTCGGGCCGGGCTCGGCCGAGCTGCAGGCCGAGCCGGTCGAGACCGTCGACGCCCGGCGCGGTCGAGCTCGTGCAGCACCGCCTCGCCGTCCACGCCCGCGAAGCACACGTTGAGGATGCCGCCGACGCGCTGGTTGAGGTCGCCGTTGAGGCGCGTGTCCGGCACGCGAGAGCAGCCCGGCCAGCAGCCGCTCGCCCAGCGCCTCGACCCGGTGCGGCGCGCCCGCGGCGAGCGCACGCGCGCGCGCGCGCCGCGGCGGCGCCGAGGCCGGCGATGGCCGGCGACGTTCTCGGTGCCGGCGCGCCGGCCCGCGCTCCTGGCTGGCCGCCGTGCACGAGCGGCACCAGCTTCACGCGCCGGCGCACGAACAGCGCCGCCGCGCCGAGCGGGCCGTGCAGCTTGTGCGCCGCGAGCGAGAGCAGGTCGGCCGTGCCAGGCGTCCACCGGCGACCGGGAGCTTGCCCGCGGCCTGCACGGCGTCCACGTGGAAGAGCGCGCCCGCGTGCCGCGACGAGCGGGCCGATGTCGTCGAGCGGCTGGATCGCGCCGGTCTCGTTGTTGACGGCCATCACCGAGACGAGCGCGACGTCGGGCGCCGAGCGCCTCGCGCACGCGCGTCGGGGTCCACGATGCCGTTCGCCTGCACGGGCAGCACGGTGAGCGCCGAAGCCGCGCGACTCGAGGAACCGCGCCGTCTCGAGCACGGAGGGGTGCTCGATCGCGGTCGTGACGATGCGGCGGCGCCCGGCGCCGGGGCAGCGCGGCGAGCGGCGCCCTGGAGCGCGAGGTTGTTCGCCTCCGAGCCGCTGGCGACGAACACGATCTCCTCGGGCTGCGCGCCCGACCAGCCGCGCGACCTCGAGCGCGCGCCGTCTCGACGGCCTCGCGCGCCGCCTCGCCGCGCGAGTGCACGCTCGAGGCGTTGCCGAACGCGCTCCTCGAGGTACGGCCGCATGGCCTCGAGCACCTCGGGCGCGGGCCGCGTCGTCGCGGCGTGGTCGGCGTACACGCGTCTCACGCGGGCGTCTCCACGCCGCCAGCGTCTGGATGCTGACGCGCTGCGCGAGCGCGCCGGCGATGTGGCGCAGCTCCGCGCGTACAGGCTGTCGGGCTGCGCCGCCACGACCGGGCGCGCCCGTGTCGCCGCCCAGGCGCACCTCGGCGTGCAGCGGGATCGAGCCCAGGAACGGCAGGCCCATCGCCAGCGCGCGCTCCTCCGCGGTGCCGTGCGCCGAAGATGTCGTGGCGCTCGTGGCAGCTCGGGCACGAGAACCAGCTCATGTTCTCGATCACGCCCAGCACCGGCACCTGCAGCTTGTCGAACATCGCGATCGCCTTGACCGCGTCCTCGATCGCCACCGTGGACGGCGTGGTCACGACGACCGCGCCGGTCACGACCGTCTGCTGGATGAGCGAGAGCTGCACGTCGCCGGTGCCCGGGCGGCAGGTCCACGATCAGGTAGTCGCAGCCGTCCCAGTCCACGTCGTGCAGGAAGCTCTTGATCGCGCCGTGCAGCATCGGGCCCGCGCCAGACGACGGCCTCGCCCGCCTCGACGAGCAGGCCCATCGACATGAAGCGGATGCCGTGCGCCTCGAGCGGCACGATCTTGCCGTCGCGCGTGCAGCGGCTGGCGGTTCACGCCCAGCATGCGCGGCAGGTTCGGGCCGTAGATGTCGCCGTCCAGCAGGCCGACGGTCGCGCCGGTCTGCGCCAGCGCGATCGCGAGGTTCGCGGCCACCGTGCTCTTGCCCACGCCGCCCTTGCCGGAGCCCACCGCGATCACGTGCGCGACGCCGGGCAGCGCCTTGCGGTCGGCGGACGGGTCCTTCGGCTTGCGCACGCGGCTCGTGCGTGTTCAGGTGCACCTCGGTGACGCCGGGGATCGCGCTCACGGCGCGGCGGCAGTCGTCCTCGATCTGCGCCCTTGAGCGGGCAGGCCGAGGTCGTGAGCACCACCTACCCTG
>CAWGDE010000018.1:0-67500 GCA_963821195.1 uncultured delta proteobacterium
AGTTCATGACAAATATGCGCCGGGTGATAATGGGTGCAGCGATCTTGTCGGTGGCCTCATTTGGTGTGGGCAACGCTAAAGTCGTCAAGCTTCGTTTCATGCATTGGGGTGGGAACATGGCCATGGAAGCAGCGGTGAAGCATTGGAACGCCTCCAACAAGGACATCCAGGTCCTCTATGACGGCTCCACCGGATGGGACCAGTACTTCAGTAAGCTTCCTGTCATGATAGCTGCTGGAAGTCCTCCTGATTTGTTTTCCCAACTGCCGGAACTGGGCCGGTTTGAAGAATTGGCCACCAGGGGCGTCATGAAAGACCTCACACCATATTTTTGGGCCGACGGCTTGTTAAACGACATGTACCCCGTTGCCATAGACTCCGCCAAGATGAACGGTAAAGTATATGGAGCCCCGTTTGGAATATCGCACAACGGGTTTATGGGTTATAACATTGACTTGTTCGACCAGGCCGGTGTCTCATACCCGACAAGGAAATGGGACCTTACCGACTTTATCGACGCAGCCAGAAAGATGACAAGGGATACCAACGGTGATGGCAAGATGGACTTTTTCGGCACCATGGAGTTAAATTTCTCACGGGGAGTAACTCCTCAGCGCCGGTGGGGATATACAACAAGGACGGCACGAAATTGGGGTTGGGTGTCGTTCGGGCCATCAAGGCTATGCAGTGGATACAGGACCTTACCGTAAAATACAAGGTTGTCGGCGGGAGCTTCACCGGCGGCAAAGCAGCCATGAGGCCGTCACACCCGCAACAGATAGTCTTGGATGTGTCCAGCACCAACTTGAAGGTTAAGGCTGGCGTGGCTGTGGTTTCCCAAGGACACCGACACGGGGCTTCGCCGTTGGGAGCTTGACGAAAACATGGTGTGCATGGCGGCAAATACGAAGTACCCCAAGGAAGCATGGGCCTTCCTGAAGTGGTTCATAGGTAAGGACGGGTTGTTGGCGGCTTCGAGGGATACCTTCGGTACGGCACAATTGATGCCTTCCCTGAAGTCCGCCTCCAGGTCGCTGGGTTATCTTGAGCCCAACCGCAAAAAACTCCCCACATCCTTTAGGATGGAGGAGATAGTCGACGGAATAAGAGGAAAACAGCGTGCCCTTGGTCAAGCCAAAACTGGGTTATGAGCTCAGGACCATGCTTGAAACGAATTTCTCATCCGTGGTTCAAGGGAAGACCAGCGTTCAACAATTCGTGGCAAAAAGCGAGCGGGAGTCACAGGCTATCTTCGCAAGGGCAGCAAGGAAAAAATAGGAGCGGTGATGCTGTGGAGTGGTACACTTCCGAGCCACAACACACTTTCGCTGTCAGAAACTCGCAAAACACTCTCGCGCGGTCACCTAAGTAGGTGTATGAAAAGGCTGTCCAAACGGACAGCCTTTTTTGGTTCATTCGCGTCACTGGTTCATTCATGCCTAGAGTTCATCATACCAGTGACCTTAGCTTCCCCTTACCACTTTAAAGTCCCTATCCTGCTCCATCTGGGCTGGTCACGCATTCCTTGCCGCAAAAAACGATTCCACTCTCATCATAGTAGGCTTCCTTGGAAGGCCAAGTCTTTCCGCACTTGGAACACTTGATGCTCTTGTTGAATATGCCCATAAGTTTAGCGAGCATTCCTGGACCCCTCCTTGCCGCCAACATAATATGTATACATTACCATGTATCGGCAAGGAATGATAGATACTTAACCTTTTTCAACAATATTTACCCTTATGTTACATCACCACGGCCAAAGCATTTTGATGGCCGCTAAAACAGTGAATACCAGGGTTATCCGTTCAAACCATGCTTGGTCTATCTTGTGCAATACCCACCTGCCGGTTAAGGCTCCCACAACAACAAATGAAACCAAAATGAGATTGATAGTCAAGCTATCCTTGGTAAAAAGGCCAAGGCTCAACGAAAAAGGCACCTTGACCAAGTTTATAAGAGCATGGTCCACGAGGCGCGGGTGGCGATCACTTCCCGTCCTTGCTCCCCCCCTCGACCGGACCACCCACGTTCCGGTCCGGCGCCCCGAGCCCGAGCCCGCAATCCGGGCACTCGACCACCTCTCCCGAGGGGACGAAGGTGTGACCGCAGGCCGGACACGTGATTTCACCGCCCGCGTCGAGGTCCACGCCCATGGCACCCCGCCGGGCAGCCTCCAGGGCGGCGTCGTCGCCCAGCAAGCTCCTCCAGTCCCCGTGCAGCAGCCGCGCGCCCTGCTCGGCCTCGGCCTTGGCCAGGTAGAGGTTCCACCGCGGCTGGAGCTTCTCCTGGTCGCTGGCCGGCGGCACCTTCTCCATCTCCGCGTTCAGCCCGGCCTCGCGCAGAAGCGTCATCGCCTCGCGGATGCTGGCGTAGTCGAGCCGCTCCACGGCGATCAGCCCCTCCGCCGCGGCCGCACAGGTGACACATCTCCCGTCGGGATCGAGCGGGGTGGAGCAGGTCGAGCACTTCTCCATGGCGGGAGCCTCCGGGCCGGGAACCGTCCGGAATGATAGCCGCTCGATGCCCCTAGCGGGCAGCGGCCGCGCGCGGGCTCGCCGGCCTCGCCACCGGGGCGGCCGGGTGTATCGGCGCGGGGCGCTCCGCCACCGGGCGGAGCGGCGCCACGACCTGCACGGCCGGGGGCTCCTGGGGGCGGACCGGGCGCTTCTGGTGGTGGCCCGACGACAGAGCCACCGCCAGCAGCACGGGCGCGAAGAGATACCTGTAGATCTCCATGGCTCAACCCGGCTGCGCGGTGAGGAGACGCAGGCTCGCTCTTCTGGAGTGGCCATGGCGGGACGCGACCGCAAGACGCCACGATGGGGTCGCGCCGATGTGTATACTCCGCGTCCCATGATCATGGATGGCAAGCAGCTCGCGGCCAGGGTCAAGGCCGAGGTGGCCGAGAAGGTCCGCGCCCTGAAGGCGAGGGGCGTGACGGCGGGGCTCACCGTGGTGCGGGTGGGCGACGACCCCGGCTCCGCCATTTACGTCCGAGGCAAGCGCAAGGACTGCGAGGAGGTGGGGATCGCCTCGGTGGAGCACCACCTGCCGGCCACCACCACCCAGGACGAGCTGCTCGCCCTGGTGGACCGGCTCGACCGGGATCCGTCGGTCCACGGCATCCTGGTGCAGCTCCCGCTGCCGGACCACATCGACGATCAGGCGGTCCTGAACGCCATCTCCCCGGCCAAGGACGCCGATGGCTTCCACCCCTTCAACGTGGGTGCGCTCTCCATCGGCATTCCCGGACTCCCCCGGCCCTGCACCCCGGCCGGAATCCTGCGGCTCCTGGACGAGGCCGGGGTCGCGCTCAAGGGCAAGCGCGCCCTGGTGATCGGCCGATCGAACATCGTGGGCAAGCCCGTGGCGCTGATGCTGCTGGAGCGGCATGCCACCGTCACCATGGCCCATTCACGTACCGTCAACCTGGCGGAGGAGGTCGGGCGGGCCGAGGTGCTGGTGGCCGCCATGGGCAGGCCCGAGCTGGTCCGCGGGGCGTGGATCCGGCCGGGGGCGGCGGTGGTGGACGTGGGCATGAACCGGCTCGCGGACGGCAAGCTGGTCGGCGACGTGGAGTACGCGGCGGCGGCCGAGCGGGCGTCGGCGATCACCCCGGTCCCGGGCGGGGTCGGACCGATGACGCGGGCCATGCTCCTCGTCAACACGGTCGAGCTGGCCAGCCGCTCGGCGCACTGACTCCCGCGGGCGGCGCCAGCCCGTCAACGTGAACGAGTCCGAGCCCGGGTGGGATTCCTCCGGCGCGGGCTCGGACTTGTGCACGGGACGCCGCGCCGGGATGCCGGTTGCGGAAGGGGCGTCTGGCTGCTACTGCAAGCACCCGCCCGGCGCGGCGGGACGTCCCTCGGCTTCGCTTGACCCCTCCTTCTGCCCCGTGGACAATCCGCCCGCTCTCCTGACGAGGCCCCATGGCCCTTCGAACGCCGCTGTACGAGACCCATCGCAAGGCCGGTGCGCGCCTGGTCGAGTTCGCCGGCTGGGACATGCCGGTCCAGTACGCGGGCGTGCTGGCCGAGCACGAGGCGGTCCGCACCCGGGTCGGCCTCTTCGACGTGTCGCACATGGGCGAGGTGGTGTTTCGCGGCCCGCGGGCGCTGGAGGCGCTGAACCGGCTCTTCACCAACGACCTGGGGCGCGTCGTCGACGGCCAGGCGCAGTACGGCTGCCTGTGCCGCGATGACGGCGGGATCGTCGACGACGTGGTGGTGTACCGGCGCGCCGCCGACGACCTGCTGGTGTGCGTGAACGCGGCCAACCGCCGCAAGGATTTCGAGTGGCTGGCCGGCGGGACCGGAAGCGGCGCGGACGTGAAGGACGAGTCCGAGGCCTGGGCGCAGCTCGCGCTGCAGGGCCCGCTCGCCGCCCAGCTCCTCCAGCGGCTCACCAACGCCAACCTCTCCGCCCTTCGCTCCTACCGCTTCGCCCAGGGCGAGGTGGCCGGCGTGCCCTGCCTGGTGGCCCGCACCGGCTACACCGGCGAGGACGGGATGGAGATCTTCTGCCCGCCCGGCGAGGCGGTGAAGATCTGGGACGAGCTGATGGAGGCGGGGCGGCACGAGAAGATCGTCCCCTGCGGGCTGGGGGCCCGGGACTCGCTGCGCCTGGAGATGGCATACCGGCTCTACGGCGCCGACATGGACGACCACACCACGCCGCTCGAGGCGGGCCTGGGCTGGGTGGTGAAGCTCGACAAGGGCGACTTCGTCGGCCGCCAGGCGCTCATCCGGCAGAAGGACCAGGGCATCGGCCGCAAGCTGGTCGGCTTCGTGCTCACCGAGCCGGGCATCGCGCGGCACGGGTATCCCGCCCTCCAGGGCGGCAACGAGGTCGGCGCGGTGACGAGCGGCACCAAGAGCCCCAGCCTGGGCACCTCGATCGGCCTCGCCTACCTTCCCCCGGCACTGGCCGCCGAGGGGTCCAGCTTCGCCGTGGAGATCCGCGGCCGGCCCGTGGCCGCACGGGCCGTGAAGACCCCCTTCTACACTCGCAGGTGACGAGGAGGAGCCCATGAACTTCCCCGACGACCTCCGCTACACGCGGGAGCACGAATGGGCCCGCAAGAAGGGCCGCAACGTGGCGGTCGGGATCACCGAATACGCGCAGGACCAGCTCGGGGACGTGGTCTATCTGGAATTGCCCGACCTCGGCGACGCCGTCAAGAAGGGCGAGTCGTTCGGGGTGGTCGAGTCCACCAAGGCGGTCTCCGAGCTGTTCGCGCCCGTCTCCGGGAAGGTCGTCGAGGTGAACGATCCGCTGGCCGACGCGCCCGAGACCATCAACGAGGATCCCTACGAGGAGGGCTGGATGGTGGTCATCGAGCCGTCCGATCCCGGCGAGCTCGAATCGCTCATGGACGCCAAGGCGTACCAGGCCTTCCTGGAGGAACAGGAGTAGTCCTTCGACAAGCTCCGGACACGCCCTTCGACAAGCTCAGGACACGCCTTGCGCTACCACCCGCACACCCCCGACGACGTCCGGGCCATGCTCGAGACGATCGGGGCGAAGAATCTGTCGGACCTGCACGCCTCCATCCCCGAGCCGCTCCGCCTGCGCCGGCCGCTCGACCTTCCGCCGGCCCTGGACGAGATCGCGCTCTTCGCCGAGATGCGGCGGCTGGCGGCGCGCAACGAGACCCGTCACCCGCCCTTCGCCGGGGCGGGGGCGTACCCGCACCACGTCCCGCCGGTGGTGGACCAGCTCCTCTTGCGCGGCGAGTTCTTCACCGCCTACACGCCCTACCAGCCGGAGATCTCGCAGGGGACGCTGCAGGCGCTCTTCGAGTGGCAGTCCTTCGTCTGCCTGCTCACCGGCCTCGAGGTCGCGAACGCCTCGATGTACGACGGCGCCAGCGCCACCGCCGAGGCGGCGCTGCTGGCCTCGCGCGTGACCGGGCGGCGCAAGGTGGTGGTGAGCGCGGCGCTCCACCCCGAGTACCGGAAGGTGCTCGCCTCGTACCTGCGATCCACCTCGCAGGCGGTGGAGACGGTAGGCTTCGGGGCCGACGGCCGGACCGACCTGGGCGCCCTGGCGCGCGCCGTCGACGGCGACACCGCCTGCGTCCTGATGGGCTACCCGAACTTCCTGGGCGTGGTGGACGCGCTCCCGGAGGCGGCCGAGCTGGCGCGCAAGGCCGGCGCCCTCAGCGTGGCCGTGACGGCCGAGGCGGTGGCCCTGGGACTGCTGGCGGCGCCGGGCAAGCTGGGCGCCGACGTGGCGGTGGGCTCGTTCCAGAGCTTCGGCAACCCGCTCCAGTTCGGGGGGCCGGCGCCCGGGTTCTTCGGGGCCCGCGAGGCCTTCCTGCGGCAGCTGCCGGGGCGGATCGCAGGGGCCACCGTGGACAAGCACGACCGGCGCGGCTTCGTCCTCACCCTCTCGACCCGCGAGCAGCACATCCGCCGGGAGAAGGCCACCTCGAACATCTGCACCAACGCCGGCCTGTGCGCGCTGGCGGCCACCATCCACCTGTCGCTGCTCGGCCGCCGCGGCCTGGCCCAGCTGGCCGGCGTCAATCACGCCCGCATCCAGATGCTCCGCGACGCCATGGGGCGGGCCGGCTTCGCGCCGGTCTTCTCCGGGCCGGTCTTCAACGAGCAGGCCTTCCAGGTGGGCGACGCCGAGGCGGCCGTGGCCCGGCTGGCCCGGCGCGGCATCGTCGCCGGCGCCCCCCTCTCCCGCTGGTACCCGGACGCGCCCTGGTCGAAGGGCGCGCTCCTGTGCGTCGCCACCGAGCTGCACGGTCCCGAGCTCATCCAGCTCTTCGCGCAGGCGGTGAGGGAACCATGAGCAACCCCACCGGCTGGAAGCCGAAGCTGGAGGCCGGGGCGGGCGCCGGGGCGGGCGCGGACGCTCCCGGGCTGGGCGGCGGCACCCGCGGGCTGGTCCACGAGGAGCCGCTGGTCTTCGAGCAGGGATCGCCCGGCCGGTGCGGCGTGTCGCTGCCGCACCCGGAGCGCGGCGTCGACCCTGCCCTCCCCGCCTCGCTCTTGCGCGAGGACGGGCTGGCCGGCCTGCCCGAGCTCTCCGAGCTGGAGGTGGTCCGGCACTTCACCCACCTCTCCACCTGGAACCACGGCATCGACACCGGCTTCTACCCGCTCGGCTCCTGCACCATGAAGTACAACCCGAAGTCGAGCGAGGCGCTGGCGCGCCTGCCCGGCTTCGCCGATCTGCACCCGCTGGCCTCGGCCGAGCTGTGCCAGGGGGCGCTGGAGCTCATGTACGGGCTGGAGCGGGCCCTCTCCGAGATCGCCGGCATGGACGCCACCACCCTCACCCCCGCGGCCGGGGCCCAGGGCGAGCTGTGCGGGCTCATGCTCATCCGCGCCTACCACCAGGCCAGCGGCAACCCGCGCAGGAAGGTCCTCATCCCCGACACCGCCCACGGCACCAACCCTGCCTCCTCGGCGCTGAACGGGTACGCGGTGGTGCAGCTCCCCTCCGGCGCGGACGGGCGGCTCCACCCCGAGGCGGTGGCGGCCGCAATGGACGAGGACGTGGCCGCCGTCATGATCACCAACCCGAACACGCTGGGCGTGTTCGAGAGCCACGTGGCCGAGATCGCCGAGGTGGTCCACGCCAAGGGTGGCCTGGTCTACGGCGACGGCGCCAACATGAACGCGCTGCTGGGGGTGGCGCGGCCGGGCGACATGGGGTTCGACGTCATGCAGTACAACCTGCACAAGACGTTCGCGACCCCGCACGGCGGAGGGGGCCCCGGCTCCGGCCCGGTGGCGGTGAAGAAGAAGCTGGAGCCGTTCCTGCCGCTCCCGGTGGTGGTCCGCCAGGGCTCGAGCTACCGGCTGGTGACCGATCCCGCCGAGCGCCCGCGCACCGTCGGGAAGCTGCGGGAGTTCTGGGGCAACTTCTCCATGTTCGTGCGGGCCTGGGCGCTCATCCGCGAATGGGGGCCGGAGGGCGCCCGCGCCACCGCCGAGCTGGCGGTGCTGAATGCAGCCTACCTGCGCGCACGCCTCCGGGAGGCCTACCACCTCCCCTACGAGACGCCCTCCCTGCACGAGGTGGTGCTGGACGATCGCAACCAGCAGGCGGCCGGCGTCAGCACCATGGACGTGGCCAAGCGGCTCATCGACCACGGCTTCCACCCGCCCACCATCTACTTCCCGCTGGTGGTGCACGGTGCGCTCATGATCGAGCCCACCGAGACCGAGTCCAGGGAGACGCTGGATGCCTTCGCGGACGCCATGATCGCGGTGGCCGAGGAGGCCCGGCGCGATCCCGAGGCGCTCAAGGCGGCCCCGGTGCGCCCGGTCCGGGCGCGGCTGGACGAGACCCGGGCCGCGCGCAAGCCGGTGCTGCGCTGGAGGCCGGGGGGCGGGTCGTCGTCGTAGTCCCCTGCGATCGGGACGCACCATCGACGAATCGATTCAGATCGGGCTGGCGCGGCCTGGCGTTGGTCCACTCACCTGACGAATGTGCTAGCGTACCGGCGTCCCCCCGCCCCGGAGGCTCCCGTGAACGCCGCTCGTGCCCTGGCCCTCCTCTCCTGCGCCGCCCTGACCGCCTGCGCCGGCTCCCGCCCCGCCCCCGCCGCCGCGCCTGGCGCGCAGGAGCCCGGCCTGCGCCGGCTGGCCGATGCGCGCCACCTGCTGCTCGGGGCCGCGGTCATGCCCGGGCAGCTGCGCGACCGGAGGTTCGCCGAGACGCTGGTCCGGAACTTCAGCTACCTGACGCCCGAGAACAGCATGAAGTGGCCGGTGGTCCAGCCGGCCCCGGGCCAGTACGACTTCGCCGAGGCCGACCAGATCGTCGCCTTCGCCCGGGCCCACCGGATGGCGGTGCGCGGGCACAACCTGGCCTGGCACTTCCAGAACCCCTACTGGCTGGAGGGGTCGATCGGCCACGGCAGCGCCGCCGAGGAGCTGCTGCACGAGCACATCGCCAAGGTGGTCGGCCACTTCAAGGGCCAGGTCCGCGACTGGGACGTGGTCAACGAGCCGCTCGACGAGAACGGCGAGCTCCGCAATAGCCCGTGGCTGCTGGCCATCGGCCCGGACTACATCGAGAAGGCGTTCCGCTGGGCGCACCAGGCCGACCCGAAGGCCCGGCTCTTTCTCAACGAGTACGGGAACGAGGCGCTGGACCTCAAGTCGGACGCCTTCTACCGGCTGGTGAAGCGGCTCCTCGAGGAGGGCGTGCCGGTCCACGGCGTGGGCCTGCAGTTCCACCTGGACGGAAGGTACACCCCCGACTTCGGCTCCATCGCCAAGAACCTGGAGCGCCTCCGCGCGCTCGGGCTGGAGGTGCAGTTCACCGAGCTCGACGTCCGGCTCCCGCAGCCGGCCACGCCCGAGGCCATCGCCCAGCAGGCGCAGATCTACGCCGAGCTGGTGCGGGCGGCGCTGGCCTACGAGGTCAGCGCGGTGATCACCTGGGGCCTGACCGACCGCTACTCCTGGGTCCCGAGCTTCTTCCGCGGCCAGGGGAGCGCCCTGCTCTTCGACGACGCCTATGGCGCCAAGCCGGCCGCGGTGGCGGTGCGCGACGTGCTGGCCGGCGCGGCGCCCACGCCCGAGTATTTCAAGAAGTACGCCAGCGGCCCGGCGCGCACCGCCCCGCCCTTCCGCGCGGTCCGCGCCCAGGCCGCGCCGGCCGTCGATGCAATCCCGGACGAGGCCGCCTGGAAGGACGCCTACGCCTACTCGCTGGCGTTCAACCAGCTCGCCCCCGGCAACATGGCCCCCCCGCCCTCGCAGAAGGACGTGTACGGCACGCTCCGGCTGGCCTTCCGCGGGAGCATGCTCTATGGCCTGCTGACCCGGGTCGACGACGTCACCGTCACCTCGCAGAAGGACCCGTGGGAGAACGACAACTTCGAGCTGTTCTATCGCCTCGACGGGGGCTGGAAGCAGATCCGGGCCATCGTCGGCCAGGACTGGCAGAAGGATCAGAAGCCGCAGGCCGGCAAGGCGGTGTGGAGCGCCGACGGGAAGGTGCTCGAGTTCGAGGTGGAGATGGGGAGCGACCTGACGGGCCGCACCATCGGCTTCAGCGCCGCCCTCTCCGAGAACGACGCCGGCAGCTCCGGGCGCAAGGCCCAGCTCTACCCCGTCCCCGGCAACAACACCGGCTGGCAGGGCAAGGGGTTCGGCGAGCTCACGCTCCAGGACGCCTCCGGCGGCTTCCCGGACGGCCCGGCGATCGGCGATGCCATGCCCTTCGCCGCCGCCGCCGCGGCCACCCCCCCGGCCCTGGACGGCGACCCCTCCGACGCGCAGTGGACCCAGGCCACCCGGTATCCCTTCGCCTACAACCAGCTCGCCCGCGCGCAGGTCGTCCCCGAGACCGGGACCAACCCCGCCACCTACAAGCTGCTGGCGGTCGGGAGCTCGGTCTACGGCCTGGTGGAGCTGGCCGAGGGGGCGCAGGCGCGCTACGACGCCGTCGAGGTCGCCTTCGCGCTCGACGGCGCCACCACGGTGCTCACCGCGGCGGCCGGCGAGGACTTCACGGCCGCGCCCGGGGCGAGGCCTGCCCGGGCTGCGTGGAGCAAGGACCGGCGCACGCTGGAGTTCCAGGTGCAGCTCTCCGACGCCGCCCTCTCCGGCAAGCGCGCTCGCTTCGCGCTCGGCCTGCTCGGCGTCCCGGACGCGTCCGGGAAGCGGTCGGTGGCCCTGGAGCCCTTCCCCGGCTACGCCCGCATCGACGAGGCCGGAGGCCAGGACCTGGGCGCGATCATGTCGAAGAAGGGGATCGACACGGCCGAGCTGCTGCTGCAGTGACGCCAGCGGCGGAGGCGGTCACTCGACCGCCGCCGGCAGGTGCTGGGCCGCCAGCCACGCCTTGCGCACGGCGGCGTGGTCCTCCACGGTCCGCTCGTACTCTCCGTGGAAGAGAGGCGAGGCCATCATGAAGTCGGCGGTGGCGCGGTTGCAGGCCGTCGGGATGTTGTAGAGCACCGCGATCCGCAGGAGCGCCTTCACATCGGGATCGTGCGGCTGCGGCTCGAGCGGATCCCAGAAGAAGATCAGCACGTCGAGCTCGCCCTCGGCGATCTTGGCCCCCACCTGCTGGTCGCCGCCCAGCGGCCCGCTCCGGAACAGTTCCACGGGCAGCCCCGTCTCGGCGTGCAGCAGGCGACCGGTGGTGCCGGTGGCGAAGAGCCGGTGCTCGCGCAGCACCGGCACGTTGTACTTCACCCACTCGAGCAGGTCCTGCTTGCGGCTGTCGTGCGCGATCAGAACGATGTTCTTCGTCGCCGACATGACTGTGGACGTGCGCTGGGCCATGGGATCCTCGCTCGAGCCCGATCCCTGCCGGCGGCGATGGTCGGGGGCGCGCGGCCTTCCGTCACGCGCGGCGGGACGCCCTGCTACAGCCCCCCCGGCTGGTAGTGCGGCCTGATGGGGACGGCGCGGTTCATGACCAGGACCATCCCGAACGAGAAGCTGACCTCGCCCTTGTCGTCCACCAGTCCGGCCGGCACGTTGTAGAACGGGGCCGCGGCGCGCACGGCGCGGACCGCCTCGCGATCGAGGAAGTCGAGGCCGCTCGACTCGACGACCTTGACCTCCTTGATGGCGCCGTTCGCGTCCAGCACCAGGTGCAGCCCGGTGGCGCGCTCCGAACGACCCCCGAACATCGTGCCGTCGGGGTCGCGCTGCTCGTAGACGATGGCCGGCCGCCAGTGTCCGACCACGTCCTGCTTGAACCGGTTCCAGAACGTCGCGAACTTGAAGGACTTGGTGTTGAGCGCGGTGGCGTCGCCTTCCTCGATGTCGCGGTCGATGTAGTCGTTGCTCGGCCCGGCCGCGATGCGCGACATGCTCTCCACGCTCGGGAGGAGCCTGGGGTCGCCGGCCTTCTTCCGGCCCTGCTGCTGCTCGCCCGGCGCGCCGGGCTTGCCGAGCCCCTCGTCGCCGGCCTGGGGCTGTCGCTCGCCCAGGCGCTGCCCGGGCTGCTGCGGCGGCTCCAGCATGGCCAGCCGCTCGTCGGAGCCCGACGGCGTCGGCTTGTGGGCCGGGCCTTCCCGGCCCGCCTTCCCGTTCGTGCCGCCTTCGCCCGCCTTCGCCTGGCGCGACTCCTTCGCGTCCCCGCCCTCTCCGGCCTCGCGCGGCTCGGCTCCCCTGGCGCCTTCCACCGGCGCGGGCGCGCGCTTCTCCCAGACCTTGGTGCCCGCCCAGCGCGAGCGCGTCTCCTTCTTGACCCGGTTGTCGCGGTCGGACGAGAAGCGCGCCTTGTCGGGCGGCCGCGAATCGTCGGACGGCGCCACGTCGACGATCTGCCCGGGCGCGTTCCTCTCGTCGGGCGGAGGCTTCGCCTCCGGCCTGGCCGCTTCCGGCGGCGGCAGCGGAACCGCGGGAGCGACCGGGGCGCCGGCGACGCTGCGGTTGGCCTGCCACTGATCGGGCGAGAGCGACTGCAGCGCGATGCGCGTCGGCTGGATCGGCTGGGTCAGATCGAAGGCGCCGAGCCTGGCGATGACCAGGATCAGCGCGGCGTTCAGGGCGAGCGAGACGAAAGCGGCGGTCGCCACCCGCGCGGCGGGCCGGTCCGTCACCTTCTTGCGGCGCAGGCTCGGGCCCAGGAACGCCATGATCGCCAGGATGTTAACAGGCGGGGAGAAGTTTTCATCCCCTCGAGGGCATGCCTCCTTCGACAAGCTCAGGACAGGCTTTCGCCAGGCTCGGAGCGGACCTTCCTGCGACCGGGCGGGCGATTGATCTCCAGCGCTTCCACCTGTAAAGAGCCGCGCGACATGGGATCGGGCCTCATCCACCTGCACCGCTGGGCGCGCCCCTTTCGCGTCGCGGCAGTCTGCCTCGCCCTGGCCGTGTGCACCTACTGCGCCGCACAGCTCGTCGCCCGCCGGACCTCGTCGGGGGGTGCGCTGCGCAGCCGGATCCTGGCGGCGCTCAGGGAACGCCTCGGGCCGGTCGAGCTCGGGCCGGAGGTCCACGTCGACGCGCTGTTCCGGGTGCGCTGCGGGCCGCTCACCGTGGCGGGACTTCGGCCGGCGGATCCGCCGCTGCTGCGCGTCGAGTCGATCCGGATCCGGCCCGACCTCCTGGCCTCCGTCCGCACCCGTCGCGCCGTGCCCGCCAGCATCCGGCTCGCCGGCGTGCGGATCGACGTCCCCGAGCGGCCCGGATCGCTCCGCGAGCTGCTCGATCGCCTCGGGCCGCGGCGCTCGGCGCCGGGTCGGTCCACCGGCGCCGGCGCGGGGGGCGATGGACCCTCCGTGCACCTCCGCGATCTCACGGTCGCATTTGCGCTGGGAGGGCAGCGCCTGGTGGCCGGTCCCATCCAGGCCACGCTCCACCGCCGGCGCGAGGCCCACGGGCGGACGGCAGGGATCGGCCGACCTGCGCTTCCCGGGCTCGGGTCAGGGCACGGCATCGCTGCTGGTCGACGACCAGGGCTGGCATGGCGCCGCCCGCCTGGAGCGCATCGACCCGCGCGCCCTGCCCGCGGAGCTGGCCCTGCTCGCCGCCCGGTGGTCGGGAGGAACCCTCTCGGTCGCGGTCACCGGCGATGCATCCCCCGGGTTCTCGCAGGCGCGGGCCCGCCTCGAGGCGGCGGCGATCGGACTGCGCGTGGGTGGCACCGGGCTGGCCGCGGAGACGCTCGGACCGCTCGACGTCCGCTTCGCCGGCGACATGGCCTGGGACGCCGCAGCGCGGCGCATCCGCATCGCCCCGGCCAGGCTCGCGCTCCCCGGCGGCGCGGCGGTGGCGATCGAGGCCGGGCTCGAGCTGCGCGGGGGGCTGCCCTTCGTCCTGGATGCGCGCGCCGACGGAGTGGACTTCCTGCGGCTGGTCTCCGCGCTTCCGCCGGCCCTGGCGCCGCCGCCCGAGGCGCCGCATCCCTCCGGAACCCTCGACGCACACGCCGGCGTGTCGGGTCCGCTGCTCGACCCGACCGCGTGGCGCCTCGACGCCGGACTGGATCTCGCGCGCATGCGCGAGGCGTCCCGGCAGGCGCCGGCGGTCGCGCTGGTCCGGCCCTTCGTGCAGCACGTGCAGCCGGAGCAGGGTCCGCCGCGCTCCTTCCTGGTCGGCCCCGCCAACCCGGCCTTCGTGCCCATCGCGGAGCTGCCCCGCTACGTGGTGCGGGCGGTGACCGCCAGCGAGGACGCCGGCTTCTTCGGCCACTCGGGCTTCGATTTCGAGGAGCTGCGCAACGCGGCCGTGGAGGGCGCCGCGGCCGGCCGCGTGGTCCGCGGCGGCTCGACCATCAGCCAGCAGCTGGCCAAGAACCTCTACCTGTCGCGCGATAAGACCCTGGCCCGGAAGCTCCGGGAGGCGCTCGTCACCATCGGCCTGGAGGCCACCGTCCCCAAGCAGCGGCTGATGGAGATATACCTGAACATCGCCGAGTGGGGTCCCGGGCTGTGGGGCATCGGACCGGCGGCCCGGCACTGGTTCGGCAAGGACGCGCGCGAGCTCACACCCAGGGAGGCAGCCTTCCTGGCCACCGTCATCCCGAATCCGGTGCGCTATCACTACATGTGGAGCAAGGGATCGCCGAGCGAGGCGTGGGAGCAGCGCGTCGACGACCTGCTCCGGACCATGAATGGCCAGGGCTCGTTGACCGACGAGGAGCTCTACGCCGCGCTCGACGAGCGCCTCGTCTTCGCCAACCCAGCTGCGGCGGGCGGTTCTCCAGTCGATGGCTGGCGGGAGGACCCCGAACCTGCCGGCGCCGGCGTGCTCTCACCCCGAGGCGCCGGCCGGAGGGGTTGGCCTCAGCTCCGGTAGGGGGACGCCGCGGGGCCGTCTCGACGGCGTTGCGCCGGGCGCGCCAGGCGCGGGTGCGCAGCGCCGGAGCCGTACGTCACTTGTCGCGGTAGGTGATCCGGCCCCGGGTGAGATCGTAGGGCGAAAGCTCCAGCTTCACCCGGTCGCCCGGGATGATGCGGATGTGGAACTTCTTCATCTTGCCCGAGGCATAGGCGAGGACCACAGGGCCCTGGTCGACCTTCACGCGGTACATCCCGCCCGCGAGAGCTTCCTCGACCGTTCCCTGGACCTCGATGCCTGCTTCCTTCTCGCTCATCCAACCGCCTCTCTCGCTGAGCTGGCAGGAGCGCCCTGCCCCCTCGAACCCCGGCCCCGCGCGACCTTCCCGACAAGCGCGAGCGGCCTCGGTCGCCCGAGGCCGCTCATTCGCTCAACGGTGCGAAGTCACTACGCCTTGCGGACGTTCGCCGCCTGGAGCCCCTTGGGGCCTTGCGTGACGTCGAACTCCACCTCTCTCTCCCTCCTTCAGGGTACGAAACCCGTCCATCTGGATGGCGGTGTGATGGACGAACACGTCCTCTCCGCCCTCCTGGGAGATGAAACCGTAGCCCTTCGCGTCGTTGAACCACTTCACGGTGCCGTTCGCCATCGCCTCACACTTCCTTATCGTTCACGTGGACCGACCGCCGGCCCCCGAAGCCCCGGGGCACGGACCCTGGGCTCGGCCGCGGACTATCCCCGAAACGAGCGAGAACCGTCAAGCAGAGCGTGGCGAAGCGACCGAGATGACGACGCGGATTGGTCGGTCGATCCAACGCACCGCTGGGCAATGATCGACCCGAACGCGACCGCGGGTCGTCCCTCGCGCTTCACCCTCCGAGCGCGGTCAGCAGGGACCGGGCCCGCGCGCCCACCGCGCCGTCCGGCACCAGCGCCGCGAGCTCGCTGCGCGCCTCGGCGCGCTGGCCGGGCAGACCCAGCAGGCTTTCCGCGCGCGTCAAGCGCACCCACGGATTGGTCGGGCGCCAGCCGGGCTGCGACCTCGGCGCAGAAGCGGGCCGCCAGCGGCTGACTCAGGCGCCGGTGGGTCACCGACAGCAAAGCCCACGCGTCCGCGTCGCGGTGGTTCGTGACCACCAGCCCCTCCAGGATCGTCCGGGCGTTGCCCAGGTGGCCCGCCTCGATCTCCTCCTCGGCCAGGCGCGCGATGCCCTCGCCCAGCTCGGCCGTCATCCCCTGCATCTCGGCCAGGGTCTCGTCGCCCGACACCGTCCCCAGCTCCGCCATCGTGGCTTCCGTTCGATTCGTCATGGTCGGCTCCTAGGTGCGCAGGTTGTTGATGACCGCCATCTTGGTGTCGTGCATCGAGCGGAGCATGTTCGAGACCAGGCTGAACATCTCCTTCTGCTTGTCCTGGAGCCGCTGCAGCTCGAGCATGTCCTTCTGCTCGATCTTGGGCTCGCCATTCGAGCTCGACGAGCTGGACGAGCTCGAGCTGGTCCCCGACGATCCGGTGCTCGCGGCGCTGCCGGCGCCCGCCGCGGAACCGAGCAGCCCGAAGGCCCCCTGAGTCAGCTCGGGGCCAGCCTTGAGGAGCATGGGGGCGAGCTCGGGGAACCCGAGGCAGGTCGCGCCGGCCGCCAGCACCGGCCCCGACAGCTGCGTCACCAGGTCCTGAACCCCGGTGTCCTTGAGCAGGTCGAGCCCGATCCCGGCCACGGGGAAGACCGAGCCCAGGATGCCGCCCAGGCCGCCGCCCGATCCACCCAGCAGGCCTCCCAGCAGCCCGCCACCCCCGCCTCCGCCGCCGAGGATCCCGCCCAGGAGACCCCCGCCTCCGCCGCCGCCTCCCAGGAGTCCACCGAGCAGCCCTCCCCCGCTGCTCTTCTTGGAGCTGCTGGAGGTGGTCTGCTTGTTGGCGATCTCGTTCATCTTCTTCTCGATCGCCTTGTCGTACTTGTCCGCCACGTAGCACATGAACTTGAAGAGCTTGTCCTCCACCGACATCTTTGGATCGTTCAGGAACCCGAGCGGCCCGCTCGTCTTCGATGAAGTCGACGAGGCCTTCGGGCTGGACGCGCTCTTCGAGGTCGACGCCTTCTTGGTCTTCGGCGCCGGGACGGAGACGACCGTCCGCGGCACGCCGGCCGCGGTCGCGTACCCAGCGGTGGGGCGCTGCCGCGCCGGCGGCCGGCAGGTGCACGTGCAACCCTGCCCCAGCCCGAGCAGCCCCGCCAGGCCCGCCGGATCGAGCGCCGTGACCAGCACGTCGGTGATGGTCAGGGCGGCGAGCGCGGTCGCGCCGGCTCCTTGTGCGCCGCCGGCGGTCGAGACGGACGCCGCCCCGCACGAGGTCGCGGCGACGAGGTTCGCTTGCGTTTCGATCATTCGAGGCTCCCTTGGTTGTGCGCCGGAGGGGCATCCGCCCGGTCACCCACGGCAAAGCGCGCCGCGTGCCAGTCGAGGAGCCGCGAAAACCGGACCCTTCCACGCGGCGTGAGGTCCGCGGACCGGCCGGCGCGGCCGCGCCGCGGCCCGTCCGGCGCGGAGCCGCTTCCCCGGCAGCGGGATCGATGCTCTATTCCTGGCGTGCGAACGCTGGGGGTGGACCTCGGAAGGGTGCGGATCGGGCTGGCGCTGGCCGACGACGTCCTTCGCACCGCGCGCCCGCTCAAGACGCTGGTCCGCCGCGGCGAGCCGGCCGATCTCGAGGCCATCGCCGCCCTGGCGCGCGACTACGAGGTGAGCAGGGCCGTGCTCGGCCTTCCCCTCAACATGGACGGGAGCGAGGGCCCCTCCGCCCGGATGGCGCGCGCCTTCCAGCCCAGGCTGGCCGCGGCGCTGGGCGTACCGGTGGCGCTCTTCGACGAGCGGCTCTCCTCCTTCGAGGCCGAGACGCGCTTGCGCGATCGGGGCTTTTCATCGAAGGATCGGAGGGGGATGGTGGACGAGGAGGCGGCCGCCGTGATCCTGCAGGGCTGGCTGGACGGAGGGGGACGATGAGGCGTGCGCTCGCAAGCTTGGTGGCGCTGCTCGTCGTCGCGGGCGCGATCGCGCTGGGGATCGCCTGGCGGGAGATCGTCCGCTTCCAGGGCACCGCCTACGGCGGACCGGAGGAGAAGGTGGTGGTCGTTCCACCCGGCGCCCCGGCGCGGGCGGTGGTCCGCATCCTGTCGCAGGCCGGGGTGCTCTCGCACGAGCGCACCGCCTGGCTCTACGTCCGCTACGTGCGGCGCGACGGCCGGGCCTTCCGGGCGGGCGAGTACACGTTCGCCGGCGCGCTCCTGCCCGACCAGGTGCTGGAGAAGGTGCACCTCGGCCAGGTGAAGCTGTACCGCTTCACCGTGCCCGAGGGGCTGCGGGCCGACGAGATCGCCGACATCATCGGCAAGACCGGCCTGGTCCGGACGGAGGACTTCCTGGCCGTGACGCGCGACCCCGCGGTGGCGAGCGCCCTGGGCCTCCCCTACCGGAGCCTGGAGGGCTTCCTGTTTCCGGACACCTACGCGGTGGCGCGCGGGCTGTCGGCCCGCGCCCTGGCCGAACTGATGGTGGCCCACTTCCGCGAGCAGTACGCACGGGCCAGCGCCAACCGGAGCCCGGCGGTGAAGCTCGACATGGGGCAGGTGGCCACGCTGGCCTCGATCGTGGAGAAGGAAACCGGCCAGCCCTCCGAGCGCCCGCACATCGCCTGCGTGTTCTACAACCGCCTGCGCACGGGCATGCGGCTCCAGACGGACCCCACGGTCATGTACGCGACCATGCTGCGCACCGGGCGCTGGTCGAAGAACATCTCGCGCGCCGACCTGATCGCACCGCACCCTTACAACACCTACACCACCACGGGCCTGCCGCCCGGCCCCATCGCGAACGCCGGCGCGGCGTCCCTGCAGGCGGTGCTGTCGCCCGACGAGTGCGCGGACCTCTATTTCGTGTCGCGCAACGACGGCTCGCATCGGTTCTGCACCGACCTGAAGTGCCACAACGCGGCGGTGAAGGAGTGGCAGGTCGACTTCTTTCGCCACCCCGCCGATCGCCCCGCGCACCAGCCCTGATGGGGGCAGCCACCCGTCCGGGCGCGCGGCTCTGCAACTCACCCCGTGGAATCTTATGCTCCCTTTCGACGGTAGCTTGGAGCCGGATGCTGGCCAACCGGTCGGCGCAATGAGGACACGATGAGAGAACCGCGGGAAGTCGCGAACGGGCTGATCGCCCGGATCGCGTCGCTGCAGGATCGGCAGGGGTATTCGGAACAGCACTGGGAGGGGACGTTCGAGGATTACCTGCACATCGTGCGGCAGAACCCGAAGGTCACTCGAACGGCCTTCCAGCGCGTCTACGACATGATCCTGTCGCACGGGAAGACCGAGTACATCGACAACAAGAAGAAGCTGGTCCGCTACAACTTCTTCACCGACCCGGACTTCGGCGGGAAGGACGCCATCTACGGGCTCGACGTCCCGCTCATGAAGCTGGTCAACGTGTTCAAGAGCGCGGCCCAGGGATACGGGACCGAGAAACGCGTCATTCCGCGAGCAGCACTGGGAAGGGTCGCTTCAGGACTACCTCGACATCGTGCGGCGAGAACCCCGCGGTCACGCGCACCGCCTTCCAGCGCGTCTACGACATGATCCTGTCGCACGGGATCGAGCGAGTACATCGAGTTCAAGAAGAAGCTCATCCGCTACAACTTCTTCGCCGACCCGATCGACGGCGGCACGGACGCCATCTTCGGCCTGGAGCGTCCCGCTGATGCAGCTGGTCGACTTCTTCAAGTCCGCCGCCCAGGGCTACGGCACCGAGCAGCGCGTCCTGCTGCTGCACGGCCCGGTCGGCTCGCTGCAAGTCGACCATCGCCCGCCTGCTGAAGAAGGGCCTGGAGCACTACTCCGCACCGCGCGAGGGCGCGCTCTACACCTTCGGCTGGCGTCGAGCGCGACCGCGGACGGCGACGGCGGCGAGCTCATGCCCTGCCCGATGCACGAGGAGCCGCTCCACCTCGATCCCGCCGGAGTGCGCGCGCAAGCGTGCTCGCGCGATCATCGAGCAGCCGCCCGAGGGCCGGCTACAGCATCCGCGCTCGACGGCGACCTCTGCCCGTCCTGCCGCTACGTCTACGACGACCTGCTGACCGAGTACGACGGCGACTGGCAGCAAGGTGATGCGAGCACATCCAGGTGCGCCGGCTGATCCTCTCCGAGAAGGACCGGCGTCGGCATCGGCACCTTCCAGCCCAAGGACGAGAAGAACCAGGACTCCACCGAGCTGACCGGCGACATCAACTACCGCAAGATCGCCGAGTACGGCACCGACTCCGACCCGCGCGCCTTCAACTTCGACGGCGAGTTCAACATCGCCAACCGCGGCATCGTCGAGTTCATCGAGGTGCTGAAGCTGGACGTGGCCTTCCTCTACGACCTGCTGGGCGCCACCCAGGAGCACAAGATCAAGCCCAAGAAGTTCGCCCAGACCGACATCGACGAGGTGATCATCGGGCACACCAACGAGCCGGAGTACCGAAGCTCCAGAACAACGAGTTCATGGAGGCGCTCCGCGACCGCACGGTCAAGATCGACATCCCCTACATCACCCGGCTCGACGACGAGATCAAGATCTACGAGCAAGGACTTCAACGCCGGCAAGATCCGCGGCAAGCACATCGCCCCGCACACGATCGAGATGGCGGCCATGTGGGCGGTGCTGACCCGCCTGGCGGAGCCGAAGAAGGCCGACCTGACCCTGCTGCAGAAGCTCAAGCTCTACAACGGCAAGACGCTCCCCGGCTTCACCGAGGACAACATCAAGGAGCTGCGCAAGGAGGCGGCGCGCGAGGGCATGAAGGGCATCTCGCCCGCGCTACATCCAGGACAAGATCTCCAACGCGCTGGTCTCGCGACCAGGGCGACGGCTGCATCAACCCGTTCATGGTGATGAACGAGCTGGAGGCGGGCCTGCAGCACCACTCGCTGATCACCAGCGAGGAGCCAGCGCAAGCACTACCGCGAGCTGCTGGCGGTGGTCAAGCGAGGAGTACGAGGACATCGTCAAGAACGAGGTGCAGCGGGCCATCTCGCGCCGACGAGGACGCCATCACCAAGCTCTGCGCCAACTACATCGACAACGTCAAGGCCTACACGCAGCAGCGAGAAGGTGCGCAACCAGTACACCGGCCAGGACGAGGAGCCCGACGAGCGGCTGATGCGCTCGATCGAGGAGAAGATCGACATCCCCGAGAGCCGCAAGGACGACTTCCGCCGGGAGATCATGAACTACATCGGCGCGCTGGCCATCGACGGCAAGAAGTTCGACTACAAGACGAACGCCCGGCTGCAGAAGGCGCTGGAGCTGAAGCTCTTCGAGGACCAGAAGGACACGATCAAGCTGACCAGAACCTGGTCTCCCGCGTGGTGGACAAGGAGACGCAGGAGAAGATCGACGTCGTCAAGCAGCGGCTGATCAAGAACTACGGCTACTGCGAGATCTGCGCCACCGACGTGCTCAACTACGTGGCCTCCATCTTCGCCCGCGGCGACGCAAAGGACTAGGCGTCCAGCCGCGGCGCCTGAGCCTTCGACAGCTCGGGCGAGCGGACAGCGAGCTGACCGGCATGTCGCTCAAGATCGAGCAGGACCACACCCGCTTCCGCGAGATCGTCCGCGGCCGGATCAAGCAGGACCTGCGGAAGTACATCCCGCAAGGGCGAGCTGATCGGGCAGCAAGGGGAAGGACCTCATCTCCATCCCGGTCCCGTCCATCGACATCCCCCACTTCCGCTACGGCGAGCAACGCAGGGCGGCGGCGTGGGCCAGGGCGAGGGCGAGCCCGGCGACCCCGCTCCGGCCAGGGCAGCCGGGCGAGCGGCCAGGCGCGGCCGGCGACGAGCCGGGCCAGCACCTCCTCGAGGTCGACGTCACCCTCGACGAGCTGGCCGACATCCTCGGCGAGGAGCTGGAGCTGCCCCGCATCGAGCCGCAAGGGCGCGACCGCATCGTCACGACCCGCACCACCGCTACACCGGCATCCGCCGCTCCGGCCCCGAGTCGCTGCGCCACTTCAAGCGCACCTTCGGCAGGCGCTGCGCCGCCAGATCGCCACCGGCACCTACGACTCCGACCGGCCCGGTCATCGTCCCGGTGCGCGAGGACAAGCGCTACCGCTCCTGGAAGCAGGTCGCCGCTCCCCGAGACCAACGCCGTCATCATCTACATGATGGACGTGTCCGGCTCGATGGGCGACGAGCAGAAGGAGATCGTCCGCATCGAGTCCTTCTGGATCGACACCTGGCTGCGCCGCCACTACAAGGGCCTCGAGACCCGCTACATCGTCCACGACGCGGCGGCGCGCGAGGTGGACCGCGACACCTTCTTCCACACCCGCGAGATCGGCGGCACCAAGATCTCCTCCGCCTACCAGCTGGCGCTGGAGATGATCGAGAGCGACTACGCCGCCTCCGCGTGGAACATCTACCCCTTCCACTTCTCCGACGGCGACAACTGGGGCGCCGACGACACCCGAGCTGTGCGTCGACATCCTGCGCGACGAGACTGCTCCCGGCGGTGAACCTGTTCTGCTACGGCCAGGTGGAGAGCCCGTACGGCAGCGGCCAGTTCATCAAGGACCTGCGCGAGGCGCTTCGGCGACGCGCGAGAACGTGGCCCTCTCCGAGATCGCCGACAAGGACGGCATCTACGACTCGATCAAGCCGTTCCTGGGACGGGCAAGTGAGTCCATGGACAAGCACACCCAGCTCCCCGCCCACCTGTACGACATCCGCCAGCGCGTGGAGGCGTACGCCCGCGAGCTACGGCCTCGACTTCTTCGACACCATCTTCGAGGTGCTCGACTTCGACGAGATGAACAAGGTCGCCGCCTACGGCGGCTTCCCCACCCGCTACCCGCACTGGCGGTTCGGCATGGAGTACGAGCGGCTCTGCCAAGGGCTACGAGCTACGGCCTCTCCAAGATCTACGAGATGGTCATCAACAACGACCCCTGCTACGCCTACCTGCTCGAGTCCAACACGCTCGTCGACCAGAAGCTGGTCATGGCCCACGTCTACGGCCACTGCGACTTCTTCAAGAACAACTTCTGGTTCCGCCACACCAACCGCAAGATGATGGACGAGATGGCCAACCACGCCACCCGGGTCCGCCGCTACCATCGACCAGCTACGGGCGTGGAGACGGTCGAGGACTTCATCGACCGCTGCCTCTCGCTCGAGAACCTGATCGACTTCCAGTCACCGTTCGTGAAGCGGCGCCGCCGACCCCCGGCCCGACGGGGAGCCCGAGGAGCGGGCGGTGGCCCGCGGCTTCAAGAGCGACCGCGAGTACATCGGGACGTTCATCAACCCGCCCGCCTTCCTCGAGGCCCAGCAGAAGCGGCTCGACGAGGAGGCGGCGCCGCAAGCAGAAGTTCCCGGAGCGGCCCGAGCGCGACGTGCTCCTCTTCCTGCTGGAGCACGCGCCGCTGGAGCACTGGCAGCAGGACATCCTCTCCATCGTGCGCGAGGAGGCCTACTACTTCGCGCCCGCAGGGCCAGACCAAGATCATGAACGAGGGCTGGGCCACCTACTGGCACTCCACGCATCATGACCGAGAAGGCGCTCGACGCCTCCGAGATCATCGACTACGCCGACCACCACTCCGGCACGCTGGCCACCCACCCCGGCCAGCTCAACCCCTACAAGATCGGCCTCGAGCTGTTGCGCGACATCGAGGACCGCTGGAACAAGGGGCGCTTCGGCAAGGAGTACGAGGAGTGCGACGACCTTCGTGGAGCGCAAGCACTGGGACAAGCGGCTGGGGCTGGGCCGGGAGAAGATCTTCGAGGTCCGCGGCTCTACAACGACGTGACCTTCATCGACGAGTTCCTGACCCCCGACTTCTGCGGCCAGCAGAAGCTCTTCACCTTCGGCTACAACGAGAAGCACCAGCGCTGGGAGATCATGGAGCGCGAGTTCCGCAAGGTCAAGGAGAAGCTGCTCCTCATGCTCACCAACCTCGGCCAGCCGTTCATCGACGTCGAGGACGGCAACTACGAGAACCGCGGCGAGCTCTACCTGGTCCACAAGCACGACGGCGTCGACCTGAAGCTCGACTACGCCCGCGACACGCTCAAGAACCTGCAGTCGCTCTGGCGCCGCCCGGTCAACCTGCACAGCAAGGTCGAGGGGCGCGGCACCATCTTCCGCTATGACGGGCGGGAGCACTCGGACCGGCGCGCCGACCTCTAGCCTCCAGGGCGTGGGCTCGCCCGCCCGCCCGCGGCAGATATCGACCTACACGGTCCGTTTCGGGCTGGCTCCCCAAACCTGCGCTTCGGTTGGTCCCTCGTTGATGGTACATTTCCATGATGCCGCTCGCCCGCCCGGACGACGCTCCCTCCCCCCGCCGGCTGCCGGCCATCCTGGCGCTCGGCGGCTTCCTGGCCGCCCTCGGGGTCGCCGCGGCCGGCGCCGTCGGCCTGTTCCGGCTGGTGCCCCCGCCCGCGCCCGCGCCGAAGCTGGTGGCGGTGCTCCGGCCAGCCCCCGCCCCGACCGTCGCCCCGGTGGCACCGCCCGCGCCCGTCGAGCGCTTCGTCGCGGTGACGGCCCGCGTGGCGCGCAACCAGACGCTGGCGCAGGCGCTCCTCAAGATGCAGGTGCCCATGGCCGAGGTGAACGGGATCGTGGGCGCGCTGACCGGATTGTTCCCGTTCAACCGCTCCCGCCCCGGCGACCAGCTCCGGGTGGAGCGGCGCGAGGGCGAGGAGGCGGTACTCCGCTTCAGCCTGCGGCAGGGCCCGGCCGACGAGTGGATCGTGGAGCGGGCCGAGGACGGCACGCTGCGCGGCCAGAAGCGCCCGGTCGAGCTCACCACCGAGGTGGCCCGGGTGGAGGTGAAGATCGAGGGCTCGCTCTGGAACAGCCTGGAGAGGGCCGGCGAGGCGCCGGAGCTGGCGGTCCTGGCCAGCGACGTGCTGGCCTGGGACGTCGACTTCTACCTCGACGTCCGCGCCGGCGATCGGTTGCGCGTGGTCGTCCAGAAGACCATGGCCGACAGCAAGCTCCTCCGCTACGGCGACGTGCTGGCGGCCGAGTACGACGGGTCGGCCACCGGCGAGAAGCGGCTCTTCCGCTACACCGACCCGTCCGGCCAGACCAGCTACTTCGACGAGAACGGCCAGAGCGCCCGGCGCGGTTTCCTCAAGTCGCCGCTCAAGCTGGCCCGCGTCACCTCCGGCTTCGGCAATCGCGTCCACCCGCTGCTGGGCTACCAGCGCGCCCACGAGGGCGTGGACTACGGCGCGCCCACCGGCACGCCGGTCTGGGCGGTGGGCGACGGCACCGTCCGGCAGTCGGGCTGGAACGGCGGGTGCGGCAAGTCGGTGACGCTGCGCCACCGCAACGGCTACGAGACCATCTACTGCCACCTCTCCTCGGTGGCGGTGTCCGCCGGCAAGGGCGTCGCGCAGAAGCAGATCATCGGCTACGTCGGCGGGACCGGCCTGGCCACCGGCCCGCACCTGCACTACGCGGTGAAGAAGAACGGCGCCTTCGTGAACCCGCTCAAGCTGCAGATCCCGCGGGAAGCGCCGGTCGCCCCCGAGTACCTGGACGACTTCCGCCAGAAGGTCGCGCCGCTCCGCGCCAGCCTGGAGGGGCTGCCGGTGGCGGTGAACTGAGGATCCTCGAGCCGCCCAAGCCCGAGCCCGAACCCGAACCCGGCTTTGCGTGACCCGTGATCCGAGTCCCGAGTCCCCTGGCCCGTAGTCCGAGGTATTTCGCTCGGATCTGGGGACTCGGGCCAGGGGACTGGAGTCAGGGTTCAAGGGCTACGGGTGCAGGTTGAGGTTCGGGTTCGGGGCTGGCCCCCGCCGGCCCTCAGCTCTTCGCCTCCTCCCCCGCCACGGGAAGGATCACGCGGAAGGTGCTGCCGCGGCCCGGCTCGCTCTGCACCTCGATGACCCCGCCCAGCGCCTCGACGATGCTGCGGCAGATGGAGAGGCCCAGGCCGGTGCCCACGCCCGGCCCCTTGGTGGTGAAGAAGGGCTCGAAGATGTGCGGGAGCACGGCCGGCGGGATCCCGGCGCCGCTGTCGCTCACCTCGACCGCCACGCGGTCCGGGGACACGACGCGGGCCGTGAGCCGGATGACGTTCGACTCGGCCGCGCCGGCGGGGATGGCCTGCGCGGCGTTGACGAGCAGGTTGACGAACACCTGGGCCAGGCGGGCCGGGTTCCCGACCACCGGCGGCAGCCGCTCCAGCGAGCGGTCCAGGCGCGCCCGGGACTGGATCTCGGCCCAGGTCATGCCCACGCAGGAGCGGAGCACGGCCTCGATGTCCGCCGGCCCCGCATCCGACCCCGGGGTCCTGACGAAGGTGCGCAGGTCGTCGACGATCCGCTTGAGGCGGCCGGTGCCCTCGATGGCGTCCTTGAGCGCCTCCCGCACCTCCTGCTCCGGGCTGCCGCTGTCGCGCAGCGCCTGGTCGAGGAATTCCAGGTTGGCGATGACGTAGGCCAGCGGGGTCTTGAGCTCGTGCGCCACCCCGCCGGCCAGCGTCCCGGCCGAGATGAGCCGGTCGGCCAGCGCCAGGCGCGCCAGCATCTCCTTGCGCTCGGTGACGTCGCGCAGCACCGCCATGGCCGCGCCCGGCCGGATCCCCGGGATGCGCTCGAACTCGATGGTCCGGGCGCCGACCGAGGTCGTCACCGAGGCCTCGCCGCTGCGCTCCTCGCGGCCAGCCGCGGCCAGGTCCAGGTCGGTCCGGATGAGCTCCGAGGGCCGCCGCCCGCGCAGCGCCTCGCGCGAGACCCCCAGGATGCGCGCCCCCGCATCGTTGACCTCGATGATCCGGCCTTCGTCGTCGACGATCACCAGCCCCTCGCGCGCGTGCTCGAACACCGCCTGGGCCAGCCGCTCGCGGGTGGCCAGGCGCTCCTGTGCCGCCCGCCCGTCGAGCGAGGTCGCGACCACGTTGGCCACCGTCTCCAGGAAGTGGACCTCCCCGGCGTCGAGGTGGCGCGGGGACCGCCCGGCGGCGAGGAGCACCCCGTGGGCGGTATCCTTCCCATGCACCGGCACCGCCACCGCGCTGGCGAAGTGGCCGCTCTCCAGCAGCGGATCCGAGAGCCGGCCGTCGCGCGCCAGGTCGGCGACGCGCGCCGGCGCGCCGCCGGCCCAGGCCAGGCCCACCAGCGTCATGACCAGCGGCACCGTGCGATCGCGCGTCCCGGGCGGGAAGCCGCCCTCGGCGCGCACGCGCAGCCCGGCGTCGTCCGGCTCCAGGTAGGCGCCCGCCTCGAGCCCCATGGCCCCGGGCGCCAGCGCGGCGGCCGCCGCCAGCACGTCGGAGATCTGCGGCAACCCCAGGGCCAGCTGGCTGATGCGGGCCAGGGCCGCGGCGCGCCGGAGCTGGCGCGCCAGCCGGCCGGCCTCGTCGACCGGCTGCTCCGGCCCGCGCTGCGAACCGCTCTCGCGCCAGCGCATGACCACGTAGAGCGGGTCCTTGATCGGCCAGCCGCGGGCGGCCAGCTCGGTCCAGCGCAGCGTGCCGTCGGCGCAGCGGATCCGAACCTCCAGCGGGATCCCGTCATCGAGCGGGGTGGACCGCGCCGCCGCGACCGCGGGCAGGTCCTCGCCGTGGACGAACGTCCAGGCGTTCCGCCCGATCACCTCCTCGGGCCGGTACCCGAAGAGCTTCTCCACCGCGCCGTTCACATACAGGATGTCGCCCGACGGCGTGAGCACGCCCACCACGTCCTCGCTCAGCTCGGCGAGGGCCTCGTGGACGCCGACCGCCAGCGCGCCCGGCCTGCCCGCACCCGGCGGTGCGGCCGCGCCCGGCCGCAACCCGGCGCGTTCCTCCAGCTCGGAGATCCGGCGGTACAGATCGGCCAGCTCGCGGAGCAGCTCGGGGGTGGTGGAAAAGGGCATCGTCCGCTTCCGGAGCCCAATGATGGTGACCCGTTAGGGTCACCGCGTCCACATTACCAGCCAAGGGCAAGGAACGCAGCCAGCCACCCCACGTGTCAGCCCCCAATGGGTGAACCGCCCGTCAGCGCCGGCGCCTGCGGGCTCGCTCCGCCCCGAGCCGCTTCCCGTTCCACTCCTTGCCGTCGAGCGCGGTCACCGCCGCGTCGACCGCCTCGGGGTTCACGAACAGAAAGCTGTGCGAGCGCCGGACCACGACGTCCAGCAGCTCGAGGCCGGGCGCGAGCGTCAGCACCGCCTCGCGCACCTTGGCCTCGTCGGCCCCGTCCTGCTCCCCCAGCGCCAGGAAGACGCGGCCGCGGCCCTGAAGGCCGCCATCTTCGGCCGCCACCTCCAATGCGGCCGGCGACGCCCCGGACGTCGGCTCGGGGGCGCGCTCCCGCTGCGGCTCGCCCGCGCCGCGCACGCCGTCGCGTTCGCGCCTGCGGCCGCGGCGCTCGCCTCGCTCCTCGCCGCCGCGCTCGCCCCGCACCTGCCGCGGCGCGTGCCCGTCGACGTGCTCGCGCCGCTCGTGCTCGGTGAGCTTGTGCTGCGCCTTCTCGCGGTCCTGCGCCCGCTCGATCCGGTGCTTGGTGAAGAAGCTCTTGAGCGCGAAGGCCAGCAGGTACTCGCCGTCCGGGCGCTTCTTGAGCTCCTGCGCCAGCGGGATGAAGGCCTCGAAGATGGAGGCGCTCATGGCCTCCTTGAGCTCGGCCACGTGCCGGTCGGTCCAGACGCGCCGGGCCTCCTCGGGCGTGGGCAGCCGCTTCTCCTCGAAGGCGATCTCGTACTTCTTCTGGAGCACGGTGAGCGTGTGGATGTCGCCCCCCGAGACGATGGACAGGCTGGTCCCCTTCTTCCCGATGCGGCCGGTGCGCCCGGCCCGGTGCAGGAAGACCGCCGGATCCTCGGGCAGCGAGTAGTTGATGACGTGGGAAAGGTCGGAGATGTCGATCCCGCGGGCGGCGATGTCGGTCGCCACCATGAAGCGCACCTCCCCCCGCTTCACCTTGCCCATGACCCGCTCGCGCTCCTTCTGCGGCAGCTCGCCGTTGAGGAGCTCGGCGTCGTAGCCGTTCCGGTTGAGGACCGCGGCCACCAGGGTGGTGTCGCTGCGGGTGTTGCAGAAGACGATGGCCGTCTCCGGCTCCTCGATCTCGATCATGTAGAGGAGGTTGCGCGGCTTGGGGTACGCGTCCACCGCCGGGTACATGATGTTGTGGATGTTCTCGACCTGGTACTCGTCGCCGGAGAGCATGATGGCCTCCGGCTCGGTCAGGTACTCGCGGATGATCTGCTCGATGTCGGCCGGCACCGTGGCCGAGAAGAGCAGCTGCTGGCAGTCGTCGGGGAGGTGATCGAGGATGCGCGTCACCTCCTCGAAGAAGCCCATGTTGAGCATCTCGTCGGCCTCGTCGAGGCAGCACACCAGCACGTCGTCGAGCCGCAGCGTCTTGCGCCGGATGTGGTCGTAGATCCGGCCCGGCGTCCCCACCACGATCTCGGCCCCGGCCTTGAGCTTGTCGAGTTGGTCGCCCATCGAGGCGCCGCCGTAGATGGTCACCACCGTCAGGTCGCGGTGCTTGGCCAGGGACGAGATCTCCTCGGCCACCTGCAGCGCCAGCTCGCGGGTGGGGCACATCACCAGCGCCGACGGCTTGCGGCGGCCGTCGGGGATGCGCTCCAGGATGGGCAGCCCGAAGGCCGCGGTCTTGCCGGTGCCGGTCTTGGACCGGACGATGATGTCCCTGCCCTCCCGCACCGGCTTGTAGGTCGCGACCTGCACCGGCGTGGGCCGCGTGTAGCCGCGCTCCGCCACCGCGCGGCGCAAGGGCTCGGACAGGCCGAGGTCGTCGAAGGAAGCTTCTGCGACGTAATCCGAAGGCGCCGCCGCTGCGGGCGCCTCACCCGAGACGTTCTCCATGCAGTCTCCCTGACCCATCCGGCCACGCCCCTTCGACAGGCTCAGGGCTGGCCGCGACCGGGTCGCGTGAGGCGCATGGCGACTCTCGCTTCCGAACCGCGTGGGCCTCGATCCGGGGATCGAGGCCCGCGCCGCTCCGCGAAAACCGCCATGCGCCGTCGTGTCGCACGCGTCTTGCGCGCGACGGACAACACCTATATCACACCGATCCGGCGCGGCCGCCACTCCCGGTGCTCGGGCGTGCTGCCGCGGGTGGGTCCCGCGACCATGTCGGACGAGACGCTCGATCCCGAGACCCCGGAGAGACCGCTGGCCGCGCTGCCCGAGCGGAGCGAGCGCCAGGAGGCCGGCTCCGGCGGGCTGGTCCGCTACGACCCGCTCCGCGCCTACATGGCCGAGGTGCAGCGCCACCCGGTGCTCTCCCGCGATCAGGAGCACGAGCTGGCGGTCCGGTACCGGGAGACGGGCGCCGTCGATGCGGCGTACCGCCTGGTCGCCTCCAACCTGCGACTGGTGGTGAAGATCGCCCATGAGTACCGGCGCACCGCCTTCCAGCTCCTGGACCTGGTGCAGGAGGGCAACCTCGGGCTCATGCAGGCGGTGAAGAAGTACGATCCGTGGAAGGGCGTGAAGCTCTCCTCCTACGCGGCCTGGTGGATCCGCGCCTACATCATCCGCTTCATCATGGAGAACTGGCGGATGGTGAAGCTGGGGACCACCCAGGCCCAGCGGAAGCTCTTCTTCAATCTGTCGAAGGAGCGCGAGAAGCTCCTGGCGCGGGGCATCGAGCCCACGCCGCGCCTCCTCGCCAAGAACCTGCAGGTGGAGGAGTCCGAGGTCGAGGAGATGGCCGCCCGGATGGCCGCCGACGACCTCTCGCTCGACGCCCCGGCCGGCCCCGACGGCGACGAGTCCCGGCAGACGCGGCTCGACCGCGTGGCCGACGACGGCGGCGGCGCCGCCGACGTGAAGATCGGCGACGAGCAGCTGCGCCGCCTCTTCCGGCAGAAGCTGGAGGAGTTCGCCAAGACCATCACCGACGAGAAGGAGCGGTACATCTTCGAGCACCGCCTCCTCCCGCCGGACGGGCAGGCACCGCTCACGCTCCAGGAGCTGGGCGACAGGTTCAAGCTCACCCGCGAGCGCGCGCGCCAGATCGAGGCCAAGCTGACCGCCCGCCTGCGCGCCTACCTCAAGTCCGAGATCCCGGACTTCGAGCTGCTGGGGCCGCCGGAGTAGCGCGCCGCCGCGGCCGCCTCCCCGGGCTCGGCGCTTCGGGCCTACTCCCGCGGCAGCCGCGGCGGCTCAGGGAAGCGCTGCCGGGCGCGCTCGGCGGAGAGCTGGAAGGCCGCGCCGGCGACCCCCGTCACCACCGCGAACCCGAGCAGCACCATCGGCCGCGCGGCCAGCTCGGCGGCGATCTCCCGCCCGCCGGACAGCGTCACCAGCCCGATCCCCAGCGCCAGGCCCCCGGCCAGCGAGGCCAGGATGGCGGCCACGGCGCGCGCGCTCACCGCCAGCAGCGCGGCGCCGACCGCGCCGGCGATGAACGCGCCCACCAGCGGCCGGCCCAGCACCGGGACGTGGACGCCCATGAGGGCGCCCACCAGCCCGCCCGCCAGCGCGGGAAAGACCGGCGGCGCCGCCGCCGAGGCGGCGCCGCAGACGCCGGCGGCCGCCCAGCCCCATGCCGCCGACGAGAGGCTCCCGGGCACCAGGGAGCGGAAGGCGATCACCGCCAGCGCGCCGATGGCGGCGCCCCCCAGGAACGCCACCGGACGCCGCAGCCGGTCCGAGGCGGCGAGCAGGCCGACGCCGACGGCGATGAGCCCGGCGCCCCCCAGCACCCCCGTGCCGCGGAGCCGGGCGACGAGCCGGACCAGTGCCACCAGGGCCCCCTCGAGATCGCCGCGGAAGTCGAGGGCGGCGAGCGGGAGCGGGATCACCGCGCACCCCCCAGCCCGAGCCAGATCGCGATGGCGCCGGCGAGCGCTGCGCCGGCCACGCCGGCGGCGACCGCGAGCGGCTCGGGGGCGAGCGAGGCCAGCACCGCCCCCGCGCGGGCCCGATCCTCGGGAGACGCGGCTGGCTCGGCCAGCGCGCCCCGCGCGGTCTGGGCCGCGGCAGCGTGCGCGCCCGAGGCCAGCAGCGCCGCCAGCCGGTCCGGCTGCGATCGCGCCCTCTCCTTCCGGGACATGGCCGCACTGTAGACGGACGTGTGGATTTCGCAACCGGAGGAGCAGTCGCCCGCGCGCACCGCGCCGCGGCGCAGGTCGCCCCGCGGGGCCGGCGCCGCCGGGGCCGGCCCCGGGTGCCGCGCGAGCCCCCCTTCGCCTGCTCAGCCCCGCGCAATGCGGTTTCGCGTACGCGATCGGTCGCTTACACTGTGGGGTCTGCCGATGGCCTCCCGACCCCTCGCACTGCCGCGCCGGGCCTTCCTCCGGGGCGCCGCGCTCGCCGCCCTCGCGGCGGCGCTGCCCCGCCGCGCCCGGGCGCTGCCGGAAGCCTCGATGCTGGAGATCGGGCACCTGCAGCACGGCGGGAACTGGGATCCCCACCCCAACGCCCTGCGCCGGCTGGCGTGGGAGCTCTCCCGGCGCACCTCGATCGAGCCCGCCAACTCCGCGGCCACGGTCCGCCTGGGCCAGCCCGGGCTCCATCGCTACCCGTTCCTCTACCTGGCCGGCGCCGGCGCCCTGCCGCCGTTCTCGGATCCCGAGCGCGCCGCCCTCCGGCGCTTCCTGCAATACGGGGGCTTCCTGCTGGTGGACTCGGCCGACGGCTCCGACGGGGCCGGGTTCGACGCCAGCATCCGGGCCGAGCTGGCCCGGGTCCTCCCGGCCTCGCCGCTGGCCCCGCTCCCGCGCGAGCACGTGGTCTACAAGAGCTTCTACCTCCTCGATCGCCAGGGCGGACGCGTCCTCGTCAAGCCCTGGCTCGAGGCGCAGCTCCTCGACGGACGCGCCGCGGTGATCTACTCGCAGAACGACCTGGGGGGTGCCTGGGCGCGCACCGAGCTGGGCGAGTGGGAGTACCCGTGCACCCCCGGGGGCGAGGCGCAGCGCGAGACCGCCTTCCGGCTGGGCGTGAACCTGGCCATGTACGCCCTGTGCACCGACTACAAGGACGACGCCGTGCACCTGCCGTTCATCCTGCGGCGGCGGAGCTGAGCGAGGCGCAAGCTTGAACTGGAAGGCTTCATTCGAGATGGGGGCCCCGCGCGAACGCGCGGGGGAGGGGCGCCCCTCGACAGGCTCAGGGCGACGGGGCGGGGGTGCGACCCCCGTATGAATGACCAGCCCTTCAACGCCTGGCGCCTGACCACGCTCACGCCGCTCCCGCACTGGGCGGTGGCGCTGCTGGTCGCGGCGGCCGTCGCCGCGGTGGCGCTGGCCGGGTGGGGGCTGCGCAGCGAGCCGCGCCGGCTGCGCCGCGCCGGGCTCCTGGCCCTGCGCGCCGGCGCCGCGCTGCTGGCGGTGTTCGCGCTGGTGGAGCCGGCGGTGGAGCTCCTCCGCACCGCGCGGGTGCGTAACCGGTTCGCGGTGCTGGTCGACACCTCCCGATCGATGCGCTTCCCCATCGAGCCGGGCGGCCCTAGCCGGAGCGAGGCGGCGGCCTCGTTCCTGTCCCATCACCGCAGCGACCTGGCCCGGCTCTCCGACCGGGTGGATCTCGAGCTCTACGGGTTCTCCGGGGACGTGGCCCCGGCCGCCGCGGAGGCCGCCTGGCGCGGCCTGCCCCCCACCGGCGGCAAGACCGACGTGCTGGGCGCCCTCGAGTCGGTGGTCGCCGGCGCCGGCGGAACGGCCGGCTCGGGGCGAAAGCTGGCCGGCGCGCTGGTGGTCTCGGACGGCGCCGACAACGGGGCGCTGGCGCAGGGGTTGAGCCCGGCCGCCCTGGCGCGGCTCAAGGCGCTCGGGTTTCCGGTCAACGCGGTGGCGCTGGGGCGCGACGCGCCCCGCGATCTGGCCATCGAGCGCGTGGCGGTGGATGACTTCGCCTTCGTCCGGAACAAGGTGACGGTGGAGGCCACCTTGCGCGCCCGCGGATTCGCCGGCCAGGAGGTGCAGGTGGTGCTGCGGCGCGAGGGGAGCGTGGTCGCGCAGAGCACCATCAAGCTGGAGCGCGGCCGCGACACCTACTCGGTCCCGCTCACCTTCTCGCCCGACGAGACCGGGACCTTCGTGTTCACCGTCTCGACCCCGGTCCTGCCCGGCGAGGTCATCACCGAGAACAACGGCCGGTCCTTCGTGCTGCGGGTGATCCGCGACCGCGTGCGCGTGCTGCTGGTGGCCGGGCGCCCGAGCTGGGACGTGCGCTTCCTGCGCGGGCTCCTCAAGCAGGATCCCAACGTCGACCTGGTCAGCTTCTTCATCCTCCGCACCAATACCGACAACCCCGGTCCGCAGGAGGAGCTGTCCCTCATCCCCTTCCCCGTCACCGAGATCTTCGGCGAGCAGCTTCACACCTTCGACGCCGTCATCTTCGTCAACTTCGCCTATGGGCCTTACCGCGGGCTGGAGATCGAGCGTTTCCTGCCCAACATCCGCGACTACGTCCGGAGCGGGGGGGCGCTGGCCATGGTGGGCGGCGAGCAGAGCTTCGGCGACGGCGGGTACCAGGACACGCCGCTGGCCGAGGTCCTGCCGGTCCAGCCGCTGGCCGGGGCGCCCGAGGCCGAGGGCGAGGCGCGGCCCCGCCTCACGCCCGAGGGACGGCGCCACCCGGTCACGGCCCTGGTCCCCGGGGAGGGCGCCAACGATGCGCTCTGGAGCTCGCTGCCGCCGGTGACGGCCGTGAACCTTACGCGTGCGCTCGGCCCGGGCCAGGGCGCCTCGGTCCTCCTCGAGGTCCCGTCGGTGCAGGCCGAGGGCCGGCCGGCGCCGCTGGTGGCGGTGCGGCAGGTCGCCCAGGGCCGCACGCTGGCCGTGACCACGGACGCGTCGTGGCGCTGGGGCTTCCTGGCTGCCGAGTCCGGGGAGGGCGACCGCGCCTACATGCGCTTCTGGAACTCCGCCCTGCGCTGGCTGGTCAAGGACCCGGCGCTGGCCCCGCTGCAGGTCGAGCCGGATGCGCCCACGGTCGAGCCCGGATCGTCGGTGGGCGTGACCGTCACGGCGCACGGGAGCGACTTCGGCCCGGCCGCGGGGAGCAAGGTGAGCGCCGATCTCGATCGCCGAGGACGGGCGCAGCGTGGCTCATGGCGACGGGGTGGCAGGCCAGGACGGGACCGCCCGCATCGAGCTCATGCCTCCCGGCCCCGGCGCCTACAAGATCGTCTCGCGGGCGGAGGGTTCCAAGGACGAGGCGACCGCGGCCGTGGCGGTGCGCGGCGCTGGGCCGGAGGACGCCGAGGCGGCCCCGCGCCCCTCGCTGCTCCGGTCGGTGGCGGAGGCGACCGGGGGAGGCTTCTCGAACCTGCCGGACGGCGGCCTGCCGCGGCTGGCCCTGAACGACCCGGAGGTCGTCGAGGTCGGCCGGCGCCGGGCGGTGCCGATCTGGGACCGGTGGTGGACCATCGCCGCGCTGGCCTCGCTGCTCGCCGCCGAGTGGGTGCTGCGCAGGCGGTGGGGGTACTGGTGAAGCGGCCAGGTGCGCGAGCCCGAGCCTGATCGGTCCCCGTCGGGCGGGATGGGGGCGGAGGCGCGGGGTCGTGGCGAGGCAGCAGCGACGTGCCAACGGTTGAGGAAAGGGAGAGTCCGAGATGAGGATCGAGAAGGGACGCGTCGTCGACATCGACTACTCGCTGCACCTCGGCGACGGGGAGGTGGTGGACCAGTCCGGCCCGGGTGAACCGCTCACCTACCTGCACGGCGAGGGGGAGATCGTCCCCGGGCTCGAGAGCGCGCTCGAGGGGGCGGAGGCCGGCGAGCACAAGCAGGTGGTGGTCCCACCAGCGTCCGGATACGGCGATCACGATCCTCGCGGAGTCCAGCGCGTGCCCCGGCAGGCGTTCCCGCCGGGCTTCCAGCCCGAGATAGGCATGGAGCTCTCGGCGCAGGGCCCGGAGGGCGACGAGGTCGCGTTCGTCATCCAGAGCGTGGAGCCCGACGCGGTCACCATCGACCTCAACCACCCGCTGGCGGGAAAGACGCTCCACTTCGACGTCACCGTCCGGGAGGTGCGCCAGGCCACGCCCCACGAGCTGGAGCACGGGCACGCGCACGGGCCGGACGCGCACGAGCACCAGCACTGATGACCGTGCGCGCCGCCCCCCGCGACGCGGTCGCGCGGGACGGATCCCGGGCTGGCCCTCAGGGCGTGGGCGTGACCGTGTACGTGTACGAGGTCTGCTCCGGCGTGAGCTCGAACCGCTCGTGGACGGCGCGGGAGCCCTCGCGCCGCGCCTCGACCACGTGCGTCCCCTCCCAGAGCTCGACCTTCTGGTCGCCCTTCCCCACGGTCCGGCCATCGACCCAGATCTCGACGTCGGGCGGAGCCGTGACCGTGAGCGAACCCCGCGCCAGCTGGAAGCGCACCGGCGTGGCCGGTGCCCTGACCGTCACCTTGCGGCGCACGTCCACCCGCTGGGCCCGATCGCGCAGCCGGACCTCGTGCTCGCCCGCCGTCACCTCGACCAGCACCGGCGCGCGCCCCACCGACTTCCCGTCCACCAGCACCTCCACGGGCGGCACCGCGGTCACCGAGAGCGAGGGCGCCGCCGAGGTCCGCGCCCGGGCGGGCGCGGGCGGGGGCGCGGGGGCGGCGGGTGGCGCGACGGCGGGGGGGCTGGACGAGCCCGTCGGCGGCGCGGCGGGGGCCGGCGCCGCGGCCGGCGGCGCAGGGTCGTCCGCCGGGGCGGCCTGCGGCGCCGGGGCAGGCGGCGGCGCAGGCGCGGCCCGCCACCGCGAGAGCCCGAACCCGGCGGCGAAGCCCACCAGCCCCAGCCCCGCCAGGATGGCCGCCACCGGCAGGCGCCTTCCGATCCGGGCCGCGCGCGGCGCCGGGAAGGTGATGGCGGCATCCGGGACCGGCGTCCGCTCCGAGGCGGCCGGGGTGGCGGTCGGGGTGGCGTCGACGAGCGGCTCCGGGGCGGGGGCGATGAGCTCGGCCGAGACCTCCGGCGCCTCGGGCACCGGCGGGGGCCCGACCGCGGGCGGCGGCGCCGCCGCCTCCGCGTAGACCGCGACCGCCTCGACGGTGGCGGGCGAGAACGTCGCGGCGAGCGCCTCGGCGAGCGCGGAGGCAGACGGGAAGGGAACGCCCGTCGCCGCCCCGAGCGCGCGATCCAGCACCGCCGCCAGCGGCGGCGGCACCCCCGGGGCGACCAGCGCCAGGAGCGGGCTGGGTGGCTTCTCGCCGGTGACGGCCTCGAACAGCACGGCGGCGAGGGCGCGCACGTCGTCGGCCGGGGAGCGGCCTGCGCCCGTGCCGACGCCCTCGACCAGCGAGCTCCCATCCTCGGCCACCACGATGCGCTCGGCGGTGAGCGCGCCGTGGGCCAGCGGCTGGCCGTCGCCGGGGTCGACCGCGTGCAGCGCCCCCAGGCCCGCCGCGGCGTCGCACGCGATGCGCACCGCCAGCTCGACCGGGACGCGGCCCGAGGCGTCGAGCAGGGCGCGGAGCGTGGTCCCGGGCCGGTACGGTTCCACCAGCGCCAGCTGGTCCTCCACCATCTCGAGCCCGATCACCTGCACGACGTGGGGGTGGTGGACCCGCGCACCGGCCTCGGCGTCGCGCGACAGCGCCGCCAGCCGGGCCGGATCCTCCAGCAGCGCCGGGGGTGCGAAGGAAAGCACCACCGGGCCGGCCGGCCCTCCGCGCCAATCGAGGGCCAGCATCCGGCGCCAGCCTCCCAGCGGCGGGAGAGGTGTGACCAGGTGGTATCGCTCCGGCTGGGTCAGCCCCGGCATGAGCGGCATTCTACAGGCATTCACACGGCGGCTGCGCCCCGGCGACGGGGCCCCGCGGAAAGCGCGCCCTCCGGCCGCGGCTCGTGCAGGGCGGCGGCGCGACCTCGATGCGCACCGTCCCGCCCATGGACTACCATGCGCCCGTGCCGACCTACCGGGCGGTGGTGACCGACCTCGACAACACGCTCTACTCCTGGGTCGACTACATCGTCCCGAGCCTGGAGGCGATGGTGGCCTCGCTGGTCGAGACCACCGGCCGGCCGCGCATCGACATCGTCCAGTCGCTCAAGGCCGTATACGGCCGCCACGAGTCGAACGAGTACCCGTTCGCCATCCAGGAGTCGGCGCTCTTCCACCCGTACCGCGCGGACTTCGATTCCTTCGACGCACTGGTGATCGCCCGGCCAGCGAGGCCTTCAGCGAGGCGCGGCGAGCGGTACCTCCACCCCTACCCGGGCGTGCTGGAGACGCTCAGGCCGAGCTCCGGAGCCAGGGGGTGCCGGTGGTGGCGCTCACCGACGCCCCGCGCAATGCCGTCGAGGGCCGGGTCCGGATGCTCAGGCTCGACGGCCTCCTCGACGCCGTCTACGCGCTGCGCGGCTACCCGCTCCCCGACCAACGTCGACCCGGAGATCCGGCGGCAGCGACGAGGCGGGCCACTACCGGCTCAAGGCGACCCGCGTCATCGAGCTGCCCCGCCGAGCCACGAGAAGCCCGACCCGCGCGGCCTGCGCCGCATCCTGCGGCGACCTCGCGCCTGGAGCCGGCGCGAGGTGCTCTACGTCGGCGACAACGTGCAGAAGGACATGCCGCTGGCGCAGGCCTGGGGGCGCGCTCGGGGTCTGGGCCGAGTACGGCACCTACGTCTCGACCGAGTACCGCGAGCGGCTGGCGGTCATCTCCGCGAGGCAGGTCAACCAGCGCCACGTGGCCGACGAGCCGCGCCGGCGCGGTGGCCGCTGGCCATCTCCTCGTTCACCCAGGTGCTCGACGCTGCGTCGCGGCGGCGCGGCGGACCAGGCCGCGCGCGGCTGGCGCGGCGCCCGCCGCGCCGCCGGTAGCGATGAGGGGCCATGCGCTTCCGCCACCACGTCTTCGTCTGCGAGAACCGGCGCGATCCGTCCGATCCCGCGCGGCTGCTGCGCCGCCCGCGGCAGCGAGGCGGTCCGCGACGCCTTCAAGGCCGAGCTGGCGCGGCGCGGGCTCGAGGGAAAGGTCCGCGCCAACGCGCCGGCTGCCTCGACGCCTGCGCGCACGGGGCCGACCGTGGTCGTCTACCCGGAGGGCGTCTGGTACGGGCGGGTCACGCCGGCCGACGTGCCGGAGATCGTCGAGCGCCACCTCCAGCACGGCGAGCCGGTGGAGCGGCTCCGCCTCCCCGCCCTGGAGGCCGGGCCCGGCGATCGCGGCCGCGGCGACGGGTGAGGCTCAGGCGAACGCCGTCGCCACGTCCTCGAAGAACCGCCGCTCGCCCCCGGCCAGCGCGCGCGCCTGCGCCAGGACCTGCCCCGGCACCGCCGGGGCGGCCTGCTCGCCCAGCCCCCGGAGCGCCTCGGCCAGGCGCGTCCAGTCCTCGGCCAGGGCCTCCATCCGCCCCGCCAGTCCGAGCGCCGCCAGCCCCGCCACGGCTCCCTCCGCCTCCCGGAGGAAGCGGGCGTGGAGCCTGCGGAACAGCGATCCGCCGGTGCCGCGCACCTCGATGACCTGATACGCGAACCGGAAGCAGCGGGCGCGGTCGCGATCGTCGCGGGCGCGCCCGGGCCACTCCGGCAGGTCGTCCGCGAACCGCTCCAGCGCGGCGATCCCGGCCAGCCCGCCCGCGTCGCCCAGCATCTCGGCCGCCTGGCGGCGCAGCGCGTCCGGGACCGCCTCGGCCAGCGGCCGAGGGGAAGCCGGCGCATCCACCTCCAGCCACGGCCTCCCGGCCGTGCCGAACGGCGGCGCCAGCGACGAGCGCGCCGCGTCGAGCGCCTCCAGCCGGACCTCCTCCAGCCCCGGGCAATCGGTATCCGCCAGGAAGGCCGTCCCGCGCGCCTCGTCCAGCCCGGCCAGCACCACGCGGTGGCCTCCGAAGGGCGTGCGCGCGCGCCAGTATGGAAGTCTGGAAAAATCGGTGGAGAGGATGGGGGCCAGCCCGCGCCCCAGCGCCGCGCGAACGCCCTCCAGCGCCTCCGCGGCACCCGCGGCGGTCCGCTCGGCCGCCGCCGCGCCCAGCACCTGGCAGGCGTTTCGCTCCAGCCCCGCCGAGCGTCCGACCAGGAAGTGACTGGGCGTGAACTGGGGCGCGACCACGTAGTGGAACCCGAGCCCCGCCCCCAGGCCGAAGGCCAGCGCCTCGGAGATCTCGAGGCCGCGCGCACGGAGCGCGTCGCAGAGCGCGGTGGAGCCGCAGTGCAGGCCGGGGCGGTGCTGGAAGCCGGGCAGGATCACCCGCTGGAGTATAGGAGCCCCGGCGTGTACAGTCCCGGCCCATGGCCAACGCCGATCTCGATCCCGCCACCGTGCTCCGCGCGATGGAGGTGCTGGACGAGCTCGTCGCCTACCAGAAGAGGAAGGTGCTCGAGCTTGCGCAGCGGATCCATCCCGGGCTCACCGACGAGGACATCCGCAACGTCCACGACCACCCCGACGTCTACGCCGACCCCATCTTCCAGTTCGAGGACGGCCAGCTGGCCGGGTTCGTGGCGGCCCAGATCGCGCTCAAGGCGCGCCTGCTGGGAGGCACCCTCGCCGGCCGCCCTCCCCCGGCTTCTGCCTCTTGACGGGACCCGGCCGGTTCTCTAGATTGCCCCCCCTGCTGCCATTCCCCAGTAGCTCAGTTGGCAGAGCAGGTGACTGTTAATCACCGGGTCGCTAGTTCGAGTCTAGCCTGGGGAGCTGGTTGAAAAGAAAGGGGATTCCGGCGAACCCGGAATCCCCTTTCCCTTTCCCGGATGGCAGAGTTACGACGTCGTTACGCTGCATGGAGGGCGTGACGATGACCCAGCAAGCCAAGGCGCGGCCCACCCGGGAGCCCGCGATCCGAAGCGCGTGGGGCAAGCGGTGGGCGCACGGCCGCGTCCACTACGACGAGCAGGGCGAGGCAACCTACTACATCGAGGCGAGGCGCGTGGGTACCTACTACCTGCGCAAGACCGACGTCCACGCGGAGCGGGAAGCGCTCGCCGAGTTCGCTCTGTTCGAGACGAACCCGCCCGCGTACCTGGCGCGCGGTGAGCGCCAGGCCCAGGCGGCGCGGTCCGCCGCCGGGCAGGCCGGGCCGCCGCCAATCCTTCTCGACGAGAAGCTCGCCACGGAGTTCATCGACTACAGCCGCGAGGTGCTCAAGCTGGCCCCCGACTGGCTGCGAAAGAAGAGGGCCTACTTGGCGTGGTGGACCGAAGCGCTGTGGGGCGTCGACCTCCGCAGGATCTCGCTCCGGCTCGTCCTGTCCAAGGTCCCCAAGGGCGAGCGGACGACCGCCAGGGCACACAAGGTCGCCGTCCTGCGGTCGCTGGGCGAGTACCTGACGGACCCTGACCAGCGCATGTCGTACCGCGAGAAAGAGCCGACCCTGGAGCCCGAGGAGAACACCCTCCACGCGCTGCGCGTGCCGCAGACGGAGCCGGCGCAGTCGCAGGGGCGCAAGCGCCCCGTCTCGATCGACGACCTCAAGCTCGTCATGGAGAACCTCACCGGGCAGGTGAACCGCGACGCCGTGACCGTTCTGCTCGCGTCGGGCTGGCACTCGACCGAGCTGGCCTACTTCACTACCGAGGGCGAGATCCAGCCCGCACCCGCCGAGTACCGCCGCACCGGCACGGCCGCGATCCTCGTGACGCTCCACAAGAAGGGCAAGACTAGGCGATGGAAGCCGACCCGGGTCGCCGAGCCCGCCCGCGCCGCCGCCGAGCGTCTCCAGGCTCACGGCGGGTTCGACCTCCACCGCGTCGACAAGGCGCTGCGGGCCGCGTGCCGCGCCGCGAAGGTCAAGCCGTTCGGCCTCGGCCAGAATCCGGCACGTCGTCGCCAGCCACGCCAAGGCCGCGGGCGCGTCCGACGCGCAGCGCGCCGCGTTCCTCTTCCACGACGCGCGCACCGACAACCGGAACTACGCCCAGCTCCAGTCGGTCGAGCGCATCCCCACCCCGCTCGACGAGCTAGCCTAGAGGGGCTGGGCGCCCGGCCCTTCACCCCGGGCCGCTGTTTGCGGTGCGTCGGTCCGCCCCTCGCCGGGGCGGGTGCTCAACCCGCCCCTACCTGGAGACGCCGTCCCTCACGTCAAGTGGAATGATTCGATCAAGCGAGCAGACGGACGACCGCCACGGGTTGCAGCCGCCTACCCACTCGCGGGCGAGCACTCGGAGGAGGCCCCACGGCTCGCGCTGCGCCCTCACCACCATCGTCGAGGGTGCGCGAAAGGGGACGGTCATGGCTCGAACACTGCTGCGGAGGCTCGGCCTCTCACTCGGAGTGCTCGCCTTCCTCTTCTCTCCCGCTACGGGAATGGCGACCGAACCAAAGGTTCTGGTGGTCGCGCGGCCCAGCATAGGGAACCAAAATCTGATCACCACGGAACTGGGCGTGATGGTCCATATGTTGAAGGAGGCGGGGTTTACTCCTGTTGTCGCATCGTCCTCGCTCGTCACCTTTGACAACGGGGAGACCAAGGTGAAGGCGGATGTGAGGTTCGCGGATGTCGTGGTCTCGGACTACGTCGGCATCGTCATGCCTTGTTTGTCGAACCCTGAAGGCGGAAAGACTGCTCCCGAAGTTGTCAAGATTGCCACTGATGCCGCCGCAGCCGGCAAGCCGATTGCCGCACAGCGCTCCTCGCTTCACATCCTGTCGGCGGCCGGACTCCTCAAGGGTCGGAAGTACGCATACGTACACGCAGCATGGTTCCCTGAGGGCGTCTACAGCGGCGACGGCGTCGTTCAGGACGGCAACATCATCACGTCCGCCATCTGCCCGAACGCAGCCCAGGACTTCGCAAAGCCCGACGGGACCGTGCCCTTGATGAAAGCGTTCATCAAGCTTCTGAAAGGCTAGCTGAGTTCGCGGACTTGTGGCCGCCCCGGCGCGCCGCCGCCAGGGCGAGCGCGGCGTCGAGCTTCCCCGCCAGCACCCGCGCCCGCTGGTACTCGACGTCGCCCAGGTGGAGCAGGTCGACCCGGGCGAGCGCCTCGCGCAGCGCCACCAGCTCGCGAGGCGTGAGCCGTACAACCATCGTCGTCACCTCCGTAGCATGTCGTTCGCGAAGCTCTGCGGCAGCCACCGCGCCTCGCGCGCGCCGGCCGTCCGCACCGCCCAGCATGCCAGCGCCAGCGCGACGAGCGGGTCCGGCGGGTGGTCGTTGCGGGCGTAGTACGTCATCGTGCGGCACAACTTCGCGACCGAGTCGTCCCGGGGCCGCCCGTCGACGCTCGGGAAGAGGACCCGGTTGTTGCCCATGTCGACCTCCAGCTCGCCGAATCGGCCGCCCATGCTCCACTGCCCGCCGCCGGTGGGGTGCTCCAGCACCGGCAGGCCGCGCGCCCCCAGCGTTTCGAGGACGAATCGCTGCGGGCCGTTGCTTTCGACGGCCACCGTGTTCGGCTGAAACCGGAGGTCCATGCTCGCCGCCCGCTCCACAAGCTCGGGCGCGCCCCAGCGGCCGGTTTCGAGCGCGCACAGCTCCAGGCCGGCGTTCGGGTGCAGGAGCACGGCCGCCAGCGCCGACTCGCACGCGGTTCCCTTCTTGCTGTACGCCGGGTCGATCCCCAGCGCGAGCCGGTAGCGGCGGTGCCACCCCCCGACCGGGCACGGGTGGCCGACATTCCGGAGCCGTGGCGCACCTGGCTGCTGACCCTCGTCGGTTACCTCCGCCTCGGGGGGGTGGCGGAGGGCAACCCGGTGTCGGTCTCGGCCGCCGCGGTCCGGCGGTGCGTCACCGGCGGGCGGCAGCGCCGGGCCCTCATCGCGGTGGGCGACGAGTGGGTCACCGGCGCGACGCCGTCGACGGTCGTGCTCACGCTCGCGCGCCTCCTGGGCTTCCTCTCCTACGTCCGCGGCGCCGAGCGCGGGGTGCGGGCAACCGTCTACCGGTTCGAGGGCTTCGGCGGCCGCGCGGTCGAGAAGGTGGAGGCAGGCGACGAGGTGGAGGCGGAGGTCGTCGAGCTGGGCGCGCGGCAGCGAGTGGTGGTTGCCGCCGGAGGTGGACCATGAACGAGTCGACGGGCAAGACCAGCACCCCGACGGACGAGGAGTTCGAGCGGCAGCGGGTCGCCGCGTGCCTCGCGAACGACGGCGAGGACCTGGAGGACGTCCTCGACCACCTGGCCGGGCTGCGCCGGCGGATCACAGCGTTCGCCGCAGTGTTCGCCCGGCGGCGGGAGCCGCGGGGTCGCGCGGCCTGGTCGTTCAGGGCCACCGCCGTCCGGCTCGGGGTCGGCCGCGACCGGCTCCGGGGCCTCGCGCGCGCAGGGGCGATCCGCACGATCCCGTGGGGCATGGGCTGGCGCGTGCCGGCGGCGGAGCTGGAGCGGCTCCTGGCCGAGGGTCTCCCTTCGCCGGTGCCGTCCCCTACCCCGCCGCCGAAGGGCAGGCGCCGGGACGGCAGGGCGGCCGCGCGGGGCGCGCGTCAGGCTGCCGTCGAGGCGATCCTCAAGCATCCTGTCGAGTAGGCCCGTCGTAACCGTCACGACGCCGACGCGGCGACCGGTGACCGTAAGTCACCGGGTCCGTCGTTACGACGCCCTTACGCTGCCGACCGGGTCCTGGCGGGTCCGAGAAGGGCCGCTAAACCAGCGTAACGACTTAAAACCGTAGTGATCTCAGGGCGCTATCCTCGACTGTTAATCACCGGGTCGCTAGTTCGAGTCTAGCCTGGGGAGCCAAATTAGACTGTAATTCCGGGTGGTTGCCAGACAAGGCAGCCGCCCGGACCCATTCTGGGGCCATGGGTGTGCCGTCGGTGTGCCGTAGCTCGCAGTCACGCTCGCCGAACCTCTCCCCGGACCACAGCCCACGAGCTGCGGCACACCTACGCGACGACGTGCCTGCTCAACGGCATGGACCTCCTGGAGCTGCAGCGTCGCCTCGGCCACGCCGACCTGGCCACCACGCAGATCTACCTCCACATCGTCCGGTCGGTGCAGGGGGACAGGAAGCAGTACGCGCCGATCTGAACCCCGCGCGCGCCGGGGCAGGAGCTGCTGCGAGAGGGTCGGGTCGAGGTGGTCGCCGTCAGCGCGGCGGAGGACCGCTACTCCCTTAGCTCGTCGGGTAGTGACCTTTCACCATTCGAGGCCCAGGCAACCGTTGTGAGCAGCGTCTCGACGCGGAAAGGCTTCCTCACGAACGCGACCGCGCCTTCGGGTAGGGCATCATCGAGGGCCGAGACGACGACCACGGGCACACTGGCAAGTTCCGGGACCTCGCGTAGCGCTTCGAGAAGCTGCCAACCCGTCATCACTGGCATCATCAGGTCGAGCACGATGAGGTGGGGCCGACTCACGTGGACCTGCTCCAGCGCGATTCTGCCGTTCGGAGCGGTACTGACGCGATAGCCGTCCATCTCCAGAGCCTCTGCCACCATCTCGCGGAGGTCGTTGTTGTCTTCAACGACGAGGACAAGCTGTCCGTCTGATCGGCGCACGCCGGTTCGCGCGACTGTACCAACGGTAGGCAATAGTTGAGTCGCTGGCATTTCACTCTCCGACTAGCCAGCTGGAACCCAGCCTCGGCCACGCCGCGAGCGTCAGTTGCACGCGCTCGTGGGGCCAGGCCTCGCGCCGAAGCAACTCGTAGGCGCCGCGCCCCCAGACGTAGAGTAGGGCGTCGGGCACGACTGGCGCCCTGCCCTTCACGACCTGGACGGTCATCGTGTCGCCAGTCGAGGAGACGAGCCGGAGTTGGAGGGGCGGCTTCAACTCGCCCGGGGCGACCGCAACCATCTCCCGGGCGACCGAGACCATCTCGGCCAAAGGGGTAGCGCGGGGGAACTCCCAAGCCGGAAGGATGGCGTCCCGAGACACTGGGCGTAAACTACCTTTCCGCGGCTGTCATCTTTCACGTATCGTGCCGGCCTCCCGGGACAGCGCACCATCGTCGGCGGACTGAACGCGTGCGGGTTGCGTGGCGGGGGGGCGTACAAGGGCGCTGACCTCCGTTCAGCGGGCGTTCAGCGGGCGTTCAGCGGGCCCGCGGCGGCCGGGCGGCCGGGCGGGTGAACCCCGGAACGCGGAGCGAGCAGAACCCCGGGGGGGGACTGAGGCCCCGCTCACCTCCACGCGCCGGGACCCGGAGCTTACCAGCTCCTGGGGCCAGCGGAGCGTAGGTGACACCCCCGACGCGCCGGGCTGCGGCCATCACCCGCTGGCGCGACGGGGGACCATGGGGCTGGCACGCAGCGGGCCGAGCCTGGAGATCGGTGGGCGTGATGCGTTCGCGTCCTACGGCGCGGAGCGTTACGAGCCGGCCCGGCGCGAGTCGTGGCCGAGCGGGCGGGTGCTGCTCACGCTGGCCGCCTGGCCGAGGCGGTGAAGCGCCCGCTCACTTCTTGGGCAGTGTGATTTCGGCGGTGACCGTCGAGAAGGCGACGACGCCGGTCCCGGGGCCCGGGCTGAGCTCCGCGCTCTTGAAGGAAACTGAGCCCTGGATGCCCTCGAAGCGGCCGGTCCCGCTGACGAAGGCGCCGCGGCCCTCCCAGCTAAGCGACCCGTCAGGCTGGTGCTTGCAGACTGCCGTCCATTCGTAGGTTCGGGCGCTGCGGTCTCGGAGGGTACAGGTGCTCTCTCCCTTCAAGGCGCAGTTTGTCGAAGAGGTCCTTGACGGAAACACGCCGTCCAAGGTTGCGGAACTCGTCAGGACGCCGGACTCCTCGTCGTTCTTGCCCACGTTGTCCAGGCAAACGCCGCGTTCCGCAAACGGCCCGACTATGTGATTAGGTTCTCCTGCAACTGGCTGCGAGCCGTCGGTCACCCGATATTTGAATTCGCGCCCCATCATGTTCTTGGTGACAGTTGAGACATCTTTGGCAGTCGGGGCCCCCGCCATCGCGAGCCCGCCGAGTAAGACCCCTAGCGCGATTCGATTCATGTCCGTACCTCCTTGAAGCCGGACCAGCCGCTCGCCCACTGCATCTGCAAGCTGATACCGATTCGGCTCACCAATGGTGAGCCGATGGAAATGCGTCGGTCGCGGCAGGATGTAGTGCCCCTCTTGGACCTAGCCAAGGAGGGCAGGAAGCTCGCCCCAGGGTGAAGGCGCGGAGGCGGGGGGCGCTATGGCGGTGGGGGGGTGCAACAGATGGCGGGCCCTGTTGCTGGAAGGGTGCGGCACGGATGCCCTCCCGCTGAGCACGGCCACCCGGCTGCCCTTCACTGCCCCTCCATGATGCGCTTGAGCTTCGCCAGGAACGCCCTGGCCTCTGCATCTCTGCACGACGGGCAGCCACCGTGGTTGTACGCGGCCACCTTCTTCAGCCCCCTCTCCAGCGCGCCGGCCGCCTTCTTCGCGAACTCCCGCCGCGAGCTGGCCAGCTCCTGGAGCAGCGCTTCGACCTCGTCCAAGAGCCGGGGCACGAGCTGCTGCGCGAGGTGGTCGCCGTCGCCCTCCTCTGCGACCTGGGCGCGCCAGGGGCGCGCCGCCACGAGGGGCCCGTTGCACGCTGTCCCAGGGGAGGCGCCTCACGATGCGGAACGCGCTCTGCTGGACGGCCCTGGTGTTCTCGGTTGCCGGCTGCTCGGTCCGACAGGGTGGACCGGCCGACGATTTAAACGAGAAGATCAAGTGGTCCAAGTCGGAGATGCGGAACTACCAGGCGGCCTGCGAGGCGAAGCAGCCGTCAGGGGTGAAGCCGGAGGAGGCCTCCCTCTTCTGCCAGTGCAAGACCCTCGATCTGGCCCTGCACTTCGGCTCCCCTGCCGCCGCAGACGCAACGCTCCCAACCCGACGAGAGGCTGAGCTGTATCAGCAGACGGGCCGCATGCCGGAGCCCCGCGAGGGCTTCTTCGTCTACGCTCAAGTTAACGATGCGTGCAAGAAGACGGTGAGGAAGAAGTACGGCGTCCCAGAGGTCTCACTGGACGAGTTCTAGCCCACGTAGCACCTCACCCCGGCCGCTTCCCCGGGTAGCGCTCCTGCAGCTCGACCGTCCACTCCCGGAACGGCCACCAGTCCGGGGCTCCGAGGACCTCCGAGTCTAGCCTGGGGAGCCAGTTCAGAAACGCCGTAGTCTCGAGGGGTTACGAGCGGTGCTCGCAACCCCTTCTTCTTTCCCGTCCGCGCGGCCGGGTATGGCGGGGTGGCCGGGGATCGTTCGAATCGCGGACTGATCCGGAGAGCGGTCATGGACTGCGCCGCCGGTCCGCGTCGCTTTCCCGACGCTTCTCCCCCGGCCTCCGGCCGCCGCCCCCTCGCTTGCGGGCCGGCGAGGCGCGCTCGGCCACCCGCGCGGCGATCAGCTTGCGGACCAGCGCCGCGGGCAGGGATTCTTCGAGGGGGACGTGTACCGCGGACTTCGTCCCCTGGTAGCCCGCCAGCTCGCCCGCGAGTGTTCTCAGCGTGGACCCGCTGAACGGATAGTATGAGTACCCGGTCGCGGTCGCTGCGAAGCCGGCCACCACCCTGCCCCGCACGCGAAAGGCCGGCATTCCGTAGCTGATGCACTCCTGCGCGTCCGGAACGATGGAGCGAATCACCTTTCGCAGCTTGCCGAGCGCGGCGCGCCTGGCGGCCGGGAGCGCAGCCAGGTACTCGTCGATGGTCGTTGGCTTTCGCTTCATCTTTCCCTTCACGGAGCCCACGGCGGAAGTGTCGCTCGGCAGGCGCGGTGGTGCGCCCCTGAACGGGCGTCAGCCGTCCGCACTTGTATCGCGGTGCGGCACACTGATCGTGTCAGACTCACCTGCCATCATCTCGATCGATGGCCGAGGACACCACCGTCTCCGAGCTGCCCGGCGCCGCCCCGGTGCCGCCGTTCGACGAGCCGCCGCCCTCGGTGGCGGCCTACGAGGCCATCCCGCTCGCGCGCGAGCCCCTCGACCCGCGGCAGGTGCGCACGCTCTACACGCGCGAGGTGGCGGAGAAGGCGGAGCTGCTTCTGGCGCGGCTGGCCCGGGCGCGCGGGGCCGTGCACGTGGCCATCGGTGAGGGGCTGGCCGAGCTGGACAAGGGCGATCGGCTGGCGGTGCTCTGCTACTCGTCCGTGGCGGACTACGGGCGGGAGGTGCTGGGGATCGCGGGACGCACTGCCCAGAACATGGCCAGGCTGGCGCGGGAGCTCCGGGTGCGCCCTCTGCTCGACGCGGCGGTGCGCGCGGGGGAGATCACCGTGCGGCGGGCGCAGGCCATCCTGCCGGTGGCGCGGGGCGAGGCCGAGGCCGGATGGGTCGCGCGCGCACGGGTCGAGACCGTCCGCGAGCTGGAGGTCGCGGCGCGCCGCGATGGTGCGTCCGACGACGACGATGAGACCTGGCACCGGTTCCGGGCACACATCGACCCGGAGGACCGCGCCAAGGTCGATTCGGGCCCTCTCGGTGGCGGGCAAGGTCCTGGGTGCCACCTCGACGAGGTGGGGGCGGCTCGAGGCGATGGCGCAGGAGTACCTGGGCTCGCACGCAGCCGGGCCCGAGGACCCGAGGTTCCTCCCCGCCGCCTTCTGCCCCGTCGACCAGCGGCGGCGCGCGCTCGAGAAGCGGCTGGAGGTGGAGACGGAGCGCTGGGGGCGCTGGTGAGACCGGCGCCGCACCCGGTGCCGAGAGGCGACCTCGCCGGGGAAACCGATCCGCGCCGCATCGACTGGCGGCTGCGCGAGCTCAACGCGATGCGCCTCCGCTGGGACGCGGCCATCGGCTGGCTGGCGCTCGTCATCAAGCGCTCCGGTGTGTGGCGATTCCTCGGGTTCGCCACCTTCGCCCATTACTGCCGCGAGCGGCTGGGACTGGGTGTGCGGACGGTCGAGCAGCGCATCGCCCTGGAGGAGCGGCTGTGGGAGCTGCCGGCCCTGCGTCAGGCGGTGAGCGACGGCCTCTCCTACGAGAAGGCGCGGCTCGTGGCCCGGTGCCCGGACGACCGGGTCGAGGCCGCCATCACCAGGGCACGGGAGATGACCTGCATCGAGCTGCGGCGCTGGCACGACGCCGAGCATGATGCGCAGACGCGGGCGCGGCGCGTCCTGACCGCGCCGGCGCCCACCCGGGTCGCGTTCCTGCTCGCGGCGGCGTTCGAGGCGGTCCGCGCAGCGCACGGGGCGCTCCTTTCCACCGGAAGGTGCCTGGCGATCATCGCCGACGAGTTCGTCGCGACCTGGGAGCCCACCCTGCCCCGCCGGAAGACGCCGTCCACGCGGGCCCGCGAGCGGGACGGCGGCTTCTGCCGCGTCCCGGGCTGCAGCCGGGCGGCCGACGACGCCCACCACAGGCGCTTCCGCTCGCACGGCGGCGGGCACGAGTTGACGAACCTCGTCTCCGTCTGCGCGTTCCACCATCTCCGGTGCCTGCACGAGGCGAGGCTGCACGTGATCGGCCGAGCGCCGGATGCGCTGCTCTGGGTGTACGGTCGCACCAGCGCGGGCCTGGGCTGCAGTGCCTGAAGCGCCATCATCGCCCCCGGCAGCACGTCGTGTTCGGCATCATCCTGGGCCACTTCCTTCGGTTTCCGCCCGCGTGAAGGGCGCCCGCGGCCGCCCCGTCGAGACACCTTTGCCGGGCAGGCGGGGGACTGCCCGGGGGCCCGGTTGGCAGCGGCGGGCCCATCCCCTCTCGGGGCCCGAAGGGCAACGCCCTGAACGGAGGCGTTCGGACGGGTGCGCATTGGGGGAGACTGGCGAGTGATCCATTTGGATGCGGCCGAACCGGAGACCAGGGCCGGCCGCACGACTGAAGGGTGCCGCGATGGATGGCCGCGAGAACCCGGTCGACGCGATCTTCGACGGGCCCGGAGAGATTCCAGGCCCTTTGCCGCTCCGTGAACTGGAGCGCCACGCAGCTCGGACCGGTGGAGGGCTGGCCGCAGAGCCTCCGGCTGGCGGTCCGGATGTGCCTGGACGCGCGCATCCCCATGACCATCTGGGCCGGCCCCGAGCTCGTGCTCATCTACAACCACGGCTACCCGCCGGTGCTCGGCCCGGCCAGGCACCCGTGGGCCCTGGGCCGTCCGGCGCGCGAGGTCTGGGCCGAGATCTGGGACCGGCTCGGTCCGGAGCTCGACCGGGTGATGCGGAAGGGCGAGTCCACCGTCCACGAGGACGAGCGATTCGTGCTGGAGCGCGGCGGTCCCACCGCCGAGGAGTGCTTCTTCACCTATTCCTTCACGCCCATCCAGGAGGCGGACGGCCGCATCGTCGGGGCGCTCAACGTGTTCCTGGAGACCACCGACCGGGTCCGTTCGCTCGGCCAGAGCATCGCCGAGCGGGAGGCCGTGCGCGCCCAGCTCGAGCGAGCCAACCAGAAGCTCAACGACATCCTGGAGAGCATCGAGGACGACTTCTACGTGCTCGATCGCGACTGGAGGTTCGTCTTCACCAGCCGCCGTTTCACCTCCCGGATCGGAGAGAAGCCAGAGGATTTCCTGGGGAGGCGCATCTGGGAGGTGTTCCCCCGGCACCTCGGCGGCGCGATCGAGGAGAACTTCCGTGCCGCCATGGACCGGCGGGAGACCCGGCGCTTCGAGGTCGCCGACTACGCCGGCGCCGTGTACCGCATGACCGCCTTCCCGTCCGCCGACGGGATCACCGTCCTGGGCACCGACATCACCGAGCAGAAGCGCGCCGCCGAGGAGCTCGGCGCCAGCGAGGAGCGCGCCCGCGCCCAGGCCGAGGAGCTGGACGCCATCATCGAGGCCATGGGCGAGGGGCTGAACATCGTGGACGCCGAGGGGCGCATGCTGCGGATGAACCGCGCCGGCGCCAGGCTCCTCGGATACGCCAGCCCGGACGAGTACGCCCGGGCGCTGCCGGAGTTCCAGGACACCTGGGTGCTCGAGACCCTCGACGGCCGCCGCGTCTCGATGCAGGAATGGCCCCTCTCCCGCGCCCTGAGCGGCGAGTCCTTCACGGATTACGAGCTCATCGTGCGCAAGCGCGACGGAAGCCTGACGCGGACCCTGAGCCACGCGGGCACGCCCATCCGCGGCGAGCGGGGCGAGATCGTCCGCGCCATCGTCACCTACCGCGACGTCACCGGCCTCCTGGAAGCCCAACGCTCGCTGAGCCTGGCCAACGCACAGCTGGTCGATGCCGATCGCCGGAAGAACGACTTCCTGGCCATGCTCTCGCACGAGCTGCGCAACCCGCTCGCGCCCATCGTGAACTGCCTCGCCCTCCTCGACCAGGCACCGCCGGGCGGTGACCAGGCCCGCCGGGCCAAGGCGATCATCGACCGCCAGGTCGACCAGCTGACGCGCCTGGTCGACGATCTGCTCGACGTCACCCGCATCACGCGCGGCAAGATCCAGCTGCAGCGGCAGCGGGTCGACCTGGACGAGCTGGTGCAGCGGACGCTGGAGGATCACCGCTCGCTGTTCGACAAGGCCGGCATCGGCCTCGGGCTCCTCCCCGCGCCGGCGCCGGTCTGGGTCCGCGGCGACAGAAATCGTCTGGCGCAGACCGTCGGAAACCTCCTCCACAACGCCGCCAAGTTCACGCCTCGCGACGGGCGGGTGACCGTCTCCGTCTCGGCCGACGAGCGCCTGAACCAGGCTCTGGTCCGCATCGTCGACACGGGCGTGGGGCTGGCGCCGGAGATGCTGGCGCGCCTCTTCCAGCCGTTCATGCAGGCGGAGCGCACCATCCATCGGGCCAAGGGAGGGCTGGGCCTGGGCCTGGCCCTGGTCCGGGAGCTGGTCGAGTTGCACGGGGGATCGGTCGAGGCGCGGAGCGAGGGCGTCGGGCAGGGAGCGGAGTTGACGGTGCGGCTTCCGCTCGCGCCGCCGGCCCCCGCCGCGAAGGAGGAACCCGGCTCGGCGTCCGGCCGGCCCCGGCGAAGGGTCCTGATCATCGAGGACAACGTCGACGCCGCAGAGAGCTTGCGCGAGGTGCTGGAGCTCGAGCACCACGACGTCGCCGTCGCCCACGACGGGCCGAGCGGGCTGGCCAAGGCACACCAGCTCCGGCCGGCGGTGATCCTGTGCGACATCGGCCTGCCCGACATGGATGGGTACGAGGTGGCGCGCGCAGTCCGCGCCGAGCCGGAGCTCGCCCGCGTGCACCTCGTCGCCCTGAGCGGCTATGCCATGCCCGAGGACCTCGAGCGCGCACGCCGGGCCGGGTTCGACCGGCACATGGCCAAGCCGCCCAGCCTGGTGCAGCTCCGGTCGGTGCTCGCGGAGGTGTCGGGTGACGAGGGGCGGGGCGACTCCGCTTCGGGCGCGGTGAGCGACTAGCGGCCGCCGGTTCGTCTCCGGGCGGCTCGCGCCCACCGACGGCGCCGACCCCCACGGGTGCCCGCCGACCAGGCAGCCGAACGGGGATGTGCCGGCGGCTTCCGCCGCTTCCTAGTGCCCCGCTGATGCGCCCCGTCGGATGCCGGCGTGACCGCCCTGCCCGTCCCACCCGGCGTGTGGCCGGATGTCGGGCCAGCGCGGCCATGGCGCCGGGTGTGGGTGCAACCGTGCGCGCCGGCGAGGGTCGGGAGTGGTGGGGTCCTCCTCACCGATGGTGCCCCCCGACCCCAGGTGCCGGGATCACGTACCGTGAACCAGGTGCAGTGGGTGAGGGCGGTTGCACCGGAGGCCTGGATGGCACGACCCTGGCAGCCTCTCCGCGCGCACCCGGCGGGACGCACGGCCGAGCCGAGGCCCACAATGCCCGACAGCGCGATCACGACCAGCACCGAGAGACTCTCCCGTCCGGGTGTCCAGGTGTCAGTGCCCGACGCCCCCGCTTCGCGGCCATCGCTCGACCGGGAGGGCGCGCGCTCGCTGACGGAACTCGCCCACGACGAGTGGTGCGAGCTGTGCGACGACCTCGAGCGCTGGCTCGACGGCTGAACGCGACGTGCTCCGGGGGCCGGTCGCGCACCGCCATGACGGCGACTGACCGGGCGCCGGCGGGCCGGGGAGGCACCGGCGAAACGGGCCGCGTCACCATCCTCTTCACCCGGCCAGGTGTCCGGCGACGATCCGGACCCCGATGGCGATCAGGATCACCCCGCCCACCACCTCGACGCGCTTCCCCCAGGCCGCGCCGATCCAGCGACCCAGCAGCATGCCGGCCGCGGTGAGCGCGGCGGCGACCACCCCGATGACCAGCGCCGGGACGAGGATGGCGGCGCCGATCATGGCAATGGAGATCCCCACCGCCAGCGCGTCGATGCTGGTGGCGACGGAAAGCATCACCAGGCGCCAACCGCGGGTGCTGTCGCCCGGGTCACGCCGCTCCTCGCCCCCGTGCAGCGCCCCCCAGATCATCCTTCCGCCCACGAACCCGAGCAGGACGAAGGCCACCCAGTGGTCGAAGGGCCCGACCCAGCGATAGACGGCCCTCCCCGCCGCCCAGCCGATGGCGGGCATGAGGGCCTGGAAGAGACCGAAATGGAACGCCAGGCGGAACACGCGCCGGTGGGTGAGCGGCAGATCGGCCAGCCCGGTGACGATGGCGACCGCGAACGCATCCATCGCCAGGCCCAGCGCGATCGCGAACAGGCTCCAGCCGCTCATCCTTCTGCTCTCCTCCGGCGCCGCGGCGCGCGCACCGTGTCAGGCCGCGGTCAGGTCGTGGTGGGCGATCTGCAGCTTCTCCCCGATGGAGATGTGCTGGGGGCAGCGCGGTTCGCAGTCGCCGCACTCCTCGCACCTGTCCGCCCCCGAGCCGCTGCTCAGCTGGAAATGGCGGTAGGACCAGGCCGCCGAGGCCCGGTCCTCGAACATCCGCCCCGAGTTCCAGGCGTTGAAGACGTCGGCGATGGCCACGCCGTTCGGGCACGGCTGGCAGTACCCGCAGGCGGTGCAGGGGACGGCCATGCGGACCTGGTAGAAGGCCCGGGCCTCCTCCACCCGGGCCAGCTCCTCCAGCGAGAGGGGCGCGGCGGTGTGCGCCACGGCGGCGTTCTCGATCACCTGCTCGACGGTCGCCGTGCCGGACAGCACCGTCACCACCTCCGGGTGATGCCAGAGCCAGCGCAGCGCCCACTCCACGGGAGACCAGCGAGATCCGGAGCGGCCCAGGATCTCGCGGACCGCCGGAGGCGCCGCGGCCAGGGCGCCGCCGCGGAGCGGCTCCATCACCACCACCCCCACGCGCTGCGCCGCGGCGTGGCGCATCCCCTCCAGCCCCGCCTGGAAGGACTGGTCCAGGTAGTTGAGCTGGATCTGGGTGAACTCCCAGTCGTAGTCGTCCACGATCTTCTTGAAGTCGTCGAGGGGGCCGTGGAAGGAGAAGCCGAGGTGGCCGATCCGGCCGTCGGCGCGCGCCCGCTCCAGCGCCCGGACGGCCCCCAGGCGCTGCATCTTCCCCCAGCGGCCCGCGTCCAGCGCGTGCAGCAGGTAGAAGTCGATCCTCCCCGTCTGCAGCTTCTCGAGCTGCTGGCGCAGGAACCGTTCGAAGTCCCCCTCCGCCTCGACCTTCCAGACCGGGCACTTGGTGGCGAGCTGGACCTTCTCGCGCCAGCCGCCCCGCAGGGCCCGGCCCAGGAACGGCTCGGACTCTCCTGCGTGGTACGGCCAGGCCGTGTCGATGTAGTTCACCCCCGCCCGGATGGCCTCGTGAACCATGTGCGTGGCCGGCACCTCGTCGATGCGCGCGGACTCTGCGCCCAGCACCGGCAGGCGCATCGCACCCAGGGACAGGATCGACACGTCGAGCCCGGAGATCTTCGGAAACGCGCGGTGCTGCATCGGCCCTCCCCTGCGCGAGGAAGCGGCATGGTAGCGCACAAGGCCCGGGCGCCGCCCGGGTCCTTCCGCCGCGCGCCCTTCAGGCCATGGGGGCCGACCCCACCCCGGGGTGGCTCCGGACGAACGAGATCAGCGCCCCGGCGTAGGAGGCGAAGGTCGGACAGGCGATCCCGGAGCCGTCCAGGTCGGAGAGGGTGTTGCGCGTGTCGTACCGGGTCGGGTGCACGAAGTAGTCGACCAGGGGGGCGGGGATGCGGAGCAGGCGGTAGATGCCCGGCACCTTCTGGATGGCCGTCTTGGCGAGACCGACCGTGAGCGGGACGCGCAGGATGCGCTTCCCGAGCACCCCGCCCAGCACCTCGAGCAGCTCGCGCGCGGTGAGCGGGGCCGGGTCGGCGAGCTGGTAGGTCCTCCCCTTCGACCCGGCCAGCGAGGAGAGATGGGCGATGGCCTCCACCACGAAGTCGCGCGGGACCACGTTCACCTGGGCGCGCAGATCGCCGACCACCGGCATGAGCGCCACCCGGCCCGGCTGGCGCACCAGCCACTGGATGGCGAAGTACGGCCCATCGTACTTCTGCGTCACCCCGGTGGCCGAGTCCCCCACCGTGATGGCCGGCCGGTAGATGGTCACGGGCAGGCCGGCGCGCATGCGCGCACGGACGTCCACCTCGGCCAGGTACTTGGTCTCCTCGTAGTGGTTGTTGAAGGCCTGGCCCTTCTCCAGGTCGTCCTCCAGGAACACCCCCGGGTGCCGGCCGGACACGTAGCAGGTCGATACGTAGTGGACCCGCTCCAGCCGCGGACAGCGCTGAGCGAGATCGAGGACGTGCCGCGTTCCGTCGACGTTGACGCGCAGGCCCGCTTCCCTGGCCACGCCCAGATTGTAGATCGCCGCCAGGTGGTGGATCTCGACCACCTCCTGGGCCAGCGAGCCCGCGTCGATGCCCAGGTCGGACCGGGTGATGTCGCCCGCCACCAGGCGGATGCGGCCGGCGGTCCGGGGACGGGCGCGCGCCAGCTCGTCGACGGCGGAGCGCGCCTCGGCGGAGAACTTCTCCTGGACCAGGCACACCGCCTGGTCGTCGGGGCGTCGCTCCAGGACGCGCGGCAGGAGCTCCCGGCCCAGGAAGCCGGGGAAGCCCGTGAAGAACAGGGTCGGCATGGGCGGCTACCCTACACGAGACCGGATTGCAGGAGCTACCTCCGAACCATCCCTCCCTGGTCGGGTGGATGGCGGGCCCGCGCGGTTTTCTGACCCACTGGTCACTTTCCCGTTGTACGCCGGGTGGCAGGCGTGCCTTGGATCGGCCCATGGGAAGACCCGCCCGCCCGGACCTGCACGATGCGCTGCTCGAGGCCGCCCGCGCCGAGTTCGCGATCCGCGGCCTGGACCGCGCCCGGGTCGAGGACATCACCCGGCGTGCCGGCGCCTCCAAGGGCGCCTTCTACCTGCACTTCCGGAGCAAGCAGGAGGCGTTCGACGAGATCCTGCAGCGGTTCATGGGCGCCCTCGAGGACCAGGCCCGCCGCCGCGAAGAGGCGGAGGACGAGTTCCGGCGCCAGCACGCGGGCACGAGCGAGCCGGAGCTGCGCCGCCGGCAGGTCGAGTTCGACTGCCGGGTCGACGTGGCGCTGCTGGAGACTCTCTGGCGCAACCGCCAGATGCTGGCCATCATCGGGAGCACCGGCGGCAGCCGCTACCACCGCTCCATCGACGCCTTCCGGCGCCGCATGCAGGCGTTCGTCACCACCCGGATGGCCGAGAAGCAGGCGGCGGGCCTGATCCGGCGCGACGCCGACCCCGCGGTGCTGGGCGACATCCTGGTCGGCACCTTCGAAGGGTTCGCGCGCCGTATGATCGGCCTCAAGGAGCGCCCGGATCTCGAGGGCTGGCTGCGCTCGTTCGTCGAGATCCTGTACGACGGGATGCTGGAGCGCCCGGACCGCGCCCTGCTGGCCTCCCCCCCGCGGCGCCCGCCGGAACGCGTCCCGGCCCCCCGGCGCCGCACGGTCTCATGACTGACCGTTGGGTCACGAAAGGAACCTCGATGGTCTCCGGCATCCGCACCGTCCTCGTCCCGGCCCTGGTCCTGCTCGCCTGCGCTCGCGACCCGGCATCCCGGCCTGCCGCCCGGGCCGGGGCGGCGCCTGCCGCGGCCGCGCCCAGCACGCCCGCGCCGGCCGCCACCCGGCTGGTCGCGCCCGAGCGCGTCCGCTTCCAGCCGCGGATCACCGCCACCGGGACCCTGATGGCCCGCCAGTCCGCGCCGCTCGGCCCGAGCGTGGGCGGCACCCTCCTGCGCGTCGCCGTGAAGCGCGGCCAGGAGGTGAAGCAGGGCGCGCTGCTGCTCTCGCTCGACGACGAGGTGGCGCTCGCCACCCGTCGGCAGGCGGAGGCCGGGGTGGCGGCCGCGCGGGCGCAGCTGGCCCTGGCCGAGGACGCCCTGGCGCGGGTCGAGCGCATCCGCCACGAGGAGGGGGCCTCGGAGGCCCAGCTCTTCCAGGCCGGGAGCCAGCGGGACCTGGCCCAGGCGCAGCTCGCCGCGGCGCGAGGCCCAGCTCGACCTGGCCCGGGTGAACCTCTCCCATCACTACCTGACCGCGCCCTTCCCCGGCGTGGTCACGCGCATCCCCGACGGCGTGGGCGTCACCGTCGGCCCCGGGACGCCGCTGGTGGCCATGGCCACCACCCGGCAGCTGGTGCTGCAGACCTCGCTCACCCAGGAGGACGCGGCGGAGCTCTGCCCCGGCACCCGCGCCACGGTGACCGTGGCCGCCACCGGCGCCCGCACCTCGGAGGCGGTGGTCTCGGTGGTGGTCCCGGCAGTGGACCCCGCCACCAACCGCGTGCCGGTCGAGATCGAGGTGCCCAACGCCGACGGGCGCTTCCTGGCCAACGCCTTTGCCCGCGCCGAGCTGCCCGGCGGCGCCGCGCGCGATGCCTGGCGCGTCCCGGCCGCGGCCCTGGTGCAGCGCGGGGGTGGGTACGCAGTCTGGGTGGCCGGCCCGGAGGGCACCGCCCGGGCGCTCCCGGTGCGCAAACTGGCCGCGGAAGGCTCCGCCGCCGTGATCCAGACCGAGGACGGCGCCTGGCCGGCCGGGCTGCGCGTGGTCGAGGCGCCTCCGGTCGGGATCGCCGAGGGGACGCCGCTGGCGGAGGTGCGTGGATGACCGTCTCCGACGTCGCCATCCGGCGGCCGGTCTTCACGACCATGCTGTCCCTCGCCCTGGTGGTCCTGGGAGTGCTGGGCTATCGCCGGCTGGGGACCGACCTCTACCCGGACGTCTCCTTCCCGTTCGTCACCATCCGCACCGTCTACCCGGGCGCCAGCCCGGAGGACGTGGAGGAGATGGTGACCCGCCCGATCGAGGACTCGGTGTCCTCCATCTCGGGCGTCGACAAGGTGTTCTCCTACTCGCGCGAGAACGTCTCGCTGGTCTTCATCCAGTTCAAGATGTCGGCCGACCTGGGCCAGGCCGTCCAGAACGCGCGCGACAAGGTGGGCATCGCCCAGGGCGACCTCCCCCTCGGCGCCGAGCAGCCGGTCATCGCCCAGTACGACATCGACGCCCAGCCGGTGCTGGTCTTCTCCGCGGCCACGGGCGAGGACGCGGTGGCCCTGCGCGACCGCTTCGACGATCAGGTCAAGCCGCGGCTGGAGCAGCTCGACGGCGTGGCGGCGGTCAACGTCATCGGCGGCGGCGAGCCGGAGATCTCGGTCGAGCTCTTCCGCGACCGGCTCGAGGCGCTCCACCTCGCGCCCGAGCCAGGTGTTCGCCGCGCATCCAAGGCGAGCACCTCAACTTGCCCGGCGGGAAGTACCCGGACGGCGCCGGCGAGATCGGCGTGCGCGTGCAGGGCGAGTTCCAGAACGTGGACCAGCTCCGCCAGATGCCGGTGGCGGCCGGGCTGGACGGATCGGTGGTGCGGCTGGCCGACGTCGCCGAGGTGCGGCCCGGAGCGAAGGATCCCGACCACCCTGGTGCGCACCAACGCCGTCGAGTCGGTGGCGGTCGAGGTGGTGAAGCAGGCCGGTGCCAACTCGGCGGCGGTGGCCAAGGCGGTCAAGGCCAAGCTCCCCGGAGATCGAGAAGGAGCAGCGCATCCAGGCGCAGGTGCTGATCGATCAGTCCGTCGACATCGAGTCCAACGCCCGCGAGGTGTGGATCGCCATCTACTTCGGTGGCGCCATGGCGATCCTGATCATCCTCCTCTTCCTGCTCGACCTGCGCGGCACCTTCATCTCGGCCCTGGCCCTGCCCACCTCGGTGATCGGGACCCTGTTCCTGATGTGGTGGCTGGGCTTCTCGGTCAACCAGCTGACCCTCCTCGGCCTGTCGCTGGCCATCGGCCTGCTCATCGACGACGCGGTGGTGGTCCGGGAGAGCATCACCCGCCGGCTGGAGCGCGGCGAGCCCCCGGCCCAGGCCGCCAGCCACGGCACCCAGGAGATCGCCCTGGCGGTCATGGCCACCACCTTCACCCTGGTGGCGGTGTTCGTGCCGGTGGCCTTCATGCAGGGCATCGTCGGCCAGTTCTTCCGCCAGTTCGGCCTGACCATCACCGCGGCGGTGCTGATCTCGCTCTTCGTCGCCTTCACGCTCGACCCGATGCTCTCCGCCCGGCTGACCCGGGCCCGCGCCGCCGGGCGAGCAGCGCCGGGACCATCCGGCGGTGGCGCGCCATCCGGGCCTTCTTCGATCGGGATCGATCGCGTCTACGCCCGGACGCTGGAGTGGGTGCTCCGCCACCGCTGGATGACCATCGTGGCCGCGGGGGCGCTGCTGGTCGGGCTCGGTGCGTGCTCTTCGGCCGCCTCAAGATCCGAGTTCATGGAGGCCGGCGACCGCGGGCAGCTGATCGTGAACCTCGAGTACCCGCCGGGCACGAGCCTCTCGACCACCTCGCGCCGGAGCGCCGCGCTCGAGGATCGGGTCCGCGCCCTCCCCGGGGTGACCGCGGTCTACTCGACCGTCGGGTACCAGGAGGACGCGCGCCTGGTCCGCTGGCGGGTGAACCTGGTCGACAAGCACGCGCGACCCGACGCCATCGACGCCTACAAGGGCTGGATCCGCGACGTGCTGGCCTCGGACCGGATGCTCAGCGGACCGGGCCGTATCCGACCCGCCGGTGCTCGAGGGCGTCGGCGACTACCCGCCCATCCTCATGCGCGTCACCGGCCGCGACTTCGGCCAGCTCCGCAAGGAGGCGGGCTTCCTGGTCGAGATCATGCGCAAGAACCCGCACCTGGCGGACATCCAGCTCAAGGACTCGCCGGGGAAGCCCGAGCTGCACGGCGCTGGTGAACCGCGAGGAGGCGGCGCGCCTGGGCGTCGCCGGCCGGCTCGGTGGCGCTCCAGGTCCGACTCGCCACCCAGGGCGAGGTGGCCGGGAAGCTGCGCGAGGGGCGCCGCCAGTCGGAGATCCGGGTCCGGCTGGCGGGCGAGGACCGCGAGTCGCGGGGCGCCATCGATGCCATGTGGATCGCCACCCCGCACGGGATGGTGTCGCTGAACCAGCTGGCGCGGCTGGAGCCGGCCACCAGCCCGGCGGTCATCGAGCACAACCACCGCGAGCGCAGCATCTCGGTGTGGGCGCAGATCGCGCCCGGCCACGACATGGGAAGCGCCGTTCGCGAGCTCCACGCCAGGCTCGACGGCCGCAAGCTGCCGCCGGGCTACACCTATATCTGGGAGGGCCAGCAGGAGGACCAGGGCGAGACGGCCACCAACATGCGCGCGGCCCTGCTCACCGCCCTGGTGTTCATCTACCTGGTGCTGGCCAGCCAGTTCGAGTCCTTCTTCCACCCGCTGACCATCATGGCGGCCATTCCCTTCGCCATCGTCGGAGCGACCCTGGCCCTCTTCCTCACTGGCAGCTCGGTGAGCATGGGCTCCTACATCGGCATCATCCTGCTGGTGGGGCTCGTCACCAAGAACGGCATCCTGCTGGTGGACGGAGCGCTCCAGCACGTGCGCGAGGGCGATTCCCCGGCGGACGCCATGCGCCAGGCCGGTCCTCGCCGCCTTCGCCCCATCCTCATGACCAGCGCCGCCATGGTGCTGGGCATGCTCCCCACCGCGCTGGGCCGGGGGACGGGAAGCGAGTTCCGGTCCCCCATGGCCATGGTCGTCATCGGGGGCGTGATCACCTCCACCATGCTCACGCTCTGGGTGGTGCCGGTGGTGTTCCTGGGCGTGGAGCGGCTGCGCGGGCACGGCCGGAAGGGCCGGCCGCACATCCGCACCTCAGGCGCCAACGAGGAGGGGCCGGCGGCGACGGCCGCCCCGCGCTCCGCGGTGCGTTGACGGCTCAGCGCCGCGGCAGCGGCAGGCCGAGCTGCGTCGCAGGGCCGGGGGCCTGCCGCCGCGGGCGCGGCGGAGCGGGCGTGTCCGGCGCGCGGCCGGGCCGCGCGAACCGATCGAGGACCGTCCTCCCGCCCAGCGCCGGGCTGGCGGCGCGCTCCGCCTCCACGAACGCGTCGAAGCTCGGCCCCCGGCCCGCCGCGGCCGCCTCGAGCCGTCGCGCCTCGGCGTCGAGGCGGCGAAGCGCCGCCAGCTGCTCGTCCTGCCCGAGCCGCGCCGCCTGGACGGCGCGGCGCAGCACCCGCGAGCGTCTCGTCGTAGACGCGCAGCGGGACCGGGAACGGGTGGCCGTCCTTTCCGCCGTGGGCCAGCGAGAACCGGGCCGGATCGACGAAGCGGCTGGGGGTGCCGTGGATGACCTCGGCCGCCAGCGCCAGCGAGAGGACCGTCCGGGCGCCGACCCCGGGCGTGAGCAGGAGCTCGGCGAAGTCGGCCGGACCGCGGTCGGCGGCGGCGGCCAGCGCGCCGTGCAGCCGCCGCAGCACGACGTCGCCGGCGCGGACGTCGTGGCGCCCGGGGAGCTGCAGGTGCGGCAGCGCGGCGGCGCGCGCGCACCGCCGCCACGCACTGGCGATCGGGGCCGCCGCGGACCAGCTCGACCTGGGCGGCCCGGGCCGGCCGCGGCCCGGCGATCGGTCAGGTTGCACGATCTCGCCGCCCGGGCGTCCCTCGATGGCCGCGTGCGGCTCCTCGACGAACGAGGTCAGCCCCTCCGAGCGCCAGTGGTACCGGCGGGCGCTGCCGCGCCTCCTCGTTCATCCCCTGCTGCACCACCACCCAGGCCCCGTCGTCGGCCACCACGAAGGCGTGCAGGTAGAGCTCGTAGCCGTCCTGGACCGCGGCGCTGTCCACCTTGGCCACCAGCCGGCTGGCGCGCGCCAGCGCCGCGCCGTCGAGCCCGGTCCGCTCGCCGAAGGCGACCAGCTCCTCGGGCGTGCGCCGCGAGTGCCGGCCGCGCCCGCCGCACACCTTGAGGCCCAGCTCGCGCTCCAGCGGCGCCAGGCCCCGCTGCAGCGCGCCCGACCACGCTGGTGGTGATCCCGGAGGAGTGCCAGTCCATGCCCATCACCGCGCCGAACGACTGGAACCAGAACGGATGCGAGAGCCGGCGCAGGAGCTCGTCGCGCCCGTACTCGAGCACGATGGCCTCGGCGATGACGCGCCCGAGCCGCGCCATCCGCGAGGAGCCAGGCGGGCACGCGCCCGCCGTGCAGCGGGAGATCCGCGCTGCCGGTGGGGGCGCCGCCGGGGTTGGCGCCCGGCGAGCGCGCAGGGGCGGGGCGGCTCATGGCCATGAGCTGCCGCCCGCGCCCGGCGGCCGCAACTTGTGGCGGTGACCACCCCGCTCCACGGACCGCAGCAGCAGGGCACGGATGCGCGCGCCTACCTCCCGGCCGAGCTTACGCTCCCCTCCCTGCGCCAGGCCGCGCGCGGCTGCCGAGGCTGTCCGCTGTGGGAGCGCGGGACGCAGACGGTGTTCGGGGCCGGGCAGGATGGGGCCGAGCTGATGGTGGTCGGCGAGCAGCCCGGCCACGAGGAGGACCTCTCCGGCCGCCCGTTCATCGGTCCGGCGGGCCGGCTCCTGGACGCGGCGCTGGAGGCGGCCGGGATCGACCGCCGCCGGGCGTACGTGACCAACGCGGTCAAGCACTTCAAGTGGGAGCCGCGCGGGAAGAAGCGCATCCACCAGAAGCCGAACGCCGGTGAGGTGCGCGCCTGCTCGCCGTGGCTGCAGGCGGAGATCGCCGTGGTCCAGCCTCGCGCCATCCTGTGCATGGGCGCCACCGCGGCGCAGGCGCTGCTCGGCCGCGGGTTCAAGGTGACGGCGCGACGAGGCGAGGTCGTTCCGACCGCGCTCGCGCCCCTGGCCATGGCCACCGTCCACCCCTCGTCCATACTGCGCGCCCCTGACGACGAGACGCGCCGCGCCGAGATGGCGCGGTTCGTGGAGGACCTGCGGGCGCTGCGCCAAGCCATGGCCAGGCAGGCCCCATGAACGTGGGGCACGCCGGGCCGGCCGCCCGACCCGTCACGGTGCGCCGGGTGGTGGAGCAGCTCGACGGGCAGTCTCCGACCGCCAGCGCATGGCTGCTGCGACGCGCTCCGCGTCGCTCGGGTGCGTGTAGAGCAGGATGTACTCGAGCGCGGAGGGGCGAAGCCGTGCCGTGTCGGCGTCGTGGATCATGAACTCGGCCATGCCGTGAGGCGCCTGCGACGCGTTGAGCCCGAAGAGGTCCGCCTGTCGCTCGTAGGCCCGGGAGACCGCGTTCGTCACGGGAAGCGCCACGAATCCCCACAGCAGGAACAGGCCCCAGAAGACGGGCAGCGACGCGATGTCCTCGATCCCGTGCATCCGCCAGCGCGGGCCCAGGCGCCGGACCAGCCGGCGCGTCCCCAGCGCGATGAGCAGGAGTCCCGCCGCCATGATCAGGCTGTCGGAGACGACCCAGAGCGCCTCGTGAGAGAGCACGAAGTGACCGATCTCGTGGGCAACCACGGCCGACAGCATGGACAGGCTCGTCCCCGCCAGCGTCATGTCGTCGATGCTGATGCGGGTCGTGCCGCCGAACCCGGACACGTGGGCGTTCAGCACCCGAGACTGGCGCGATGCGTTTCCGACCACGATCGCAGCGTCCTGGATCCCGTTGGCGCGGGCCAGCGCGAGGATCTCCTGCCGCTGCGGCCCGTCGGGCAAGGGCCGGAAGTCGTTGGTGAGCGGCTCGATCACATTCGGCGACAGCACGGCATAGGCAACCCGGAGCAAGACGTAGACGCCGATGCCCCAGCCCACCCAACTCGAGGGACGGCGCCGGATGAGCGCATAGATCGCCACCACGGCGACCAGGTAGAAGAGCGTGAACACGCCCCAGTTGGTGAGGTCGTCGCCCAGCCATGCCGCGAACGGCTGGTCTGAGAAGCCGGCGCGGTGAGGACGCACGTACCGGCCATAGATCTGGCACGGAAGGCTGAGAGCGTACAGGGCGACGAAGTACTGGACGCCCACCGCTAGATCGGCGAGCGCGGGACGAGAGGTGAGCCGCGCTGCCAGGTCACGCATGCTCGCGCCGAGCCCGGTGCAGATCACCGCCGTCGCCAGCAGCAAGGTCAGCACCTCCAGGGCGAAAGCGACGAGGCGGCCCCGACTGTACGCCTCGCCTCGCGCCCGCATCTCGGCAGGGACCCGTGCCAGGTAGGCGTTCGTCGCCGCAGAGACATCCAGCGGCAGGGTCGCATACCAGGCCGCGTCGACGGCCAGGGTCTGATCTCGTGGTCGCGGCGGAACCGGCTCGTTGCCCGCGGACCAACCCCACGTCAGGGCGGCAAGGAACACCGCTCCGATCAAGATCCACGTCGCGCGTGCGCGCATCCACATCCTCCGGACCGAATGCGCGAGCTCACGCGCGAGCCCGCTCACGGACCGGGGCCGATCGCCGCCGGCTCGATACGCGCCGAGCTTCCGGAGCCTGTGAGGGACGACCAGACCGTGCAGGGCTACCCCAGGTACTTCCCCAGGATGGGCTTGAGCTTCTCCCTCGCCGCGGCGGGGATCTTGGCCTTGTCCGTCCAGATGCCCAGGGCCAGTGCCGACTGGCAGGCGCAGGGCTTGTCGATCTGCGGCACCATGCGGGATGGCCTTGCGGATGAGCTCGACCGCGTTCTGGGTGGCGACCTTGACGTTGCCGAGGATCTCCTCCAGCAGCTTCGCCTGGTCGAGCGAGGCCGGGTGCGGCTTCCAGCAGTCGTAGTCGGTGGGGAGGGCCACCAGGGCGTAGCAGATCTCCGCCTCGCGGGCGAGCTTGGCCTCGGGCATGACCGTCATGCCGATGAGGGAGGCGCCCCAGCCGCGGTGAAGCTCGCTCTCGGCGCGGGTCGAGAACTGGGGTCCCTCCATGCAGACGTAGGTGCCGCCCTGGTGCACGCGGGCCGGCAGGCCGGGGCCGGCCTTGACCAAGATGTTGCGGAGCGTCGGGCAGAACGGGCTCGCCAGCTCGACGTGGACCGCCAGCTCGTCGAAGAAGGTTCCGGCCCGGCGAAAGGTCTTGTCGATGATCTGGTCCGGGATCACCAGGTTACGGGGCGCGAGCTCCTCGCGGAGGCTGCCCACCGCGCCGCTCGCCAGGATGTGCGTCACGCCCAGCGACTTGAGGGCGAAGATGTTGGCCCGGTAGGGGACGGTGGACGGGTTGAACGTGTGCCCGTCGCCGTGACGGGCCAGGAGCGCGACCGGCACGCCGCTCACCTCGGTCAGCGTGATGGGCCCCGACGGGTCGCCGAAGGGGGTGGGCACATGTCCGACCTCCCCGCCGCCCAGCGCGCCCAGCGCCTCGCCCAGCCCCGTCCCGCCGATCACGCCGACCATGAGCTGCTGCACCTGCGCCATGTCTCCCTCCCCGTTTCGCCTGCAGGAACCCGCGAGTTTACTCGGAAGCCCGGGCTCGGGACGCGGCTCGCCGCTGGCCGGAAGGGTGCCCTCGCGGGCGCAGGCGGCCCGGCGAAGGCAGCAAAGAAAAAGCCCGCCAGCGCTATGCGCTGGCGGGCGTGAAAAGATGCGGCGGCGACCTACTCTCCCACACGGCTTCCCGTGCAGTACCATCGGCTCTGGTGGGCTTAACTTCCGTGTTCGGGATGGGAACGGGTGTGACCCCACCGATATAGCCACCGCAAACCTTTTGAAAGAGCGAGGACCGGGTCCTCGGCAACCGTCTACGAAGGGGTAAGAAGAGCACCGCACCGCGGATCACGCGGAGTCCGTTCAGCAAGAATCTCGATCTCGACCTCGATCAGGTCGCCTACGACCTGAGAAGAGGGAGACCAAGCCGCACGCCCGATTAGTACCGGTCAGCTGAGCGCCTCACGGCGCGTACACCTCCGGCCTATCGACCTCGTAGTCTTCGAGGGGGCTTCAGGGGCTTGCGCCCGGGAGAAGTCGTCTCGAGGTTGGCTTCCCGCTTAGATGCTTTCAGCGGTTATCCTTTCCACACATAGCTACCCAGCGATGCCTCTGGCGAGACAACTGGTACACCAGCGGTGTGTCCATCCCGGTCCTCTCGTACTAAGGACAGATCCTCTCACTTCTCCTACGCCCACGGCAGATAGGGACCAAACTGTCTCACGACGTTTTGAACCCAGCTCGCGTACCGCTTTAATTGGCGAACAGCCAAACCCTTGGGACCTGCTCCAGCCCCAGGATGCGATGAGCCGACATCGAGGTGCCAAACCGCGTCGTCGATGTGAACTCTTGGACGCGATAAGCCTGTTATCCCCAGAGTACCTTTTATCCGTTGAGCGATGGCCATTCCATACAGAGCCACCGGATCACTATGACCTGCTTTCGCACCTGCTCGAGCCGTCGCTCTCGCAGTCAAGCTCCCTTATGCCATTGCACTCGACGCCTGGTTTCCAATCAGGCTGAGGGAACCATAGCGCGCCTCCGTTACTTTTTGGGAGGCGACCGCCCCAGTCAAACTACCCACCAGCCATTGTCCCCAACCCCGATGAGGGGTCCAGGTTAGACACCAGAAATCGCCAGGGTGGTATTTCACCGTTGCCTCCCCCCAGGCTAGCGCCCGGGGTTCATAGGCTCCCACCTATCCTACACAAGCAATTCCTAGTGTCAGTGGCAAGTTGTAGTAAAGGTTCATGGGGTCTTTCCGTCTTGCCGCGGGTAAACTGCATCGGCACAGCTATTTCAATTTCGCTGAGTCCCTGGTCGAGACAGCGCGGAAGTCGTTACGCTTTTCGTGCAGGTCGGAACTTACCCGACAAGGAATTTCGCTACCTTAGGACCGTTATAGTTACGGCCGCCGTTTACCGGGGCTTCGGTTCATCGCTTTGAGCTTGCGCTCTGACGAATCACCTTAACCTTCCGGCACCGGGCAGGC
>CAWGDE010000018.1:72500-195452 GCA_963821195.1 uncultured delta proteobacterium
GTCGAAGAGGGCGATGCGCCCCTCGCGCAGCACGCCGTCGACGGTGCTCGCGCAGCGTGCCGTAGCGCTGCCCGTGCACCTCGGCCCACTCCGCAAAGGCGCCCTGCGCGACGAGCTCCGCGAACCGTGCCGCGGTGACGAAGTGGTAGTCGACGCCGTCCTGCTCCGCGCCGCGCGGCGCGCGGGTCGTCGCCGAGATCGGAGAACACCGCGTCGGGGTGCGCGGCGCGGAAACGGTGCGCGAGCGTCGTCTTTCCCGCTCCGGAGGGCGCGGACAGGACCAGGAGCAGCCCGGGCCCGGCGTTCTCCCTCGCCTTCGCTCCGGAGGACGGGCCCTCACTCGACATTCTGCACCTGCTCGCGCATCCGCTCGACCTCGGCCTTCATCTCCACGACGGCCGCGGCGATCTCGGCGCTCTGCGACTTCGAGCCGATGGTGTTCACCTCGCGGTGCATCTCCTGGACGAGGAAGTCGAGCTTCCGCCCCGCCGGCTCGCCCGCCGCGAGGAGCGCGCGGACCTGCGCGACGTGGCTGCGCAGCCGCGTGATCTCCTCGGTGACGTCGGTCCGGTCCGCGAGGATCGCGATCTCCTGCGCGAGCCGCGCCGGGTCGACGGTCACGCCGCGCGCGAGCTCCTGTACGCGCTCCTGCATCCTCGCCTCGTGCGCCGCGAGCGCGGCGGGCACGAGCTCCGCGACGCGCCCGACGAGCGCCTCGACGCGCGCGAGCCGCCCGTCGAGATCCTTCCCGAGCGCCTCGCCTTCCCGCGCGCGCATCGCGACGAGCGCGTCGAGGGCGGCGGCGAGGGCGCCGCGGAGCGCCTCCCGCGCTGCCTCCACGTCGACCGCCCGCTCCTCGAGCCGAACGACGCCCTCCGCGCCGATCACGTCCGAGAGCGTGGGGCCGCCGGGCAGCCCGAGCCGGGCGCCGATGTCGGCGAACGCCCGGGCGTAGGACTCCGCGAGCGCGGCGTCGACGCGCGGCGCGAGCCCTCCGGCGGCTCCCGGCCGCCGCAGCGAGACCTCGACGCCGCCCCGCGCGAGCCGGTCCTTCACGGCCTTGGCGGCGTCGAGCTCGAGCGCGGCGAGCTCGCGCGGCGCGCGGACCTTGACCTCGCAGAACTTGTGATTGACGGAGCGGACCTCGACGTCCAGCTCCTCGCCGCCGGATGCGCCGTGCCCCGCACCGAACCCCGTCATGCTGCGGATCATCGTCGGACCGTAGCGTCGGGTCGGATCATGGTCAACAGGTAGTAGGCCGCAGGGAGCGGGCCGGCACATTTCGCTGCGCGAAAGGTGCCTGGCCCGGAGATGGGAGCGGCCTAGGGGATCGGCTTCGCCTCGTCGAGCAGCATCACCGGGATGCCGTCGTCGATGCGGAACGCGAGCCGGCATGCGAGGCAGCGGATCTCCGACTCGGCCTCGCGGAACTCGAGTTCGCCCTTGCACCTCGGGCAGGCGAGGATCTCCTTCAGCTCGGGGGCGAGCGCGGCGGAACGGCTCTCGGTCGGGGTCACGGCTTCCTCCCGTTCGCGAGCTTTTCGATGAGCTCGGAGGTGGAGTGCTCCTTGGGGTCGCCGGCCACGGCGACGCGGCCCCCGTAGGCGCGGACCTCCGCGCCCTCGGGGATCGTCTCCGGCGTGTAGTCGGTGCCCTTCACGTGCACGTCCGGACGCAGCGTCCGGATCACCGGCACGACGTCCTTGGAGTCGAAGAGCACGACGTGGTCCACGCACTCGAGCGCCTCGAGGATCTCCGCACGCTCGGCCTCGGGCACGACCGGCCGGCCCGGCCCCTTGTTGAGCCGGGTGGAGACGTCGCTGTTCACGGCCACGACGAGGAGGTCGGCCTCGGCCTTCGCCCCCTCGAGGTAGCGAAGGTGACCGACGTGGAACAGGTCGAACACGCCGTTCGCGAGGGCGACCGTGCGTCCCGCGGCGCTCGCGGCGGCGCGGAGCCGGGGCAGGTCCTCCAGCGCGAGGCGCTTCGCCGGCCGGCGCGCGCTCACGACCGGAGGAGCTCCGCCGCGAGCTCGTCGCGCGTCACCGTCGCGGTGCCGGGCTTCTGTACGACGAGCGCGCCCGCGACGTTCGCGATCCGCGCCGCGGCGACCGCATCCCCGCCCGCGGCGAGCCCCGCGCTGAACGCGGCCGCGACCGTGTCGCCCGCGCCGGTCACGTCCACGGCGTCCTGGCTCCCGTGGGCCGGCAGGTGGACGGGCGGCAGCCCGCGCCGGAAGACCGACATCCCGTTGCGCCCGCGCGTCACGAGGAGCACGTCGCAGTCGACGCGGCGCTGCAGGACCCGCGCGGCCCGCTCGAGCGCGCCGGGACCGGAGAGCGGGACGCCCGACGCGGCCTCGAGCTCCACCTCGTTCGGCTTCACCATCGTGAGCCCGCTGAACGCGCGCAGGTTGTACCGGGAGTCGACGCAGACCGGCACGCCGCCGCGCTTCACCTTCCGGAGCGCCTCGATCACGCGTGCGCCGACGGCGCCCGACCCGTAGTCGCTCGCGAGGACGGCGCTCGCCTGGCGGGCCGCGCGCTCGATGCTCCGGGCGAGGCGGCGCTCGACGGTCTCGGGCAGCGGCCCCGTGGGGGAGCGGTCGAGCCGGATCATCTGCTGGCGGCGGGTGGACCGGCCGCCCGCGAGGATGCGGGTCTTCGCCTCGGTCTGGCGCCCGCGGACGCGCTCGATGCTGCCCACGTCGATGCCGCCGGCCTCCAGCTCGTCGAGCAGCGCCGTCCCCAGCGCGTCGTCGCCGACCACGCCGACGGCCCGCACCTTCACGCCGAGCGCCGCGAGGTTCCGCGCGGCGTTCCCGGCGCAGCCGGCCTTCAGCTCGGACGACTCGTAGCGGACGATCAGGACCGGAGCCTCGCGGGAGATGCGCTCCGTCTCCCCGTAGACGTACTCGTCGGCGACGAAGTCCCCGGCGACGACGACCTCGGCGCGCGGGAAGATCGCGACGAGCTCGGCGAGCGAGGGGAGACCCGGGTCGCGGGGGCGGCGCACCGGCGTTACCTACCGCGCCCCGTCGAGAGGCGTCAATTCCGGCGGCGGGGGCGCCTTCTCGGCCGGCGGCCGGGTCTTCCAGCGGCGGTGGAGCCAGTACCACCGATCCGGGTAGACGCGGATCCAGCGCTCGAGCCGGTCGTTCAGGTCCTGCATGAACGCGAGCACGTCGCGCTCGCGGTCGCCGGTGTCCGGGGGATCGAGCGGCCCCTCGAAGATCACCTTGTGCCGCCCGTCGCCGAGCGGGACCGACAGCACGAAGACCACGGCGGCGCCGCTGCGCATCGCGAGGACCGCCGGCGTCGGCGCGGTCGCGGCGGGCACGCCGAAGAAGGTCGGGAAGACGGCGTGCCGCGCGGCCTGGTTCTGGTCGATGACGTACCCGAGGTTGCGTCCGGATCGGATCGCGCGGACCGCCGCGGCGAGCGTCGAGCCCTTCGTGATGGTGAGCTCCTCGACGCCCGAGCGCCGCCGGATGGCGCGCCAGAGATCGTTCGCGACGGACTTCCCCATCTGGCGCGAGATCATGGTGACCGGGACGCCCTTCAGCGTGTGGGCAGCCGCGAGCAGGTCGAAGTTCCCGAAGTGCCCGGTCGCGGCGACGACGCCCTTCCCGCGCGCGCGCGCCTCCTCGAGCACCTCCCAGCCCTGGTACACGAACATCCGCTCGATCTCCTCCCGCGGCAGGAACGGGACGCGGAGGAAGTCGGGGATCATCTGGCCGAGGTTCCGGTACGTCTTGCGCGCGATGGCGCGCCGCTCCTCCTCGGTCTTCTCCGGAAAGGCGAGGCGCAGGTTCTCGAGGACGACGCGCCGCCGGATACCGAGCAGCCAGACGAGCCCGCCGAGCGCGGCGCCGAACGCGTCGAGCCAGCGGCGTGGGATCCGGGCGATCAGCCAGCCGATGACGGACATGGTCAGGGCCTCCGGGTGGGCACGGCGGTCGCGGTCGGGGTCGAGGTCGCGGTCGGGGTCGCGTTCGAGGTCGCGGTCGAGGTCGAGGTCGAGGTCGAGGTCGCGGTCGGCCACGCGGCGAGCGCCGCATCGAGCGCGGCATCGAGCACGTCCCCTCCCCTCACCACCTCCGCCTCGATCCGCACCGCGCACAGCCGCGGGTCGGCCGCGCGCGCCGGATCGATCCGGACCGCGTCCTTCTCGGTGGTCGCGATCGCGTCGCACCCGGCGGCCTCCGCCGCGCGGAACGCCGCGTCGAGCTCGCCGGGCGCGAACCGGTGGTGGTCGGGGAAGATGGCCTCGGCGCCGATCTCGGCCCCGAGCGCCTCGACCGTCTGCCGGACGCCCATGGGCCGCGCCACGCCGGCGAGGAGGAGCACGCGCCGGCCGCGCAGCGCGCCCGGCCCGAGGCTCCTCGCGAGCGTGCCGTCGACGACGTCGACTGCCGCGTGGCGCGACTCGATCGGCGCCCTCCCGGTGGCCTCGATCGCGAGCGCGCGCAGCGCGTCGAGCGCCGCCTCCGGCGCCCGATCGGCGCGGGAGAGCCACACGAGCCCCGCGCGGCGGAGCGCCGAGCGCGGCTCGCGGTTCGGCCCCGCCGGCAGGAGCCGCCCGTTGCCGAACGGGCTCGCCGCGTCCAGCACCACGACGTCGAGGTCGCGGGCGAGGGCGCGGTGCTGGAAGCCGTCGTCGAGCAGCAGCGCGTCCGCGCCGAGCGCCTCCACGGCCGTGCGGGCGAGGTCCGCGCGGCGCGGGCCGCACAGGACGCGCGCGCCCGCGAGCCGGCGCGCCACGAGCACGGGCTCGTCGCCGCCCTCGTCGGCGCCGAGCAGGATCCGCTCGCCGTCGCACACGACGCGCGCGTCCGTCCGCGACGCCCCGTACCCGCGCGAGAGGACGGCGAGCCGCCGCCCCCGCCCGAGGAGCCGGCGCCCCACCGCGATCGTCGCCGGCGTCTTCCCCGCCCCGCCCACCGCGAGGTTCCCGATGGAGACGACCGGCGCCGCGGCACGCGCGGCCCGCAGGACGCCGCCATCGTAGAGCGCGCCCCGGACGGCCGCGCCGAGCCGGAACGCCGCCTCTGCGGCCACGAGCGGCGGGAGGAGCAGCCGCCCGGCGGCGCCGGGCGTCGGGCCCCACCAGATCGACTCGATGACGCTCATCGGCGGAGCATCTCGCGCGCGGCCGCGAGCACCGCCTCGGGCGCGAGATCCGCGAGGCAGCGGTGGTGCCCCTCCGGGCAGTAGTCGCCGCCGTGGTTCGAGCACGGCGCGCAGGCGAGCCGGAGGGACAGCGATCGCCCGGGTGGCGGCGGCCCCCAGCGTGCGGTCGACGTCGGGCCGAAGAGCGCGAGGACGGGCGTCCCGACCGCGGTCGCGAGGTGGACCGGCCCGGAGTCGCAGGCGACGAGGAGCTGAACGCGCGCGATCGCCGCGGCGAGCGCGTCGAGCGGCAGGAACGAGAGGTCCGCCGCGACGTGCGCGCGGGTCGCGGCGCGGAAGGCGGCGAACGCGTCCCGGTCGCCCGGCCCGCCGCACAGCACGATCGCGACGCCCTCCGCCGCGAGCGCGTCGGCCACGGCCGCGAAGCGCTCCGCGGGCCAGCGCTTCGTCGCCCACCGCGCGCCCGGCGCGATCGCGACCGCGGGGGCCTCGACACCCCGGAGCGCGTCGGCGGCGAGCGCCCGCGCCTGGGCCGAGAGGCTCACCTTGGTGGGCCCGGGCGCCGCGATCCCGAGCGGCTCGAGCGCCTCCGCGTAGAGCTTCGTCTGGTGCGCGCGGACGAGCGGCGGGTCCGAGCCGAAGAGCGACAGGACCGCCCGCGCCGCGCTCCGCCGCCGGAACGCGGTCCGGAGCGGCGCGGCCGAGCGCGCGACGAGCGCGGAGCGGAGCTTGTTCTGCAGGTCGATCGCGACGTCGAACCGGCCGCGCAGGCGCGCGGCGAGCCCGAGCGCCGAGTTCGGCCCCTCGCGCGTCAGGCGGTGCACGGCCGCGAGCTCCGGCAGCCCCTCGAGGAGCGGGGCGTACAGCGGGTCGGTGACCCACTCGATCCGCGCGCCGGGGAAGCGGGCGCGGAGCGGCTCGAGCAGGCTCGTCGCGAGGACGACGTCGCCGAGCGCGCTGTAGCGCACCACGAGGATGCTCGACGGCTCGTTCGCGTTCACGCCGCCGCCGCCTTCCCGCGCGGGAGCATCGCGAGCATGTGGTCCACGTTCCGTGCGCTCGCCCCCCGGATCGCGCTCACCGACCCGCGGGCGAGCGCGCCGAGCTCGGCGAGCTGGTCGGGGCGCGAGAGGAGCTCGTCCGCGACCTTGAGGAGCTGCTCCGGCGTGCCCACCTGCAGCCCGCCGCGCCCCTGCAGCACCTGGACAGAGTCCTTGAAGTTCTCCATGTGCGGCCCGAACAGCACGGGCCTCCCCTGGGCGGCGGGCTCGAGCACGTTCTGCCCGCCGCGCGTCACGAAGCTGCCGCCCACGAACACGAGCGTCGCGAGCCGGTACGCGACCGCGAGCTCGCCGATCGTGTCGAGGACCGTCACCGCCGCGCTCCCGCCCGCCGCGCCGGCGCTGCGCAGCCGCACCGGAAGCTTCTGCTCCGTCGCAAGCGCCGCGATCCGGCCGGCTCGCTCCACGTACCGAGGGGCGACCACGAGCTGCAGGCCCGGGTGGCGCGCCCGGAGCTTCGCGTAGACCGCGAGGATCTTCTCCTCCTCGCCCTCGTGCGTCGACCCCGCCATGAGCACCGGCGCGCCGGGATCGAGCCCCATCTCCGCCCGGAGGGCGTCCTCGCGCCCCTCGGCGGGCTCGAGGACGAGCGCGTCGAACTTCGTGTTGCCGGTCACCCAGACGCAATCCGGCGCGGCGCCGAGCGCGAGCACGCGCTCGGCCTCCTCGTCCGAGCGCATGAGGAAGCAGTCGATCCGGCGGAGCGGGTTCGAGATGGCGCGGAAGAGCGCGCGGTAGCGGGACATCTTCGCCGGGTTGAAGCGGCCGTTCGTGAGCGCGATCCGGACGCCCGCCTTGCGCGCCGCGCGGATGAGGTTCGGCCAGATCTCGGTGTACTCGAGGACGAGGAGGTCCGGACGGAGCGCCGCCACCGCCCGCCGCGTCGCGCCGAAGAGGTCGTACGGCGCGTAGAGGAGGACATCCGCCTCCTTCAGCTTCTTCCGCGCCATCGCGAGCCCGCTGTTCGTCATCGTCGTGACGATGATGCAGGACCCCGGCAGGCGCGCCTTCAGCTCCTTCATCATGGGCTGGAGCGAGAGGAGATCGCCCGCGCTCGCCCCGTGGAGCCAGATGCGGGGCGTCCCGCGCCCGAGGTCGAAGGAGCGCCGGTAGAGGCCGAGCCGGAACGGGATGCCGTGGCGGAGCTTCGGGTGCGTGAGGAGCACCGGGAGCGCGACGAGGAACAGGACGTAGCTCGCGATGGCGTAGAGGAGGTGCACGGGGTGTCGGGGCGCTTCTGTTCGCAGCTTCTATTCGATCGTGAGCGGGTTCGTGAAGATCCAGGGCCGGCCGTCCCAGGTCGCCTCGACTCGGTAGTCGCCGGGAGGGCACGCGCCGCCGCCGCAGGCCAGGCGGACGACCGCCTCGCCGGCGCGCACCGGTGGCGCGGCGTCTGCCACCGGCACGCCGTCGCGCAGCAGCGTGAAGCGCGCGCGGGAGAGGTCGGGCGCACGGATCGCGAGCTCGAGCGCCCCGGGATCCGCCGCGCGCGCGAGCCGGACGCCGGACGCGGGTGCGACGCCGTCGAGCACGCACGCGGCGCGCCCGTCGAGGAGCGCCGCCGAGACCGCGCGTGCGTCCGCGACGGCGTCGCCCGACGGCGTCACCGGGACGTGCATCGAGAACGCCTCGAACGCGGCGCGGTAGCTCGGGTAGCCGTGCGCGTCCGCCGAGCAGAGGAGCACCTTCGGCGGCCGGCGGGCGTCCGCGACGCGCGCGGCGGCGACCTCCGCGTCGAAGCGCGCGCGCTCGTTGGAGGTGTCGTCGGAGAGCGCGAGGACGGCGCGCGCGCGGTCCCACGGCAGCTCCGCCGCGGCGGTCACGAGCTTCCCGACCGACCACCTGGCGACGACCTCGTGCCACGCGGTGTCGTTGGAGAGGATCTCGAACCCCCGCCACGGGCCGGTCCCCCACCCGGAGAACGGCCGGCGCGGGTGGAGCGGGTGCGCGAGGACCGCCTCGCCGCCGAGCCGTGCGATCGCGGCGAGGGGATCGGCGTCGCGCTCCGCCACGTCGAGCGCCCGTGGGACCCCGAGTGCGACGACGTGGCCGAAGCGCGTCGAGGCCTCCGTCCCCTCGACGACGAGGACGCCGTCGTGCCACCCCTGCTCCCCGGGCGCGATGGTGTTGTGGTCCGTCACGACGACGAACTGGAGCCCCGCGTCCCTCGCCGCGCGGACGACCTCCTCGAGCGTGCCCCGGCCGTCGCTGCGCGTCGTGTGGACGTGCCAGGCGCCCCGGAGCTCGCCCGACGGGGGCGCGAGCCGCGGCGCCCGCGCCGCCCTCACCGCGAGGCCGAAGGCGAGGTAGCCGGCCGCGGCGGCCAGCAGCACGAACGGACCAATCCTGCGCTTCACCTGAGGGACCCCCGGGACGCCCGGGCGGCGGCCGCAGGTTCGCGGCGGACGGATCTGGCTGGCAGGGGCAAGCGTGGCCATCCTACGTCAAACGCCGGGCTCCGTGCAGGTTGCCGCACCCGCGCGGGCGCGGACGCCCCCAACGTCGCCGTTGACCCGGACCGATCGGGAGGAGCCCAATCTTCACGGAGGCATCGACATGAGCAAGGGACTCGCGTCAGGCCGGGTGGTGCGGTCGAGGACACGGGAGGCCGAGCACTGCCTCGCCCTCTCGGGCAAGGGAGCGCCCGCCCTCAAGGAGCTCGAGGAGGCGATCGAGGCGGTGACGCGGGCCGCGGAGGCGCTCCGCGATCCGTCCCTGCGCGGCGCGCACGCGTTCGAGCCGCCGGAGCCGGAGGTCCGCCTGCGAGCCCCGAGCCCGGGCGCGCGGGGCGGCGCCGGGTGGACGGTGTTCGTGCGCGTCCCGGCGTGGGTCGGAGCGCGCGAGGCGAAGGCCGCCGCCGCCGAGGCCTCCGGGCACGCGCGGCTCGCGAAGAGCATCCGGCTCTCGCCGGTCGTGACGGAGCCGGAGAAGCGCCGGTCGTCGCCACCCGGCCGCGACAAGCAGCCGGGGCAGATCCGCCGTCGCCAGACCGGGCCGCAGCACCGGGCCCGCGAGCTGAGGTAGCTACTCCTCGACGCCCTTCACCTTCCCCTCCGCCCGCCGCTTCTCGATGATCTTCTGCGCGATGTGCGGGGGGACGGGGTCGTAGTGGGAGGGCTCCATCGTGAAGTAGCCGACGCCCTGCGTGAGCGAGCGGAGATCGGCGTCGTAGGTCATCGCCTCCGCGTGCGGGCAGAGCGCGCGGATGAGCACGCCGCGCGCGAGCGGCTCCATGCCCTGCACCTTCGCGCGGCGGCTGTTCAGGTCGCCCATCACGGCGCCGACGTACTCCTCCGGCACCCGCACCTCGACCTTCATGACGGGCTCGAGCAGGATCGGCCGTGCCTCCGCCATCGCCTTCTTGAACGCCATCGAGCCCGCGACCTGGAACGCCATGTCGGAGCTGTCCACGTCGTGGTAGGTGCCGAACACGAGCTTCGCCTTGAAGTCGACGACCGGGTAGCCCGCGAGCGGCCCGGAGCCGAGGGCGCCGCGGATGCCCTTCTCGACCGAGGGGATGAACTGGCGCGGGATCGCGCCGCCCACGATCGCGTCCTCGAACTCGAACCCCTCGCCGCGCGCCTTCGGGTGGAGCTCGACGTGCGCGTCCCCGTACTGGCCGTGGCCGCCGGTCTGCCGCTTGAACTTGCCCTGCGCCTTCGCGGAGGCGGTGATCGTCTCGAGGTACGCGGGCGACGGCGGCGAGAGCGCGATGTCCACGCCGTGCTTGCGCTTCACACGCTCGACGGTCACCTCGATGTGCGCCTGCCCCATGCCCTGCAGCAGCATCTCGCCGGTGTCCGGGGACCGAGCGAGCTCGAGCGAGGGATCCTCCTCGATGAGCTTGTGGAGGGCGGCGGCCGCCTTGTCGTCGCCCGTCTTGGCGTGCACCGCGTACGCGACGGGGCGCGTGTGCTGCGCGAACTCGGGGAGCACGATCGGCGCGTCGCGGTCGCAGAGCGTGTCGCCGGTCCGCGCGTCCTTGAGCTTCATGAGCACCACGAACTCGCCGGGCCCGGCCTCCTTGATCTCGACGTTCTGCGCGCCGTCCGTCCGCCAGAAGTGCGCCGCGCGCTCCTCCGTGCGGGTCCGCGGGTTCATGATCGTGGCGTCGGGCTTGAGCGTCCCGGAGAACACGCGGGCGTAGTCGACGCGCCCGGCGAAGTGGTCGATGGTCGTCTTGAACACCTGCGCGGCGAGCGGCGCGTCGGGCGCGGCGTTCCGCACCGTCTCCTTGCCGGGGAGGTCCTTCCCCTTCACCTCGCGCTTCTCCGGGCCGGGGAACACCAGGACGGCGAGGTCGAGCAACTCGCGGACGCCGATCCCGCCCTTCGCGCACGCGACCGCGACCGGCAGGAACTTCTGCGCGGCGGCCCCCGCGGCGATGCCGCGCGCGACCTCCTCGTCCGAGAGCGCGCCGCCCTCGAGGTACTTGCCGAGCAGCTCGTCGTCCGACTCGGCCGCCGACTCGACGAGCGCGGTGCGGAGCCGGTCCGCCTCGGCCTTGAGGTCGGCCGGGATGTCCGCCTCGGTCCACTTCGCGAAGGTCTTGCCGTCGTAGACGTGGGCCTTCATCGCGACGAGGTCCACGATCCCCTTGCATGCGCCCGGGCCGCCGATGGGGAGGTGCACCGGGACGGGCTTCACCTTGAGCGAGGCCTCGATGTCGGCGAGGGCCTTCCCGAAGTCTGCCTGCTCGTGGTCGAGGCGCGTGATGGCGCAGACGGCCGGCAGCTTCGAGTCGGCGAGCACGTCGTAGGTGCGCTCGGCGCGGTTGTGCGCCCCGTCGGCGGCGGAGACCGCGAGCACGGCGCCGTCGGTCACCTGCAGCGCCCACTCGACCTCGGTGAGGAACGCGGCGAACCCGGGGCAGTCGAGCACGTGGAACGAGCGCCCGCCCTCCTCGAAGCTCTGCGGGTGGAGCGACAGCGTGAAGTTCCGCTTCTTCTCCTCCGGCTCGGCGTCCAGGCGGGAGGTCGAGCCCTCGGGCGACGCCTTCTTCGACTCGGCGACGCGGAGCAGCGCCTCGGCGAGCGCCGTCTTGCCGGCGCCGTCGGCGCCGAGGATGGAGAAGGTGCGGATCACGCGGGGGGTGGGCATGTCGGGTCGTCTCCGGGCGCGAGGTGCCCCGTAGAATGCAACGGGACGCCCCGCGGGCGCCACGGCTTCTTTCGGGCCGCTCCAATCTCCGGGCCAGGCACTCTTCGCGAAGCGAAATGCCTGCCCTCCGGAGCGAATGCGAGGGAGGGTGCCGGCCCGCTCCTTGCGGCCCGCTCCTGTGCTAAGCGGGCTCGGCGCGGACCACGTCGGACTGCGCGAGCTCCGGGAAGTCCTCCTGCCAGAACTCCAGCTTCCCGCGCGGAGCGCCCGACGGCCTCGCCTCTTCCTTCTTGCGGAGCTCGACCCGGCGGATCTTCCCGGAGACGGTCTTCGGCAGGTCCGAGAACTCGAGCCGCCGGACGCGCTTGTACGGCGCGAGGCGCCGCCGCAGGAACCGGAAGATCTCGAGCGCGAGCGCGGCGTCGGGGGTCCGGCCGGGCTTCAGGATGATGAACGCCTTCGGCAGGAGCCCGCGGACCTCGTCGGGGCTCGGGACGACCGCCGCCTCCGCGACCGCGTCGTGCTCGATGAGCGCGCTCTCCAGCTCGAACGGGCTGATGCGGTAGTCCGAGCTCTTGAACACGTCGTCGGAGCGGCCGACGTAGGTGATGTAGCCGTCCGCGTCCCGCGCCGCGACGTCGCCCGTGTGGTAGTGGGCGTGGCGCGTCACGAACTCGTTCAGGTTGTCGTCGCCCTCGTAGCCGGCCATGAGCGCGTCGGGGCGTGGGTCGAGCGCGATCGAGATCTCGCCCTCCTCCTTCGCGGGCTGCCCCTCCTCGTCGAGCAGGGCGATGTGGTAGCCGGGGAGCGGGCGCCCCATCGAGCCCGGCTTCAGCTTCTGACCGGGCGAGTTGCCGATCTGGGCGGTCGTCTCGGTCTGGCCGTAGCCGTCGCGGATGGTGATGCCCCACGCCTGGCGGACCTTCTCGATCACCTCGGGGTTGAGGGGCTCGCCTGCGCTGAGGAGCTCGCGCAGCTTCACCTTCGTCTTCGCGAGGTCCTCGAGGATGAGCATGCGCCACACCGTCGGCGGCGCGCACATCGTCGTCACGCCGTGCCTCGAGATGACGTCGAGCGCGCTCTTCGCGCTGAAGCGGGCGTAGTTGTAGACGAACACCGTCGCGCCCGCGTTGAACGGCGCGAAGAAGTTCGACCAGGCGTGCTTCGCCCACCCCGGCGAGGAGACGTTCATGTGCACGTCGCCCTCGCGCAGGCCCAGCCAGTACATCGTCGAGAGGTGGCCGACCGGGTAGCTCTTGTGCGTGTGCACGACGAGCTTCGGCTTCGCGGTGGTCCCCGAGGTGAAGTAGAGCAGCACGGGGTCGGTGGTGAGCGTCTCGCCGTGCGGCATGAAGAAGGACGCCTCGTCGTAGGCGAGGTCGTACGGCATCCACCCCGGGACCTGCTCGCCCACGACGTGCCGGCGGAACTCGCCGGCGATACCGCGCATCTTGTCGGCGCCCGCCGGGTCGGTGATGACGTGCTTCACCCGGCCTCGCTCGATCCGGTCGGTCAGGTCCTCCGGCGTGAGCAGCGTCGAGGCGGGGATGACGCACGCGCCGAGCTTCATCGCCGCGAGCATCACCTCCCAGATCTGCACGCAGTTCGGGAGCATCATGAGGATGCGGTGCCCGCGCTCCACGCCGTGCCGGCGGAAGTAGGTGGCGACGCGGTTCGAACGCTCCGCCAGCTCGGCGTAGGAGAGCCTGACCTCCGCGCCGTAGTCCTCGACGATGTGGAGCGCCGTCCGAGCGTTCCCGTCGGCGACGATGTCGAACCAGTCGAGCGCCCAGTTGAAGCGGTCGAGGACCGGCCAGCGGAACTCGCGATAGGCGGTCTCGTAGTCCTCGCGGTGCTGCACGAGGAAGTCGCGGGCGCGGCGGAAGATCTCGGTCGAGGACATTCGGCCTCCCGATGGCGGCGTGCCCCGCCACTCTGCCAAAGCCGCTCGGCCGGTGCCAGCGCCCCCTCCGGAGGCGGCGCACCCGCTTCGTCGCCCGATCGAGGCCGGTACGCGCGCTACGGCCCGCCGCGGAGCCACCGCGGGACGGACTCGCCGAGGCCGTCGAGCATGAACTGCACGGCCACGGCGACCAGCAGCAGGCCCGCCGCGCGCTCGAGGATCGCGAGGCCCGTGCGGCCGAGCACGCGCTCGGTCCGCGCCGCACCGGCGAGCACCAGATAGCTCGCGACCGCGGTCACGACGATGGCCCCGAGCACCGGGATCGCGTGCCACCACGGGCCCGCGCGCGCCCGCGACATGAGGACGATCGCCGTCGCGATCGAGCCCGGCCCGGCGAGGAGCGGCATCGCGAGCGGCACGATCGCGATGTCCTCCTTGTCCGCGCCCGCCGCGACCTCCTGGTCGGTGATGCGCGTCCGGGATGGCTGCGTCCGGATCATGTCGAGGGCGAGGAGCAGGAGGACCACGCCGCCCGCGATCTTGAAGGCGCCGATGCTGATCCCGAGCACCTTGAAGATCCACGCGCCGGCGAGCGCGAAGGACGCGAGGACGAGCCCCGCGGTGAGCGACGCGCGCAGCGCCGTCTCGCGGCGCTTGGCGGGCGCGTCGTCGCGCGTCATCGCGAGGAAGAACGGGACCGCGGAGAACGGGTCCACGACGAAGAAGATCGCCGAGAGCGAGACGACGGACAGGCTGAGGGCGTCGGCGATCATCGTCGCGGCGCGAGCGTAACCCGGGTTCGGGAAGGGGGGAAGAACGAGGGGGCGACCGCGACCGCGACCCCGACCCTGACCGCGACCGCGACCGCGACCCCGACCCCGACCCCGACCCCGACCCCGACCCCGACCCCGACCCCGACCGCGACCCCGACCCCGACCCCGACCCCGACCCCGGCCGCGACCCCGGCCGCGACTCCGACCCCGGCCGCTACCGCGACCCCGACCCCGACCGCCTACGCCGCCCGCCCCGTCGACGGCGACGCGCGCGCCTCCCGGGCGAACCGCGAGAAGCGCATCGACCAGACCTTCCTCATCGCCTCGAGGACGATCCCCTTCGACATCTTCGACTGCCCGACGCGACGGTCCCGGAACGTGATCGGCACCTCGCGCACCCGGAACCTGCGGAGCAGCGCGCGGTAGGTCAGCTCGATCTGGAACACGTACCCCGTGCACTCGACGGTCGGGAGGTCGATCGCCTCGAGCACCTCGCGCCGGAAGCACTTGAACCCGCCGGTGAGGTCCCGCACGCGCACGCCGAGCACCGCGCGCGCGTACATGCTGCCACCGCGCGACACGATCGTCGCACGAGCCCCCAGTTCACGGTCCGCCGCCCGGCTACGTAGCGCGATCCGAGCACGAGGTCCGCGTCCCGCGCCGCCTCGAGCAGGGCAGGCAGGTGCGCCGGGTCGTGCGAGAAGTCGGCGTCCATCTCGAGCACGAGCTCGTCGCCGCGCTCGAGCGCCCACGCGAACGCCGCGAGGTACGCGGTCCCGAGCCCTCCTTCCCCGCGCGGTGCAGCACCTTCACCCGCGGGTCGCGCGCCGCGAGCTCGTCGGCGAGGTCGCCGGTGCCGTCGGGCGACGCGTCGTCGACGACGAGCACGTCCACGTCGGAAACGGCGGAGTGGATCGCGGCCACCATCGGCGCGAGGTTGTCGCGCTCGTTGTACGTCGGGAGACAGATCACCGCTCGCCGTGCGCCTTCCATCGATCACCCCATCGCGCGGGAGACCTCGGCCGCCACGCGCTCCGCCGCCCCGGGCTCCCCGAGCGAGGCGCGCACCTCGCGCAGCCCCCGGATCTGGGCCTCCCGCGCGCCGCGATCGCCGAGCAGCCGCTCGATCTCGGCGGCCATCCGCTCGGGGCTCGCGTCCCGCTGGAGGAGCTCCGGCACGAGCCCCCTCCCCGCCAGGATGTTCACCAGCGCGAAGTGGGCGATCCGTACGAGGAGGCGCCCCACGAGGTATGTCAGCCAGGAGAGCCGGTACACGACGACCATCGGCCGCAGCATGATCGCGGTCTCGAGCGTCGACGTCCCGCTCTTCACGAGCGCGGCGTCGCTCGCGCCGACGACCTCCTCGGTGTGCCCGTCCACGAGCTTCACCTCGAGGGTGCGGTGCGCGGCGACGTACGGCTCGACGTCGGCGCGCGCGAGCGTCGGCGCGACGGGGACGACGAACTGCGCGTCCGGCCGCACGGCGCGGATCCGCTCCGCCGCGTCGAGCATCGCGGGGAAGATCCGCCGGAGCTCGCTCGGCCGGCTGCCCGGCACGAGGGCGATCGTCGTGCGCGCGGCCGGCAGGCCGAGCTCCGCCCGGTAGGCCGCCGGCTCGGCGGGCGGCGGCTTCTCCGCGAACGGGTGGCCGACGAAGCTCGCCGAGACCCCGGTGCCGTCGTAGAAGCGCTCCTCGAAGGGGAGGATGCAGAGCATCCGGTCCACGACCTTCGCGATCTTCCTCGCGCGCCCGCGCCGCCAGGCCCAGATGGTCGGGGACACGTAGTAGACGACCGGGATCCCGAGCTTCTTGAGCTTCTTCGCGAGCCGGAGGTTGAAGTCGGGCAGGTCGACGAGGAGGGCCGCCTTGGGCCTGCGCTCGGCCGCGGCCTTCGCGAGCGTGCGGAGGATCCCGAGGATGCGCGGGATGCGCGGGAGGACCTCGGCGATCCCCATGACCGAGATGTCCTCGGCCGGCGCGAGCGCCTCGAGCCCGGCCGCGCGCAGCCGCGGGCCCCCGACGCCGAAGGCGTGGACGCCGGGCCGGAGCCGGCCCAGCTCCTGGAGCGCGCGGGCCGCGTGGAGGTCCGCGCTCGCCTCGCCGGCGACGATGAGGATTTCTTCGGTCGACATTGGCCTTCGATCATCGCAGGGCAGCCGATTCGCGGCCTTATAGCACGCACGCGGCATTGCGCCGCAGGGACATCCGTGCTCTCCTTTCGCCGATGGGCTTGCGGCTCGGCTCGCCAAGGGATCTCGTGACCGAGCTGCCGTGGCTCGCGGCGGCGACCCTCGCGCTCGTCGCGACGCTCGCCCTGGAGCACTTCGTCGTGCACCGGCAGATCGTGCTCCCGACGCTCGCGTTCACGTCGCGGCCGCCGTTCTGGATGTACGCGGCGATGATCGTGCCCGAGCTCGTCGTCTTCTTCGCGTCGGGGTACCGGCTGCGCACGTGGACCAGCCTGGTGATGTACGCCGGGGTCGGAGGGGTCGTGCGGAGCGGGTTCCACCTGTTCCTCGTCATCGCGAACGAGCCGGGCCACGTCGGCGGCGTCCGCGACCGCTTCTCGGAGTTCGCATTGAAGACGCCGGTCGTGGCGATCGGCTACTTCCTCGTGCTCGCCGTCGCCGCGTGGTCCGGCGAGGACGAGCGTCGCCTCGCCGGGGACGCTTGAGGGATCGCAGAGCGGTCCCTGAGCTATCATCGCCGCGTGCGGCTCTTCGCGAAGAAGCCCAGGACGCGCTCCGAGATCGTCCACGCGGCGGATCGCGCCCGGAGCCGCGGCAGGGTCCGCAAGGCCGCGGCGGGCTACCGGGAGGCGCTCCAGTCCGACCCCACCAATCCGTCGGTGAACGTGAAGCTCGGGCCGCTGCTCGCGAAGCTCGGCGACGCCGAGGGCGGCGCGCGGTGCTTCCGGGTCGCCGCGAAGCGCCACCTCGAGGCCGGCTTCGTCGATCGCGCTGCGGCGGTGACGCTCACCGCGACGAGCGTGTTCCCGCTCGAGAACAGGTTCCGGCTCGAGCTCGCCGAGCTCAACCTGAAGCGCGGCCGCAAGCAGGACGCGGTCGCCACGCTGCTCGACGGCGGCCGGGCCCAGGCCAGGGCGCGGCGCCCCGACCTCGCGGTCTCGCTCCTCGGGAAGGCGCTCGAGATCGAGCCCTTCCACCTCGAGACCTGCCTCGCGCTCGTGCCGGTGCTCGTCGGCGCAGGCCACGCCGACTCGGCGCGCGAGCTCGTGCAGAAGCTCGAGAAGCGCTACCGCGGACCGGCGCTCCGCCGCGTGCGCTGGGCCGCGTTCCGGCTCTCGCCCGGCTTCAGGACGTTCTGGCGGTGGCTCCGCGCCTAGGCCGCTCCCAATCTCCGGGCCAGGCACTCTTCGCGCAGCGACATGCGCCGGCCCGCTCCCTACGGCCTACCGGCGCGGGCTAGAGCTGCCCCGCCGCCACGAAGATCCACCGGAGCGAGAGCCCGCCGAGGAGCACGAGCGCGGGCGCGACCCACGTCGCGCGGAGGTGGAGCCGCGTCTCGAGGAGCTCGAGCGCCGCCGGGACTGCGAGCCCCGCGATGACCACGAGCGCCCAGAACTGCGCCGTGAAGCGGCCGCCGAGGAGGAGGTCCGCCGCGCCGCGGCTCGCGGCGTCGCCCGAGGCGAGTCCGACGAGCAGGAGCACGAGCACGGCGACCTCGAGGCCGATGGCGATGAGGTCCCAGCGCGCGAGGAAGCTCCGCTCCTCCGGCGTGACGCGGAAGAGCATGAGGAGCGCCGCGCCCGTCGAGACGCCCGACACGAGGAAGAGCGGGCCGAGGAGCGCCGACCCCCAGAGCGCGCGGGCGCCGAGCGTCGAGAGGAGGATGCCGGTGTAGACGCCGAGGCCGATCCCGGTCGCGACCGCCCACGCCCGGAGCGCGCGCTCGCGCGGGAGCGCGAACGCCCTCCCCGCCCGCACGAGCCCGGCGAGCGGCCCCGCCCGCGCCGCGAGCCACTCCGCCTGGTCGCCGGCGAGGGCCGCGAGCCCCTGCAGGACCGTGACGGGGTAGACGACGAGCAGGATCCACGCGCCCCAGGACATCGGGCTCGTCCAGCGGAACGCGAGGTAGAAGCCGGAAGACGTGGAGCTTGCTCGCGAGGTCGAGGAAGAGCGCGCCCATGCCGACCGACACGAGGATCGGCGCCGCGAACGGCAGCCAGCGCGCGACGCGCGAGCGCTCCGGCCGCGCGGCCATGAGCGCGGTGAGGATCATGGCGCCGGCGGCCATGCCGCCGAGGAAGAGGTACACCGGGATCTCCCAGCCCCACACCTGGAGCTGGGGATCGACGAACCGGCTGTGCCGCGCGATGTCGAGCTCGTGCATGTCGTCCTCCGTTACCCGCTGCAGCCGCCGCCGCCGGCCTTCCGCTTCACCGGCGCCCCGCCCGCCGCGGGCGGCGGCGGCGGCGCGCGCCTTCACGCCCGTCGAGGGCCGCCTGCAGGCCGGCGCGTCGCCGCCACGCCTCGAGCTCGGCCGGGGTCGCGCCGGGCGCAGGCGGGGGCGGCGCCGTGAGCGCGTACGCCTTCCACGCGTCGAACCCGCCCTCGAGCGCGAGCGTCTTCCCGCGGTAGGCGCGGACCTCCGCGGGCACCTCGGCGAGCTCGCCCTGCGCGACGACCACGAGGTCGCGCGCGGGGGAGACGTCGGCGAGCTCGAGCTTCGGGAGCGTGTCGGGCGGCGTGCACTCCGCCCCGGGAACGCGCGCCGCGGCGCAGGCGTCCAGCGGCCGGAGGTCGAGGACCCGCACCTTCCACGGCTCCTCGAGCACGCGCCGGGCGAGCTCGGGCGCGGAGATGCGGGCCGGGGCAGCCGGCGTGGCCGCGGTGGAGCGCGGGAGCGCGAGCGTCGCGAGGCCGACCGCCGCGAACGCGCCGAAGCTCGCGAAGACGAGGCGCCTCGGCGCGATGGGCGAGAGGGGCGCCCGGTCCTTCGGCCGAGGATCCGCTCGAGCTTCTCCGCCCCGACGAAGCAGCCGACCGCCATGAGCGCGACGAAGAGGGCGACGACCGCGGGCGGGAGCTTCAGGAGGTCGTACAGGTACAGCTGGCCCTTGAAGCCGGACTCCATGAACTCGGCGAAGCGCTTCGACGACATGAGCTCCGCGTGGACGAGCGTGCCGGTGACGACGCCGACCACGGTGACGAGCGCCGTCGAGCTTGCCGGACGCGGCCGCGACGAGCGAGGTGCCCGGGCAGTAGCCGGAGATGATGAAGCCGACGCCGAGGAGGAGGCCGCCGACGATCATCGGCCAGAGGTAGGTGGCGCTCGTCGCGGTCGCGCCAGCGCGCGCAGGTCGATCAGGCCGAGGCGCCGAGCGGACGACCGCGCCCAGCATCGCGGTGACGATCGCGCCGAACATGACCTTGAACACGGTCATGTCGCGTCAGGTAGAACTGCGCCGCGAGCTTGTGCGCGCGGCCGAAGCCGGCGCGCTCGAGGACGAAGCCGAAGCCGAAGCCGATGGCGACCGCGACGACGAGCCCGGGCTCGCGGGAGCGGCGCTGAGCGACTCGAACGGGAAGCATCATCGCCACTCCCTCCTCACGAACCACGCGAGCGCGTAGCCGCCGCCGAAGACCGACGAGCATGAAGGCCCAGCTCGCCGACCGACAGGAGCGCGCCGCCGGTGAGCGCCTGGCCCGAGGTGCAGCCGCGCGCCAGCCGCGCGGCGACGCCCATGAGCACGCCGCCGCCGAAGGCGAACGCGAGCCGGCGCCCGACCGAGACGCCGCGGGCCGCGCAGGGTCACCTTCGCGCCGAACCGCCCCGCCGTGTAGGCACCGACCAGGCCGCCGAGGAACACGCCGAGCACCTCGAAGACGAGCCAGTCGTCGAGCGGCGTGCCGCGCTGCGCGGCCCTCGTTGAAGCCCGGCGCGCTCGGGCGACGTGCGCCCGGCGCGAGGGTCTCGACGGCGGCCACGCCGAGCCGGTACGACGGCGCCCGAGGCGCCGAGCCCCTTCCCCATGACGAGGAAGCGAGGCGAGCAGCACGAGCCCGAGCGCGACCCCGGCGAGGTAGGGGTTCCAGAACTTCGTGTCTGAGATTCCATGTCGGCTCCTGCACTCGGCCCGCCGGCTGGCCTCAGACGGCAGGAAGCAGACGTGTCGGGCTCGGTGCACCGGCCTCGGGCTTCAGCGCACCTCGTGTGCGGCGCGATCGGCGACGGACGCCCGGCGCGACGCTGCGCTCGCGCGGGTCTCGCGAGGTCGCCGAAGGTCGAGCGACTCGCGTCGGGCAGACCGTCGACGCACGCCGGCGTCTGGCCCTTCTCGACGCGGTGCAGGCAGAAGGTGCACTTGTCGACGTGGCCGTCCGGGTGGACGTAGCGCGCACCGTACGGGCAGGACGCGATGCACGCCTTGCAGCCGGTGCACTTCGCCGGTCGACCAGCACGATGCCGCCCTCCGCCGACGTGGCTCGCGCCGGTCGGGCAGGCCGCGACGCAGGGCGCGTCGGCGCACTGGTTGCAGCGCTCGGAGCGGATCTGCATGCGAGAGGTCGGGGAACTGCCCCTGCATCTCCTGGACGATCCAGTCGCGGAAGCCCGCCCTCCGGGAGGGCGTTCTCGGTCTTGCAGGCGATGACGCAGGCGTTGCAGCCGACGCAGCGCCGGGTGTCGACCGCCATGGCGTAGCGCTTGTTCAGGGCCATGTCAGGCCGCCTCCCCGGCGCGCTCGAGGCGCACGAAGTTCACGTTCATGCCGGTGCCGCCCATGATCGGATCGACCTTGTAGCGGGTGGTGAGCTGGGCGTCGGACGCGCCGCGGCCGTACGCGTAGCGCTGCCTCTTCGCCGTCTGGCCCCAGCCGTGGACGAGGTAGACGCAGTCGCCGCGGATGCGCTCGGTGAGCTTCACGCCTGCACCGGCGTCGAGCGGACGCCGTCCTGGTTCACGAGCACGACCTTCTCGCCCTGCGCGAGCGGCTCGACCTCGAAGCCGGGCAGGCTCCTCGCCGCGTCGGCGTTGAGCCAGACCTCGTTCTCGGGGTACGGCTCCGCGAGCAGCCGGTTGTTCGTCGGTGCGCCCGAACGTGTGGAGCGGGCGCGCGGCCCGAGAGGAGGCGGAACGTGCCGGGCGGCCCCTCCTCCTGCGGGTGGTACACCGGCAGCGGCTCGAAGCCGAGCGCCTGCAGCTCCTTCGAGAAGAGCTCGATCTTGCCGTTCTCGGTGGCCGACGCCGACGGGCGCGCCCTCCTCCTCGCAGGTCGCGATCGGCGCGCCGAGGAGGACGCCCTTCGCGGCGAGCTCGTCGTACGGGAGCCCCTTCTGCGCGAGCCGCGTCCGGACGTACTCCGTCGCGTCCTTCCACGGGAAGTACTCGCCGAGGCCGACGCGGCTCGCCGAGCTCCTTCGCGATCCACCAGCCCGGCTTCGAGTCGTACAGCGGCGGGACGGCCGGCCTGCCGGATCGCGACGAACGGGCGCTTGTAGGCCGGCGCCGAGAGGTCGTCGTCGCGCTCGAGGTAGGTCGCCTCGGGCAGCACCACGTCGGCCCAGCCGGCGATCTCGGCCGGGAGGACGTCGACCACGGCGAGGAACTCGAGGTGCTGGATCGCCTCGACGAGCTCCTGGCGCGTCGGGCATCGCCTGCATGAGGTTGCAGCCGTAGACGATCCAGGCCTTCAGGTCGTAGAGCGCGTGGCCGGGCCTCGTCGCGTCGCACAGGCCGCAGGCGAGCGACCTCGGTGGCGAGCGGGTAGCCGCCGGCCTTCGGCTTGTCGACCGTGGGCGGCGCCTCGCCGTGGTGCGGGAGGTCGGCGGCGAGCGGATACGCCGGCAGCGGATACTTCCCCGTGACGAGGTAGCCGCCGCGGCGGCCCCAGCTGCCGAGCAGCGCGGCGAGGATGGCCATGGCGCGCTCGCGCTGCGTGTCGTCGCCGTACCAGATGGTGTGGCGGCCGGGGTGGACGAGCGAGGCGGGGCGCGCGGAGCCGATGAAGCGCGCCGAGTCGCGGATGAGGTCGGGCTTCATGCCGGTGATCGGGTACGCCCACTCCGGCGTCTTGTCCGCGACGTGCGCCTTCAGCTCGTCGAGCCCGCTCCGCGTGCTTCGCGAGGTAGTCGGCGTCGTAGAGCCCCTCCGACAGGATCACGTTCATCCACGCGAGCAGGAGCGCGATGTCGGTGCCGGGCTTGATGGGGAGCCAGTAGTGCGCCTTCCCCGCCGCGACGGAGAAGCGCGGGTCGACGACCACGAGGTCGGCGCCCCGGCCGATCGCCTCGGCGAGCTCCTGCACCTGGGTGTTGTGCATGTTCTCGCCGAGGTGCGAGCCGATGAGCGTGATGCAGCGCGCGTTCGCGATGTCGATCGGCTCGGGCGAGCCGAGCGGCGTGCCGTAGGTGAGCGGTGAAGGCCGCCTCGCGCGGGCCGCGGCACTGCGCGTACGAGGGCGCGCCGATGTTGGGCGAGCCCCAGGCCTTCATGAAGTGCTTGAACCAGACGCCGCCGGAGCCGTGCGTGAAGAGGGCGAGCGCCTCGGGCCCGTGCTTCTTCTCGACGTCCTCGAGGCGAGAGGCGACCTCGTCGAGCGCCGCGTCCCAGGAGACCTCCTCGAACACGTCCTCGCCGCGCTTCGAGCGGCGGACGAGCGGCTTCTTCAGCCGGTCGGGGTCGTAGAGGAGGCCCGTCGCGCCGGCGCCGCGCGGGCAGAGCATGCCGCGCGAGAGCGGGTGGTCGGGGTTGCCGGTGATCTTGGTGACCTGGCCGTCCTTGACGTGCGCGAGGACGCCGCAGCCCCAGAAGCACAGCTCGCAGTAGGTCGCGACGACCTTCTCGCCGTCGGTGCCCGGGTCCGGCACCCGGCTCCGGTCGAGCCCCCACCAGCGCGTCGTCAGCCCCGAGGCGACCGCGGCGCCGCCCGCGCCCGCCGCCCCGATCTGGATGAACCGCCTTCGCGTCAGCGCCATGTCGACTCCTCGCGCCGGCCCGCCCGGGCTCAGCGCTCGCACTTCTCCATGCAGCAGACGAGGTCGCGGAGGGCGGGCTCGGCGAGCCGGTACCAGGCGAACCCGTGCTCGCGGCTCGCGGCGACGAGGCCGTGCCCCCGCAGGATCCGGAGCTGCTGCGACACGATGGGCTGGGGGACGCGGAGCCGCTCGGCGAGCGCGTTGACGTGCTCCGCCCCGCGGCAAAGTGTCGCAACGATGCGGAGGCGGAGCGGGTGCGCGACCGCCTTCAGCACCTCGGCCGCGTGCTCCGCCCGTCCGCCGTCGTCCCCGATCCGTCTCATGTCGCGACCTAGCGAGATTGCTACATTGCAACGTCGCTCCTGCACGCGCCGGGCCGGGCGGGCCGGGGAGGAGGCGCGTGCGCAAACACCGCGGCCCAGCGGGCTTCGAGGCGGATCCCGCGACGGGCCGCGGCCGCGGTCCGCACCGCTTGCGCGCAACCGCAATCCGCGGGTGGAGCGCGCGAATCGTGCGGCGAGCGAGGTGCGCCAAATGGCGCAGCGGTGGGTGAAGTCACGCTCCGTGCGTGCCCGCCGCAGGGGCGGGCGGACGGGCGCTCACCGCTCAGTGCTCGTCGCAGCTCTCCATGCAGCGGACGAGGCCGCGGAGGTTCTGCTCGACGAGCCGGTACCGGGCGAAGCCGCCCTCCCGGCTCGCCGCGACGAGGCCGTGGCTGCGGAGGATCCGGAGCTGCTGCGACACGATCGCCTGGCTCGCGCCGACCTTCTCGGCGAGCGCCGTGACGTTCTCCTCGCCGCGGCAGAGGATCGCCACGATCCGGAGCCGGAGCGGGTGGGCCACCGCCTTCAGCACCTCGGCGACGTGGTCCGCGCGCACCGGGTCGCTCGCGATCGGGGGCTGGAGTCTCCTCGCCACGGCTTGAATGTACCCTACCCGCGGGCTCCCGCGCTCCTTCTTGGCGCCGCCCCTACCCACAACCGCCCTTCACCGCGGCCTTGGTCTGGAGCTTCACCTTCTTCGTGAAGGCGTACGCGGGCCAGGCGACCTCGCCGTGCCCGGCCTCGCCGCCGCGCGACACGGCGTCCTCGCACGGCGTCCGGAACGCCTGCGACTCGGCGCGCTCGGGCCAGGCGGCGGGCTCGCGGTCGCCGGTCGCGTGGGCGAACCGGTACGCGAGCGCGTCCCCGGCCGGGGCCGCGACCCGCGTCGCGACGCACTCCGGGACCGCGTAGCGCTCGAGCCAGCGGTTCACGCCGCCGTCGACGACGTACACGTTCGCGGCGCCGAGCGCCTTGAGCGACTTCCAGGCGGCGAGCGCCGCGGCCTCGCCGTTCCCGACGAGGAACGTGACCGCGTTCGCCGGGCGATCGACGAGCCGCTTCGTCTCCTCGGACAGGAGCCCGAGCAGCGCCGGATCGACGCGGCGCGCGCCCCCGACGTGGAAGAGGTTGAAGTCGTGCTCGTCGCGCAGGTCGACGACGTCGGTCTGGACGTTGAGGTCGTTGCGGAGCGCCACCACCTCCGCCGGGTCGACGAACATGCTCCGGTCCTCGACGGCGCGCTTCACCTCGGGGGACGTCCAGGCCCACCGCTGCTCCGGCGTCGGATCGCCGCGGACGCCGAGGACGAGCGCCGCCGCGACGAGCGCGCCCGCGCCGGCGAGCTTCGCCGCGCTCCGCGGGCGGAGCGCGATGGCCGCCCACGCCTCGCCCTTCCCGAAGCGGCGCTCGAGGAGCTCCGCGCCCCAGAACATGAAGAGCGCCATGGCCACGACGAGCAGGACCGCGACGCCCACCGACACGTGCAGGAGCTGGTCGAGCGTGAAGCGGCCCATGTACGAGGAGAGGTAGAAGGGCTCGAACGACGAGACGGTCTCGCCGAAGGCGTACACGCCGAAGAGCGCGCCGACGAGGAAGATCATCCCGTCGACCTTGAGCGTCGACGCGGCGACCACCGACGTCCCCGGGCAGAAGCCGCCCACGATGAAGCCCACGCCCATGACGAGGCCGCCGACGATGCCGGGCCACAGGTAGGTCGGGTTCACCCACACGCGGCTCATGTCGAGGAGGCCGAACGACGCCGCGCCCGCGATGAGCACGGCGGCGACGATGATGCCGGTGAACATCACCTTCAGGACCGTCATGTCGCGAAAGTAGAACTGCGCGGCGAGCTTGCGGGTGTCGCCGAAGCCGCCCATCTCGAGGGCGGCGCCGAAGCCGAAGCCGAGGGCGCCGAACGTCAGCGCGTACCCGATCGTCCCGGCGGTGAGGTGGAAGGGTGCCATGTCGAGCCTCCTGGGATCGCCGATCAGAGCCAGAGCCGCCGGAAGAACCACGCCACGGCGTAGGCGCCCGCGAACACCGCGAGCGCGAACGCCCAGCTCCCGACGGACAGCACCGCCCCGCCGGACAGCGCCTGGCCCGACGTGCAGCCGCGCGCGAGCCGGGCGCCGTAGCCCATGAGCGCGCCGCCGAGGAGCGCGAACACGACGCGGGCCGGCGTCGTGATGTTCGGGCCCTTGCGCAGCTCGAGCTTCACGCGCCGGTTGAAGAGGCCGGAGGCGAAGCCGCCCAGCAGCGTGCCCGCGATCATGAACACGCTGTAGTGGTTCCAGGCGCTGCGCGTGCCGCCCGCCATCTCCGCGAAGTAGGCGGTGCGATCGACGTGGGCCGGCGCGAGCACGTCGAGGAAGCCGGTCTGGATGCGGCTCATCCCGGCGGACGCGCCGAGGCCGCCGCCCGTCACGTAGAAGGTCGCGAAGAGCACGATCCCGAGGATCGTCCCGGCGACGTAGGGGTTCAGGTACGGACGTGGTTCCCTGCGGGTGTCCATGGTGTGCTCCTCAGGCCGCGATGCTGCCGGCCGGCGCCTTCGCCTCGGTATCGGACTCGACGTCCTGGTAACCCGTCACCATCGCCTGGAGGTGCTCGCCCGGAGTCCGGCCCGTCGTGACGAGGTAGACGTGCAGGACGAAGAACGACAGGAACAGCCACGCGCCCGCGTTGTGCACCGGCGCGACCCACCTGAGCCCCTGGAGCGCGGTCGCCCAGTTCGGCCACTGGCCGACCGCCCAGATGAGCGCGCCCGTCAGGAACTGGAGCGGGAAGAGCACGTTCAGGAGCGCGAGGTAGGTGATCTGCTGGAGCGGGTTCAGCTTGTGGCCGGGCGCGTTGGGCGGGTGCGACTCCCCGTAGAAGATGCCGCGCGCCTGGTAGGTCATGTGCTCGAGCACGCGCTCCACGAAGCCGTGCGGGTGCGGGATGAAGTTGCGGATGGCCGCCGTCGTCAGGTGATAGAAGAGCGCGAGGAAGCCGTTCAGCATCAGCACGACCGCGAACGCGTTGTGCACGGCGACGGCGGTCGGCAGCTCGATCACGCGGGTCCCCGTGCCGCCCCCGTGCACGGCGAGACCGGTGACGATGAGCACGATGCCCGACAGCGCCATCGTCCAGTGCCAGAGCCGCTCGTAGCGTCCGAAGGTGTACTGCCTCTGCGCCGGCCCGTGCGGTGCGGCCGCCAGGCGGAGCTTGCGGAGCGCGATCCGGGCGAGGCCGTGGATCGACACGCCGGCGAACACCGCGAGGAACAGCGCGAACCCGAGCGTGTTCGTGAGCCCCTGGCGCGAGTAGCCGAGCACGTGCAGGCCGGCGGGCGCGCTGCCGGGCGCCGAGCGGAGTTCGAGACCGCCCCCGGGCGTGGGCGCTACGGTCCCGGCGAGCTCAACACGCGCCCGGTCGCCGGGCCGGGGCGGGACGCCGCCGGGGAGGTATCCCGCGAGCACGTAGTGGTCCTGCGACACGCGCGAGTCCTTCGCGTGGCACGCATCGCAGTCGCGGAGCGCGCGATCGCGGGTCGAGATGCCGTGCGCGACCGGGTAGACGTCGAGCGTCCCGTCGACGACCGGGTCGGTGACGCCGAGCGCCCGCAGCCGGTTCGCGACGAGGTCCGTCTTGCGCTTCGTGTCGAGGCGGAGCTCGGCGGGATCGACACGGCCGTCGCGATTCGCGTCGAACGCGGCGAGGATCGCCGGCGCGTAGGCTCCGCCCTCGAGGAACGCCCGCCCCACCGTCTCGATCGGGACCTCGGCGCGGTCGACGCCGGACACCCAGCGCCACCGGCTCACCGGGTTCACCGGCGCGAGGCGCTTGACGCCGTCGGCGTCGGTCCGCTCCACGACGAGCGGCACGAACGGCCGGATCGTCGCGGCGCCGACCGGCTCGCCGGCTCGCCGCGCCAGGTTGCGGTAGGCGACCGCCGGCGTCCCGTCGAGCGTCACGACGGTCGCGTCCACCATCTCCGCGGCGGGGCCCATCGAGCGCGCGGCGTGGCAGGTCTGGCAGGCGAGCGCGGTCATGTGGCGCTGCCGGTACGGCAGGAACCCGTGGGCCTTGTTCGCGTCGTGGCAGCCGCGGCACCCCCGCTCCGCGAGCCGGTGGTCGGGGCGGACGAGGAACTCCGCGGTGGACTCGCGGCGCGGGTCGGCGGACAGGTACTTCAGCGTCTGGCGCTTCGCGTCGGTGTGGACCGGGTCGTTCGCCGCGTAGTGGCACGCGACGCAGTCGACGAGCTTCGCGGCGTGGACGTCCCACGGCGCGGCGAGGTCTTCCTTCCCGTCGAGGTTCAGGAACGACTCGGACATCCGCTGCGGCGACACGATCGCGCCCTCGCCCTGGGTGAGCGCGAGCGTGCGGCCGGAGCCCGGCTTCGGCGTCGCCTCGAAGTCCGGCCCGAGGGCGACGGCTCCGCCCGCGTCGGTCACGATGCCGTGGCACGCGGCGCAGTTCCCCGCGCGCGGCGCGCCGATGCGGATCGCCTCGCGGCGCAGCCGCCCGTCCTTCTCGAGCTGCTCCGGCCGGACGTCGAGCTTCCCGCCGTCCAGGTGGCACTGGATGCAGGTGGCGGTGATCTTGGGGCTGGCGTGGCCCGTGTGGGACGCGATGTACGCGGCGTCGTGGCACGCCCCGCAGGTCTTGTCCGCGGAGAGGTCGTCGGCGGACCGCGCCGGCTTCCCGGCCGCGTCGAGCGGCACGAACGCCGGGTGGATCGGGTTCACGCCCTGCTGCGCGAGGGCCGGCGCCGCGGAGGCGAACGCGACGCCTGCGAGGAGGGACAGCACGGGATGGCGGATCATCGGCGGCCTCCGGTCTTCATCGGGTCGCCGGCGTAGCCGAGCGCCTTCCAGTCGAAGCGCGACCGCTCGCCGTGACACTCGGTGCACCCGAGCGCCTTCTCCTTCGGCGCGACCATGTGGGAGAGCGGCCAGTACATGTCCGTGCGGGCGAAGCCGTATTTGCCGCTGTACGAGATGCTCGAGGCCTTCGCGCCGAGCCGGAACGCCTGGTCCCAGTCGAAGCTCGTCCAGTACCCGTCCTTGCCGCCGGTGACGGGCGGGAAGAGGTACAGGTTCCCCGCGTCGTACGGCTGCTTCGCGCGGTGGACCTTGAACGGCCAGATGCGGGCGCCCTTGTCCTGGATGCCGCCCTGCGGCGGGTTCAGGACGGTCACCTTCTCCGGGTCGATCCGGTCGCCGAGGAGGTAGCGCCCCACGGTGCCGTTGAACCAGCGGTACTCTGGCGTCGCGTCCTGCTCGTACGAGAACTCGCCCTTGATCTTGAGGTAGTGGTGCGGGTCTTCCTTGCGGGTCGCGTCGCCGGCCTTCGACCAGTCCCAGAACGCCTTCGTCGGGATCTTCCCGGCGAACGTCGGGATGTGGCAGGTCTGGCACGCGAGCGCCCCGAGGTGCGCGTTGATGCGCTGGTCCTCGTGCTCCGGCTTCGTGTGGCAGTCGGTGCAGCCGACGCCGTGCGAGTCCTCGACGCTCACGGAGAACGCCCGGCCGCGGATCTGGTGGTCCTTCCCGCCGTGGCAGTCCACGCACAGGAACCCGTGCCTCCCGATGTGCACGTCCTCGTCCTCGAACGGATGGGCGAGCGAGGAGTCGAGGTCGCCGTGCTTCACCGCCTGCCCGCCACCGCCGTAGGCGTGGCAGCCGAGGCAGTTCTCGCGCGAGGGCGTCCCCACGGACTTGGCCGCGGCGAGCAGGTCGGTCTCGGGCGTCGGGTTGCCGTAGGTCCCCTTCACGTAGGCGTTCGTGTGCTCGTGGCACACGAGGCAGTCGACGTTCTCCTCCTTCGAGAAGTCGTAGGACGCGTCCGCCCAGCCGTAGCCGGCGTGGCACTTCATGCACGAGCGCTCGTTGCCGGTCGTCGCGATGCAGAAGTTGTTGATGACGTTCCGCTTGCCGATGCGCGTGGTGCCGCTCCGGCCGGGGATCTGGACCTCGTCGCCGAGCCAGAGCCAGTGCGAGGTCTTCATGACGCTCCGCGCGCCCGGGTGGCACGACAGGCACTTGCGCGTCACGTCCTGCGGCTGCTCGAGCTTCTCCGTGATGACCGCCGCGTGATCGAAGTGCGGGCGGATCTTCTTCGCGTACCCGGCGGCGTGCTTCACGGCGGGCGCGCCCGGCCGGAGCACCATGGCCACCGCCACGCCGCTCACCGCGATCGCCGCCACGGCGACGCCCACGATCCAGGGTCTGCGGAACTGCGACTCGTTCGGCATCGCGCTGCGCTCCTCGCCGGCGCCCATCGCCGTCGCGGTGCTGGAGCCGCAGCGGCGCGCGGAGGTTCGCGATTTCTCGCGGGATCCGCGCGGCCGATCGCCGCGCGCAGCGCTTGCGTCCGCGCGCGCGGCAACGCACGGCGCGCGCCTCCGACTCCATCCGTCGATATAGCAATGTTGCTATATTGAAACGTCCGCAGATCGAGCGGTTCGGCTCGCCCGTCCCGGGCGCCTCACCGGATCCGGCGCCGGCGGCCGCAGCCCTTGCGTCCGCGGGCGCGAAAAGAACGCGGCGCCGCCCGCACGCGGGCGGCCGCGCCCGTCCCGCGTTCGCCCGACACGGCCGCGGTTCGACGCAGGAGGCGCCCCGCCGGCCCGCGCCTGCCCGCCGCCCCGACGCCGGCCCCTCCCCGTCGGAGGCCGATGACACCGGGTGACGCGCTGGCTAGACACGGGACGTGAGCGAGCCCTCCCCCGTGACGCGTTCGCGCTGGTGGCGGCGCGTTCCGTCCTCCCGGCGCCGCGTCGTCGCCGTGTACGCCGCCGTCGGGCTGGCCTGGATCGCGTTCTCCGACGCCGTGGTGCGGGCGCTGTTCCCGGACCCCGCGGCTCACGAGCTCGCCCAGACGCTGAAGGGCACCTTCTTCATCGCCACGACGTCGCTCCTCCTCTACGTCCTCATCCGGCGGGGCGAGCGCGGCCTGCTGGGCCTGAGCGCGGAGGTCCGCGCGACGGTCGACAGCATGGCCGACGCCGTCCTGGTCGTCGACGGCACGTCCCGGGTCGTCGAGGCGAACCGCGCCGCCGTCGCCCTGCTCGGGGCGGCCTCCAAGGAGGAAGTCCTCGGCCCGATGGAGGGGTGGGTGCACCGCTACCAGCTGCGGAGCCCGGACGGGACGCCGGTGCCGTTCGAGCGGTACGCCAGCATCCGCGCGCTCGCCGACGAGCGGAACCCGCGCTACGGGGCGATCCTGCGGCGGGCCGACGGGACCGACGTGTTCGTCTCGGTCAGCGCCGCGCCCGTCGAGCGCCCGGACGGCGGCCGGCTCGCCGTCGCGATCCTCCGGGACGAGACCGCCACCCGCCTCCTCGACGCGCAGCGCGACGAGTTCCTCTCGACCGCCGCGCACGAGTTCAAGACGCCGCTCGCCGTCATCAAGGCGTACGCCCAGCTCATGCGCCGCCGAGACACGACCGAGGAGCAGGCGCTCGCGGTCATCGAACGGCAGGTCAATCGGCTGTCGCGCCTCGTCCAGCAGATGCTCGACGCGTCGCGCCTCCGCCTCGACGGCGGCGGCGGGCGCCACGAGCGGTTCGATCTCTCGGCGCTCGCCGGCGAGATCGTCGAGGCCATGCGCCGCACGGCGCCCCGCCACGCGCTGAGCGTTCGGGCGGACGGCCCCGCTCCGGTGCTCGGCGACCGCGACCGGATCGGGCGCGTGCTCACCTGCCTCGTCGACAACGCGGTCCGCTTCTCGCCGTCCGGCGGCGACGTCGAGGCGCGCGTCGAGGCGCGCGACCGCGAGGTGACGGTGGCGGTGCGGGACCACGGCGTCGGGATCCCGGAGGACCGGCAGGCGCAGATGTTCGAGCGGTTCTACCGCGCCCACGCCGGCACGCCCCAGGACTACGGCGGCCTCGGCGTCGGGCTCGACCTCGCCCGCGAGATCGTGCAGCGCCACGGCGGCCGGATCTGGTTCGAGAGCTCCCCCGGGGACGGCTCGACCTTCCACTTCAGCCTGCCCGCCGCGCGGGAGGACGCGTGACGGGCGCCGCGGGCGCGTCGATCCTCGTCGTCGAGGACGATCCCGACCTGCTCGCGCTGATGGAGATGATCCTCGGCGATCAGGGCTACCGTGTCCGGACCGCGCGGGAGGGCGGCGAGGCGCTCGCGCGCGTCGGCGAGGAGATGCCCCGGCTCGTGTTCCTCGACATGCGCATGCCGGGCATGAACGGCTGGGACTTCGCGCGCGAGTTCCGCGCGCGCCACGGCGCGGCGTGCCCGATCGTCGTCGTCACGGCGGCGGAGGACGCGCGGCGACGCGCCCAGGAGATCGCGGCGCAGGGCTGGCTCGCGAAGCCGTTCGAGATCGCCGACGTCCTCGCGGCGGCCGCGCGGTACGCGGGCGCGCCCACCCCCGGCGCCGCCCGCTGACCCGCCCCGGCGGCGGGAACCGCTCCGCGGTGCCCGGGCTCCCAACGGTTGGCGCGCGCCCGCCCCCGCGGGCTATCACTTCCGCGCGAGGATCCGATGCAGACGACCCCCGAGCCGAGCCCGACCGCCGCCGCCCCCGTCCCGACCCGGGATCCGGTGTGCGGGATGGAGGTCGACCGCGACCACCCGCCCGGCGGGGTCGTGCAGCGGGGCCGCTACACCTACTCCTTCTGCTCCGACCGCTGCCGCGAGCGCTTCCTCGCGTCGCCCGAGTCGTTCTTCGCGATCGACCCGGTCTGCGGGATGGAGGTGAACCCGAAGGCGCCGAAGGGCGGTGAGCACGCGCACGCGGGCCGCGCGTACTACTTCTGCAGCCCGAAGTGCCGCGCGAAGTTCGCCGCCGACCCCGGGCCGTATCTCCTGCACGGCCCCGGCGGCATGCCCAGCGCGGTCCCGCCGGCCGCGCCGCCCGGCGCCGAGATTGTCTGGGTCTGCCCGATGGACCCGGAGGTGCGCGAGAAGGAGCCCGTGCCGTGCCCGATCTGCGGCATGGCGCTGGAGCCGCTCGTCGTCGGCGGGATGCCGTCCGCGGAGGAGCCGGCGAACCCCGAGCTCCAGAACATGACCCGGCGCTTCCGGCTCGGGCTCCTCCCCGCGCTGGCGGTGCTCGGCCTCGCGATGGGCGACATGCTCGCCGGCGGCGCGGTCCGCCACGCGCTCGGGTTCCGCGCCTTCGCGGTGCTCCAGTTCGCGCTCGCGACGCCGGTCGTCCTCTGGGGCGGCTGGCCCTTCTTCGAGCGCGCCTGGCTCTCGGTCCGCACCCGGCACCTCAACATGTTCACGCTGATCGGCCTCGGGACGGCCGCCGCGTACCTGTTCTCCGCGGCCGCCACCGTGCTCCCGGCGAGCGCGTTCCCGGCCGCGTTCCTCGAGCACGGCGCGCCGCCCGTCTACTTCGAGGCCGCCGCCGTCATCGTCGAGCTCGTGCTGCTCGGGCAGGTGCTCGAGCTCCGCGCCCGGAGCCGCGTGTCGGGCGCGATCCGCGCGCTGCTCCGGCTCGCGCCCAAGACGGCGCGCCGCATCGAGCCCGGGGGCGAGGAGCGCGACGTCGAGATCGTTCAGGTGAAGCCGGGCGACCGGCTCCGGGTCCGCCCCGGGGAGAAGGTGCCCGTCGACGGCGTCGTCGAGTCCGGGTCGTCCTCGGTCGACGAGTCGATGGTGACGGGCGAGCCGATCCCCGTCGAGAAGCGCGAGGGCGACCGCGTCACGGGCGCGACGCTGAACGGCAACGGCGCGCTCGTCGTGCGCGCCGAGCGCGTCGGGAATGACACCCTCCTCGCGCAGATCGTCCGGATGGTGATGGACGCGCAACGGACGCGCGCGCCGATCCAGCGGCTCGCCGACGTCGTCTCGGGCTGGTTCGTCCCGGGCGTCGTCCTCGCGGCCGCGATCGCCTTCGCGCTCTGGGCCGCCTTCGGGCCCGAGCCCCGCCTCGCCCACGGCCTCGTCGCCGCCGTCGCGGTGCTCATCATCGCCTGCCCGTGCGCGCTCGGCCTCGCGACGCCGATGGCGATCATGGTCGGTACCGGCCGCGGCGCGACCGCGGGCGTGCTCGTGAAGAGCGCCGAGGCGCTCGAGCGGTTCGAGAAGGTCGACGTCCTCCTCGTGGACAAGACCGGCACGCTCACGCGCGGCCGGCCCGCGCTCGCGCAGGTCGTCGCGGTGGAGCCCGGGCGCGAGGACGAGGTGCTCCGGCTCGCCGCCGCGCTCGAGAAGGCGTCGGAGCACCCGCTCGCGTCCGCGATCGTCGCGGGCGCGAAGGCCCGGGGGCTCGCGCTCCCCGAGGCGCGCGCGTTCCGCTCGGTGCCGGGCAAGGGCGTCGCCGGCGAGGTGGAGGGGCGCGCGGTCGCGCTCGGGAACGCGGCGCTCCTGGCCGACCTGGGCGTGGACGCCTCCGGGCTCGTCGCGCGCGCCGAGGCGCTGCGGGGCGAGGGCGGCACCGTCGTGCTCCTCGCCGTCGACGGGCGCCCCGCCGGCCTCCTCGAGGCCGTCGATCCGGTGAAGCCCGGCGCGAAGGAGGCGATCGCGGCGCTGCACGCCGAGGGCGTGAAGGTGGTGATGGTGACGGGCGACGGCTGGACGACCGCCCGCGCGGTCGCCGCGCGGCTCGGCATCGACGAGGTCGAGGCGGAGGTGCTGCCGGGGCGGAAGGCCGAGATCGTCGCGCGTCACAAGGCGGGCGGCCACGCGGTCGCGTTCGCGGGCGACGGGATCAACGACGCGCCCGCGCTCGCGGCCGCCGACGTCGGCATCGCGATGGGCACCGGCACCGACGTCGCCATCGAGTCCGCGGGCCTCACGCTCGTGAAGGGCGACCTCCACGGCATCGTCCGCGCGCGGCGGCTGTCGCGCGCGACGATGCGGAACATCCGCCAGAACCTGTTCTGGGCGTTCGCCTACAACGCGGCGGGCGTACCGCTCGCGGCGGGCGCCCTCTTCCCGCTCTTCGGGATCGTGCTCTCGCCGATGATCGCGAGCGCGGCGATGAGCTTCAGCTCGGTGACGGTGATCGCGAACGCGCTGCGGCTGCGCGGGGCGCGGCTCGGGTAGCGCCCCGCCCGCGCGAGCGCGAGCCTAGAAGAGCAGGCACAGGAAGCCCACCTCGAGCGTCGTGTGGACCCGCGGGTCGGCGATGCTCACCGTGCCGAGCGCGTCCCGCTGGCTCGAGTACGCGCCGAGCGAGACTCCGGCGTAGAGCGAGAACCCGAGCTCCGGGGCCTTCCGCCAGTCCACCCCGGCCATGAGCCGCAGCATCTCCCATCCGTCGTAGCTGAGGATGTCGTCCGAGCCGGGGTCCCGGTGGACGCTCACGACGCCGGATTCCCACGCCGTCCCGGCGGCGATCCACGGCGTCCTCTTGGCGTACGGCGCGAACGTGTACCGGAGGAGGAGGCCGATCCGGTCGTCCTCGGCGCTGCACGTCCCGCCGGCCGAGCGGCAGGTGTCCCGGAGCGCCGTCGAAGCCTCGCCCAGGCCGAAGTCGAGGTACAGGCCGAGCGCGAGGTGCGGGGTGAGCCGCGCTCCGCCCTCGACCCAGAGGTTGAGCTGGACCGGTCCGAACACGTCCTCCATCCGGACGCCCGGCGGCGCGTCACCCGAGACGTAGGCGGGTCCGAACCCGAAACGCATGTAGACGGGGTAGAGCTTCGCCAGGTTGCCCGCAGGTGCGGGCTGCGGCGCCGTCGGGCCGGGCGGCGGCGGCGCGGCGACGACGCCGGGTGCGGCCTCCGCGGGCGGAGCGGGCCGGGCCGGTGCCGAGACGGAGCCGTCCGAGTACTCGATCCGCGAGACCTCGGCGGCCGGCAGCGCGCGGAACGTTCCGTCGGGGAGCTGGATCGTGACCGCCCGCGGCGTCTCCTCGATGACGGTCCCGACAATCCTGCCTCCGTCGGCGGTGACGACCGTGTCGAGCTGCGGGGCGGCGGCGAGCGCGGCGGCGGCGATGATCGCGAGCATCGTCCCCTCCAACGAGAGCGCCCCTCCCCCGCGGCGGGGGACGCGGGAGAGGGGCGCGGGACCGCGGGAGGCGCGGCCCTACGGGAACAGCGTGAAGCGGAGGCCGGCCTCGACGGTGGCGTGGTTCCGCTCGCCGCCGATGCTCACGTCGCCGAGCGCGTCGTGGTAGCTCGAGTAGCGGCCGAAGGACACGCCGGCGTAGAGGCCGAAGCCGAACACCGGGCTCGTGCGCAGGTCGACGCCGCCCATGAGCCGCAGCATCTCCCAGCCCTGGTAGCTGAAGAGCTCCTGGCTGGCGGAGCCCGGGGAGTCGAGGCTCACGTTCCCCCACTCCCAGCCGGTGCCGACCGCAATCCAGGGCGTCGACGAGGCGTACGGGGTGAACGTGTGGCGGAGGAGCACGCCGAAACGGCCGGTCGTCGCCGTGCAGCTCGTGCCGACCGACGCGCAGTAGTCGCTCGTCTGGCCCGCGGGATCGCCGAGGCCGAGGTCGAGGTAGAGCCCGAGGCCGACGTACGGGTTGAGGCGCATGCCGCCCTCGAGCCAGATTCCGAGCTGCGAGCCGAAGAGCTGATCCATCGGGATCCCCGCGGCGGCGTCGCCGGAGAGGAACGAGCCGCCGATGCCGAACGCGCCGTAGAAGGGGACGAGCGGCGGCATCCCGCGGGGCCCGGGCTGGTACGGCGCGGGCGGCGGGCCGTAAGGCGGCGGGCCGTAGGCGGGCGGCGGCGGGCGGTACGCGGGCGGCGGCGGACGGTACGCGGGCGGCGGCGGTTGCGCGGGCGCGCGGTAGGTCGGCGGCTGCGCCGGCGGCGGCGGCCGGTTCGGCGTCGAGACCGAGCCGTCCGAGTACTCGATCTTCGTCACCTCGTTCCGGGCCAGGCGGCGGGTCGTGCCGTCGGGGAGCTGGACGGTGATCCCCTGCGGCGTCTCCTCGATGACGGTCCCGACGAAGCGCCCCCCGTTCACCGTGTAGACGGTGTCGGACCCCGGAGCAGCGGCGAGCATGACGGCGGCGAGGATGGCGAGCATGGTCGATGTCTCCCGTCGGACGTGACGTCCGGGTCGTTCCTTAGCGAGAGGCGTGCCGCGGGGGCGCGCGAGCAGGGCGGGGGCAAAATCCCCTGATGTTCAGGGCCCTTGTACGGCTGCGCGGCTTTGCACGGGAGCTGTGGCCGCGTCACCGGTGTCGCGGCAGGGCAACGGGCCGTCACGGGACGGCCCACCCCGGGCGGCCGCCGGGTCAGCTCGTCCGGCCGTCGATCCACTTCCGCAGCCCGGGGGGCTTCCAGGCGAGGAACAGGTCGACGAGCGCGTCCGGGTCGTCCGCCACGAGGACGAGCTTGCGATGCTCGGGCTTGAGGAACCCCTCGGCCTCCGCGTGGTCGAAGAACGCGACGAGCGGGCGGTAGTACCCAGCGACGTCGAGCAGGCCGCACGGGCGCTCGTGGAGCCCGAGCTGGGCCCAGGTGAGGACCTCCGCGAACTCCTCGAGGGTGCCCATCCCGCCGGGCAGGGCGACGAACCCCTGCGCGAGCTCCGCCATCTTCGCCTTCCTCTCGTGCATCGACCCGACGACGTGCAGCGTCGTGAGCCCCGAGTGCGCGAGCTCGCGGAGCTGCAGCGCGCGCGGGATGACGCCGATGACCTCTCCGCCCGCCGAGAGCGCGGCGTCGGCGACGGCCGCCATGAGGCCGACGCCCCCTCCGCCGTACACGAGCCCGATCCCCCGCCGGGCGAGCGTGACGCCCATGCGGCGCGCCGCCTCCACGTACAGCGGGTTGGCGCCGGAGGAGGAGCCGCAGAACACGCAGACGCGCTTCATGCGTCGAAGCCTAAGCGATGCGCCCGCGCGGATGAAGCGCCGCGCGCGGCCGTCCCGCGGGGCTCGCCGATGCGGTTCTTCGAGTCGGAGCCGCCGCAGGAGGTGGAGCAGGCGCGGCGCGCCGCCGCGCTACGCCGGCTCGGGCTCGAACAGCACCGGCTGCGCGTCCCGCAGCTCGCGCGGGAACCAGCGATCCCACGGGAACCTCCCGTCGCCGTCGGCCCATACCGCCTGGAGCGCGGGGAAGCGCGCGCCGCCGTGGTACCAGACGGCCCGGGAGAGGAACGCCGCGTAGTGCCGCGGCACGATCCGGCGGAACGCCAGCGCGCGATCGTCGAGGATCCCATCCACCACGTCGCCGTGCTCGAACCGCTCGCCGTGCCGGATGCGGTCGCCGAGGCGCGAGACGGCGGCGTGCAGGACCTCCGGTGCGAGCCCGAACAGCTCGACCTCGGGGTGGTCCCAGGACCGGAAGAGCCCGATGCTGTAGGCGTGGTCGGCGACGCCGCCGTCCGCCCCCACGTCGACGACGTGGAAGCCGGACTGCGCGAGGTCCGCCATGATCCGGAGGTCGCCGTCGTCCAGCGTCTCGCCCTGGCGAGGCGGGAAGCGCGGCTCGAACCGCGGGTAGCGCCGTGACGGGCGGTGCGGGAGGAGCACCGGGCCCGCGCCGGTGAGCCACCGCGCGGCAGCGCCGCTCCGCTCGAGGGCTGTGCCGCGCGGGTGGAGCACGATCTCGACGGCGGACGGATCGCGCCGCACGATCTCGGCGAGCTGGACCACGTGGCCGTCCTCGGCGTCGTGCGGCGACGCTCCGCACCGGAACCGCCACTCGCAGCCGGAGGGGTCGCCGGGCTCGTCGCGCGCGGCGATCAGGATCGGCGCGCCGTCCAGGACGTGGCGACAGACGGTGGCGGGATCTCCCCGCATCCCGCGGAGGAGAGCACGACCCGCCGCGCTTGTCAGCGCCGGCGCCGGGGCGCGCCACGACCGAGCCACACGGTCCGTGCCAGCACGTCTCGTGAAGGGGCGGACTCGCGCACCCGTAGGGGGCGTGCTAGCGTTCCCCTGGACTCGCCCGGCGCCGCTCGTGAGCGGCCGGCTCACGACAGGAGGGCGATCACGATGAGGAAGGCGCTCCCGATCGTGGCCGCCGCCGTCGTCTCCGCCTGCGGCGGCGGCAGCAGCAGCGGCCCGACGACGCCGAACCCCGGCGAGCCGAACGACACGATCGAGACCGCCACCCCCCTGACGATGGGCACCCCGGTCGTGGCGACGAGCTCGGCGGGGACGGACTACGACTTCTACGCGCTCACGGTCCCGAGCGGCGGCGCGACGGTGCGCTTCCAGACGTTCGACCAGGGCGGCGCGAGCTGCGACCTCGCGGGCGGCACCGTCGACACCTTCGTCGAGGTCTTCGACGCGAGCGGCACGCTCCTGACCTGGTCCGACGACTCGTGGCCCGGCCCGAACGGCACCGGCACCCGGTGCGAGGACTTCACCTGGAGCCTTCCGGCCGGCGCGAGCTACGTCGCGGTGAGCGGCTACCCGCCCTACCCGTTCGTCTACACGCTCGTCGTCACGATCCCCGCGGCACCCTGAGGGCGAGGCTTCGAAGCCACTCAGTAGATGCGCGCGACCTCCGCGCCCGCGTAGTACGCGCGGAGGATCTCCCGGTAGCCCTGCCCCGCGTCGGCGCGCCCGACCGCGCCCCACTGGCACATGCCGGCCCCGTGGCCCCATCCGCCGCCGGCGAGCGCGACGCCGCCGGCGCCGTCGCGCTCCAGGACGAACATCGCCGAGGGGAGGTTCCCGAGGAGCCGCCGGATGGCGAGCTCGCCCGACACCTCGGCGCGACCCGCGTCGCCGTCGATCTCGAGGACGCGCGCCCGCCCCGACACGCCGCGCGAGGTGACCTCGAGCCGCCTCACGTGCCCGACGTCGAGCGCCGACGTCAGCCGGTCCAGGTCGGCCGCGCCGATGCGCCGCTCCCACCGGAAGCGGTCCTTCCGCGCCGCCGCCGGGCGCCGGCAGTAGGCGTCCGGGGTCGAGGCGAGGAAGACGCGGAGCCGTGCCTCCGTGGACAGCCCGCCCTCCCAGCGCGCCGCCTCGGACGGCGGCATGTCGGGCCGACCGCGCAGGCTCGGGTTCGGCGCGTTCCCCCAGACCTTGTCGTTGTCCTCGCCGTGCCCGCCGCACATCGCCGAGTAGACCGCGTCGACGAGGGTCCGATCGTCGCTGCGGAAGAGCGCCTCGCCGCGCGTCGCGCGGACCGCCTCGTCGGTGCGGGCGGTGCGCGCCGCGTCGCCGCGGTACGCCTGGCAGTGCACCTCCGCGCAGAGCATGAACGGGTCGGTGAGGTGACGCGTGCCGATCTGCGCGAGCACGTTCGAGCGCGCGGTCACCGCCTGCGCCTTGAGCGCCTCGACGTGCGACCCGCCCGGCATCTCGCTCGGCACGAGCCCGCGGAGCAGCTCCTCGAGCGAGATCCCGTGCACCGCCGCGAGCGAGCCCGTCGCGTCGAGCGTGACGTACAGCCGGCCGTGGTAGGTGCGGTCCTCCCGCGCCCGCGCCGCGGGCCCCGCCTCGTGCTCCACGCCCTCCACGACGAACCCCCGGTCGCCCTCGACCTCGATCCAGAGCGCGGCGTCGGCCTCCCCGAGCGGCGCCCCCGCCTGCGCGCGCAGCTCGAGCGTGCCCCGCGGGCGGGCGACGACCTCGGAGTGGAGCATCGGGCGCGCGCGCAGCCGCTCGCGCAGGTCGGCCATCGCGGCTCGCGCGCCCTTCTCGGTGCCGTCCGAGGCCGCGAGGAGCAGCTCGCGGCGGTTGTCGACGACCCGCCCGCCGATCCCGTAGACGCCGCCGACGACGCGGGAGAGGACGACGACCCCGCGGCCCTCGTAGGTCCTCCGGATCTCCTCGAGCCGCGCGTGCTCCTCGACGGGCGCGTCCGCCAGCAGCGGCTGGTGGACGATCGCCGCCGGGGCGGTCCCGCGCGCGCGGACGGTGAGCCGCGCGTTCGCCGGCACCTCGACGGCCGCCCCGCCGCGGAGGAACACGCGCGCCGGGCCGAGGGGACGGAACGCGACCTCGCGCTGCCCCTCCATGAGCCGGATCGTGACGATCGGCTCTCCGCCGCCCGCGAACTCGAGGCGGTGTCCCCACAGCAGCTCGAGGGGGTCGGCGGAGATCGACCGCGACGGGGGGCGCGACGGGCGGAACCTCGGGGGCGGGGAGCGGCGGGGGAAGCGGGGCGGGCGGCTCCCCGGCGGTCGGGGTCCGGGCCGGGGTCGGGGCCGGGGTCGGGGTCGAGGTCGGGGCCGCGGTCGGGGTCGCGGTCGGGGTCGGGGTCGAGCTCGAGGTCGGGGTCGAGCTCGAGGTCGGGGTCGAGCTCGAGGTCGGGGTCGAGCTCGCGGTCGGGGTCGAGCTCGCGGTCGGGGTCGAGCTCGCGGTCGGGGTCGCGGTCGCGGTCGCGGTCGCCGTCCCCTCCGCCGTACCCTCGACTCTCCCCTCCCCGCCCGCAGCGGTCGGGCCGGCGGAGGACCCGGTCGCGCACGCGGCCAGGATCACCGCAAGGACGAGGGTCCTCCTCACGACCGGAGCCGCGCGTCCTTCTCCGAGGCGACGCGCTCGAGGTCCTCCGCCGCCGCGGCGCGCGCCGCCGGCGTCGAGGAGGGGTCCCGCAGCGTCGCCGCCGCCCGCGCCACCCGCTCCCGCTCGCCCTCCTCGCGGTCGCGGAGCGCTTCGACCATGCTGGCGACGTCCTCCGCGAGGTCGACGAGCAGGTCGTGGCTCCGGAGCGGCCGCGGCCGCGCGAGGTCCCCCTCCGCGACCTGGCGGCACGTCCGGCCGATGACGAACGCCGGCCCCGCGATCCGGTGCGTGATCACGACGGACGCGAGGAGCAGGACGATGAGGAGGGCCGAGAGCGCGGCCGCGATGAGCACCATCCGCCAGCGGTCCTCGGTCGCGAGGGCCTGGGCGATGGAATCGCCGACGTCGGGCTCGCCGAGCGCGATCACCCGGCTCGTCTCGCGGTAGGCCGACCAGAGCAGCCAGCCGAGGCCGAGCGACAGCGCGACGGCGACGCCGAGCAGGTAGCTCGCGAGCCGGAGCTGCAACCCGGTGTCGAGCAGGTAGTTCCGCACGTAGCGCTTCGGCGGCACGGGAGCGCCCGCCGCGTCGGGCGCGCCGGGCGGCGTCGAGGGCACGGGGCCGCGCGAGCTGGCGACGGCGGGTTCCATGGTCCTCTTCTACCGCCCTCCGAGCCGCGCCGCGAGATCGTCGGTCAGGTTCCGGGCGGCGGCGTCGATGGCGCGGACGGCGTAGGCGGCCAGCCTGCCCTCGGGGATGGGGCCCGTGACCGAGGCCCGGGCGCTCGACTCGACGACGTCCATGCGCCCGTCCCCGTCGACGAGCACGACCGATGCCTTCACCGCGATGACGGTCCTGGTCCCGTTCCGGTCCACGTCCACGTTCACCGTCGGCTTCAGGTGGACCTCTCCGTCGCCGCCCACCTCGTAGCCGCGCTCGCGGAGGTGGGCCGCGAGCGCTTCGCGCATCGGCGCCCGCGCCGAACCCTGGCCGGACGGCTCCTCGATGGAGATCGCGATCGGCCCGAGCGCCGCAAGGGCGCGCCGCGCGGCCGCGCGGACCGAGGCGTCGGGATCCGCCTCGCTCGCCGCCTTGAGCGTCGAGCGCGCACCGCGATCGCCGATCTTCGCGAGCGCCGCGACCGCGGCGATGCGGACCGCGGACGCGTCGTCCTGGGCGACCGCCTGGCGCAGCGCGGGGACCGCGTCGGCGACCTGCCGCTGCCCGAGCACGATCGCCGCCTGCGTCCGGACCTTCATCGAGGAGTCGCGGCGCAGCGCGCGGATCGCCGCGTCGATCTGGGGATCGGCGACGGCGGGACCGGCGAGCGCGAGGACGAGCGCGGCGAGGAGGAGGCGGCCCATGCAGCAGCCTGCAGGATACCTTTCTCGCGCGCGCACCGCGCCGGCGTTTTCCGCCCTACGTTGGCGCCGCGAGACTCACAGGCCCGCCCGCGCGTCGTCGGAACGCGTCGTGGAGGCGGCGTGTCACGGGTCCGGGGCGCCCCGCACCGACGGTGCGCTCGCCGAGCCGGGTGACGGGCACGATCTCGCGCACCGTCGAGGTGAGGAACACCTCGTCCGCGCCTTCCAGGTCTTCGGGCCGGAGCGGCGCCTCCTCCGCGGCGATGCCGGCCTCGCGCGCGAGGCGCAGGACCACCCCCCGGGTCACGCCCTCGAGGATCCCGGCCGCGAGCGGGGGTGTCGTGACCCTCCCCCCGCGCACGGCGAACACGTTCGAGGACGAGCCCTCGGTGACGGCGCCCCGCTCGTCGAGCAGGAGCGCCTCGTGAGCGCCCTTGTCCCGCGCTTCCCGGACGGCGAGGACGTTGGGGAGGTGGGCGCCCGTCTTCGCGGTCGGATCGATCGCGGCGGGCGAGGCGCGCCGCACGCCGACGAACGCCGCCACGACCCCCTCGGCGTACGCCCGCGCGGGAGGCCCGTGCAGCGGCTGGACGATCACGATCGCGACGGGGTCCACCGCGAGGGCGGGGTCGAGGCCGATCTCGCCGGCGCCGCGCGTCATCAGGACCCGCACGTACCGCTCGCCGACGTTCCAGGGGGCCGCGGACGGGTCCGGCGGGTCCCCGCCGCGCGCAGCGTCGAGCGTTCGCGCGATCTCCGCCGCCGTCCGGGCGGTGTCCCATTTCGGATCGAGGCCGATGCGGCCGGCGGAGTGCCGGAGCCGCGCGAGGTGCGCCCCGAGCTCGAAGGGCCGCCCGCCGTACGTGCGGACGACCTCGTAGACGCTGTCGCCGTAGAGGAAGCCGCGGTCGAAGACCGACACGCGCGCGTCGGTGGGGCGGACGAGGACCCCGTCGAGGTTCACGACCGTGGGCATCGGCGCCACGATAGCGCGTCGCCGCGCGGCCGTGCGTGCGGCGACACGACCCGCCCCGGCGCGGGGCGCGCCTCCCTCAGAGGCGGAGCTGGATGGTGAGCCGCGGCGGCGCGCCGAGGACCGCGATCACCGTCTTCCGCTCGCGCTCCGCCCAGCCTCGCACGTCCTTCTCGAACGTGGGGCAGTCGCCCGTGATCTCCACGAGCGTCCCGGCGGGCTTTCCACGCACATGGTGCGCGAGCATCAGGACCGGCTGCGGGCAGCGCATGCCGAGCGTCGTCACCAGGATCGTCTCCATGGCCCCCCTCGAGCGGCGAGTGTACCCCGGCGCACCGCGGTCCTGCGCGGGTCCCGCCGATCCCGAGATCCCGAGTGATCCCGCCGTTTTCTTGACCGATCGATCCCCGGTGATATCTCGGGATAGCGATGAAGGAAACGTCGATCGAGTGCACGCACTGCCGGGTGGTGATGACCTCGTGGTCCGCGCCCGGGAGCACGATCCGCTACTTCCAGTGTCCCTTCTGCCAGCGGACGCACTCGTCCCTGTACGGCGAGGTCTTCCGCCGCCGCGCGGGCGCGCGCGTCGTCGAGGCGCCGGTGCGCGCGTCGTCCCCGCAGGCGATCCCGATGGCGACGCCGGAAGAGATGCACTGGGCGCGCGTGAAGCAGACCGCCTCGCGCTGGTTCGCGCGGCTCGAGGCGGACCAGCAGCAGTGCGCCGCGGGCGGCGCGCGGGTGCTCCGGGCCGCGAAGGCGCCGCGCACGCCGGTCGACGACGTGCCCGAGCTGGCGCCGGAGGACGTCGTCGAGATCGCCCAGGCCGCGCCCGCCGCGCGCCGCGGCCGGTAGCGGCCCCTACCCGTCTCCGGCGGGGCCCGCCGGGGCGCGGGCGAGGAACGTCCACACGCCCGCCGCGAGCGCGCACCCGAGCGCCGCCTTCGCCCACGGCGGGAACGCGCCGCTCGGCGAGATCGTGCCCTCGACGAGCGCCGCGAGCGCGAGCACCGGCACGACCACCGCCATGAGCCGCGCCCCCTCGCGCCCGCGCGCGGCGAGCGCGGCCGAGCGCGGCCACTCTCCGGGGTCGACGAGGCCCGCCGCCAGCACGAACCCGGCCTGCGCGGCGAGGAGCAGCGCGGACAGCTCCACGGGCCCGTGCGCGGCGAGGAAGCCGAGGAGCGGCCCCGCCATGCCCGCCTGCGCCACGTGCGCGACGACCGCCCCGAGCAGCAGCCCGTTCGCGAACACCAGCGCGGCCGTGCCGATCCCGCCGGTGAGCCCGAGCGCGAACGCGAGCGCCGCCACCGCCACGTTGTTGTGGGCGATCCGGGAGCCGGTCACGCCGGGCGCCGCCGCGAGGAGCCCCTCCGTCCACATGCGCCGCGCCGCCACCGCGTCCCGCACGGACTCCGGCACGAGGAGCGCCGCCGCGCCCGGCTCCAGCGCCACCGCGAGCGCGCCGCCCGCGAGCCCCGCCGCGAGGCACGCGCCCGCGAGCCCGAGCGCCGGGAGCCGCCGCCGACAGGTCCGCGGCGCCTCGTCGACGAGCATGCGCAGGAGGAGCCGCGCCCCGCGCCGGCGGGGCCGGTAGAGCGCGCCGTAGGCGCGCGCGATCACCTGCGCGAGGTGACCCTCGGCGTCGGAGCCCCGGAACGCCGCCCGCGCCCACGCGAGGTCGCCGGCCGCGCGGCGGTAGAGGCGGTCGAGCTCCTCCACCTCCGCGAGCGGGAGCCGCCCGGTCGCGGCGCGCGCGGCGAGCGCCTCGAGCCGTTCCCACGCCGCGCGCCGCTCGCGCACGAACGCGCCCACGCTGCGGGGCCGCATCAGGTCGCTCCGGCGTGGTGCGCGGCGAGCGCCTCGAGGAACCCCTCCGGATCGTCCGGGGGGGGCGCGCCCGCCCGCGCGGCGAGCGCGGCGGCGAGCCGGGCGGCGGCGCGCCCGCGGGCGTCCGCCTCGAGCCCCGGGCGGCGCGCGAGGAAGTCCGCGAGCCGCTCGAACTCGTGCGCGGCGAGGAGCGCCGTCGCACGCCCGCGCAGGAACGCGTAGCGCGCGTCGGGCGGGGCGAGTGCGGCGTAGCGGGACAGGTCGTAGCGCCGCTCCCGCACCACGAGCGTGCCCGCCACGACGTCGCCGAGCCGCTGCCGGCGGGGCGTCAGCGCGACGGCGAGGACGCCGGGGGCGTAGCCGAGGGGGAGCTCGAGCGCGCGGAGCAGGTTTCGGACGAGCGACTCCGCCGGGCCGACCGGCGCGCCGTCCGCGCGGACGACGCGCAGCCCGAGCGCGCGCTTCCCCGGCGTCTGCCCCGCGGCGAGCACCTCCCACGCCACGTCCCAGCCCCACCCCGAGAGCAGCACGGCGGCGACGGCGAGGAGCTGCCCGGCGAGCGACAGCGCCTGCACCTCGCGCAGGAGGTCGCCCGAGACGGAGTAGACGACGAGCGCGACGACCCAGAGCAGGAACACGAGGAGGACGTCGAGGAGGTAGGCGAACGCGCGGGCCCCGACGCCCGCCACCTCGAGCGACAGGGCGACGCGCTCGGGCGTCTCGAAGCGCAGCTCGGGATCGGGGCGCACGACGCCATTCTGCCCGGCCCGCGGCGGGCGCGCACGCGCCGTGCGGCGTTCAGGTCTAGCGGGACGCGAGCGCGCCCGCGGGCGGCACGGCCGGCAGCTCGCCGCCGAGGTCCATCTCCTGCAGCTGCATCTGCCGGACCTTCGTCTTCAGGGAGACGGCGACGTCGGCGACCATCCCGTCGCCGAGCGGGACCTGGAAGGCGGCCTCGGTCACCTGCCCGAACGAGGTCGCCACGAATCCGGTAGTGCCCGGCGCGCAGGCGCTTCATCTCGAACCGCCCGTGTACGTCCGCGCTCGCCTCGGCGCCGTCGCCCGCGTCCTCGGACAGCGCGACGACGCGGACGCCCGGCATCGGCTTCCCGTTCGCGTCGCGGACGGTGCCGGTGATGGTGCCCCCGCGGTGGAGCTGCACGGACGGCAGCTGGTCGCGCGTGTTCACCGGCACGAACTCGGGGAGGTAGTCCGGGTGCTGCACCACGAGGACGAGGAGCCCCCGCGGCGCGTTCCGCAGCTCGAACCACCCGCCGCCGCCGGTGACCCCGAGGCCGGCGACGCGCTCGGGTCGGATGAAGCGCAGCCGCTCGAGCTTCGCGGGATCGGCGAGCGAGGCGCGCGCGTCGCGCACGGGGACGCCCGTCTCCGCGTCGACGACCTCGCCGAGGACGTGCTCGCCGTCGCCGAGCCGGATCTCGGGGACGATGAGCTTCTTCCCCGACGCGCCCTGGACGTGGAACACGTTCGGCGCGAACCCGTCGGCGCGCACGACGACGCGGAACTCTCCCTCGGGCGGCGTGAGGATCTTGAACTGGCCCTGGGGGTCGTCGAACTTCACCCCGTTCACGGTGAAGCTCGCCACCGGCAGCCCCTTCTTGCTCAGCACCTGGCCGCGCAGCTCGCCCGGCGGCAGAGGCACGACGACGGCGGGGCGGGCGGGGGCGGCGACGGCGAGCGTGAGGGCGATGAGCGAGGTCAGCATGGCGAGCCCCTCTTCCTTTTGTTACCCGGGCGCTGCTGCAAGCGACGCGCCCTCCCTTTTCTTCGTAGCGCCGCGGCGCGACGGGGGGTATCCCACGGTCCGGGGTCCGGCCAGCCCCGACGCGGCGCGCGCGTGGTATCAGTGCGGGCCGGCCCGCTCGAGGCGCTAGCTCAACTGGCAGAGCATCGGCCTTTTAAGCCGGTGGTTCCGGGTTCGATTCCCGGGCGCCTCATGACGTTTCCTTTCCGTGAAGGCACCGCTGGCGGTCGGCGTCGCACACCGCCGCCGCGGTGGGCGCGTGGAGGTCCCGCACGCCGCGCACCCCGGACGACGCGGCCCCCTCGCGCATCCCGAGCGGGCCCGCATAAGCCGAAGGGCCAAGTGGCGCTCTCCCGTGCGTCGCCTAAGATGCCGCGACACCCTTGAACCCCTCTCACGAGGATTGGAGATCTCCCTTGCGAATCCTGATCGCTTCTCTTGCAGCGCTCTCGCTCGCCGCGAGCGCGAACGCCGAGACCCCCGCCGCCGCCCCCGCGAAGAAGGCGCCGGCCGCCGTCGAGGTTCACCCCACCGGGAAGCCCGGGATGGCGGGCGCCTCGCGCGTCCAGAAGCTGACCGCCACGGTCAAGGGGGTTGACGCCCCCAACCGCGTGCTCATCCTCGACGTCAAGGGCCAGACGCAGAACGTCAAGGTCGGCCCCGGGGTGAAGCGCTTCGACGAGATCGCCGCCGGCGACACCATCACGATCCAGGTCGAGCAGGGTCTCCTCCTCGAGTACCAGCCGGCCGGCTCCGAGACCGTCGAGCCGACCGCGGTCGCGGGGGGCGCCCGCGCCGCCGCCGACCAGGCTCCGGGCGGCGCCGCCGCGGCCGGCATCCAGGCGACCGTGACGGTCACCGCGATCGACCTGAAGAACCGGATGGTCGTCTTCCAGGGCCCGCAGGGCGGCGTGTACCAGGTGAAGGCCGGCCCCAAGGTCCAGCTCGAGAAGCTGAAGGTCGGCGACAAGCTGCTCGCGACCTACGCCGAGGCCGTCGCGATCAAGCTCGAGAAGAAGAAGGAGCCCACGAAGAAGAAGTAGGCGCGTCTCCCCGCCCGCGAGCGCCGGGATCTTCCCGCCGCTCGCGGGCGGAGTCCGTCCGGAGCCCCGGGGCTCCGATCCGCGACGCCGCCGCCCCGCGGAGTTGGGCGTTCGGCCGATTGCGCCCTCACGCCGCGAGACGTACAACGCCGCCAGACGTCCTCGTCGAGGATCGCATGGCGAAGCGCAAGACCTGCCGGAACGCCCTCGCGGCCGTGGCCCTCCTCCTCGGCGGCGCGGCGGGGGCGGCGGGCGCCGTCCCGCAGCCCGGCACGGCCGCGGAGCGCGGCGCGGTGCCGAAGGCCGGCCCGGAGCCGGCGGCGGCGCCGGCGCCGCTCGTCATCCCGGTGGAGCGTGTCTTCCGGGCCGCCGACGAGCTCGACGCGCCGCTCCGGAGCGCGCAGGCCGCCGCACGGGCCGACCCCGCGGTGGAGGAGATCGAGCGGCGGCTCGCGGCCGCGGCCGTCACGATCGAGCGCCTCCGGCCGGACCTGCGCCCGCAGAGCCTCCTCGACGCCTCGGCGCGCGAGATCGAGCGGGTCCGACAGGCGGTCGCCCGCGAGGATCAGGATCTCGCCGCGGCGCAGGCGGCGCTCGAGAATCGCTCCGACCTGCTGGCCCGGGCCACGCGGGACATCCAGGACCTGCTCGCGTCGTGGCAGGCGACCGGCGAGGCCGCTCGCCGGGAGCAGGCACCGCCCGCGGTGCTCCGCCGCATCTCCCAGTCGGAGGATGCGCTGCGCGTCGAGGAGCGGCGCCTGCGCACGCAGCGAGATCGCCTCCTCGCGCTCCAGGGACGGGTGAGCGATCTGCGGACCGAGCTGGCGCAGGTGGCGGCCGCGATCGAGGACGCCGACGCGACGCTCCAGCGGCAGCTCTTCGAGGTGGAGAGCGCTCCGCTCTGGCGGGCGCTGCCGCCCCGGGACCGCGCCGGGGACCTCGCCGCGCAGCTCCGGCAGGCGCTGCGCGAGAGCGGCCGCGACGTCGTCGCGTTCGTGGCGCAGGAGCAGGGCCGCATCTGGATCCATCTCGCGATCGTGCTGGCGCTCGGCGCGGGGCTCATCGCCCTCCGGCGCCCCGTCGCGACGCTCTCGGCGGAGGACGCCGCGCTCCGCGGCGCCTCCAAGGTGCTCTCCCGTCCCTGGTCCGCGGCCTTCCTGCTGTCGCTCGCGCTGACGCGCGGGTTCTACCCGCCGCTCCCGCCCACCGTGAGGGATCTCCTGTCCCTGGCGCTCCTCGCGCCGCTCCTCCGGCTCCTCCTCGGCGTGCTCCCGGACCTGTTCCGGCGCCCCCTCTTCGCGCTGGCCGCGCTGTTCGCCCTCGACAGGCTCGCGTCGCTCGCGCCTCCGCGCACGCTCCTCGCGCGGCTCGCGGTGCTGCTCGTGACGGCCGGCGCGCTCGCCGGCTTCGCGAGCGGCCTCCGCCGGGGAGGCTGGGTCCGCTCCCTGCGAGGGGCCTGGGGCACCGCGACGCGGGGGGCCACGGTCGCGGCCATCGGGCTGCTCGCCGTGTCCGTCGTCTCGAACGTCGTCGGCAACACGACCCTCGCCGAGCGGCTCACGCACGCGACGCTCGCGAGCGCCACGCTCGCCGTCGTGCTGATCGGCATGCAGGTGGTGCTGGAGGGCGCGCTCGCGGGGATCCTCCACCTCCCCGTCCTCCAGCGGCGGCCGCTCGTCGCCCGGCACCGCGCGCTGCTGCAGCGGCGCACCGCCGCGCTCGTGCGGATCGGCGCCGTGGCGCTGTGGGCCTCGCGGACCGCGACGGAGTTCGGCGTCGCCGAGACGGCCGGCGACGCGGCGGGCGCCGTGCTCGGCCTGAGCCTGAGGATCGGAGGGCTCGACGTCTCCCTCGGCAACGTGGTGGCCTTCGGGGTCACGCTCGCCTTCGGCCTCGCGCTGTCGCGCTTCGTCCGCTTCGTGCTCGACGAGGGCGTCTTCATGGAGTTCGCCCTGCCGCGCGGGATCTCCGCTGCCGTCTCGACCACGGTGCAGTACGCCCTCGTCGTGCTCGGCTTCTCCTGGGCGGTGCTGGCGTCCGGGATGGAGATGAGCCGGTTCTCGGTGCTCATCGGCGCCCTGGGCGTCGGCATCGGCTTCGGCCTGCAGAACGTCGTCAACAACTTCGTCTCGGGGCTCATCCTGCTCTACGAGCGCCCGGTGCAGGTGCGGGACATCATCGAGGTGGCGGGCATCTCCGGCGAGGTGACGCGGATCGGCGTCCGCTCGTCCACCGTGCGGACGTTCGCAGGCGCCGAGGTGATCGTCCCGAACGCGACCCTCATCTCGACCGAGGTCACGAACTGGACGCTCTCGGACCGGCGGCGCCGGATCGAGATCGCGGTCGGCGTGGCCTACGGGACGGAGCCGCAGCAGGTGATAGATCTCCTGCTCGCTGCGGTCCGCGGGCGCGCGGGGGTGCTCCCGGATCCCGCCCCCGCCGCGCTGTTCCTGCGCTTCGGCGAGAACGCCATCGAGTTCGCGCTCCGCTTCTGGACCGGGGACTTCGACACCTGGCAGGGGCTCGCGAGCGACGTCATGATCGAGGTCCACGCGAGCCTCGGCCGCGCCGGGATCGAGATCCCGTTCCCGCAGCGCGACCTTCACGTGAGGTCGCTCGACGCCGCAACCGCGGAGGCGCTCGCCACCGCGGGGGCGAGCCTCGAACAGGCGAACGCGCAGGACCGCTCCGGGCCGCCCGCCGCGGCCGCGTCGCCGCGGCGGTGACGCGAGGGCGCGCGACCTCGCCGACGGGAAGCGTCGCGCGTGCGCCGAGATGCGACACCCCGACCGACATCCGCGCGTGCAGGAATCTCCTCTACCGGTTAGCCTTCGCGCGCACCCGAAGACCCGGAGGGGCGGTCCCGCATGCTGACCCGGAAGTTCCTCGACCTCACCGCGACGTTCGGCGCGGACTGGGTGAACTGGGTCCTCGTCGCCGTGTCGCTCACGGCGATGACGATCCTCATCGACCGGCTCGTGCTCTACGTCCGGACGCGCGAGCGGTACCACGCGCTCCGCACGGCGTTCGCGGCGAGCCTGCGCGACGGCGAGATCGGCGGCGCGCTCGCGGCCGTCGAGGGCGACTCGCTCGTGCGAAACGTGCTCCGCGCCGGCCTCCAGCTCGCCGCCCGCGGCGAGCGCCAGCCGGCGGCGATCGAGCAGATGATGCTCGGGCAGCTCGCCGAGGAGCGGGCCCGCTACGAGGCGCGCCTCGCGGTGCTCACCACGATCGGCAACATCTCGCCCCTCATCGGCCTCCTCGGCACCGTGATCGGCATCGTCGGCGCGTTCTACGTGCTCGGAAAGCTCGGCACCGCGCAGGCGGCGGGGAACCCCGCGATCATGGCGTCGATCGGCGAGGCGCTCGTGACGACGGGCTTCAGCATCGCCGTCGCGGTCCCGGCGGTGATCGCGTACAACGCGCTCCGCGCGCACGTCGCCGCCCGGACGAAGCACGCCGAGGCGCTCATGCGCGAGCTCGTCGCGAACCTGCCGAACCTGCGCCACGGCGGCGTCTCGGGGGACTGAGCGATGGCCGGATCCTACGGCGGCGGCGAAGAGGGCGACCTCATCTCGGGCGTGAACATCACGCCGGTCGTGGACGTCTGCCTCACGCTCCTCATCGTCTTCATCGTCACCGCGTCCACCATGGTGAACCGGTCGATGCCGGTGCAGCTCCCGAAGGCCGCCACCGCCGAGTCGGCGCCGCCCTCGATCCTGAACATCGCGATCTCCCGGACCGGCGAGGTGTTCCTGAACGGCGCTCCGGGGCGCCTCGAGGACATCCCGCGCGCCGTCGAGGAGGCGCGCGCGCGCGCCACGCCGGACGTGAAGCTCGCCGGGTTCGTCTCCGCCGACGTCGAGGCGCCCTACGGCAAGTTCGCCGAGGCGGTGGATCGCCTCCGCCTCGCCGGGATCACCGACATCGCGCTCGACACCCAGCCCGCGGCCGAGCCGCAGCCCGGCGCGCCCTCCCCTTGAGCCCGGTGCGGGACAGCCTCCTCCCGGCGTTCGTCGCCGCGGCGGCGGTCCACGCCGCCGCGCTCGGCTGGATCGCGTCGCGCCCGGACGCGCCGCCGCCCCGCGGAGTGCGCGGCCCGACCCAGGTCCGTCTCGTGGCGCGCACGCCGGCCCCGGCCCCGCCGCGTCCGGTCCCCGCGCCCGAGCCGCCGCGCCGCGCGAGCGTCGTGCCGCCGGGCCGGACCGCGAGCCCCTCGCGGGAGGTCGCTCGCGCGACGCCCGCGCCGACGCCCCGCGCCGAGCCGCCGGCGCCGCAGCCGCCTCCCCAGCCGCGGCGGTTTGCCGTGTCGATGGACGCGGTCGTGCCGGGCGGCGGCGGAGGGGTCGCGGTCCCCGTGACGCCCGGCCAGACTGCCGCGCGCGGCGACCCGCGCCTCCCCTCCTCCGCGCCGGTGGGCGACAACACGGCCTACTCGAGGGCGGCCGCCGACGTCACCGAGGTGGAGCGCGCCCCCGTGCTGCTCCGCCAGCCCTCGGCCGCCGAGACGCGCGCCCTCTACCCGGACGCGGCGCGGCGCGACGGCGTCGAGGCGGACGTCGGGCTCGAGCTCCTCGTGTCCGAGGGCGGCGAGGTCGCCGAGGTGCGGGTCGTCCGCGGCGCGGGACGGGGGTTCGACGAGGTCGCGAAGCAGCTGGGGCGCCGCATGAGGTTCCGGCCCGCCGAGCGCGGCGGGCGGGCCGTGTCGGTCTGGATCCCCTGGACGTGGAAGTTCCGGCTGGACGGGTGAGACATGGACCGAGCTCGCATCGCGATCGTCCTCTCGCTGCTCGCCGCGTCCGCGGCGAGCGCGCAGACCCCGACCTCGACCTCGACCCCGACCTCGACCTCGACCCCGACCTCGACCTCGACCCCGACCTCGACCCCGACCTCGACCCCGACCCCGACCTCGACCCCGACCCCGACCCCGACCTCGACCCCCGCCGCGTCCGCCGAGGAGCCCGGGCTCGCCTTCCCTCCGCAGCTGAAGGAGCTCGTTCCCGCCGAGGTCCCGCCGGGCACCGTCTTCCCCGCCCCCGAGGTCGCCGTCGTCCTCGCCATCGACGTCTCCGCGCTCGGGCAGGTCGAGGACGTCCGCGTCGAGCAGGGCGCGGGCGAGCCGTTCGACTCCGCCGCGGTCGCCGCCGCGAGGAAGTTCCGGTTCACGCCGGGCCGCCTCATGACGGGCGAGCCCGTCCCGGTGACGATCACCTTCCGGCTCCGCATCGCCGCCTCCGCGGCGCCTCCCCCCGAGGCCGCGCCGCCGCCGCCGCGGCCGGTGAAGATCTCCGGGCCGGCTGCTCGAGCGCGGGACCCGGAAGCCGCTCGCGAACGCCGCGGTCGCCGCGCGCTCGGAGGACGGCGCGACCACGCTCGTCCGCGGGACGACCGACGAGGAGGGACGCTTCTCGCTCGAGGTCCCGGCGGCCGCGTTCGCCCTCGTCGGCGCCGCGGCGGGCCACGAGCGGCTCGAGGCGCGCGTCGAGGCCCGGCCCGGCGAGGAGCGCGAGGAGACCTTCTACGTCGAGTCGACGGTGGGCACGAACGTGTCGACCGTCCGCGGCGAGCGTGTCCGCCGCGAGATCACGAAGCAGGTGATCCCGGCGGACGAGGTCGCGGCGGTGGCCGGCACGCAAGGCGACACCCTGAAGGCCGTCCTGAACCTCCCCGGCGCGGCGCGCACCCCGTTCGGCGGCGGCGAGCTCATCCTGCGCGGCTCGTCGCCGGGCGACAGCGCCGCGTTCATCGAGGGCCAGGAGGTCCCGATCGCGTACCACTTCGGCGGGCTCCGGAGCACGTTCGCGCCGCGGTTCATGGAGTCCCTCGAGTTCGTGCCCGGCAACTTCTCCCCCGACTACGGCCGCCTCACCGGCGGCATCGTGAACGTGCGCGCGCGCGATCCGATGACGGACGCGGTCCACGGGGAGGCCGACTTCAACCTCTACGACGCCGGCGTCGCGGTCGAGGGCCCGCTCTCGAGGACGTGGTCGGGCGGCGCCGCCTTCCGGCGCTCGTGGATCGACACGATCCTCCCGCTCGTCATCCCCTCGGACTCGAACCTCTCCTTCTCCACCGCCCCGCGCTTCTACGACTACCAGTTCATCGCGACCTGGAAGCCGCAGGAGCGCGACCGCGTCCGGTTCCTCTTCTTCGGCTCGCAGGACAAGCTCGTCGCCATCCTCGACAAGCCCACGGGGAACGACCCGAGCATCAGCGGCGACGTGGCCGCCCGGATCGCCTACCACTTCCTCCAGGCCACCTGGACGCGGACGTTCAGCCCGGTCTTCCGGCAGGAGACCTGGGTCGCCGCCGGCCTCCAGGAGCTTCGACACGCACTTCGGGCCGCAGCTCTTCTTCAAGCTCGGGACGAAGCGGATCGACGTGCGGAGCACGTGGTCCTGGCAGGCCCTCCCGGCGCTCGAGGCGCGCGCCGGGCTCGACGTGCAGCAGGCCTGGTACGACATCTCGCTCGACGTGCCGCAGATCCCGAAGGAGGGCGAGCAGCCGACGCCCATCTCGAGCCAGTCCAGCACGATCGTCGCCTCGCAGACGGGCACCTACTCCGCGCCGGCGGCCTTCGCCGAGCTCCACCTGTCGCCGCGCGAAGGGCTCGACGTCCTCCCCTCGGTGCGCGTCGACTGGAACTCCGCGATCCAGCGCTGGAGCGTGGACCCGCGGCTCTTCGCGCGCTGGCGTGTCGCGCCGCGCACCGTGCTGAAGGGCGCGGCGGGGGTCTACCAGCAGCCGCCCGCGCCGGACGAGAGCAGCACCTTCTCGGGGAACCCCGACCTCCTGCCGAAGCGGACGTACCAGTACTCGGCTGGAGTCGAGCACCAGCCCATGGACGGCGTCGAGGTCGAGGTGACCGGCTTCTACAAGGACCTCACCCGGAACGTCGTCCGGAACCCCGCCGCCGCGGTGGACCCCTCGCAGCCCGTCTACGTGAACGAGGGGACGGGGCGCATCTACGGCCTCGAGTCGCTCGTCCGCGCTCGGTTCGGCGACCGCTTCTTCGGGTGGATCGCCTACACCTACCAGCGCTCCTTCCGCACCGACCATCCCGGCGACCCGGAGCGGCGCTTCGACTTCGACCAGCCGCACATCCTGACCCTCGTCGGGACGTACCGCCCGAGCATCCGGTGGTCGTTCGGCGGCCGCTTCCGGCTCGTGTCCGGGAACCCGTACACCCCGATCACCGGCGCGATCTACGACGCGGGCGGCGACGTGTTCGTCCCCGTGTACGGCAGCGTGAACTCGGGGCGGCTCGCGTCGTTCAACGCGCTCGACGTCCGGGTCGATCGGATCTGGACATACGATCGCTGGCGGCTGTCCGCGTACCTCGACGTGCAGAACGTCTACAACCGCGCGAACCCCGAGGGCTGGCAGTACAACTTCGACTACAGCGCGCGAGCCCGGTTGACCGGGCTGCCCATCCTGCCGATCTTCGGGCTGAAGGGAGAGTGGTGACCGTGCGCGCCCTCCGTCTCGTCCCCCTCCTCGTCCTCGCCGGCGGCTGCGGCGTCGACTTCACCCCGCGCTCCGTCGTGCTCGACGTGCGGGTGCTCGCGATCCGCGCGACGCCGCTCGAGGCAGGGCCTGCCGACGGCGTCACGCTCGACGCGGTCCGGGTGCCGCCGCCGGGCGGGACCATCGTCGAGGAGCGCTGGACGTTCTGCCCGTTCTCGATCGGATCGAGCGCCGGCTACGCCTGCGCGGTGCCGGCCTGCGAGGTGCCGCTCGCCGCGTCGGGAGCCGCGTCCACCTACGTCTCCGCCCCGGTGAGCGCCACCCCGGGCGCCCTCGCCGTCGACTGCCTCGCGCTCCTCTCCGGCTCGGGGACGCTCCCTCCGGACGTGCCCGCCCAGCTGCCGGAGCGGATCGAGACGCTCTTCCGGTACGTCGTCCGCGGCTCCGACGGCTCGTCCCGCGAGACCGTGCAGCGGCTCCCGCTCTATCCGGCCGGCGCGCCCGCCGACCCGAACGTCGCGCCCGCGATCTCGTCCGTCTCGCATCGGCGGGCTCGACGTCCAGCCGTACGGCGGGACCGACCCGACCCTCCGGCCCGGCGCGCCGCTCGACGTCAGGGTCCTGCTCACGCCGGAGAGCGCCCAGCCCTACGTCGAGGGCGGCCGGCGGCCTGACGGAGCAGCTCGTGGTCTCCTTCTACACGACCGCGGGGCGGTTCGATTACGACTGGGCGAACGGGCCGGACGCGATCGTGACGCTGAAGCCGGAAGAGCTCGCGGCGGGGACCACCGAGGCGGCGGTCTGGGTGGTCGCGCGGGACCTGCGCGGCGGGCAGACGGTGGGCGGGCCCTTCCGCGTCGTGGTCGCGCCCTGAGCGCGCTCCCGGAGACACGACGGCCCCGCGCGCCGGGAGGCGGGCGGGGCCGGGTCGCTGCGCTGGGCCGCGCGGAGCGCTAGGTCTTGCGGGCCTTCGCGTGCGGAGCCCGCGGCGCGGAGACCACGATGGTCTCGGTGTACGTCGCCGGGCGGGCCTGCGCGGCGAGGTTGCCGACGGCGTCCGAGAGCGGGGCCGCGACGGCGACGTGCAGGAAGGCGGCCTCGAGGGCGACGGCGGCGGCGGCGAGGGCGGCGATGGCGAGCTTGCGGGTCATGGTTTCCAACCTCCGATGCCCTGCTCTACGCCGCGTCCCCCCGGCCTATTTCAGCGCTCCCGGGATCCCGGTCGGGTCCCGCCGCCGCCCGCCCGCTCAGCGGAGCAGCAGGTCGAGCACGACCGGCCGGTGATCGGACGCGGCCGCGACGTCCGCGCCGGCCTCGACCGTCGCGGCGACGAGCGCGCCTGAGCCGGCTGGCAGGAGCAGGTAGTCGAGCCGGCCCGTCCCCTCGTCGCCGGCCCAGGTCACGGAGCTCGGCGGGATCGGATCGCGCCAGCGACCGTCCGCGAGGAGCGGCGCGAGGGCGTCGCTCGCGGGAGCGTCGTTGAGGTCGCCGCCCGCGAGCACGAGCGCGCCCGGGTCCTCGCCCGCGGCTCCGTCGGCGATCTCCCGCATGCGCGCCGCCTGGAGGCGCCGCCGCGTGCCGTCGTCGGAGACGGCGGAGCTGAGGTGGCTGCCGACGAGGACGATGCGCCCGCCGCCGGCGGCCGCGAGCCAGGCCTCGACGCAGTCGCGCGGCCACAGGCGCCGGCCGTCGGGGCCGACCTCCCCCGCGTGGCTCGCGTACCCGGACACGGGCAGTCGCGAGAGGAGCGCGACGTCGATCCCGCGCGGAATCGTTCCCGTCCACGAGCCGCGCGGCCGGGTACCCCGCCGCGCCCGCGAGCCGCTCGAGAGTCTCGCGATTCTCCACCTCCTCGAGGAGCCACACGTCCGCGTCGACGCGCGCGAGCACCGCGGCGACGCGCGCGAGCTTCGCCTCGACCTCCGCCGGCGCGGGAACGGGGTCCTCGTCGCCCGGCGGGACCAGCCGATCCTCGGCGTCGAACAGGTCGTGCACGTTCCAGGTCGCCACGCGGACCCGGACCGCCGCGCGGACCGCGCCAGCGGGCGGGGTGGGAGGCGGCAACGCCGGCCCGCACGCGGCGAGCGCGACGAGGGCGAGCGCGAGCCATCTCATGCTGCGACCCCGGAGCAAGCGGCGGGCCGCCGGCAACCCGTCCAGGCGGCGGCGGACCAGCTACCCGGATGGGGGGCCGGGGCTGGCCGCCGCGCCTGGAGGATCCCGCATCGCGCCGCACCTTCGGGGCACACCGGAGCCGGGGTAGACTCTCCCTCGTCCGCGGCGCCGGCGGGCGAGTCGAACGGCAGGGGGCTGCATGTCCGAACTCCGCGACACCACGACGAGCACCGGAGATCCCGCACACGAGCCGCTCCCCGAGGGCGAAGAGCGGCCGCCGCCCGGGACGCGCACCGCCGCGATCGTCCGCTGGTCGCTCGTGGGGCTCATGGCGTTCGCCGCCGGGGGCGCGTGGATCCACCACGTCGCGACCGGCGGGATCGTGGAGGTGTCGCGCACGCGCTACCGCTGCCCGATGCACCCGACCGTCGTGCAGGAGCAGAAGGGCGAGTGCCCGATCTGCGGCATGGACCTCGTGGCGGTGAAGGACGCCGAGGCGGCCGAGGCGCACGAGCGGAAGGAGACGCGCGCGCACGAGGCGATGGAGCACGCGGAGATGTCGCGCGCGGCCGCGGGCGCACCGGCGGCCGGCCCGCAGGCGGCGACGCCGATCCCGATGGCCCACGGCACGATGCCGAAGGCCGAGTACACCTGCCCGATGCACCCGGCGTTCGTCACGGACGACCCGAAGGTCCGGTGCCCGGAGTGCGGGATGAAGCTCGTCCCGAAGAACGCCGACGCGGCGCCCGAGCACGCCGCCATGCCGGCGGACGGCGTGCCGGGACTGAAGCCCGTCGAGCTGTCGGCGGACCGGATCCAGCTCATCGGGATGAAGACGGCGGTCGCGATGCGCGAGCCGCTCTCCGCGTCGATCCGGACGGTCGGCTTCGTCACCGCGAGCGAGAAGGGGGTCGTCTCCGTGAACGCCCGCTTCTCCGGCTGGATCGAGTCGCTCGGCGCGGGCGACATCGGGCAGTTCGTCCAGAAGGGCACGGTGCTCGCCACGCTCTACAGCCCGGAGGCGATCGGCGCCCAGCAGCAGTTCCTCGCCGCGGCGCGGTGGGCGGAGGGGAAGCCGGTCGGGCCGGGACAGCCCGTGGGCACGACGCCGGAGTTCGGGCGCGACAACCGCCAGCGCCTCGTGCTGCTCGGGTTCGCGCCGGAGGACATCGACGCGATCGCCGCCGCCGGCGCCCCGAGCCAGACCGTGAACCTGCGTGCGCCGGTCTCCGGGTACGTCGCCAAGAAGGCGGCGCTTCGCGGCGTGTACGTGCAGCCCGGCACGGAGCTGTTCCAGCTCGCCGACCTCTCCACCGTGTGGCTCATCGCGGACGTGTACGAGAGCGAGATCGGGCGCGTGAAGATTGGCCAGAAGGCGGTCCTGGAGCTGCCCGCCTACCCGGGCGAGAGGTTCACGGGGAAGGTGGCGTTCATCTACCCCGCCCTCGCCGCCGGGAGCCGGACGCTCCAGGCCCGCATCGAGTTCAGGAACCCGGGGCTCAAGCTCCTGCCCGGCATGTACGGCGACGTCGTCCTCGACCTCGGCGACCAGAACGCGATCGTGGTGCCCTCGGAGGCGCTCGTCGACACGGGCGAGGTCCAGTACGTCTTCGTCTCGAAGGGCAGCGGCCGGTTCGAGCCGCGCCGGGTGCGCGCCGGGTGGTCGGGCGGCGGCCGCGTCGCGGTGCTGGAGGGGCTCGCGGAGGGCGAGCGCGTCGTGACGACCGCGAACTTCCTCCTCGACTCCGAGAGCCGGCTGCGCGCGGCGATCGAGGGGTTCGGCGCCGGCTCCGGCGGGCACTAGGGGACCCGCCATGATCGCCGAGATCATCGAGCTGTGCGCGAAGCACCGCGCCCTCGTCCTCGTCGTCGTCCTCGTCGCCGCCGCGGGCGCGATCGCCGCGATCCGGCAGGTGAAGCTCGACGCGATCCCGGACCTCTCCGACCCGCAGGTCATCGTCTTCACCGAGTGGAAGGGGCGCTCGCCGACGCTCGTCGAGGATCAGGTCACCTACCCGATCGCGAGCGCGCTCGCTCGGCGCGCCGAAGGTCACGGCCGTGCGCGGCTTCTCGATGTTCGGGATGTCGTTCGTCTACGTCCTCTTCGAGGAGGGCACCGACGTCTACTGGGCGCGCTCGCGCGTGCTCGAGTACCTCTCGACGCTCGGGCAACCGGCTCCCCGCGGGCGTCGACGCCCAGCTCGGCCCCGACGCGACCGGCATCGGCTGGGTCTACGAGTACGCGCTCGTCGACGACAGCGGCGAGCACGATCTCGCCGAGCTCCGCACGCTCCAGGACTTCACGCTCCGCTACGCGCTCGAGAGCGTGCCCGGCGTCGCCGCAGGTCGCGAGCGTCGGCGGCTACGAGAAGCAGTACCAGGTGACGGTCGATCCCGACGAAGCTCCGCGCCTACGGCGTCACGCTCGAGCGACGTCGCCGACGGCGGTGCGCGGACTCGAACGGCGAGGTCGGCGGCCGCGTCGCTCGAGATGAGCGGGCGCGAGTACTTCGTGCGCGGCCGCGGCTACCTCGAGGACCTCCGGAGCATCGGCGCGTCGGCGATGCGCGACCGGCCCGCACGGGCACGCCGGTGCGCGTGCGGCGACGTCGGCACGGTCCGCTTCGGCCCGCGACATCCGGCGCGGCCTCGCCGAGCTCGACGGCCAGGGCGAGACGGTCGGCGCCATCGTGATGGCGCGCTACGGCGAGAACGCGCTCGACGTCATCGAGCGCGTGAAGGCGAAGCTCGACGAGCTCGCGCCCGCGCTCCCGCACGGCGTCGAGATCGTGCCGACCTACGATCGGACCGTCGCTCATCGACCGCGCCGATCGAGACGCTCAAGCGGCGCGCTCATCGAGGAGGCGATCGTCGTCGCGCCTCGTCATCCTCCTCTTCCTGCTGCACTTCCGCAGCGCGCTCCTGCCGATCGTCAGCTGCCGCTCGCGGTGCGCTCGCGTTCATCCCGATGTACGCTCCTCGACATCCCGTCGACGATCATGAGCCTCGGCGGCATCGCCATCGCCATCGGCGCGACGGTCGACGCCGAGATCGTGATGATCGAGGCGTGCCACAAGAAGCTCGAGCACGCGCCCGCCGGATCTCGCCCAAGACCGGCGCGAAGCTCCTCGCACGAGGCCGCGCAGCGAGGTGACGCCGGCGATCTTCTTCTCGCTCCTCATCATCGCGGTCTCGTTCGTCCCGGTGTTCGGCTTGAACGGGCCAGGCGGGCCGGCTCTTCCGCCCGCTCGCCTACACCAAGACGTTCGTGATGCTCTCGGCGGCGATCCTCAGCGTCACGTTCGCGCCCGCGCTCCGCGACCTGCTCCTCGCGGGCAAGATCCGCAGCGAGTCGGATCACCCGGTCTCGCGCTGCGATCATGGCGGTCTACGAGCCGTTCGTGTTACGTCGCGCTGCGCAGCCCCATCACGACGCTGGCCATCGGCGTCTTCGCCGTGCTCTCCGCCGTCGCCGCTCGTACGTGCGGCTCGGCAGCGAGTTCATGCCGCCGCTCAACGAGGGCGACATGCTCTACATGCCGACGACGCTTCCCCGAACATCTCCATCGAGGAGGCGAAGCGGCAGCTCCAGCGCGCAGGACCGGGTGCTGCGCGTCGTTCCCCGAGGTGAAGACCGTCTTCGGCAAGATCGGCCGCGCCGAGACGGCGACCGATCCGGCGCCGCTCTCGATGGTCGAGACGATCGTCCAGCTCCAGCCCACGGAGGAGTGGCCGAGGTGCGCGTCGAGCGCTGGTACTCGTCCTGGGCGCCCGGTTTCCTGAAGCCGGTCCTCGGCGTCGCCTGGCCGGAGCGGCGCAGGAGACCTGGGACGAGCTCGTCGCGCAAGCTGAACGCGGCGATGCAGCTCCCGGGCTGGACCAACGCCTGGACGATGCCGATCAAGGCGCGCATCGACATGCTCTCGACCGGCGTGCGCACGCCCGTCGGCATCAAGGTGTTCGGCACCTCGATCCCCGCGATCGAGAAGGTCGGCGTCACGCTCGAGAAGGTCATCGCCCCGCATCGCCGGCACGCGCAGCGTCCTCTACGAGCGATCGCTCGGCGGCATCTACGTCGACATCGTCCCGCAGCGCGAGGCGCTCGCGCGCTACGGCCTCACCATCGACGACGTGAACCGCGTCGTCGAGGCGGCCATCGGCGGCGAGCCCATCAGCGTCACCGTCGAGGGGCGGAAGCGGTTCACCGTGAACGTGCGCTACCCCCAGGACTTCCGCTCCGACCTGGAGCGGCTCCGCCGGGTGCTCGTGCCGCTCGGCGCGTCGAGGGGCGGGAAGGGCGGGATGGGCGCGGCGGACGCGCCGCTGCCCGACGTGCGGCTCGCGCAGATGGGCATGGGCGGCGGGGGCAACGCGCAGGCGGCGCCCCAGCCGACCGCGTCCGACGCCCCGGGCCTCGGCTGGATCGGGCCCGGCGCCGACCAGTCGGCGCTCACCGGCGCGGGCGCGGCGGCGAAGGGCCCCGCGTTCGTGACCCTCGGCGAGCTCGCCGACGTCCGCATCGCGTCGAGGACCGCCGATGGTGCGCGACGAGGCGGGCTCCTCGTCGGCTACGTCTACGTCGACATCGACGGCGGCCAGCGGGACGTCGGCGGCTACGTGGACGAGGCGAAGGAGGCGGTCGCGGCGCGCGCAGACGGACGGCACGCTCAAGATGCCTTCGGGCTACGTGCTCAAGTGGACCGGCCAGTACGAGCTGCTCGAGAAGATGCGCGAGCGGATGAAGATCCTCGTCCCGCTCGCGCTGCTCCTCGTCGTCCTGCTCCTCTGGACGCAGTTCAAGAACTTCACCGAGGTGCTGATCGTCCTCCTCTCGATCCCGTTCGCGCTCGTCGGCAGCGATCTGGCTCCTCTACCTGCTCGACTACCGCCTCTCGACGGCGGTCTGGGTCGGGATCATCGCGCTCGTCGGGCTCGCGGCGCAGACCGGCGTCGTCATGATCGTCTACATCGACCACGCGTTCGAGCGCCGGCTGCGCGGCGGGGAAGATCCGCGACCTCGACGACATCATCTAGGCGCACATCGAGGGCACGGTGCAGCGCGTGCGGCCGAAGCTGATGACGGTCGGCGACGATGCTCGTCGGCCTCGTCCCGCTCCTCTGGGCGACCGGAAGCGGGGCGGACGTGATGAAGCGGATCGCCGCTCCGATGGTGGGCGGCCTCGTCTCGAGCGCGTTCCTGACGCTCGAGATCATCCCGGTCGTCTACACCTACTGGCGCCAGGAGCAGGTGCTCTGGGACCGGCTCGGCGAGCTCGACCCGCTCAAGCGGAGCAGCCTCGCGACCTGGGCGACCATCCAGAAGGCCGGGGGGCTGGCGCTCGGCGGCGTCCTGGCGGCGCGCTTCTACCTCGACCTCCCCGGGTGGGTCTTCGGGCTCGCGGCGCTCGCGACCGGGGCGACCGCCGTCGCAGGCGCGGTCGGGTACCTCCGCCGAAGGCCCGCGGCGAAGCGGCTCGTCTGGCCTCCGCTCAGGGCAGTGCCGCAGCCGGTCGCGAAGAGCGCGTGAAAGGGGCCGCCGGCCCACGCCCCGTGAAAGCCTTCCTTCGAGCCCGCTCGCCCCTGGTTCGCTCGCCGGGCGGGTCGTAGGATTGGTGCCGGGAAGGAGCGGCGAAGGTGACCCAGACGTCGCGCGAGGACCTGCGGCGCGAGCTGCTGTCGCGCCTCCCGCGCTGGTACTCGCCCTGGTTCCACCTCGCGATCCCCGCGGTGAGCGGCCTCGCGATCGTCGCGTTCGCGCTCGCGCGGATCTCGGGGCTGCAGGCGTGGCAGCTCGCCTGCGTTCCGCTCTTCGTCGTCGTGGGGAACGCGGTCGAGTGGCACGCGCACCGGGACCTCCTGCACCGGCGCACCTGGCCGCTCGAGGTGCTCTACCACCGGCACACGCCGCAGCACCACGCGATCTACGTCTCCGACGACATGCACATCCGCGACTGGCGCGAGCTGCGCTTCGTGCTCCTGCCCGCGTACGGCGTGGTCGGTCTCGTCGCGGTCACGTCGCCCATCACGGCCGCGGTCTGGCTCGCCGGGCAGCCGAACCTCGCGGCGCTGTGGGTCGCGACGGTCGTCCTGTACGTACTCACGTACGAGTGGTTCCACCTCGCCTACCACTTGCCGGCGGACGGGTTCGTGGGACGGCTGCGGGTCACGAGATGGCTGCGCCGCCACCACCAGCGGCACCACCACCCGCCGCTCATGCAGCGCTGGAACTTCAACGTGACGCTGCCGCTCTGGGACGTCGTCCGCGGCACCGTCTGGCGCGCCGCCGAGTCGGACGCGCGCCGCGCCGTTCCGCGACGCGCGTGAGGGCGGCCGCGTCGCGCGGCCGCGCCGTCGCGGGACCGCGAGATTGCTCGCGATTCGCCGCCCACCGGTCGGCCTGCACCCTTTGACACGGGCACACGGGTCGGGTACTTAGCCGCCCGACCCCATCGTCTAGAGGCCCAGGACGCTGCCTTCTCAGGGCGGAAACCGGGGTTCGAATCCCTGTGGGGTCAACGAGTTACGAGGCGCCCGCGAGCCGTCGGTTTTGACAGGCTCCCGGGCGCCCAGTACGTTTCGGAGGCTGCGCAGGCGTCGGCCCCATCGTCTAGAGGCCTAGGACACGGCCCTTTCAAGGCTGGAACCGGAGTTCGAATCTCCGTGGGGTCACTCTTCGACAACCGGCCTCTGATGCGCCCCTGACGGCGCGCGGGGCCCGGCGCCTCACTTCCTCCCGGCCGCGTCCGCCTCACGCGCAGCGCTCGTCGGGAACGTCGCGATGTCGCGCGTCCCGACGAACGTCCGCCGGAGCCCGAGGCGCGGCATGTCGACGATCTCGATCGTGGACCGCGACCACGCGTCGCCGCCCTGCACGTACACGAGGTCCTGGCCCGCCGACGCGCGGACGTTGTGCGGCTCGCCGTTCGCCGGGTAGCCGAGGAAGTCGCCCGGGCCGATCTCCTCCTCGCGCTCGCCGAGCTCGGCGCTCCCGCGTCCGGAGAGCACGAACATCCACTCCTCGTCGTGCCGATGCACGTGGTGGACGAACGACTCCTTCCCGGCCGGGACGCGCGTGTGAACGACCGCGAGCCGCCCGAGCCCGGCCGGGCGCGAGAGCGCGGTCAGGTACACCTCGGACCTCGGGTTCTCCGGGTGCCGGTACTCGCGTGCGGGGCCGCGCTCGTCCGCGTGGACGAGCACGCGCGGTGCCGGCCCCTTCGCGCCCGCACCGAACAGCACGGCCGGAAGCTCGCCGCCGGGGATGAACGGGATCTCGGCCTCCATCGGGTAGATCGCGACGCGCGTCCCCACGCGCACGAGCCTCCGCCGGAGGCGAGGGAAGTCGGCCACGTCGACGTCGGGGAGCACCTCGCCCCCCTCGAGGACGAGCAGGTCCTGCGTGCCCTCGTTCCGGAGGAGGTGCGCCGTCCCCGGCGGGAAGCCGAGGAAGTCGCCGGGACCGATCGCGTGCTCCGCGTCGTTCACCTCCGCGACGCCCTTCCCCTCGAGCACGTACACCCACTCCTCCTCGCGGTGGTGCACGTGGAAGATTGCCGACTCCTTGCCCGGCGGGATCCACGCGAGGTTCACCGCGACGCGAGCGAGCCCGGCGGTGCGCGAGAGGAGCCAGCCGTGCAGCTCCGCCTTGGGGTTGTACGGGTGGCCGGTCGGGAACGCGGGGCCGCGGTCCTTCGCGCGCACGAGCACGCGCGCGGCGGGCGTCTTCGGGTCGCTCATGCGCCACGTCTACCCGAAGGCGCGGCCGGGAGGCCAGCGGTCCCGCGGGGGTCGCTCGCGGACCGCTACCCCTGCTCCACCGCGCGGGACTCGTCGCGGTCGCCCTCGGCCTGAACGCTCGCGCCGCCGTCGACCGGGAGGTCCGGCGTCCACGACGCGGGGATCTCCACGCCGAGCATCTGGACCGCCTCCGACGTCCGGAGCGACACGACGCCCGACAGGTCGAAGGCGAGATCGACCGCGAGGTGCCGGTCGCGGAGCCGTCCCCGTCCGGCGCGGAGCCGCGCCTCGACGTGACCGCGCGCGCCCGGGTCGCGGAGATCGAAGAGGCAGTGCTGCCCGGCGGCGAACGAGAGCGCGCCGTCCGCCGCCCGCGACGCCGTGAGCTCGCAGGCCTGGCCCATCGACGCGAGGCGCAGGCGGACGCCTCCACCGCCGGCGGTCCGGACGATTGCGTCGCCGCGCGACGCGATCTGCCGGCCCAGCGGCGCGGCGGCGTCGACACGGGCGGTCCCCTGGATCCGGTAGGTGCCGGCGAGGTCGTCTCGCGCGGGCGCTCCGGCCGCCGCGGGGCCCGCGAGCGCCGCGAGCACCCCGACGGCCACCGCGAGAGACCCGAGCGGTGTGCCCGAGCTGCGCCAGGTCGGGCGGGCGGGGAGCTCTCGCGTGTCTGCTCTCATCAGTCCCCGTAACCGTACGATCCCGTCTCGACGCGCGTCACCCGTCCGTCCTCGATCCGGACGAAGCGGACGAGGATGTTCGGGCCGAAGTCGTAGGTCCAGACCGCCACGGTCCGGTACACGGTTTCCGTCGCGACCACCTGGCCGTCCACCTGCCGCACCGCGGAGACCTCCTCCTCCCACTCGTCCTTCACGGCCGGCTCGCCGCACCGCGCCAGGATCTCGAGGGTGAGCTTCCCCTCGGACAGCGCGGCGGGGTCGCAGGTGGACTTGTTCGGCTTCCCGCGCCATGGCTGCTCGTCCGCGTAGCCGTAGCTGCCGCGCTCGATCGCGACGATCCTCCCCTTCACGATCCGGACGAGCTGCACGAACCGGTTCCGGCCGAAGTCGTAGGTCCACACGTCGACCGGCGCGTAGACGCGTCGCGCGACGCCGTTCCGCGCGTCGAAGGTGCCCCCCTCGCGCACGTGGTCCTCCACCAGCGAGGGGCGCCCGCACTTCGCGAGCAGGTCGATCTTCCAGTCGCCGGTCTGGACGATACCGCCCGCGCACCGCAGGCTGTCCGCCCGCGCGCACGGCGCGGCGAGGGCGATCAGGATCGCCGCCACGCTCGAGAGCCGCTGCATCGCCATGCCGTCCCCTGCCGCCCGGTGGACGATCGGGCGGGCGTTCGCATCCACCTTACCCTACCCCGCAGGCACCCGGAGGGTTACGGCGGCGTGGGCTACCCGTGCCAGGGCTCGCTCGCGCGCAGCGCGGCGAGGATGGCGCGCGTCGAGGTCGATCGGTTCAGCGTGTAGAAGTGCACGCCCGGCGCGCCGCGGCGCAGGAGGTCGGCGCACTGGAGGCTCGCGTACGCGACCCCGAGCTCACGGGCCGACTCGGGATCGTCGCGGCGGACCTCCATGGCGGCGCGGAGCGGCGGCGGGATCGACGCCCCGCACATGGCGGTGAACCGCTCCACCTGCTCGACGTTCGTGAACGGCATGATCCCCGGCACGATCGGGAGCGCGATCCCCGACGCCCGCGCCCGGTCCACGAACCCGAAGTACTTCGCGTTGTCGAAGAAGAGCTGCGTGACGAGGAAGTCCGCGCCCGCGTCGACCTTGAGCTTGAGGTTGCGCAGGTCCTGCCCGAGGTCGCGCGTCTCGACGTGCCCCTCCGGGTACGCCGCGGCGCCGACGCAGAACCTCCAGCGCTCCGGCCGCGAGCGGATGAACGCGACGAGCTCGCTCGCGTGGGCGAAGCCCTCCGGGTGCGGCACGAAGGTGGTCTCGCCGCGCGGCGGGTCCCCGCGCAGCGCGAGCACGTTCTGGATCCCGGCGTCCGCGATCTCGTCGAGCAGCGCCGCGACCTCGTCCCGGGACGCGCCGACGCATGTGACGTGCGCCATCGCCTCGACCTCGCTCTCGCGCTTCAGCCGCTTCACGAGCTCGAGGGTCCGCTGGCGCGTCGACCCGCCGGCCCCGTAGGTCACGGACACGTACGCGGGGCCGAGCGGCCGCAGGGCCTCGACCGTGTCGAACAGCGCGCGCACGCCGTCGTCCGTCCTGGGCGGGAAGAACTCGAACGAGAAGATCGGCTCGCCGCGCTCGCGGGCGAACCGCAGGAGATCGCTGATCCGCACGGTCGGCCGAGACTAGCCCGGGGGCCTCCCCTCGCGCCACCTCGGCGTCAGCGCCCCGCCCAGGACACGTCGTAGGTCGCCGACGGCGGCGGCGAGCCCGGGACGCCGAGGACCTCGACGCCCTTGACGTTCGCGCGCTCGAGGCCGCGCTGCAGGATCCCTCGGTACCACCCCGGCACCTCGCCGACGTCGTTCATCCACACCTCGACGCGCCTGTCGCCGAGGGCGCGGGTCCGCGACTCGGTGAAGTTGTTGCCGAGCCGGATGAACGTCGCCGTGTACTCGAGGATGGTCCGCGGATCGATCTGCCGCGCGAGCGCCGCCATCATCTTGCCCGGGTAGGACTGTACGAACGCGTCGATGTGGTCGAGCCCGGCCCGGTACTGCGCCTCCTCCTCGTCGACCCCGGGGTAGACCGCCCGGGCCGCGAGCGACACGCCGCGGTGGAACACCTCGGCCGGGTAGACGGAGAGGAGAGGCTCGTCGACCGCGATGCCCGCGTCGCGCAGGGCCGTCTTGGCCGCCGCGTCGAGCCGCCCCGCGAGCGCCCGGTGGAAGAAGGCCTCCACCGCCACGGCGTAGATGTACCGGTCCGCCATTCCGTCGCTCCCAGACGCAAAGTAGAACCCGCGCGCCCGGGCGCAGCAACTTCCCGCGAGGGTCCCCGTTGACAGGGGACGCGCCCCCGGCCATTCACTCGGGGACCGCCCCATGCCGAAGCCGCGCCGGTACATCACGCCCGAGGGGTTCCGCCGCATCGCCGAGGAGCACGATCGGATCTGGAGCGTCGAGCGCCCGCGTATCGTCGCGGAGGTGGAGGCGGCGGCGGCGCTCGGCGACCGGAGCGAGAACGCCGAGTACATCTACGGGAAGCGGAAGCTCCGGGAGCTGGACCGGCGGCTCAGGTTCCTCTCCGAACGGATGGACGCCCTGACGGTGATCGAGCCGTCGCCGCGCCTCGACGGGCGCGCGTACTTCGGCGCGTGGGTGACCGTCGAGCACGAGGACGGGGACGAGCGGACGTACCGGCTCGTCGGGCCGGACGAGTCCGACGCCGGGCGCGGGCTCGTCAGCGTCGACGCGCCGCTCGGTCGCGCGCTGCTCGGGAAGCGCGAGGGGGACACCGCGCTCGTGCTGCGGCCCGCCGGCTCCGTCGAGATCACCGTCGTCGAGATCTGCTGGACCCGCCGGGAGGGATGACGCGTGCCCCCATCCCCGGACCGCGCCGCGCAGCGCGCTCTCGTCGAGCGGTTCGCGCGCGAGCACCCTCCGAGCGTCCTGTACGATCCGGCGGCGTCGACGCTCCTCGACGTCGCGTCCGGCAAGATCCTCGCGCTCGACTGGACGCACGTCGCGCTCGTCGAGGAGCGGCTCGACGCCGGGACGCGGCGGCCCTACCTCGCGATCCGGCTCGACGACGGCCGGGAGCTCGCGCTCGCCGACGCGGGCGTCGCGTTCGCACCCGTGACCGCCGCGACGGGCCCCCTCGACGGCCTCCCGCGGGCGGTCTGCTTCCGCGACCTGTCCGCCGCCGAGGCGCGGCTCGCACACTTCCTCGCCGGCCACCCCGGCGAGCCGCCCTCGCGGGAGCACGTCTCGCTCTTCCTGTTCTGCCTCGCCGTGGTGGACGGGGCGCGCGCGGCAGGCTTCGACGTGTCCCGCGAGGAGCGCCGGCTCGACGACGTGCTCGCGCAGCTCGAGGGCCGGCGGCGGGGCTGACGCCAGTCGTCGATCCCGCCCGCCGGACACCGAGCCCGGCCGGGTCGTGCCTCAGGGCGCGGAGGCCTCTTCGGCGGGCTCCTCTGCCGCCGAGGCGATGCGGAGCCAGAGCGCGTCGGTGCCGGTGCCCTCGACGGCGGAGAACGGCACCGCCTCGCCGCGCGCGAGGCCGAGCGCCTGCTCCACGGCGCGGAGCGCCGCCCCGCGCCGCGTCTTCGCGAGCTTGTCCGTCTTCGTCGCGGCGACGAGCACGCGGCGCCCCGTCGCGCGGAGGAACGCGAGCGCGTCGTGGTCGCTCTCCGCCGGCGCGTGGCGCGCGTCGACGATGAGCACGACGGCGCGCAGCACGTCCCGGCCGCGGAGGTAGTCCTCGATCATCGCCGCCCAACGGTCGCGCTCGGCCTTCGACACCTTGGCGTACCCGTAGCCCGGGAGGTCGCAGAACCGGACCGGGCGCGGCCGCGCCGCGGGCGTCGGCCGGTAGGTGACGTCGAAGAACTGGAGCGCCCGGGTCCGCCCGGGCGTGTTCGAGACGCGCGCGAGCCCCCTCCGGCGCGCGAGCGCGTTCAGCATCGACGACTTCCCGACGTTGGAGCGGCCGACGAACGCGATCTCGGGTGCGGGGCCACGCGGCCACTCGTCCGGCCGCGTGGCGGTCTTCGCGAACTCGGCCGTGACGACCTGGAGCGCCATCGGTCACCGCCCCTGCTTCGACGGCTCGGGCTTCCTCGGCTCCGGCTTCCGGGGCGGCGCGGCCGGCGCGGGCGGCGGCTCCTTCGCGTGCCGGATGAGCGCGACCTTCCGGTCGTACTCGAACTTCACGAGGCTCGGGGTGGACTCGGTGTGGCAGGCGAGGCAGGTCTTGTCGCCGGGATCCACGAGGCCGAGCGCGCGAGCGAGCTCCGCGTCGCGCATGACGTACGGCGCGGCGTAGAGCCGGCCGCCGCCGTGGCACGACTCGCACGAGACGCCCGCGAGGCCGTCCTCGGCGTCCGGCGCGTGGCACGACAGGCAGCGCGACTCGTTCCGGCTCCGATCGGGGAGGCTGTCCCGCGATCGCGCGTGCGGCGTCGCGAGCCAGGCGTCGTAGGCGGACGGATGGCACGCCTTGCACGTCTCGGGTCCCACCTTGTCTCCGGCGTGGGAGAAGGAAGGCGCGGCGGCCGCGAGGAACAGGCTGACGAGGAGGTGGCGCACGGGGCCCGGAGTATAATGCCCCATGCGCCTCGTTCGACTGGCTTCCTTGCTCCTCGCCCTCGCGCCCGGCCTGGCGTCGGCCCGGGCATGGAAGGGCGTCACCCCCGGCACGAGCACCCAGCAAGAGGTGGTGGAGCGGTTCGGCGAGCCCACCACGAAGACGAAGCGCTCCGCTCGCACCGTGCTCGCGTACTACGGCGAGCAGGCGCTCGAGGGGACGCGGCAGGCGCAGTTCCACGTGGACGACAAGGGCGTCGTCATCGAGATCACCATCTTCCTCACGGCGCAGCTCGATCAGGACTCGATCGAGGGCACCTACGGGAAGCCGCCGCAGCGCACCTTCGTCGAGGACACCTTCCAGAAGGTCTGGGTGTACCCGCAGCAGGGCGTGACCGTGTACTTCGGCAAGGAAGGGAACGTCGAGGCGCTCACCTTCGGCCCGGGCGCCAAGACCGCGCCCAAGGCCGCCGTCGCCGAGCAGCATCCCGCGGAGGGTGCGGCGTCGTCCAGGTAGCGCGTGCGGGTCGTCGGGCTCACGGGCGGGATCGCGACCGGCAAGAGCACCTTCGCCGCGGCGCTGCGCGCGCGCGGCGTGCCCGTCGTCGACGCGGACGCGCTCGCCCGGGCGGCCGTCGCGCCGGGTACGGCGGCGCTCGCGGAGATCGCGCGGACGTTCGGCCCGGACGTGCTCGGCGCCGACGGCGCGCTCGACCGCAAGCGGATGGCGGCGCTCGCCTTCTCGGACCCGGAGGCGCGGCGCAGGCTCGAGGCGATCACGCACCCCGCCGTCCGGCTCGCCATGGCCGAGGAGACGCGGCGGCTCGCGGACGCGGGCCACGAGCTCGCGTTCTACGACACGCCCCTCCTGTACGAGGTCGGCCTCGACGGCGTGCTCGACTCCGTGGTCGTCGTCTGGGCCCCGCCGGCCGTGCAGCGCGCCCGGATGGTCGCGCGCGACGGGCTCGCCCTGGCCGACGCCGACGCGCGCATCGCCGCGCAGCTCCCGATCGACGAGAAGGCGGCGCGCGCCGACTTCGTCGTCGAGAACGTCGGCGCCCCATCCGAGCTCGCCGGGAAGGCCGGCCGGCTTCTCGCCGATCTGCGCAGGGGCCTCGGGCGGAAGCTTCCCAACGCGCCGCCCGTGCGCTATTGACCGGCCGGATGGCCGAGGCCGGACGTATCCACTTCCTGACGGGCTACCCCGGGTTCATCGGGAAGCGGCTCGTGCGGCGCCTCCTCGAGGCGCTGCGCGGGAAGCCGGACCGGCTCGTCCTCCTGGTCCAGCCGAAGAACGCCCGCGCGGCGCGCGAGGACCTCGCCGCGCTCGGGGCGGAGCGGGCGGAGGTCGTCGAGGGCGACGTCGAGCACATGCACCTCGGGCTCTCCGGGGTCGAGTTCAAGACGCTCGCGCGCGACCTCACCGACGTGTGGCACCTCGCCGCCCGGTCCCACCTCGGGGCGGGGCGCAGCGAGATGCGCCGCGTGAACGTCGAGGGCACCCAGAACGTCCTCGACCTCTGCCTCACAGCGCGCCGGCTCCGCCGGCTCAACCACTTCTCGACCGCGTTCGTCTCGGGCGACCGCGTCGGCGTGATCCTCGAGGACGAGCTGGCGATGGGCCAGCGGTTCCACAACACCTACGAGGAGTCGAAGTTCCAGGGGGAGCTGCTCGTCCGCCGCGCGCAGGCCGAGATCCCGGCGACGATCTACCGGCCGAGCATCGTCGTCGGCGACTCGCGCACCGGGGAGATCGACCGGTTCGAGGGGCCGTACGCGCTCGCCATCCTGCTCGTGGCCTCCCCGCTGGCGGTCCCGCTCCCGCTGCCCGGCGACGCGGTCGCGCCGCTCAACGTGGTGCCGGTCGACTTCGCCGTGGACGCTGCGCTCTCGATCTCCGAGAACCCGGCCGGCGCCGGCCGCACGATCCACGTGGTGGACCCGTCGCCGCTCTCGGCGCGCCGCGTCTACGAGATGATCGCGGACCGCGCGGGGAGGAAGCTGCCCCCGGTGTCCGTGCCGGCGCGGCTGCTCCAGGCGATCCTTCAGCTGCCGCTTCTCGAGCGGCTGTCGCGGACGCACCGGCCGGCGATCGAGTACGTGAACCACCTCGCCATCTACAACTGCCGGAACCTGCTCGATCTGCTCGAAGGGACGGGGATCCAGTGCCCGCCCATCACGAGCTACCTCGACCGGCTCATCGAGTTCGTGCAGGCGACCTACGCGCGGCGGCGCGAGCAGGAGCTCGACCACGTCGAGGACCCGCTCGACCCGGCACCGCCCGCCGCCCGGTAGCCGCCCGGCAGCCGCCCGATCCGGGCGTCCGAGAAGGCCGTTCGGGTAGGCCGCAGGGAGCGGGCCAGCACATTCCCTGCGCGAAGAGTGCCTGGCCCGGAGATCGGAGCGGCCTAGTCCTCGCCGCCCTCGCCGAGGAGCGCCCCGAGCCCCGGCGCGCCGCGGGCCGCGCCGAGCTTGCGGACCGCGTCGAGGTGGTGGAGCAGGAGCTCGCGGTTGTCGGTGACCGACAGGTTCTGCAGCTCGAGCGCGCCGATCCGGTCCTCCGGCGTGAACGCCGGGTCCTCGACCTTCTCCATCGACAGCTTGTGCGGCGCGTAGCTCATGTACTGCGCCTTCGTGTCGAGGATCGTCCAGTCGTCGCCGCGGCGCAGCTCGAGCGTCACGCTCGCCGGTGACCGCCGGCGCGATCCAGCGCGTGAGCGCGTCGCGCAGCATCATCGCCTCCGGGTCGTACCACTTGCCCTCGTAGAGGAGCCGCCCGAGGCGGCGGCCGAGCGAGAAGTACAGGTCGAGCGTGTTCTCGTTGTGGATGGCGGAGATGAGCCGCTCGTACGTCACGTGGAGGAGCGCCATCCCGGGCGCCTCGTAGACGCCGCGGCTCTTCGCGTCGATGACGCGGTTCTCGATCTGGTCGCTCATCCCGAGGCCGTGGCGCCCGCCGATGCGGTTCGCCTCGAGGAACAGCTCGTACGCGGAGCCGAACCGACGGCCGTTCAGCTCGACCGGCATGCCCTGCTCCCAGACGACCGTGACCTCCTCGGCGGCGATCGCGACCTCGGGCTTCCAGTGGGCGACGCCCATGATCGGGTTCACGATCCGCATGCCGGTGTCGAGCCGCTCGAGGTCCTTCGCCTCGTGCGTCGCACCGAGCACGTTCGCGTCGGTCGAGTACGCCTTCTCGGTCCCCATCTTGTAGGGGAGCTTCCGGCGCTCGAGGTACTCGCTCATCTCCTTGCGCCCGCCGAACGCCGAGACGAACGCGTCGTCGAGCCACGGCTTGTAGATGCGCAGCTGCGGGTCGACGAGGATGCCGTACCGGTAGAAGCGCTGGATGTCGTTGCCCTTGTGCGTCGAGCCGTCGCCGAAGACGTGCACGCCGTCCTCGCGCATGGCACGCACGATGGCGGTCGAGGTGACGGCCCGGCCGAGCGGGGTCGTGTTGAAGTACTTCTTCCCGCCCGAGCTGATGTGGAACGCGCCGCACTGGACGGCGGCGATGCCCTCCCGGACCATCGCGTCGCGGCAGTCGACGAGCCGCGCCTTCGTCGCGCCGTGCTGGCGGGCGATCGGCGGGATGTCCGCGGGGTTCGCCTCGTCGGGCTGGGCGAGATCGGCGGTGTACGCATGGACGGACATGCCCTGCTCGGACATCCAGGCCACGGCGCAGCGGGTGTCGAGGCCGCCGCTGAAGGCGATGCCGATGGCGGTGCCCTTCGGCGGGAGCGACTTGTAGATCCGGCTCATGGGTACCCGCACGTAGCAGAAAAGCGGCCCGCGTTCCAGCGACGCGTTGCGTCGGCGCCTCGTCGGGTCGGGGATCTTGTGCTCCGCCCGGCGCTCCCTTACAGGGAAGCCATGAAGCGCCTCGAGGACTTCACCGTCGGCGACACGTTCCAGTCGGTGCGGGAGGTCAATCCCTACCGCCCGATCTACTACGCGGCGGCCTCCGGCGACTTCAACCCCATCCACATCGACCCGAGCGTCGGCCGCGCCGCCGGCTACCAGGGCGTCATCCTCCAGGGCATGTGCACGTACGCGTGGCTCGCCGACGCGTGCGTCGCCTACCTCGACGACCCGGCGCGCCTCGCCCGCGTCCGCGCACGCTTCACGAAGCCGGTCCAGGTCGGGGACGTCGTCACGTTCGACGGCCGCTGCGCCGCGATCGAGGGGCGGACGCTCCGGCTCGAGGTCACGGCGCGGAACCAGAAGGGCGAGGAGGTCCTGAAGGGCGCCGTGGCCGAGGCGCGCATCGCGGGGAGATGACGTGCCAATCGACCGAAAGCACCTGGGCCGCACCTACGGCCCCTACGTCTTCAGCGTCGGCCTGCAGCACGTGAAGGACTTCGTCACCGCGACCGGCGGCGGGGTCCCGGGCCACGTCTTCTCCGCGTCCCCCGACCGAGCCCACCCGCTCACCTGGGACGAGGACGCCGCGAGGATCGGGCCGCACGGCGGGATCGTCGCGCCGCCCGTGTTCGCGACCGCCTTCGCCATGGAGCCGTTCGCGAAGGCCTGCTCCGACCCCGAGCTCGCGGTGAACCCGCTCCGGCTCGTGCACGGCGAGCAGGAGCTCGAGCTCGTCGAGCCAATCCGGCCCGGCGACGTCCTCACGACAATCGGCGAGATCACGCACATCCAGGAGCGCGGGAACCTCGACTTCCTCGAGGTGACGACGACGACGAAGAACCAGCACGGCCGGGTCGCCGTTCGCGGCGTCTGGACGGCAATCGTCCGGAACTGAGCGGGGCGCGCGCGCGGGTGGACGAATCGGGGTCGGGGGGTCGGGGTCGCGGTCGCGGTCGGGGTCGGGGTCGGGGTCGGGGTCGAGGTCGAGGTCGAGGTCGAGGTCGAGGTCGAGGTCGAGGTCGGGGTCGGGTCGCGGTCGCCGTCCCGCGCCCCGCTCAGCTCGTGATCACGCCCTCGGCGATCAGGTTCGCGAGGATGCGCGCCGTGTCGAGGCGCGGCAGCCCCGACAGCGCGAACAGCGTCTCGTAGTCCACCGAGCCGTCGATCTGGGCGAGGAGGAACCCCGCCCGGTGATCGAGGTTCAGCCACATGACCTCCTCGGGCTTGATGGCGAGCCGGGGGACGCGGGTCAGCGGCGCGAGCTTCGACTCGTACATGGAGACGAGCGTCGCCTCGTTCTGCCGGAGGTAGTCGCGCGCCTCGCCGTGGTCGGGGTCCACCTGCAGGATCTTCTCGATGAGCTCGAGCGAGCCGGAGAAGTCGCCGAGCGCGAACAGCTCCTTCGCTGCGGAGAGCCAGACGTCGACGTCGCTCTTCGGCTGGGGCGCGGCGGCGGGCGCGGGCGCGCCTTCCGGGACGAGCGGGCGCAGGTCGGACTTCTCCGCGACCGCTCGCAGGTCGAGCCCGCCGGACGACTCGAGCTCGATCGTGGTGGACGCCGCGGGACCGTCGTCCCAGGGCGACGGCGCGAAGTCGCCCTCCAGGTCCTCCCGTGCGGCGAGCTCGACCGCTGCGGCGAGCGCCGCCACGCCGGCGGCGGGAGGCCTCGCGGGGCCGGGCGCCGCGGCGCCCGAGGCGGGCGGCTGCACGGCCGCTGGCTGCACCCGGTGCAGCGCGCCGGGGAACGGGGTCACCGAGGGCACGGCCTCGCGGATGTGGAGGAGGTACGAGCGGGCCTTCTCGTTCTTCGGGTCGAGATCCACCGCGAGCTGGAACGCCTCCCGCGCCTCGCGGATCCGTCCCGCCATGTAGAGCTTGATGCCCCGGTCGATGAGCTCTGGGACCTGGGTCACGACTCACTTCCCCGGCTGCCGCGGCTGCGCGGCGAGCCCCTTGAAGAGCTGCAGGGTCCGGTCGAGGTGCTCCTCGTCGCGCGCCAGCGCGGCGGCGTCGCGCGCCTCGAGCGCGGCGCGAACGCGGGCGAGCACGCCCTCGGCCTTCGTGACCGCGTCCTTGCCGAACTTGGTCCGCTCGAGCGCCTCGTGGACCGCCGGCACGAGCGCCTCGATCTCCTCGACCGCGGCGGTCGCCCGCGCGCGCCTCTCCTCCCACTCGCCGGCCGTCGCCTTCTTCTCGAGGAGGTCGTCGAGCTGCTCGTCGAGGATGCGCTTCAGCTCGTCCTCGGTGAGCCCCGAGGTGGCGGTGACGGTGATCGACTGCTGCTGCCCGGTGTCCACGTCGCGCGCGGCGACCCCCACGATGCCGTCGGCGCTGATCTCGAACGTGACCTCGATCGAGACCTCGCCGCGGCGCGCGGGCCGGATGCCGTCGAGGATGAACTCGCCGAGGAGCTCGTTCTCCACGGCGCGCTCGCTCTGGCCCTGCAGCACCGCGATCCGGACGGACGTCTGGTTGTCCTGGACGGACGTGAAGAGGTGCGTCTGGCTCGTCGGGACGGTGGTGTTCTTCGGGATGACCGTCTGGAAGTACCCGCCCACGACCATGATCCCGAGGTTCTGCGGCGTGACGTCGAGGAGCAGCACCTCCTCGCCCTTCGCCGGCGGCGCGGTGAGCGCGTGCGCCTGGATCGCGGCGCCCAGCGCGACGACCTCCTCCGGGTGGACGCCGCGGTGCGGCTCCTTCCCGAAGAAGTCCTTCACCGCCTTCTGCACGCGCGGCATCCGCGTCATGCCGCCGACGAGGATGACCTCGCCGACCTGCGCCGGCCGGACGCCCGCGTCCTTGAGCGTCCTCTCGGCGACCGCGATGCAGCGGTCCACGAGGTCCTTCGTCAGCTCCTCGAGCTTCTCGCGCCCGAGCTGCTTGTCGAGGTGGAGCGCGCCCTTCCCCTGCGCCGCCGACGCGAGGAACGGCAGGTGGATCGACGCGGACGGGCCCGTGGACAGCTCGCACTTCGCCTTCTCGGAGGCGTCCCGGAGCCGCTGCAGCGCCATCTTGTCCTGGCGGAGATCGACCGCCCCGTTCTCCTTCGCGAACGCGAAGGTGAGCCAGTCGATGACGCGGCGGTCGAAGTCCTCGCCGCCGAGGTACGTGTCGCCGCCGACGGCGACGACGTCGTAGACGCTCTTGCCGATGTCGAGGATCGACACGTCGAAGGTGCCGCCCCCGAGGTCGAAGACCACGACCTTCTTCTCGACCTGCTTGCCGAACCCGTACGCGAGCGCCGCGCTCGTGGGCTCGTTGATGATGCGCAGCACCTCGAGCCCGGCGATCTTGCCGGCGTCCTTCGTCGCCTGCCGCTGGCCGTCGTTGAAGTACGCGGGGACGGTCACGACCGCCTTGCGGACCGGGCGCCCGAACCACGCCTCCGCGTCCGCCTTCAGCTCGGCGAGGACCATCGCGGACACCTCGGCGACCGGGTGCGTGCGCCCGGCGATCACGACGCGGACGTCGTACCCCTCCGGCCCGGCGGCGAGCGTGTACGGCAGCACCCGGCGCGCGTCCTCGATCTCCTTCGACCCCCAGCGGCGCCCGATGAGCCGCTTCGCGGCGAACACCGTGTTCTCGGCGTTCGTGATGGCCTGCCGCTTCGCGAGCGAGCCGACGAGCCGCTTCCCGTTCTTCGCGATCGCGACGACCGAGGGCGTGAGGAGCTGGCCGCTCCGGTTCGGGATGACCCGGGGCAGGCCGTCCCGGACCGTCGCCACGCACGAGTTCGTCGTGCCGAGGTCGATCCCGATCACCGGCTCGAGGTCGCTCATCCGAGCAGCCCCCCGAACAGGCCCAGCTTCCGCAGGCGCTCCTTCGCGCTCTCGAGCCCCGGGTCGAGCTCGATCGCGCGCTCGAGCTCCTTGCGCGCCTCCTTCTTCTTCCCCTCGCGCTCGAGCACGATGGCGAGCGTCTCGTGCGCGATCGCGCTCCGCGGGCCCGACTTCAACGCCGCCGTGGCGAGCGCGCGCGCCGACGCGAGGTCACCGGTCGCGGCCGCCGCCCGGGCGGCCTGCGCGGCGGCGCGGAAGTACGTCGGATCGAGCTCGAGCGCCTCGCGGTAGCGCTCGAGCGCGAGCGCGTACTTCCCGACGAGCTCGGCCTCCAGGCCCTTCTGGAACTGATCGCTCGCCCGCACCGCCGCCGCCTTCTTGCGGGCCTCGGCGGCGAGCGCCGCGAGCTCGGCGTTCTTGGGGTCGAGCCCCTCGGCGAGCGAGAGGTCGTTGGCGGCGGCCGAGAACCTGCCCGCGGCGAGCGCCGCCTTCCCTCGCGTCACGAACTCCTGCGATCCGGGAGACGCGCGCGACGAGCGGGTTCTGCTTCGCGAGCCTCGCCCGGCGCTCCTCGACGCGCCGCTCGTCCTCGAGCCGGCGCGCCTCCATCCGCGTGAACTCGGTCGCGGGCGCGGTCTTCCGGGCGTACTCCGCGCGCCGGTGCTCGTCCGCGAGCACGTCGCGCGCCTGCGTGACCCGCTTGAACACCCGCTCCAGGCGGCCGCGGTAGGTGCCGAGCCGCTGGCCCGCGTAGCGGTCCGGGTGGAACACCTTCACGAGCTCGATGTAGGCGGCCTTCGCCGCGGCGACGGGCGCGTTCCAGGGAATCCCGAGCGCCTCCCAGTGCGTCCAGCGCTCCAGGCTCGCCTCGGCCAGCAGGATCTGGCGGCGTCGCTCGGGGTCGACGTCGACGTCCTCGGCGAGCGCGGCCTCGTCCAACTCGACCCCCTGGCGCCGATCGACGCTCAAGCCCGAATTCCCCGACGCCTCGGCACCTTCCGAGCTTATCGACCGGCGGCACCAGGGGTCAACGCGACGCACCCCCAGACTGCCTACCATGAGCCCGGGACAGGGTGCGAGGGCCATCACCCGATAGGACCGAATTCCCCGCCGAACGTGACCGGCGCCGGTGCGCAGGCGCACCGTCCACGTCGCGGGCAGGCGGCCGCCCGAGGTCAGCGCCCGGCGAGCAGGAGCTCGAGGAGCGCCTTCTGCGCGTGCAGCCGGTTCTCCGCCTCGTCGAAGACCGCCGACCGAGGCCCCTCGAGGACGGCGTCCGTGATCTCCTCGCCGCGGTGCGCGGGCAGGCAGTGCAGGACGATCGCGTTCGGGCGCGCCTTGCGCAGGAGGGGCTCGTCGACGATGAACCCCTCGAACCGGCGCCGGCGCTCCTCCACCTCCGCCTCCTGCCCCATGCTCGCCCACACGTCCGTGTTGACGACGTGCGCGCCCTCCGCGGCCTCCGCCGGCGACCGGAAGACCTTCGCCTTCGCGCCGGCCCGGGCGAGGAGCGCGGCGTCGGGGTCGTAGCCCGCCGGGCACGCGAGCCGCAGCTCGAAGCCGAGCAGGCCGCAGGCCTCGAGCCAGCTGTTCGCCATGTTGTTGCCGTCCCCGATCCACGCCACCACGAGCCCGGGCTTCGAGAGCGCGTCCGCCCCGAAGCGCTCGGTGATGGTGAGGAGGTCCGCCAGGATCTGGCACGGGTGCGACGCATCCGTGAGCGCGTTCACCACCGGGACGTCCGCGTACCGCGCCATCTCCTCGATCTTCTCGTGCTCGAAGGTGCGCACGACGAGCGCGTCGACGTAGCGGGCGAGGACGCGGGCGGTGTCCTTGATGGGCTCGCCGCGGCCGAGCTGCGTGTCGCGCGGCGAGAGCATCATCGCGTTGCCGCCGAGCTGGTACGCCGCGACCTCGAACGAGACGCGCGTGCGGGTGGAGGCCTTCTCGAAGACGAGGCCGATGGTCTTCCGCTGGAGCGGCAGCGGCCCGCCCCTCCCGAGGAGCTTCCACTCCGCCGCCCGCTCCACGAGCTCGAGCAGCTCGGAGCGCTCGAGGTCGTTCACCCTGAGGAAGTCGCGCTTCGTCCGTGGGGTGCGTGCCATGTCCCCTCCTCAGGCCCGAGCGGGCGCCGCCGCGATCGCGGCTGCGAGCCGGTCCACCGCGAGGTCCGCCTCGGAGGGCGAGAGCGTGAGCGCCGGCGCGAGCCGCACCACGTCCGCGCCGATCGCGTTCGCGAGCAGCCCGCCGTCCCGCGCGATCCGCACGACCTCGGCGGCGTCGACGCCGCGGAGGAGCACGCCGATCAACATCCCCTTCCCGCGGACTCCGGCCACGCGCCCGGCGGGCGCCGCCGCGGCGAGCGCGCGGATCCGCTCGAAGAGCCGCGCGGAGACCCTCTCCGCCTCCGGCAGGGCCCGCCGGATCTCGCGCAAGGCGGCGAGGCCCACCGCGCAGCCGAGCGCGTTGCCGCCGAAGGTCGACGCGTGGCTCCCGGGCGAGAGGTGCGTCCCGACCTCCTCGGTCGCGAGCATCGCGCCCATCGGGTAGCCGTTCGCGAGCGCCTTCGCCGACGACATCGCGTCCGGCGTGACGCCCTCCCACTCGTGCGCCCACATCTTCCCGGTGCGCCCCATCCCCGTCTGCACCTCGTCGAACAGGAGCAGCGCGCCCGCCTTGCGGGTCAGCTCACGCGCCTTCGCGAGGTAGCCCGCCGGCGCCGGCAGCACGCCCGCCTCGCCCTGGATCGGCTCCACGATGAACGCCGCGGTGCGGGGGCCGAGCGCCGCCGCGAGCGCGTCGGCGTCGCCGTACCTCACGAACCGCACGCCGGGGACGAGCGGCTCGAAGCCGTGGTGGTACTTGGGCTGGCCGGTGGCGGCGAGCGCGAACATCGTCCGGCCGTGGAACGAGTTCTCGCACGCGACGATCTCGTTGCGCTCCGGGTGGCCCGCGTCGGCGTGGAGCTTCCGCGCGAGCTTCAGCATCGCCTCGTTGGACTCCGCGCCGCTGTTGCAGAAGAAGACGCGCTTCGCCCACGAGGTGGTGCCGGCGAGCGCCTCCGCGAGCTCCACCGCGCGCGGGTTGTAGAAGAGGTTCGAGACGTGCCACAGCGTGCGCGCCTGCTCCTCGAGCGCGCGCACGAGCGCGGGGTTGCAGTGGCCGAGCGCGACGGTGGCGATGCCCGCGATGCAGTCGAGGTACTCCTTCCCGTCGGCGTCCCAGACGCGGCTGCCCTCGCCGCGCGCGAGCACCACCGGCGCCTGCCGGTAGTTCGGGGTGAGCACCGCCTGCGCCCTCCGGATGATCCCGTCTTGCGTCATGCCAGCGCTTATAGCACGGGGGCACCGGCGCGACTGCGCTCGCTCAGAGGATGTAGCGCGAGAGGTCCTCGTCGGTCGCGATGCCCTCGAGCCGCTGCTTCACGTACGCGGCGTCGACGACGATCCGCTGTCCGCGCAGCTCGCTCGCCCCGAACGAGACCTCGTCGAGGAGCCGCTCCATCACGGTGTGGAGGCGGCGCGCCCCGATGTTCTCCATGCGCTCGTTCACCTCCGCCGCGATCCGCGCGACCTCCTCGATGGCGTCGTCGCGGAACTGCACGTCCACGCCCTCGGTGGCGAGGAGCGCCGTGTACTGCCGCACGAGCGAGTTCCGGGGCTCCTTCAGGATGCGCACGAGGTCCTCCCGGGAGAGCGGCTCGAGCTCGACCCGGATCGGGAAGCGCCCCTGCAGCTCGGGGATGAGGTCGGAGACCTTCGCGACGTGGAACGCCCCGGCGGCGATGAAGAGGACGTGGTCGGTCTTCACCGCGCCGTACTTCGTGTTGACGTTGGAGCCCTCGACGATGGGGAGGAGGTCGCGCTGCACGCCGCCGCGGGACACGTCGGGGCCTTGCCCCTGGTCGCGGCCCGCGATCTTGTCGATCTCGTCGATGAAGACGATCCCGGCGTTCTGGGCGCGATCGAGCGCCTCGCGGACGACGCGCTCCATGTCGACCATCCGGGAGGCCTCCTCCTGCGCGAGCACGTCGAGCGCCTCCTTCACCTTCACCTTGCGCTTCCGCTTCTTCGCGCCGCCGCCCAGCATCGAGACGATCGGGTTGTTCCCGATCGACTGCATCATGTCCTGGAGCCCCTGCGCCATGTCCTCCATGCCCGGGGCCATGAACGGCATCGGCGCGACCGGCCTCTCGGTGACCTCGACCTCGACCGGCTCGTCGTCGAGCGTCCCGGCCCGGAGCTGCGCCCGCGCCTTCTCGCGGCCGCCCGATGCGGGGGTGCTCGGCCTCGGCGCCGCCCTCCCCGCGGACCCGGGACACCGCGTTCCGGAAGCCCAGGCCGAATCCCGAGCCGTAGCCGAGCGCGTCGAGCAGCTTCTCCTCCGCCGCCTCGCGGGCGCGCCCGCGGAGCTTCTCCATCTCCTCTTCCTTCACGAGCTTCGACCGCCGCCTCGACGAGGTCGCGGATCATCGAGTCCACGTCGCGGCCGACGTAGCCGACCTCGGTGAACTTGGACGCCTCCACCTTCACGAAGGGCGCCCCGGCGAGCCGCGCGAGCCGCCGGGCGATCTCGGTCTTGCCGACCCCGGTCGGGCCGATCATGCATGATGTTCTTCGGCAGGATCTCGTCGCGCAGCTCCGGCGCCACCTGCTGCCGGCGCCAGCGGTTGCGCAGCGCGATGGCGACCGCGCGCTTCGCCTGCGCCTGACCGACCACGTACCGGTCGAGCTCTGCGACGATCTCCCTCGGGGTGAGGTCCTGCGCGTGCTCACAGCTCCTCCACGGTGACGTTCGCGTTCGTGTAGATGCAGATGTCCGCGGCGATCCGCATCGCCTCGTCGGCGATCTGCCGCGCGCCGAGGCTCGAGTGGGCGAGGAGCGCCCGCGCTGCGGCGAGCGCGTACGGCCCGCCCGAGCCGATCGCGACGGCGCCCCCGCCCGCGACCGGGTCGGGCTCGATGACGTCGCCCGAGCCCGAGAGGACGAGCACGTGCTCCCGGTCCGCGACGACGAGCAGCGCCTCGAGCCGGCGCAGCATCCGGTCGGTGCGCCACTGCTTCGCGAGCTCCACCGCGGCGCGCGGGAGCGAGCGCGCGTGCTCCTTCAGCTTCTCCTCGAACAGCTCGAAGAGCTGGAACGCGTCCGCGGTCGCGCCCGCGAACCCGGCCAGGACCGAGCCCTCGGCGAGCCGCCGCACCTTCTTCGCGGTCGACTTCATCACGGTCTTGTCCATCGTGACCTGGCCGTCGCCGGCCATGGCGACCCTCCCGTCGCGGCGGACGCAGAGGATTGTCGTTCCGTGGAAGACGGGCATCCGGGATGCGTAGCGCGGACGGGCGGCGGCGGCAACGATGTACGGGGGACCCGACGCGACCTCGAACCGGTTCGACCCCGACCGCGACCCCGACCCCGACCCCGACCTCGACCGCGACCCCGACCTCGACCTCGACCCCGACCTCGACCTCGACCTCGACCTCGACCCCGACCGCGCTCAGTCGCGCTTCGCCCGCGGGTGCGCGCGGTCGTACACCTCCGCGAGCCGCTTCCAGTCGAGGTGGGTGTATCGCTGCGTCGTCGAGAGCGAGGCGTGCCCGAGCAGCTCCTGGATCCCGCGCAGGTCGGCGCCGTTCCCGAGCAGGTGCGTCGCGAAGCAGTGCCGGAGCACGTGCGGGTGGACGTGCCGCGGCAGCCCCGCGGAGAGCACCCATCGCTCGAGGCGGCGGGCGATCGAGCGCTGCGTGAGCCGGCCGCCGCGGTGGTTCAGGAAGAGCGCGGGTCCGGACCGCTCGGCGGCGAGCGCCGGCCGTCCCTCGGCGAGCCAGCGCCGGAGCGCCTCGTCGGCGCGCCGGCCGAAGGGGACGACCCGCTCCTTGCTCCGCTTGCCGAGCACGCGCACGAGCCCGCGCGCGAGGTCGAGGTCGTCGACGTCGAGGCCCGTCAGCTCCGAGACGCGGAGCCCGCTCGCGTAGAGCAGCTCGAGGAACGCGCGGTCGCGGAGCGCGAGGGCCCCGTCCTCCGCGGCGGGCGCCTCGACGAGGGCCGCTACCTCGGCCTCGGGCAGCACCTCCGGCAGCCGCTTCGGGCGCCGCGGGCTCGCGACGGACCGCGCGGGGTTCCCCGGCGCGAGCCCCTCCCGGACGAGGAACCCGTAGAACGAGCGGAGCGTCGAGAGCTTGCGGCCGAGGCTCGTCGCGCCCGACGCGCCTGCCGCGCGCGCGACGAAGGCGCGGACGAGCGCCGGCGAGGATGGGACGACCGCAGCGCCCGCCTCGGCGAGGTAGGCCGCGTACTGCTCGAGGTCGCCGAGATACGCCCTCAGCGTGTGCGACGACGCGCGGCGCTCGGTCTCGAGGTACGCGGCGAAACGCTGGATCTCCGGCGGCAGGGCGGACACGTCGACCGGCATCGAGCGCGAGCGTGCCACCGACGCGCACGCGGCGCGAGATTCCGGATGGGCGGGCCTCGAGGTCGGGGGCGAGGTCGAGGTCGGGGTCGGGGTCGAGGTCGGGGTCGAGGTCGGGGTCGGGGGCGAGGTCGGGGTCGAGGTCGCGGTCGGTGCCCGCGGCTCAGCCGCCCATCGGTCCGGCGTCGCGCAGCCGGAGCGAGAGCCCGACCGCCACGACGCGGAGCCCGGCGCAGAGCGCGAACGGCAGCGTGAGCGGGCCCGCGAACGACGCGGCGGAAGTCGTGCCGGCGAGGGCAGCGGCGGCCGCGGCGCCGGCGCCGAACGCGAGGCCGCCCGCGACGGAGAAGACCGCGTGGTACACGGGGCGGCTCGCGTCGTCGCAGAGGGAGAGCGGGAACACGAGCCCCGCGACGCCCGTGCCCGCGGCGGCGACGCCTCCCGCCGCGGCGTCGACGAGCAGCAGCCCCGCGCCTCCTCGCGCCGAGGCGATCCACAGGAGAGGCCCCGCGACCGCGAGCGCGTTCGCGGCCACGATCACGCCGCGCGCGCCGCCCGCGCGATCCAGCCACCGCCCCCAGAGCGGCGCGGCCGCCGTCCGCGCCATGGCGGTGACCGCCCCGTGCGCCGCGAGGAAGGCGAACCCGATCCCGCGGTCGCGCAGGACGAACACGCCGAAGAACGGGACGGCGAGGCCGGACGCGAGCCCGCAGACCGCCTGGAGGACGGCCCACCGTCGCGGCGCGGGGACGCGGAGCACGTCCGCGAACGACGTCCGCCTGACGGCGGGCGCGCGCCGCCGCAGCCCGCCGTGCTGGCGCGCCATGATCGCCGTGCTGACCGCGCCGGTGAGGCACGTCAGGGCGGCGAGCCCCGACAGCGTCGCGACGCGCCCTCCGGCGGAGCGATCGAGCAGGACGCCCACGGCGAGCCCGGCGAGCGCCGCGGCCAGGGTGCAGATCGCCGTCCTTCGCCCGAAGTACCGGCCGCGCAGGCGCACCGGCACGATCTCGCCCATCCACGCGACCCAGCCGTTGTTGCAGAAGATGCCGAGCCCCTGGTGCACCGCGGCGGCCCCGAGCAGCACCGCGCGTGCGGCCGCGGGCGCGACGGGGAGGAACGGCAGGACGACGAGCGGCAGGTAAGCCTGTCGGGACACCGCGACCGTCGCGAGCGCCACGCGGCGTGCCCCGAGGCGGGCGGTCAGCGCCGCCGCCGGGAGCTGGAGCACGTGTGCGACGAACGGCATCGCGCCGAGGACCGCGATCGCCGCCGTCCCGCACCCGAGGTGGAGCGCCCAGGCGGTGATCGCGGCGGTGCTCGTCGCGGCGCCCACGACCTCGGCGGCGATCCCCTCGGCCGTCGACGCGCGCAACGACCCGCGCAGCCGCGAGCCGGCCCAGCGCGGAGCGAGGGCCAGCCGCGGCGGCGGCGCCGTGCGGATGCGGGAGACCGGTTCGGAGCGGCGTGCGAGGGCCCGAGGGGGAGCCATGCGGGGAGGCAACCCGACTGTACCCGTTTGGGGGTATATCCTCAACAGGCGGTCAGGGGAGCGGGACCGCAGCGAGGCGCGAAATTCCCGACCCCGACCCCGACCCCGACCCCGACCGCGACCCCGACCACGACCGCCACCCCGACCCCGACCCCGACCCCGACCTCGACCCCGACCGCGACCGCAGTCGAGCCCGCTACCGCGGCAGCTCGGCCACGTACACCCCCTGCCGCTTCGGGTGCGCGACCACGTACGCGAGCCGCCGCGAGTCGGGGCCGAGGAAGCGCGCCGACCCGGGCAGCACGGCCGTGTCGACCGCCGTGAGCTTCCCGCGCTCCCACACCGCCACGTCGAGCGCGACCATGTCCTTCCGCTGCCAGGTCACGAGGAGCCGGCCGGGATCGCGCGGATCGAACTCGAAGCTCTTCACGCCCTCCGCGACCCGCTCCGGCGCGGCTCCGGGCGGCAGGCCGGAGGCGGGCACGCGCTCGAGGTCGCACGCCTCCGCGCTCCGGATGCACCGCGTCCGGTAGTAGAGCCACGCGCCGTCCGGGGAGAACGAGAAGCCGAACACCCCCTGCGCGACCGGTGCCGGCCTCGCGTCCGGCGGCGCGGAGAGCTGCGCGAGCGCGAGGTCCACCGAGTAGCCGCCGCGGGTCGTGTGCTGCAGGAACGCGAGGTGCTCGCCGTCGGGCGAGATCTCGAGGTCGGAGACGTTCGGCGCGAGCGTGCGCGGAGCGAGACCCGGCCCGCCCGCCCCGAGCGTCCCCACCCGGACGCGCGGGTCGTACTTCTCGAGCCAGGCGAGGCGCGGCGCCCTCTGCGCCCAGCGGAGCTCGCCCACCTCCCGCGCCACGAGCGCCGAGGGCCGCCCCGGCGCGGCGAGGTACAGGTTCCCCTGCTTGCCGGGGACGACGTCGGCGACGAACGCGACCGCCCGGCCGTCCAACGCGAACGCGAACGTCTGCGCGCGCCGCCCGACGGTGGCCGGCGCCGCCCCGCCCTGCACCAGCTTCAGCTCGGCGCCGTCCCTGCCCTGCACCGTGTAGGCGAACGCCGTCGCGTCGCGCGAGAACCCGTACTCGCCCACCTGTCCCTTCTCGAGCGAGCGCGCCTCCGAGAGGTCGCAGCCGGCCGCGAGAAGCTCGCCGCCGGCGGCGTACGCACGCCGCGCGAGCAGCCGGATCGCGGAGGCGCGGGTCCCGGAGGCCGCCGCGCCACACTCCGCCGACGAGAGCTCGAAGCTCGCCACCGCCTCGGCGCCCGCCACGTCGCGCGGCGCGGGGTCGCCCGGGACGAGCACGCGCAACCGCCCTCGCTCGACCCACGCCAGCTCGCCGCGGGGCCCGACGCCGTGGAAGGTGACGCCCGACGCGGCGAGCGTGCGCGGCTCGCCGCCGTCCCATGCCACGAGCGCGCCGCTCGCGGTCGGGACCTCGTACGCGGCGAGCGCGACGAGGGTGCCCGCGGGCGTCCACGCGAGGGCGTGCGGGAGCGTCGTCACCGCGGCCGCGATCCTGCGCGGGGTTCCCCCGCGCGCGGCGACGACGCGGAGCTCGCAGCTCGCGGTCTGCGGCGGCAGCGCCTGCCCCTTCACGTCGGCGCAGCCGTCGAGGAACGCGAGCCACGCGCCGTCCGGTGAGGCCGAGAGCGCGCGCACGGGCCCCTGGAACACCGGGCGGCCGAGCCCCCTCGGCGCGGCGTCCTTCCCGCCGCCGCAGCCCGCGACCGCGAGGCACAGGGCGAGGACGGCGACGAGGCGGGCGCGCGCGCTCACGCGTTCGCTGCGGCGGGTTCCGTGTCGGGCTCGATCCACCGCTCGATCTCCTCTCGCGCCCGCAGGACGTACGCCTCCTTGCGGGCGGCCTTCCCCCGGTGACGGCCGGGGACGGGCGGGAACAGCGCGAAGACGACGTTCGTCGGCTGGTAATCGTACCCCGGGGGATGGGCCTCGCCGGTGAGGTGGCGGTGGAGGGCACCCATCGCAGTCCCGGCCGGCGGCGGTGCGAAGGGGCGGCCGGCGAGCCGGTCGAGGATCGCGCGCGCCGCGAGGTGGCCGCAGGCGGCGGACTCGACGTAGCCCTCCACGCCCGTGATCTGGCCGGCGAGGAACAGGTGCGGGCGCGCGCGGAAGGAGAGGTCCGGCGCGAGCACCCGCGGCGCCTCGACGAAGGTGTTGCGGTGGACCTGGCCGAGCCGGAGGAACTCGGCGCTCGCGAGCCCCGGGACGAAGGCCCGGAAGATCCGGCGCTGCTCGGGCCAGGTGAGGCGCGTCTGGAAGCCGACCAGGTTCCAGGCGGTGCCGGCCGCGTCCTCGCGCCGGAGCTGGACGACGGCGTACGGGCGCCGCCCGGTGCGCGGATCCTCGAGCCCCACCGGCTTCATGGGCCCGTGGGCGAGCACCTCCGGCCCGCGCTCCGCCATCACCTCGATCGGCAGGCAACCCTCGAAGTAGCGCGGCTCCTCGAACCCGTGCGGCGCGACCTTCTCGCCCGCGAGCAGCGCCGACACGAACGCGTGGTACTGCGCCTCGTCGAACGGGAGGTTCAGGTAGTCGTCCCCGCTCCCCTTCCCGTAACGGGAGCGCGCGTACGCGACGCTCCCGTCGACCGTCTCGGCGGCGACGATGGGGGCGATCGCGTCGTAGAAGTGGAGCCGCCCGCCCGCGAGCGCCGCGAGCTCGGCGGCGAGCGCGTCCGAGGTGAGCGGCCCCGTCGCGACGAGCGCGAGGCCGGGCGGCTCGGGAAGGGTCGCGACCTCCTGCCGCACCACGCGGACGAGCCGGTGCCCCTCGAGGCGCGCCGTCACGAGCGCGCTGAACCGCTCGCGATCGACGGCGAGCGCGTCCCCCGCCGGGACGCGGGTCTCGTCGGCCGCCGCGAGCACGAGGCTCCCGAGCCTCCGCAGTTCCTCGTGCAGCAGCCCGACCGCGTTCGAGGGGTTGTCGGATCGCAGCGAGTTCGAGCAGACCAGCTCGGCGAAGCCGTCGAGCGCGTGCGCCGGCGACCGGCGCACCGGCTTCATCTCGCGGAGCTCCACCTCGACGCCCGCGCGCGCGAGGCGCCACGCCGCCTCGCTGCCCGCGAGCCCTCCGCCGACGATGGTGATGCGAGCTCCCAAGGCGTGTACCCGCTCCGGTCCGGCCCCGGGGCTGGCGTCCCGGCGGCCCTGCGCTTACCGTTGTCCTCGAGGGTCTCCGTCGTCGTGGCGGCCATGCGCGGGGGTGCGCGGATTTCGACGGGACCGGCGAGGGACGGTCCTTTATCGCCCCCAGAAAGGGAACGCAACGTGCCCGAGACCACTGCCGACACGACCCGAGCCGAGCTCCAGAAGCGGCGCAGCGCCATCCTGGAGACGACCCGGCGCGCCGAAGCGGAGCTCGACGCCCTGCGCGCTTCGGAGCGCGATCCCGAGTTCGAGGAGGGGGCGCAGACCGAGCACGAGGCGTTCACCCTCTCGCGCCTCGGCGAGACGCAGCGCCGGGAGATCCAGCAGATCGACGCCGCGCTCGCGCGGCTCGACGCGGGCATGTACGGCTCCTGCGCCGACTGCGACCAGGAGATCGATCCGCGACGGCTGAAGGCGCTGCCGTACGCCCTGCTGTGCGCCGAGTGCGCCACGCGGCGCGAGCGTGCGCCGGGCGCGGTGGTGAACGAGCCGCCGACGGTCTGAGCGAGCACCCCGGAAGCCACGAGGCCGGCGCGAGGGATCCTCGCCGCCGGCCTCGCCGTCTCCGCCCCTGGCGGGGACGTCACTCGTTCTTCAGCACCATGAACTTGTACTCGCCGAGCTCCGCCTGTCCGGCGGTGTACAGGACCTCCATCAGCGTCCGGTACGGGACCTTCCTGTCGGCGACGACGTTGACGCGGCCGGTGAACGGTGCGTCCCGGTTGTACTGGGCGATGTACTTCTGCTTGTCGACTTCCTTCTTGAGCGCGTCGTACACGACGCCGACGTAGAAGGCGTCGGTGCGCGCACCCTCCTTCGCCGCCGCGGGGATGACACCGCCCTCGACCTTCAGCACCGCCTTGTCGTTCACCGCCACCTCCTTCATGGAGACGGTGACGGTGATGTTCTCCTGCGGGTGGAGCTGCGTCGTCGAGGCCGGGATCGCGAGATCCTGGCTCATGTTCACGTTGATCGCCGACGTCTGGTACGACTTCAGGAGGAACACGAGGATGATGGTCATCATGTCCATCATCGCGACGATGTTGAGCTCCTTGATCTCGCCGGCGGCCTCGCGCGCCTTGCGCCGCGCCTTGCGGTAGGCGCGGGCCTCCTTCTCGCGCTGGGCCAGCTCGGGCGTCGGGGCGGCTTCGGGCATCGGCTCACCCCAGGAACGACAACGACACGTCGTAGAAGAGCGGGCGGCGCTCGGAGGAGCCGTCCGGCTTCTTCACGCTGGCCTCGCGGCAGGCGTCCATCGTCTGGATGAGGACGTCGTAGAGGACCTCGGGATCCGCCGAGAGGATGACCGCCGTCTCGTTGGGGAACTTCTCCTTGATGGCCTTCATCTGCTCGCCGAGGGCGGCGAAGTCGTACTTGCCGTCGCGCAGCGGGATCGTCGGGGGGCGGGTCGCGTCCGGCGTCGCGGCGTCGGCCCCGAGCACCCCGCCCGCGCCCGCCACGTAGAAGCCGGCTTTCGCGATCGCGACGGTGAGGAGGAGCTTCGGCTGGTCCGCGGGCGCCGCGGCCGCGGCGTCGCCCCCGATCTTCGGCGCCGAGACGTTCACGACGCCGAGCGCGATGAGCCCCGTCATGCTGAGGAGCATGAACATGACGAGGTTCACGACGACGTCGAGGTACGGGACGATGTTGAGCTCGCCCGCGTGCTCCTCGTCCCGGATCCTGCGCCGCATTCGGCTCTCCGCGCGCGGCTAGCCGGCGTTCTCGAGCGGGTTCGTCTCGCCGGCGCTGCGACGGGACAGGAGGTTCTCGAGCCGGAGCGCGTAGTACTCGATCTCCTCGACCATCGTCTTCGCCTTCGAGGAGAGCATGAGGTGCGCGACGATGCAGACCACCGCGATGGTGAGGCCGAACGCGGTGTTGTTCATCGCCTCGGAGATGCCCTTCGAGAGCATGAGCTGCTTCATCTCCGGGCTCGCCGCCCCGAGCGACTTGAAGGTGCCGATGAGGCCGGTGATGGTGCCGACGAGCCCGACGAGCGTCGCGATGTTCGCGAGCGACCAGAGGGGCGGGATCCGCTTCGTGATGGCCGGCGTCACCTCGAGGACGGCCTCCTCGAGCGCCCGCGCCACCTCCTGCTCGCCGCGGTTCGCGCGGGTGAGCCCGGCCCGCACGACCTTCGAGAGCGCGGCGTTCGGTGCCGCGCCGCAGAGCTTCACCGCCCGGTCCACGTTGCCGGAGAGGACGAGCTTCTGGACCTGCTCCATGAAGGGACCCGCGTTGAGGTTCAGCCGGAACGCGAGGACGAGGACCCGCTCGACGATCATCGCGATCGCCACCGCGCTCGTCACCACGTTCACGAACATGAACGGGCCGCCCTCCTTGAAGAACTCGGCCAGCGTCTGGATCATCGGGCCCTCGGGGGGACGTGGGGAACGCGCGCAGGATGTACGCGACATCCGCGAATGAACAGGGGATTTTCCTACCAGCAACCCCGTCCGGAGGTCAAGGAGGCGGCCGGGCGAGTGCGCGGATGATCGGCTGGGCGCGGAGTCCGAGCGGGCGACCGCGACGCTTCCCCGACCCGGGACCGAGACCCCGACCGCGACCCGGACCCCGACCGCGACCTCGACCCGGACCTCGACCCCGACCTCGACCGCGACCTCGACCCCGACCGCGAGCCGCTACGCGGTCTGCGCCTGCGGCGCCTCGCGCCGGTACCCGCACTCCTTGTTCGGGCAGGCGATGAACGGGCCGGTCTTCTTCGAGTACTTGTCGAGCAGGTAGGCGCTGCCGCAGGTCGGGCAGGTCTCGTTCCGCGGCCGGTCCCAGGACACGAAGTCGCACTTCGGGTACGACGAGCAGCCGTAGAACGTCCGCCCGCGGCGCGAGCGCTTCTCGCTCACGTACCCACCGCAGCCCTTCGGGCAGGTGACGCCGATCGACACGGGCTTCGTGCCCTTGCAGTCCGGGTAGCGCGTGCACGCGAGGAACCGCCCGAAGCGGCCGCGCTTCATCACCATCGCCGCGCCGCACTCCGGGCACTTCTCGTCGACCGGGACCTCCTCCTCCTTCTCCGGGACGATCTTCCCGTCCTCGCGCCGGAAGTTCATCGTGTTCCGGCACTCGGGGTAGCCGGGGCACGCGAGGAACTCGCCGTTGCGCCCCCACTTGATGACCATCTTGCGCTCGCCGCACTTCTCGCAGACGAGATCGGTCTCGATCTCCTGCCGCTTGACGTTGCGCATGTTCTTCTTCGCGGCGGCGAGGTCCTCGCTGAAGGTTCCGTAGAACTCCCTCAGCACGTTCTGCCAGCCGGCGCTCCCGTCCTCGATCTCGTCGAGCTTCTCCTCCATGCCCGCGGTGAACGCGACGTCCATCTCGCGGGGGAAGGCGCGCACGAGCTCGTCCGTGACGAGCAGGCCGAGGTGGGTCGGCTTGAAGTTCTTCTCGATCTTCTCGACGTACTGCTTCTCCTGGATCGTCTCGAGGATGGCCGCGTAGGTGGACGGGCGGCCGATGCCGCGCTGCTCCATCTCCTTCACGAGCGACGACTCGTTGTAGCGGGGGGGCGGCTGCGTGAAGTGCTGGTCGGGGTGGAGCTGGCGGAGCTGCAGCGGCATGCCCGGCTCGAGCGGCGGCAGCTGGCGCTCCTCGTTCTTCTTCTCCGGCTCGCGCTCGCCGTTGCCGTTCTCCGCCTTCTCCTCCTCGGCGCCCGCCTCCTCCTCCGGCGGCTTCGCGCCGTACACGGCGAGGTAGCCGGGAAACTTGAGGATCGAGCCCGTCGCGCGGAAGGTCGCACGACCGGCGGAGATGTCGGCGGTGGTCTGGTCGTAGACCGCCGGGACCATCTGGCAGGCGACGAACCGGTTCCAGATGAGCTCGTACAGCCGGTACATGTCGCGCTCGCCGATCGCGTCGAAGAACGGCGCGACGCGCTCGGGCGGCCACTCGAGGCTCGACGGCCGGATCGCCTCGTGAGCCTCCTGCGCGGACTTCGCCTTCGTCTTGTAGACGTTCGGCTGCTCGGGCAGGTGGTCCTTGCCGTACCGCTCCGCGACGTGCACGCGCGCCGCGTCGACCGCCTCGGTCGAGAGCCGGACCGAGTCCGTGCGCATGTAGGTGATGAGACCGACCGTCTCGTCGCCGAGCTCGACGCCCTCGTAGAGGCGCTGGGCGAGCGTCATCGTCTTCTTCGCCGTGAAGCCGAGCCGGTTCGCCGCGTCCTGCTGGAGCTTCGCGGTGGTGAAGGGCGGCGGCGGGTTCCGGCGCCGCTCCTTGCGGTCGACCGTCGCGACCGAGAACGGCGCCTTCTCGACCTCGGCGGCGAGCGCCTGGGTCGTGTCCCCGTCCCTCAGCTCGGCCTTCTGGCCGTCCACCTTCCAGAGCTTCGCGGTGAACTCGGGCGGGAGCGCCGCCGCGAGATCGGCGTCGAGGGTCCAGTACTCCTCGGGCTTGAACGCCTCGATCTCGCGCTCGCGCTCGACGACGAGCCGCACCGCGACGGACTGCACGCGCCCGGCGGAGAGGCCGCGCCGAACGTTGTCCCAGAGGAGCGGGCTGATCTGGTAGCCGACGATCCGGTCGAGGATCCGCCGCGCCTGCTGCGAGTCGAACTTCTTGCGGTCGAGGTCGATCGGGTTCTGGATCGCCTTCTGGATCGCGGTCTTCGTGATCTCGTTGAAGAGGACGCGGCGCACGCGGGTGTCGCCGCCGACCGCCCCGATCTCCTCCGCGATGTGCCACGCGATCGCCTCCCCCTCGCGATCCGGGTCGGTCGCGAGGAAGACGCGGTCGGCGCCGCGCGCCGCGCGCTTGATCTCGGAGAGGACCTTGGCCTTGCCCTTGATGACGTCGTACTCGGGCTCGAACGACCCGCCCTCGATGTCGACGCCCATCTTCGACTTCGGCAGGTCCTTCACGTGGCCGACCGACGCGCGCACGTCGAAGGACCGGCCCAGGTACTTCTTGATGGTCTTCGCCTTCGCCGGCGACTCCACGATGACGAGGGTCGGGCCGCTCCCCGGCTTGTGGGCCGGCCCTCCGGAGCGAGGACGCGGGAGGGCCTTCGCGGCGCGCTTCGGCGCGGCGGTCTCCTCCGCGGCCTTCGCTGCCTTCGCGGGCTTCTTCGCGACCTTCGTCGCGACCTTCGCCTCCCCCGCGGTGTCGGTCCTCGCTTTGGCCATCCGTGTCCTCTAGGTCCGGCGCAGAAAGTAGTGGCCCGGGCGCTGCTCGCACAACCCCTGGATCTCGAGCGCGAGGAGCCCCGCGAGCGCGGGCCCCGGGGCGAGGCCCGCCGCGCGAGCGACCTCGCCCGCGTACCGCGGCCGGCGCGCGAGCGCCGACAGGAGCGCGGACTCCGCCGCCCCGAGCGCGGGCAGCTCTGCCTGCCGGGGCGCCTCGTCCTCGATCCCGATCGCGGCGAGCACGTCCTGGGCGGAGGCCGCGAGGCCCGCCCCCTCGCGGAGCAGCTTCAGCGTCCCCACCGAGAGCGGATCCCGGACGTCGCCCGGCACGGCGAGGACGGGGACGCCCTGCGACCGCGCCCAGGCCGCCGTGACGAGCGCGCCGCTCTTCTCGCCGGCGCGCACGACCACGACCGCGTTCGAGATCGCGGAGACGATCCGGTTGCGCGCCGGGAAGTTCGACCTCCACCCGCGCGTCCCGTCCGGCTGCTCCGAGAGGAGCGCGCCGCCCGCGGCGACGATGCGGGCGAACAGGTCGCGGTGCTCCGCCGGGTAGACGACGTCGATGCCCGTGCCGAGGACCGCGACGGTGTGGCCGCCCGCCGAGAGCGCCCCCTCGTGCGCGGCGGCGTCCACGCCGCGCGCCCCGCCCGACACGACGGACACGCCCGCCCGGGCGAGCCCGGCGGCGAGGTCGCGGGCGAGATCCGCCCCGTACTCGTCGGTGAGCCGCGCCCCGACGATGGCGACCCGCGCCCGAGGCGCACCGAGCGACCCGACGAGCCGCAGCTCGGCCGGCCGGTCCGCGGCGCGCCCCAGCGCGTCGGGGTAGTGGCCGTCACCGGGCCGGAGGGTTCGCGCGGACTCCATGGAACGGCGGCATATACCGGTGGGGGGACACCGGGTCAAGCCACCGTCCCCGCGGGACGTGCAGGGGCCGTACCGGAATTTCGCCCTACTTCCCGCCGGCTCCCGCCTCCTCGGACCGCATCTCGACGCGGTCGCCGATGACGAGCTCCTTGAGGCTCCGCGTGACGAGCGCGGCGGAGGATCGCTCCTTCACGTCGATCACGAGGAGGTTCCCGACGTCCTCCTTCGGCAGCGACGAGTCCCAGGGCGGCTGGTAGGGGTCCTTCCCGTAGGGGTCCCCGGAGCGCACGACGGTGAAGACGTTCCCCTCCTCGACCCCATCCTTCGCGCCGCGGTCCACGAACACGACGTGGTTCTCGCCGACGAGCGTGATCACCTCGTTCCGGGTCGCGATGATGCGCCCGTCGAGGGCCTGGCGGTTGGGCCGCCGGCCGACCGCCCGGTAGGTCTTCTCCGTCCAGGGGCCGAGGAGCGCGCCGCGCTCGATCGTGTCGTTCGACGTCTGGATGACGAGGGTCGCCGCGTTGTCCTCCACCGCGACCACCTTCGCCGAGCCGAGCACCACCGACTGGTACCCCCAGAGCTCCTTCGTCTCCGGGTGGTAGATGGGGCGCTCGGTCTTGTAAATGACGTACGTCTCGCCCTGCTTCACCTCGGCCTTGTTCTCGAACTTGGCGTAGGCGCGATCCTGGGAGGAGAGCATGATCTTCTCCTCGAAGGCGGCGCGGATCGCGCCCGACTCGGCGAGCTCGCGCGGCGTGACGAACGTGTCGTGCTGCGCCCACCTCGTCTTCGGCGGGACGTAGGCGATCTTGTACGGGCCCGAGACGGCGACCGCTTCCGACTCCTCGACGGGCGCGGGCTCCTTCATGTCGGCCTTGGAGAGGTCCTCGAGCTCGCGGACCGGCACCTCCGTCTCGGGCTCCTCGGCGGCGCCGGCCGCGACCGGCTCGACCCGCGTCGGCGCCTCGTCGGCGGCCGGGTAGAACTTCAGGACGTTCCCTGGATAGATCCAGTGCGGGTTCGTGATCTCCGGGTTGTAGGACCAGATCTTCGGCCAGTACCACGGGTTGTTGAGGAAGCGGCCGGAGAGATCCCAGAGCGTGTCGCCGGGACGGACGGTGTACGTGTCGGGCGGCGGCACCGCGCCGCGACCCTCGTCGGCGGCGGTGCCCGTCCCCTCGAGCGAGGGCACGTTGAGCGAACCGTCGTCGATCGGCGTCGCCGTGGGCGGCGCCGGCGCCGCGGCGCCGGGCGGCCCTCCGCCCACGGGCGGTCCCCCCGCCGGCGGTCCCGAGGGCTGCGCGAGCGCGGCCGCGGGGACGAGCGCGAGCAGTGCGACGAGGTGCGTGCGGGTCATGGACCGCTCCTTGCCGGGACGGCCGGCGGCGAGTCGCCGCTGCGCCCGGAGATCGTGGCGAGACGGGCCCCAGCGCGGTCGGCGGCGGGGGTCCTCGGGTAGTCGGCGACGAGCCGCTCGAGCAGCCGGCGCTCGGCTCCCGTCGCGCCGCGGCGCGACTCGCACCAGGCGAGCCGCTCGAGCGCGTCGCTCATCGCGTCGCCCGCGGGGTAGTCGTCCTTCGCCCGGCGCGCGAGCTCGCACGCGGCGTCGGGGTTGCCTCCGTCCGCGTACGCCGCGGCCGCCTCGACGAGCGCGTTGTCCGCCGACGGGTGGCGCGGGTAGCGCCCGACGAAGTCTTCGAGCGCGTGCGCGCGGGCGGGGCCGGAGAGCTTTCGCGCGCGGCCGAGCTCGTCGGCGGCGTCGGCCGCGAGCTCGCGCGACCCCCTCCGCTCGAGCGACTCGAGCCGCTCGGGATCGGGCTCGGCGATGGGCACGGCGGTCGGGACGGGGGGGGGCGTCCGGAACGCGCGCCGGCCCTTGCCGGCGTCCGCGAGCGGAGCGCGCGCGGGCGGCTCGATCCGGACGACGGCGAGGTCGGGCGGGACGATGGGCGCCGCCGGAGCGACCGCGGACGCGGCGCCCGGGGGTTCCTCGCGCGACGCGGGCTTGGTCCGGCCGGAGACGACCTCGACGCGCGCAGCGAGCAGATCCACCCTGCGCGAGAGCTCCTCGTTGTCCTGGCGGAGGGAGCGGATCTCGCCGCGGAGCGCGTCGAGGTCGCGCCGTGCGGGGTCGCCGCCGCCGGCACAGCCGGCGAGCAGAAGAAGCGCCGTCGCGGCGTCTCGAGAGCGCGTGCCCAAACTCGAAGAATTCTAGGCGAGTCGCGGCCTTCGTCAAAGTAAGGGACCCCGGCGACGGAGGTGCCGCGATATCAGCGCGTGGGGGCGCGTGGGGCGATGAAGGCGACCTGCCGACCCGTCCGGCCCGCGTCGCGCCGGTGCGAGAAGAAGGCGTCCCGCTCGCAGGCGGTGCAGCGCGCGAGGACCTCGATCCGGTCGGCGGCCACTCCTTCGGCGCGGAGGACGCCGACGTTCGCGCGCCAGAGATCGAGGCGCGGCGCGGCCCCCTCCCGCACCGTCTCCGGCCCGAGCTCGCTCCGGAACCGGGCGGCGAGGTCCGGCGAGACCTCGTAGCAGCACGGCCCGATCGCCGGTCCGACGACCGCGAGGAGGCGCGAGGACGGCGCGCCCGCCTCGCGCGCGAGCGCGCGCACCCCCTCCGCCGCCGCGCGCGCGACCGTCCCGCGCCACCCGGCGTGCACCGCGGCGACGGCGCCCGTCTCGGGATCGGCGAGGAGGATGGGCACGCAGTCCGCCACGGAGACGCAGGCGGCGACGCCCGGCGCCCGCGAGACCACGACGTCGGCCTCGACGAGCGGCTCGGTCGGCGCGTCCGCCCGGACCGCGCGGGCCCCGTGCACCTGCCGGACACGCGCGAAGCGAAGCCCGGTTTCCCGCTCGAGGCGCGCCCAGTTCGAGGCGACGCGTCCGGGCTCGTCCCCGACCAGGCCGCCGAGGTTGAGGCTCTCGAACGGCCCGGACGAGCCCCCTCCGGCCCGCGTCGTGAACCCGTGGGCGAACCCGGCGAGGAGGGGGCTTTGGATGATGTCCACCGTTCCCGGTTATAACCGGAAGCCGCCCATGCTCCGCTACGTCCGCCGCTCGATCGGTCGCAAGCTCATGCTCGCGCTCGGGGCGCCGTCGCTCCTGTTCTCGCTCGTGGGGGTCTTCTGGCTGCGCCACCAGACGAGCCTCGTCGCGCCCGGGCTGGAGAGCGTGTATCGGACGGCGATCGTCGCGCTCCTCCTCTTCTCGCTCGCGATGGCGCTCACCTACGTCGTGGTGGTCCGGATCCTGGTCCGGAACCCGCTGAAGCGGCTCGTGGCGGCGATGCACCGCGCGCGGCAGGGCGACTTCCTGCACCGGGTGCCCGTGGCCGGCGACGACGAGTTCGGGCGGCTCGCGGTCGCCTACAACGACACGCTCGCCGCCGTGACCGACCTCCACGCCCGGCGGATCGAGGACGCCGCCGCGATGGAGGCGCTCGAGCGGCAGCTCGCCGTGCGCGCCGAGAGCGAGAAGCGCGCCCGCGAGATGTCGTTCCTCGTGGACCTCGGACGGACGCTCGCCTCCACGCTCGACCTCGACGAGCTGCTCGCGGCGCTCGTCGAGCGGCTCGCGCGCGGCGGGTGGGTCGAGGCGATCCGGGTGTTCCTGGCCGACGAGGCGACGGGCGACCTCGTGCTCCGCGCCGCGCACGGCGGGCCCGAGGCGGCGATCGGGTCCCGCCTCCGGCCGGGCGAGCCCGTCCCCGGGTTCCAGGCCGTGCCGCTCGCGCACGGCGAGGACGCGGGCGGGCTCCTGGCGCTCCGCACGCCCGGCGGCGGCCCGCTCGACGCGGACGAGACGCGGCTCGTGGAGTCGATCGCGGCGCAGACCGCGATGGCGGTCGCGAACGCGCGGCTCCACCACAAGATGGTGCGGCTCTCCGAGCGCGACGCGCTGACGGGCGCGCACAACCGGCGGAGCCTGTTCGCGCGGCTCGACCTCGAGCTCGAGCGGAGCGCGCGGTTCGAGCACGCCATGGCGGTGGCGCTCGTCGACGTGGACCGCTTTCGGCAGTACAACGAGGCGCACGGCCACGCGGCGGGGGACGCGATCCTCCGCACCGTCGCGGGGATCCTCGGGCGCGCCGTCCGCAAGGTCGACCTCGTGGCCCGCTACGGCGGGGAGGAGTTCGCGGTGCTCCTCGCGCGCGCCGACCGCGCCGCGGCGCTCGCGGCCGCCGAGGCCCTGCGGGCGGCGGTCGAGGCGGCGAGCATCCCGCACTCCGCCTCGGAGGCCGGGCGGGTGACGATCTCGGTCGGGGTCGGCGTGTTCCCGGAGGACGGCCGCGACCTCGGCGCGCTCATCGACGCCGCGGATGCGGCGCTCTACGCGGCGAAGCGGGCCGGGCGGAACGCGGTCCGCGCGCACGAGTCGGGGATGAGGACGCACCCCGGGCGGCGGCGAGACGTGAAGGTCACGGCGGACGTGGAGGCGGGAGGGACGTAACTCGACCCCGACCCCGACCGCGACCGCGACCGCGACCGCGACCTCGACCGCGACCGCGACCCCGACCCCGACCTCGACCTCGACCGCGACCGCGACCGCGACCGCGACCCCGACCGGGACCCCGACCTCGACCTCGACCTCGACCGCGACCTCGACCCCGACCTCGACCGCGACCCCGACCCCGACCTCGACCTCGACCGCGACCGCGACCGCGACCGCGGGTGCGCTCTGTCGTTCTGCAGGCCCCGCGCCGGGCTTCGCCCGTCACGGTGCCTGCAGCGTGTAGCCCTGCCACGTCGATCCCTCGGCGGCGCTCCTGGATCGGCCGCGTCGGGCATCGCGGCCTCCTCGGGGTGAGCGAAGGAGGCCGCGATGCCCGACACAAACCGATTCCCGTTCCAGAACCTCGACGCTTACCGCCTCGCTCGGGGGCTCGCTGGGCGAGTCCACGCCGCTTCGATCCGCGACGCGGAGCTTCGTGACCAGGCCACGCGCGCTGCCAAGAGCGCGTTCTTGAATCTCTGCGAGGGGCTGCCGTCTGATCGCCCTGCCGTCCGCCTCAAGTTCTTCGATCACGCCGACGGTTCCCTCCACGAAGCCGTCGCCGCCGTCGATCTCGCCGAGGCGATCGGCGCCGCCAGTGCAGCCCACTCCGCGGAGATCCACGCGGAGGCTCTCCGCCTCCGCGCGGTCCTCCGCGGCCTCATGCGCGCCAGCGGACGAGTCCTGTGAGGAGCGCCACCAGCCGGTCCGCGAGGCGGGCGACCTCGCGCGCCGGCTCTGCGGCGACGTCGCCGCACAGGGCGGCGATCTCGACCGCGGCGGCCGCCTCGACCGCCTCCGCGCGGGCGATGGCGAACGCGCGAGCCTTGTCCGCGCGGGAGACGCGGCCCGCGCCCTCGGCGCAGTTGAGGCACGCGGACTTCGCGGAGCGGTGGGCCTCGTCGCGGAGCTTGGGATCGGCGATCCGGCAGGCGAGGACGGCGAGGAGGAATTCCCGGGCGACGCAATAGGCGACGAGGCGGTGGTGGGGGAGGAGGGGGGAAGTGGAGGAAGGGGAAGCTGGGATCAGCGACGAACGAGTGGATGCGGTCATCGGTTCGGCTCCTTTCACCCCGGACAAGGAGCCGAACCGATGACCGCACCCGAGAGACCCAGGCCACCCCACGACCGGAGAGCGGCGCGTGAGCTCGACGAGGCATGCGCAGTGACACCGCCGAAGGCGGTGGCACGAGCATGCTCAGGTCGAGAAGCGCCGTTCCCCCGACCCCGACCACGACCCCGACCACGACCACGACCCCGACCCCGACCACGACCCGACCACGACCCCGACCACGACCCCGACCCGACCACGACCCGACCACGACCACGACCACGACCCCGACCCCGACCTCGATCTCCGACCCCGACCCCGCCCCTACTCGCCCTCGCCCTGCCCCGTCGCCGCGCTCGCGACGGCGGGCTGCTCCTCGCCCGGCGCGCCGACCGCGGCCTGCGCGACGGTTCGCGGCCCCCGCAGCTTCGCGAGCTCCATCTCGAGCGCCTTCTCGCGCTTCGCCCTCTCTTGGAGCGCGGTCTGGAGCCGCTGGACCTCCTGGGCGCGGAGCTGGTCGCGCCGCGACAGCTCCTCGCGGAAGCGCGCCTGGGCCTCCTCCACCGCGCGCGCGCCGCGCGCCTCGGCCTCGCGCCGCTCGGCGGCGAGCTGATCCACGCGCCGCGCCGCCTCCGCTGCGCGCGCCTCCGCGGCGGTCGTGCGGGCGACGAGGTCCTTCTCGAGCCGCGCGCGCGCCTGGCCCGCCTGCACGAGCGACGCCTCGAGCTCCTGCACCCGCGCGCGCGCGGCTTGCGCGGCCGACGCGTCCCGCTGCGCCTGCTCGACCCGCGCAGCGGCCTCCGTCGCCCGGGTCTCCGCCCGTGCGACCCGCGCCTGCAGCCCGGTCTCGACGCGCTGGCGGTCGCTCTGCGCGGCCGAGAACGCCTGCTCCGCGTCGCGCACGCGCGCCTCGGACCGCTCGGCCCGCCCGGCGGCCTCGGCGAGCCTCGCCTGCGCGTCCTCGAGGCGCCGCTGCACCTCGGCGGCCGCGTGCTCGGTCGCCTCGCGCGTGGACGTGAGCGACGCGAGCCGGTCCTCGAGCTCGGTGACCCTGCGCCGCGCCGCCTCCGTGCGCGCGCCGGCGGCCTCGGCGTACACCTCCTCGCGGCGCTCGGCGGCGCGCAGGGCCTCGGCGCGGCCCGCGAGCTCGCGCTGGAGCGCCTCCTCGCGCGCCGCCGCCTCGGCGGCGGCCTTCCGGAACGCCTCCGCCGACGCCCCCTCGGCCTCGGCCTTCCGGGAGAGCTCGCCCAGGAACTCCTCCTCGCGGCGCGCGTGTTCGGCCGCGGCCGCGGCCGCCTGCGCCCCGGCCCGCGCCTCGGCGTCGGCGCGCGCCTCGACCTCGCGCGTCCGCTCCGCCTCGATGCGCGCGCGCTCGGAGTCGGCCTGAGCGCGGGCCGCCGCGGCGGCGCGCGCCTCCTCGAGAAGGGCGGCACGCTCCGCGTCGCGCCCCTCGAGCTCCTTCGCGAGCACCTCGCGCTGCGCGCGCGCCTCGTCGCGCTCCTCCGTGGCCTCGCCGAGGAGCTTCGCGAGGTCGTCGGCCCGCCCGCGCGCCTGTTCGGACTCCGCGCCCAGCTCGGATTCGCGGACCATCGCGGCGTGGCGCGCGCCGGACAGCTCGCCCTGGAGCCGCTCCACCTCCCGCCGCGCGGCCTCGACGAGCCCGTCCCGCTCGCGCAGGCGGGCCTCGAGCTCGGCGACGCGCCGCTCGGACTCGCGCGACAGCGCCTCGAGCGTCCCGGCGCGCTCGCGCGCCTCGGCCTCGAGCGCCGCGACCCGGCGGCCCGCCTCCTCCGCGGCGGCGCGCGCCTCCGCGGCCGCCGCGTCGGCCCGCTGGGCCGCCTCGCCCCGCGCGGCGATCTCGAGCGTCAGCTCGCCCTCACGCCGCTGGGCGTGCCGGCTCGCTTCCGCGAGCGCCTCCGCCGCCCGGCCGGCCTCCGCCCGCTGCGCCTCGAGGACCGCGACGGCCCCCGTCAGCTCCGTCTCGAGCGCGGCCGCCCGGGCACGCTCCGCCGCGAGCCCCGCCTCGAGCTCCCCCTGGCGCGCGGCCCCGCGGACCTCCGCCTCGTCGGCCCGCGCGACGAGCCGGGCGACCTCGGCGCGCGCGGCCTCGACCGTGTCGGCGAGCCCGCGGGCGCGGTCCTCCGCCTCCGAGAGGTGAGCGGCCGCGGCGGCGCGCTCGGCGGCGGCGCGGTCCGCCTCCGCCCGCGCGGCGTCGAGCGCGCGCCGTGCCTCGTCGCGCTCCGCGGCGTGCGCCGCGACCGCGGCGTCCCGCTCCGCCACGGCGGCCCGCAGCGCGTCGCGCTCGCGGCCGACGGCCTCGGCGAGGCTCCGCTGCCGCTCCGCCTCGTCGCGCGCGGCCTCCACCTCCGCGCGGACCGCCTCGCGGTCCGCGGCCCGCGCCGCGTCCGCCGAGCGCACCGCCTCCCGCGCCTGCACGAGCGCGCCCTCGAGGGCCGCGGCCTGCCCCCGGACGTCCGCGAGCGTCGCATCGACCTCGGCGCGCCGGCGGTCCGCCTCGTCCGCGCGGGCCGCGGCGACGCGCGCCACCTCGCGCGCCTCGCGCTCGCGCTCGGCCTCGTCCGTCACCGCCGCGGCGACCGCCTCGTCGACCTCGCGCCGGACCTCCTCCTCGCGCTCCGTCATCTCGCGCGCGAGCCCCTCGATCTCGCCCTCGAGCGACCCGATCTGCTGCAGGTGGTCCTGGACCTCCCGCGCGAGGTCGTCCTCTCGCGCGCGCGCCGCGTCGCGGAACTGTCGGTACTCCTCCTCGAGCAGCCGCAGCTTCTGCTCGCGCTCCCGGATCGCTCCCTCGCGCTCGTCGATCCGGGCCTGGAACTCCCCGGCCGACTCGCGCGCGGCGCGGGCGGCCTTCTCCCGCCCCTGCTCGGACTCGCGGAGCAGGCCCTCCACCTCCGCGACGCGCGCCTCGAGGGCCGCCTGGGTCCGCTCGCCCGCGGCGCGCGCCTCGTCGCGCTCGGCCTCGACGGTGCGCAGCCGCTCGTCGCGCTCGCGAACGGCGGCGTCCCGCTCCTCCCGGACCGCGTCGCGCTCGACCTCGAGCGCCCGCTGGCGCGCGGCCGCCGCCCCGAGCTCGTCGGCGCGCCGGGCGAGCGCCTCGACGAGCTCGCGCTCGCGGGCGTCGAAGCGGGCCGCCTCCGAGCGGAGGTGGCGGTCCTGGCGCGCGATCTCCTCCTGCGCCTCGGAGATCGCGATCTTGCGGTGCGCGAGATCGTCGTCGCGGCGGCGGAGCTCGCGCTCGAGCTCGTGGATGCGGCGCTCGTTCGACGCGATGACCTCGATGAGCTCCTTCTCCTGTCCGAACTTCTCGAGGAGGAGGCCGTCGATCGACGCTCCGAGCTCGCGCTCCTTGCGGACGAAGGCGTCGCGCGCGTCCGAGAGGCGCCGGAGCAGGTCCTCGACCTGCCCCTTCAGCCCCTGGAGCTCGACGTCCTTGTCGTGCATCCGCTCGTCGAACGAGGAGAGCTCGCGGTCGCGGACCTCCCAGATGTCCGCGAGCCGCGCGATCTGCGCCTCGCGCCAGCGGAGGTCGTCCCGGAGCATCTGCGCGCGCCCCTCCGGCGTCGTCAGCAGATCGCGGCGCGGCGGCGGGTGCCGCGCGTATGACTCCGACAGGAGCTCGTCCCTGCGCTCCGCGATCGACTGGAAGACGCGGTCCGCGAAGAGCCGGTCCTCGTCGGTGACCCTGGCGCGGCGCGCCCGGCGCGGCATGGGCGGCGGCACCACGGCGGCGTCCCCCCCCGCGGGCACGACGGGCGGCGCCGCACCGTCCGGCTCGGCGCCGTCGCCCGCGGCCGCACCGCCGTCCGCCGCCGCACCCGTGCGCTCGTCCGAGCCCGTCCCCTCGCCCGCGGGCTCCTCCGCGTCCTCGACGTCCTCGATGACGGCATCGTCCGCGCTCTCGACCGCATCGCCCGCGGCGAGGAGGCGCCCGGCGAGCACGCGCAGGGCGTCCGTGTCGAGCGGCATCGCGAGGTAGCCGTTCGCCGCCCACGCGGTCCGGGCGTGCTCCGCGAGCGCCTCGGGCGGCGTCTCGGACGAGTACAGGACCACGGGCAGGTGCACCGTCGCCGGGTCGTGCCGGAGGTGGGCGCACAGCGAGAACCCGGACAGGTCCGGCAGCTCCGCGCGGACGACGCAGAGCCCCGGGCGGCGGCTCGCGATCTCGAGCTCCGCCTCGGCCGCGCTCGCGGCGACGCGCGTCGCGCACCCGTCCTCGTGGAAGATCGCGGCGAGGGACAGCGCGAAGGCGCTGTCGGGCTCGACGATGAGGACGCGCTTCGGTTCCATCGTGTCGTGCGGGGGAGCGCTTGGGGGACGTCGAGTCTATCCCCGGCGCCCGCGCCAATCTAGCCATCGGGCCCGCGGCGCGTGCGGACGGAGGGGCGCCGCTGGGGCCGTTGCCGCCCGAGCAACCGCTACGGAGCGTGCGTGCGCCGCCGGTACGGACCCGCGAGGATCACATGCACGCACTTCCGCTCCTCGTCGCCGCCATCGTCGCGGGAGGATCGTCGACCGCCGAGAGGGGGCGCTTTCGATGACGCGGCGATCGCTCGCGCCCGTGCGGGATTCTTCGACGCCCCGCCGGGCACCCGGTAGATTGCGGGGCATGGAGGGTCCCCGCCGCACCCTCGTCGTGGGCGACGTCCACGGCTGCCTCGCCGAGCTCGACGAGCTGCTCCGGACCGCGGAGCACGCGAGCGGCCGCGATCGCCTCGTGTTCCTCGGGGACCTCCTCGACCGCGGGCCGGATCCGGTCGGCGTGCTCCGCCGGGTCCGCGAGCTCGGCGCGGAGTGCGTGCTCGGGAACCACGAGGAGAAGCACGTGCGCTATGCGGCCCACGAGGCGCGCCGGAGGGACGATCCTGGCTACCGGATCCCCATGAAGCGCTTCGACGCGCGGCGCGCCGGCGAGCACGCGCGGCTCTCGCACGACGACCTCATCTGGCTCTCGCGCCTGCCCCGCGTCCTCCCGCTGGGCGGCGGGTGGGTCGCGGTGCACGCGGGCTTCGTACCCCGCGTGCCCATCGCGAGGCAGCCGCCGGACTGGACCATCCGGCTCCGCTACGTCGACGAGAACGGGACCCCGGTGCCGCGCGCGCGCGGCGACGCCCGCGAGCCGGGCGTGCGGCCCTGGGCCGCGGCGTGGACCGGGCCGGAGTCGGTGGTCTACGGGCACTTCCCGCAGCGGCTCGACGCGCCGAAGCGCGACGAGCCAGTGCCCGGCGTCGTGTGCCTCGGCATCGACACCGGCTGCGTGTACGGCGGGCGGCTGACCGCGCTCGTCCTGCCGGGGGAGCAGATCGTCCAGGTCCCGTCGACGCTGCGCGCGCGGCCGGCCGGGCGGGTGGTGGCGGAGGACTGAGGGCGCGACCGCGACGTCCGCCCGCTTCACGCCAGGTTCGCCGCGGCCAGCACCTCGCCCCGCCGCTCCTTCGCGCGCGCGATGTCGGCCTCGTACTTGAGGACGAGGTTCAAGGTCGCGTCGAGGAGCGCGGGGTCGAGCCGGTCGGCGTTGAGCACCGCGAGCGCGCGCACCCAGTCGAGCGTCTCGGAGATCGACGGCGGCTTCCGGAGGTCCAGCGTGCGGAGCTTCGATACCGCGGCGACGACGGACCGTGCGAGCGCCTCGGCTGCGTCCGGCACCCGCGCGCGCACGATCGCGAGCTCGCGCTCGCGCGCGGGGAAATCCAGGTGCAGGTGCAGGCAGCGGCGCTTCAGCGCGTCGGACAGCTCGCGCGACGCGTTCGACGTGAGCACCACCCGCGGCACGTGCCGCGCGCGGATGGTCCCGATCTCCGGGACCGTCACCGCCCAGTCGGACAGCACCTCGAGGAGAAACGCCTCGAGCTCGGGGTCCGCCTTGTCGATCTCGTCGACGAGCAGGAGCGCGGGCGTCTCGCTCGAGATGGCGCGCAGGATGGGGCGCGGAAGCAGGAACCGCTCGGAGAAGAAGACGTTCCCCTCCGCGGAGATCGCGTCGGCCGCCTCGGCGAGCCCCTTCGCGCCGCGCACCGCCTCGCCGATCCGGCCGGCGAGCAGCTGGGTGTAGAGGAGCTGCTTCGCATACTCCCACTCGTAGAGCGCCTTCGCCTCGTCGAGCCCCTCGTAGCACTGCAGGCGCACGAGCGTCCGGCCGGAGGCCTCGGCGAAGGCGCGGCCGAGCTCGGTCTTGCCGACCCCCGCGGGGCCCTCGACGAGGATCGGCTTCTCCAGCCGGTCGGCGAGGAACACCGCGGTCGCGATCTCGCGCGACGGGAGGTAGCCCGTCGCGGCAAGGGCCTCCGACGCCGCCTCGAGAGACGCGAACACGGGACACAGCGTAACCGCGGCAAGGGTTCGAGCGCACCCTGACTCCCCGTCGACCGCCGCTCTTGCAGCCTCGCCCCGGTCCGGGGGCTCGTAACTCCTCGATTTTTCGGGTGGGGCGGTGCTCGTGAGGGCGGCACGCGGCTTGAACACTCTGGGGCCGAGTCCCGCCGGAGGCCGATCACGGACCCTGTCATGCAGACGTTCCCGTCTCAACGCTCGCTCTGCAGGGCCCACCTCCCGTCGTACGTCCAAGTCGCGACCAGATTGGAAGCGCGACTCCTCCCCCCGCCGCGAGTCCGCGAGACGACCGGCGGAGCGTCGTAGACCTCGGCGCGCGAGCGCCTGAGCTGGAGAGGCCGCGAGCCATCGCGGCCTTTCGCTTTTCCGGCGCTCCGGCCGCTCGAGCTCGACGTGGACCTCGAGCGAGCCGCCCTCGAGGTCGAGCGCCGCCGCCGCGCCGAGCGCGTGGCGCGGAACGCGCTGCGGCGCCGCCACGTAGAAGCGTTCGAGCGCCGTGGGCGCGTGTAGGCAAGCGGGTCGCGAGGCGGCCGGGCCTTTGTCCGGTCGGCGGCCTCCGGGTAGACTCGCCGCCCATGGAAGGTCAGGGTCCGCTCAGCGAGGAGATGTTCCATTCGTTCCTTCAGCTCGCGGTGAAGCGGCAGGCGAGCGACGTCCACTTCGAGGTGGGCTACCCGCCGACGTACCGCGTCTTCGGCGAGCTGCTCGCGGCCAAGTACCCGCCGCTCACGCACGCCGACACCGAGGCGATCGCGAACTTCGTCTTGCAGGCGCCGGGCTCCGGGTTCACGCCGCTCGACTTCCGCGAGGTGGACCGCAGCTACTCGCTCCCCGGCGTCTCCCGGTTCCGCGCCTCGATCTTCAAGCAGCGCGGGAGCTGGGGCGCGGTGATGCGGACGATCCCGTTCCAGATCCCCGACTTCGAGACGCTGAACCTCCCGCCCGTCGTGAAGACCATCGCGGAGGCGCGGCGCGGCCTCGTCTGCGTGACCGGCGCGACGGGGAACGGGAAGTCCACCACCATCGCGGCGCTCATCGACTACATCATCAAGCAGGAGCGGCTCCACGTCATCACGGTCGAGGACCCGATCGAGTTCATCTTCGCGGGCGGCAAGGGGCTCGTGATCCAGCGCGAGGTCGGCTCCGACACCGCGAGCTACTCGGACGCGCTCCGCGCGGCCCTCCGCCAGGACCCGGACATCATCATGGTCGGCGAGCTCCGCGACCGGGAGGCGGCCGACATCTGCCTCAAGGCGGCCGAGACCGGCCACCTCGTCATCACCTCGCTCCACACGCCCGACGTGCCGCGCGCGATCGGACGGCTCGTCGGCCTCTTCCCGGCCGAGGAGCAGGACAACGTCCGCGCGCGCCTCGCCGACAACCTGCAGGCGGTGATCGCGCTCCGGCTCCTCATGCGCGCCGACGCGACGGGGCTCATCCCCGCCGTGGAGGCCCTCCTCGCGACGTCGAGCGTCCGGGAGCTCATCCGCGACGGCTCGAAGGTCGGCGAGCTGAAGGGCTACATGGAGAACGCGGGGGCCGACCTCGGCATGCACAGCTTCGACCAGTATCTCTACCGGCTGCACGAGACGAAGCGGATCTCTTCGACTCCGCCCTCGCCAACTCCACGAACCGCGCCGACCTCGAGCGCAGGATCATGATGGAGACGGGAGGCCGCTCCGCGTGAGCCCAGCCGGCGCCGCTGCGGCGTCGCGCGTTCTCGTGGTGGGCCAGGACGCCGACGTCTCGATCGCGCTTCACCTGCACCTCGAGCAGGCGGGCTTCGCCTTGTTCTGCGTGCCCGGTCCCCACGAGGTGGAGGCGATCGCGCGCGCCGTGGCGCCGCACGTCATCGTCCTCCTGCTCCCCGTCTCGCCCGACGGCTCCTGGGGCGGGGCGCTCACGATGGCGCAGAACGCCGCGAAGGTCGGGGTGCGCGTCGTCATGGTCGCCCCCTCGCGCGAGGTGGTGGAGCCGCTCGCGGCGGTGGCCGGCGCGGAGCGGGCGCTCTCCCGCAGCGAGGTCCTCTCGAGGCCGCTCGTCGTCGTCGAGCGGAGCGTCGGGAACGGCCTCGTGGGCGGCGTCCCGCCGCCGGTCCCCCCGCCCTCCTCGCCTCCCCCGCCGCCCCGCTCCGCCTCCCAGCGCCCGGCGGTGCGATCCCCCCGGGGCGGCGCCGCCGGCGCGTGCTCGCGGCGCGGGCGTCGACCTCATGGCGCTCATCGACGAGGAGCTCGTCGACGAGCCGAGGGCTCGCCCGGTGCCGACCCGCGTCGAGGTCAACGTGAGCCTCGTCTCGGAGCACAACTTCTACGTCGGCCAGACGCGCCGGATGGACTCGGGCGGCGTCTTCATCGCGACCGCGATGCCGCCGCCGGTGGGGACGCGGCTTCAGGTAAGGCTCGGACTCGCCGACGGGCGCAAGCTCGACCTCGACGGCGAGGTCGCGTTCGTGCGCGAGAAGAGCGCGACCATCGGCCGGCAGCCGACGGGCTGCGGCGTGCGGCTGCACGGCATCCCGGGCTGGGCGGTCGACGCGATCGAGCGGTTCATCCTCGCGCGCCAGCCGATCGTGTACACGCCGCTGTAGGCCGCTCCCATCTTCGGGCCAGGCCCTCTTCGCGAGGCGAAATGTGCCGGCCCGCGCCTTGCGGCCCGATTCCGGGCTACTTCCCCCACTCGCTCAGCGACTTCGGCACCTTCACCTTCGGCTTCGCGACCTTTTGCAGGATGACCTGGCGAGGCTTCACGAAGATCGGCTGGGGGCCGCGCGGGTCCTTCACGTAGACGCCCCAGTAGTACGTGCCGCTCTCGAGCGCTAGGACCTCGAGCTTCTGCCCGGAGGTCTCGAGCTCCATCAGCTTGTCCTGGAGCAGGTCCGGCCCGCGCGCGATGACGAGCCGATACGCCGACGCGTTCGCCGAGGACTGCCAGGTGAACTCGACGGGCGGGAGCTGCTCTGCGAACTTGACCACGTGCCCGTCCGCCGGGCCGACGAGAAGGTCCTTCGGCTGCTCCTTCTCGAGGTAGATGCGGCGGGCGAAGCCGTACTCGCCGAGGCGGCCGGCCGGGTCCCGCGACGCCACGCGCCAGGCGTAGACGCCCTCGCCGCGCGGCACGAACGTGGTCTGCGTCCCCTCGGCCTCGAAGGCCTGCTCGACGGCCTGGAACGCGAGGTCGCGCGCGATCTGGACGCGGTAGCCGGCGGCGCCCGCGACCGCGTGCCACGAGATGCGGATCGCCATCTGCGGCTCGAAGCGGAAGCGCGCGTCGATGCCCGGCTCGACGCTCGCCGGGAACTCGAGGAGCTCGATCACGTCGGCCGCCCCTTCGGTCTTCACGTCGGCGGCCTGGCCGGAGCGAAGCGTCTTCTCCCCGCCCGCGCCCACGACGCGGACCTGGCCCGACGTGACGGCGACCTCGGTCCCGCGCGTGCCGCGGGTGATGCGGACGGTGACGGGCTTCTCCCCGGGAGCTGCGGCGGCGAGCCGGACGTCCTTCCCCTCGGCGGTCCGCAGCACGATGGGCGCCGCGTCGGCGGTCGCGGGCATGAAGCCGCGGACCACGCCGCGCTCGACGGAGACGCGGCTCTCCACCTTCGGCGCCGGGGCGCCCGCCGGACCAGGCGCCGGGGCGACGACGTCGATGACCACCTCGGCGTCGGACTCCAGCTCGAGCCCTCCGCCGGAGAGGAACTCGATCCGCACGAACCCGTCGGGGCCCGTCTTCACGACGTCGCCCGCGTGGAACACGGCGCCGGTCGCGACCGTGGTCCAGCCTTCCTGTCCCGCGCGCCGGACCTGCACGCCGCCCTCGACGGCGGCGCAGGACGCGACGATCGCGGCGAGACTCTTCGCCACCTCGGCCGCGCCCGCGTCGGCGGGAGGCGGCGGGGGCTGGGATTTCTTGCACGCGGCGAGGGCGAGCAGGACGGCGACGGCGGCGGAGCGGCGCATGGCTTGAGGATACCGCCCCGAGCACGAGCGTAAAGAACCAGGACCCCTACCCGACCCCACCCCGCGGCGACACGACGCGACCGCGACCGCGACCCCGACCTCGACCTCGACCCTGGAGTTGATCCGGTTCCGTGGAGCCCGTGCGGCTTTGTGGGCTAAGCCGCAGCAAGCTGCTTCCGTTCGTAGTTGACCGGCGACTGGTAGTCGAGAGCCGAGTGACGGCGGTGCGGGTTGTACCAGCCCTCGATGTAGCGGAAGACGGCCATCCGGGCCTCCGCGTGCGTCTGGAAACCCCTGCGGTCTAGCAGTTCGCACTCGAGGCTGGCGAAGAAGGACTCGCAGAGCGCGTTGTCGTAGGCGTCGCCGACGGAGCCCATCGACGGCCGCACGCCCGCCTGCTGGCAGCGGTGCCCGAAGGCGATGGACGTGTACTGGGTGCCCCGATCGGAGTGGTGGATGACGCCGCTCGGCTGGCGCTGGGTCACGGCCGTGTCGAGGGCGGTGAGGACGAGTTCGGTCTTCAAGTTCGTCGCCATCGACCAGCCGACGACCTTCCGGCTCCACACGTCGATGACGACCGCGAGGAACAGGAAGCCCGCCCAGGTCGGGACGTAGGTGATGTCCGCGACCCAGAGCTTGTTCGGCCCGTCGGCCTCGAACTTCCGCTCGACGAGGTCGGGCGAGCCCGGCGAGCCGTCCCGCGTCGTCGTCGCGCAGAAGCGCCGGCGGGAAACGCCTGCCAGCCTGGCTTTCCGCATCAGGCGGGCCACGCGCCGAATCCCGATGGTGAGCCCGTCCACGTCGACCAACTCGGCGCGGATCCGCGGCGCGCCATAGGTCCCGTCGGACATCTCGTGAATTGCCTTGATCCGCGCGATGAGCTTCGCGTCCTCGGTGACGCGTCGGGACGGCGCCCGCCGGCACCAGGCGTGGTAACCCGAGACAGACACCTCGAGGACGCGACACATCGCAGCGACAGCGTGCGCGGCCTGGCTCGCCCTCACGAATCGGAACGCTTCTTGTGCGTCCGGGCGGCCTCTTCCTCCTGGGCGAACCAGGCCGCGGCTCTTTTCAGGATGTCGCGCTCCTCGCGCAGCCGCGCATTCTCGCGCCGCAGCTGCGACAGCTCCTGCTTCTCGGCCGAGGTGAGGCCGTCGGCGCGCTTCCCTGAGTCGAGATCCGCCTGCTTCACCCAGGTCCTGATCGTCATGTCCGCTGACGCCGAACTCCTTCGTCAGGCTAGACAGGGTCCGGCCAGCGCGAGCGAGCTCGACGACCATCGCCCGGAACTGCGGCGGGTACGGCGGCTTGTAGCGGCGCATCCTGGAATCCTCCACCCACAACGGGAAGGACTCCACCAAAGGGGATCAACTCCAACCCCGACCTCGACCTCGACCCCGACCGCGACCTCGACCCCGACCGCGACCTCGACCTCGACCCCGACCTCGACCTCGACCCCGACCCCGACCTCGACCCCGACCCCGACCTCGACCCCGACCCCGACCGACCTCGGCCACCCCGGCCGGCGCTTACCGCGTCTCGCTCGGGGACGGGGCCTTCTCACCGCGCGTCCGCGGCTGACGGTCCTGCGGCACCTTCGCGAGCGCCTCGAGCTTCGCGGAGATGCTCTGCCGATCCGGCGCCGCCAGCAGCGCTGCGGCGAGGTGGGCCTCGGCCTCCGCGACGTCACCGCGGTCGAGCGCGCGCGCGCCGAGATTCTCGAGCGTGTCGGCGAGCAGCGCGAGCCGCCCCTTCACGCGCACGTCGTCCGGCGCCAGCGCCTTCGCGGCGAGGAGCTGGTCGAGCGCGCCGTCGGGTCCGGTGAGGCGACCCTCCGAGAGCCGGCGGTCCGCCGACGCTATCCGGTCGGCGAGCGGGGCCTCGGCGGCGGCCGGCGACGGTGCCGGCCCGGTCGCGGTCGCGGCCGGCGCCGCGGGGCGGCGCGCGAAGGAGTAGGCAAGGACCCCGACGACGAGCGCGCCGGCTGCGACGACGGCCACGATCACGGTCCGGCGCGAGGCGGCCGGAAGCGAGGCACCCGCGGACGCGACCGTCCGCGGCTCCGGCGTCGGCTCGGGAGCCGCGTCCGGCCGCGGCCCCGGCGCCGCGGACGCGTCGTCGTACAGCTGCTCGAGCTGCCGGGTGGCCTCGTCCGGGGGCCGCGGGGCGGCCTCCGTCTCCCGCTCCTCGGCGAAGAGCGACTCGAACGAGGTCTCCGGCGCCGCTTCCGCCGGACCTGGCGCCGGCGTGGCCGGCTCCGGCGCGTGAGGGGCCGCGGGGGCGAGCGCAGGCGCCGCCGCGCGCGCCGCGGTCGGCGCGGGCGCGGGCGTCACGGCGGGCCGCGACCGCTCGAACTTGAGGATCCGCACGACCATCGCGGGGCGGGGACCCTCGACGTGCACGTCGACGACCGCCTCCCCGCTCAGCGTCTGCCCGTTGCGGAACTCGAGCACGAGCCGCACGCGGGAGCCGACGGGGCGCAGGTTCGCGGTCGGAACCTTCAGCCCCTTCTCCGCCACCGCGTCGGCGTACCGCGCGTAGAAGTCCTGCTCGTCGTCGCACGGGAGCTTCACCCGCAGCGCGGGGATCCGCGGCGGAGGCGCGGTCATCGGGCGGCGGGCTCCTTGCGGGCGAGGCGGACCTCGATCTTCTCCCGGCTGGAGCGGACTGCCACCTCGGCACGCCAGGTGACGTAGCCCGGCGCCTTGATGCTCACCTGGTAGATGCCGGGCGCGAGGCCGAGCACGCCCGACGCCAGGTCCGAGACGACGCCCCGCACCTCGCCGTCGATCAAGACCTCGGCGCTCGCCGGCTCCACCAGGAGCTCGAGCCCGGTGGCGGGCAGCGGCGCGGCCGGCGCCGCGGCGGGAGCGGCGACCTCCGGCGCCGCCGCGGCGGGCGGCTTCGTCTGCGGCGGCGCGGCCTTCCCGCCCGCGCACGCGGCGAGGAGGAGCGCGGCGGAGACGGCGGCGAGGCGGACGGCGGACATTGGAACCCCCAGGGATCTCTGCACCTCCCGTGATTCGACCGGGGGCCAGACGAAGTGTCAAGGGCGAGGCGCCGCGCGCGGGCGCCGCGTCCCACGAACGCGCGAGGAGCGGCGCGGTCGCGGTCGCGGTCGCGGCGGAGGCCCTACTCGTCGACGATCCGATCCGTCCGCCGCACGCCGAGCAGGTACGCCTGCACGAACGGGTCGAGGGCGCCGTCGAGGACGTCGTCCACCTTCCCCGTCTCGACGCCGGTGCGCAGGTCCTTCACGAGCCGGTACGGCTGGAGCACGTAGCTGCGGATCTGCGATCCGAAGTCGATGTCCTTCTTCGTCGCCTCCTCCGCGTCGCGCGCCGCGGCGCGCTTCTTCTCCTCGAGCTCGTACAGCTTCGCGCGGAGGATCTTCCAGGCGACGCCGCGGTTCTTCTGCTGGCTCCGCTCGTTCTGGACGGCGACCACGATCCCGGTCGGCAGGTGGGTGAGGCGCACGGCGGAGTCGGTCTTGTTGACCTTCTGCCCGCCCGCGCCGGAGGACCGGTAGGTGTCGATGCGGACGTCGGCCTCCTTGATGTCGATGACGATGTCGTCCTCGATCTCGGGGGTGACGTCCACGGCCGCGAAGCTCGTCTGCCGCCGCGCGGCGGCGTCGAACGGGCTGATGCGCACGAGCCGGTGCACGCCCTTCTCCGCCTTGAGGAACCCGTAGGCGTACTCGCCCCGCGCGATGAACGACGCCGACGACACGCCGGCCTCCTCGCCCGCGGTCATGTCGGCCGGCTCGACCGCCCAGCCCTTCCGCTCGCAGTAGCGCGTGTACATCCGGTACAGCATCGCCGCCCAGTCCATCGCCTCGACGCCGCCCGCTCCGCTCTTCACCTCGACGATGGCGCCGGCGCGGTCGTGCGGCCCGGAGAGCATCTTCTGGAACTCGAGCGCCTCGATCTCGCGCGCCGCGGCCTCCGCGTGCTGCGCCGCCTCGGCGCGCGCGCCCTCCTCGCCCGCCTCCTCCGCGAGCTCCGCCATCGCCTTCGCGTCGTCGAGCGCGCGCCCCGCGCGGTCGAACGCCGCGAGGAGCGTCTCGAGCCCCGCCTTCTCCTTCAGGAGCCCCTGCGCCTTCGCGTTGTCGGCCCAGAAGTCCGGCGACTCGGACATGCGCGCGATCTCGGCCGCGCGCGAGCGCCTCCGCTCGACGTCAAAGCGACCCCCGGAGCGCCTCCAGACGGCGGGTCAGCTCGGCGTTGCGCTCCTGCGTGGGCGTGGCCATCCGGACGTCCTCCTTACGATCCCGCGCCGCGTCGCCGGCCGGCGCGCACCGCGGCGGCGAGCGCCACCGCGCCGAGCGCCGCGCAGGTCCAGGCGAAGAGGTCGCCGAATCTAGTGTAGGGGGTGAGGCCTCGCAAGCGCGGCACCGACGCGAGCAGCAGCCGCGCGGGCTCGTCGGGATCCTTCGCGAGCTCGGGGTCGACGGGACCGACCTCGAGCGCGCCCGGGGCCACCTCACCCGTCGGGAAGATCACCGCGGAGACCCCGGCGAACGCGGGCCGGACGACGGCCTTCCCGGCCTCGATCGCGCGCAGCCGGACGATCGCGAGGAACTGGTACGGACCGGACGAGTAGCCGTACCAGGCGTCGTTCGTCGGGTTCACGAGGATCTCGGGCTCCGGGCTCCGACGCGCGAACGCGACGTTGATCTCGGGGAAGATCGCATCGAAGCAGATCATGGGGGCGAGGCGGACGGGGTCCACCGCGACCGCGGTCGTCGAGGTCGCGGTCGAGGTCGAGGTCGAGGTCGGGGTCGCGGTCGAGGTCGCGGTCGAGGTCGAGGTCGAGGTCGGCGTGAACTCGAGCACCGTCAGCTCGCGCCCCGGCGAGGCCGGCGCGAGGCTCGGCACGACCTGGCCGAGGAACCCGAGGTACTTCTGCAGCGGCACGTACTCGCCGAAGGGCACGAGGTGCTGCTTCTGGTACTTCCCGAGCACGTCGAGCGACGGGGAGAGGAGGAAGTCCACGTTGCCTATCGACCTGAGGGTCTGGCCGGCGGGGCCACGCGTCCGCTCGTACGTCACGGCCCCCATGAGCAGGTGCGCCCGCGAGAGCGCGGGCAGGTTTCCCCGCGCGAACGACCGGATCTGCGGCGGGACGTAGAGCGGGTACGTCGCCTCGGGCCACGCGACGAGGTCCGCGCCCGCGCGGTCCGCCTCGAGCGTGAGCGGGACGAGCCGGGAGAGGATGTACTCCGCCTCGTCGCGCATCCTGTTCTTCACCGACTGATCGAGGTTCGGCTGCACGATCCCGACCGTGATCGCGGGGGCGGCGGCCATCCGCGCCCGCACGGTCCGGAGCCGGACGGCGCCGTACCCCGCGGCGAAGGCGACGAGCCCCGCCGCGACCGCGAGCGTGCGCCGCGGGAGCGGCCTCTCCTCGCGCCACGCCGCGATCGCCTCTGCGACCGCGGCGTTCACGAGCACGACGAGCGCCGCGATCGCGTAGACGCCGCCGAGGGCGGCGAGCTGAGCGATCGCGAGGGTCCTGGCCTGCGTGTACCCGAGGTTCGCCCAGGGGAAGCCGGTGAGGAGGTAGTTCCGGCACAGCTCGAGCGCGGCCCAGACCACCGGCAGGTGGAGCGGCATCGGCCAGCCGAGCCCGTCCCGGATCTTCCAGGAGATCGCGAACGCGGCCGCCCAGTGCACGGCCATGTAGAGCACGAGCAGCGTGAGCGCGACGAACGCGAGCCAGCCCGGCAGCCCCCCGAACGCCGTCATGGCGTGCGACACCCACCAGATCGACGCGTAGAAGAACGCGAGCCCCGCGACCAGCCCCCGCAGGGCCGCCGCGCGCCACGACGGCGCGCCGCGCACCGCGAGGATCGCGGGCACGAGCGCCACCCACGCGACGAGCTCGAGCCTGCCTGCCGGCTCGAGCTCGCGGAGCGAGCCCACCGGCAGCGCGAGCGGGAGCGCGAGCGCCATGACGGCGCCGGACGCGACCGCGGCTGCAACGGGGGCGAGCTTCGACTTCGCCTTCATCGGGGGGGTTCTAAGGCGAGCGCCGGGAGGCGTCAGCGGGCCTTCTTCACGGGCCCCGCGTCCACCTGGACGTCGACGTCGAGCCCCGGCTCGGGCTGGGCCGGGCCCGCGCCGCCCGCGGCCTGGGCCGCGCCGTACGCGGCGGCGGCCGCGAGGTAGTAGGCCACCGCCTCGCGCACGAGGTGCCCGACCGGGCGCCCGAGGCGCCCCGCCGCGGCGGAGACCGCCTCCGCGAGCTCCTCGGGTATCCGCACCGTCACGACCCGCGCCTGCGCGAGCGCCGCCTCGAGCCGCTCGAGCGCCTGGCTCGGCCGCGAGACGCGGAAGTCGCCGGTCTCGATCATCTCCTTGATCCGGCGTGCGAGGTCCTGGCGCGTGTACCACGCGCCGTCGAGCCAGACCGACTCGGAGTCGAGGTCGATGTCCGCGAACGGGTCCATCTCTTCGTGCTTGCCTCGCGCTCCCCTTCGCGGAGCGCCGCGCCGACGAGTCCCTCGTCTCCCGCGAGCTCCGCCTCCTTGCGGGCCATCCGCCTCGCGTCCTCCGGATGCTCGTGATCGAACCCGAGCAGGTGGAGGAGCCCGTGCGCGAGGTAGCGTTCCAGCTCTTTCGCGACCGGCCGACCCTCGCCGCGGGCGCGGCGCGAGGCGGTGTCGACCGAGATTACCACGTCGCCCAAAAGCGGCCCAATCCCGGGCGGATCCGATAGCGGGAACGAGAGCACGTCCGTGGAGCGGTCCTTCCCGCGCCACGCGCGGTTCAGCGACCGGATCCGGCGATCCCCGACGAGGAGGACCGATATCTCCGCCTCGCCCCGCCCCAGGGCCGCCAGGAACCCGGCCGCCCGCGTGCGCAGGCGGCGGCCCAGGCTCCGCCCGGCCGGGTGCTCGGAGGACAGCCGGACGGTCACGGCTTCGCGAGGAGCTGCACGTGCGGCCGCGGCGCCGCCGCGTCCACGGGGGCGCGCGGCGGGTACTCGGGACGCGTGTGGTAGATGGCCTCCAGCGCGCGCACCATCGCGCCGGCGATCGCGTTCAGGTCCCTGAGCGTCAGCTCGCAGTCGTCGAGCTGCCCCTCGCTGAAGACCTCGTTGATCCGCTTCGCGACGAGCGCCCGGAGCGCCTCTCCGCTCGGGTTCTCCAGCGCGCGCGCGGACGCCTCGCACGCGTCCGCGATCATGACGAGGGCCGCCTCGCGGGCCTGGGGCTTGGGACCCGGGTACCGGAAGAGCGCCTCGTCTGCCGCTGCGCCGTGCGCGCCCTCCTCGGCCGCCTTCTGCGCCTTCGCCCAGAAGTACCCGACGAACCGGGTCCCGTGGTGCTGCAGGATGCCGTCCTGCACGACGCGCGGCAGCCGCCACTGGCGGGCGAGCTCGACGCCGTCGGTGATGTGCCGCTTCACGATGAGCGCGCTCATCGAGGGGGCGAGCCCGTCGTGGCGGTTCTCGCCGCGCTGGTTCTCGGCGAAGTAGAGCGGGTTCCGGGTCTTCCCGAGGTCGTGGTAGTACGCGCACACCCGCGCGAGCAGCGGGTTCGCGCCGATCTCCTCGCGCCGCGGCCTCGACGAGCGAGCCCATCAGGATCGAGTGGTGGTACGTCCCCGGCGCCTGGACGATGAGCTCCTTCAGCGCGGGGTGGTTCAGGTTCGCGAGCTCGAGCAGCTTCACGTCGGTCACGTACCCGAACACCGCCTCCACGAGCGGGAGCACGCCCACCACCGTCACGGGGACGAGCAGCGCGCCGCCCGCCAGCGCCGAGAGCCCCGCGAGCGCGACCTCGCCCGCGCCCTTGCCGGCGTGAAACCCGATCGCGACCGAGAGGGCGACGCCGACGAGGCCGACGCCGAGCCCCGCGCGGAAGAGCCCCGCGCGATCGCGGCTCCCGGTGACGAGCCCCGCCGCGGCCGCCGACGTGAGCGTCGCGTAGAGCGCGTACGACATCGACTGCCCGTCGAGGAGGCCGGCCCCGAGCCCGGCGGCGACCGCGAAGAGCAGCGCGGTCTCGGCGGACATCACCTGCCGGACGATCATCGCCCCGGCCGCGAACGGGATCAGGTACTGCAGCGCCGGCGGCGGGAAGGCCGCGAACCGCTCCTGGAGGGCGTCGGCGATGGCGAACCCGACGAAGCCGAGCGCGTAGGTGCCGACGAGGACGACCGCGAGCAGGATCGCGTCGCGGCGCGCCGGCCGGAACCGCGGCACGTTGCGGCGCGCGAACCGCCAGAGGAGCGCGACGAGGAGCGCCACGAGCGCGCCGGCCCCGGCGCGGACGCGCCCGAGGTCCTCGCCCTGCCGCTGCGCGCGCATGCCCTCGAAGACGACGAGGTGGCGCGTCTCGATCCGCTCCCCGTCGCCGATGATCTTCTCGCCCCGCTTCACCGGGATCGCCACCGGCTTCACGCGGGCGACGGCGTCGGCGCGGCGGTGGCTCGTCTCCACCTGGTCGTGCACGAGCGTCGGCCGGAGCATGGCGAGCGCGAGCCGCTCGACCGCGGCGCGCACGGAGGGGGGCTCGCGATCGAGCCGCACGCGCGCCGCCGCGGCGACCTCCCGGCGCGCGCGCTCGAGGCCGCGCATCCGCGCGAGGTCGGTCAGGACGCGCTCGCCCTGCAGCTCGCCCTCGCGCAGGGTCCGGACGACGACTCCCCGCTCGCGATCCGCGGCGAGGAGCGCCTCGTCCTCGACGACCATCCCGGAGAGCCCCTCCTGCACGAGGCTCGCGAGGTCGCGCTCCACCGTCTCGGAGAAGCGGGCGCTCGCGAGCGCGGCGAGGTCCTCGTCGCGCACGACGAGCTGCAGGCGCGAGACGAACGCGTCGCGCCGGGCCGCGTTCCGCGCCGCCGCGTCGCCGTCCCGTCCCGCGCGCCAGGGCGGGAGCGCTCCCTCCTCCTCGCGCATGAGGTCGAAGGCGGCGTGGATCCGGGCGGTCGCGTCCGCGGCCGCCCCGGCGTCGTGCTCGAAGACCGGGCGCTCGGACTGGGCCGCCTCGGCGCGCCGGCGGGCGGTCGCCGCCTCGTCCACGATGTCGTAGTCGCGATCCGCCTTGATGGTCGCTGGCGCGGGCGTCCCGAGGGCCTCCGGGCCCGGCAGGCGGCGCGCGGACGCCGGGACGAGCAGGACGGCTGCGGCCGTCGAGGTCGCCGCGACGAGCGCGACGCGCAGGAGCTTGCCGGCCCAGTCGCCGCTCGCGAGGCGCGCGAGGAGGCCGCGCGATGTGGGCAGATGTGGGACTTCGGATCTCGGCACGGGCGCGGAAGCCTGTCACCCGGGCCGGGCGAGCGCAACGGGGAACGAGGGAGCCTGCGGAATCCGCCGGCGCGGCAGGTCGTTGCCGCCCGACGGGGCGGTGGCGGTCAGTCCGAGCGCGGTGCGTCGTCGTCCGCCGGGGCTGGACGCCCCGACCGGGCCGCCTCGCGCTCCGCCTTCGCGGCCTCCGCCCGGGCGCGCCGCTCGGCCTCGTATCCCTCGTAGGCCCGGACGACCTCCTGCACGAGCGGGTGACGGACGACGTCGATCTCGCTGAAGAGGCAGAACGACGATCGCCCTCGACCCCGCGGAGCACCCTCTGGACCTCCACGAGGCCGGAGCCCCGGCCGCTCGGGAGATCGACCTGGGTGATGTCGCCGGTCACGACCGCCTTCGAGCCGTAGCCGAGGCGCGTGAGGAACATCTTCATCTGCTCCTCGGTCGTGTTCTGGGCTTCGTCCAGGATGATGAAGGCGTCGTTGAGCGTCCGGCCGCGCATGAACGCCAGCGGCGCCACCTCGACGGTGCCGCGCTCGATGAAGGCGGTCGCCTTCTCGTAGTCCACCATGTCGAAGAGCGCGTCGTGGAGCGGGCGCAGGTACGGGTTCACCTTCTCCGCGATGTCGCCGGGCAGGAAGCCGAGCTTCTCGCCCGCCTCGACCGCCGGGCGCGTGAGCACGATCCGCTTCACCTTCCGCTCGACGAGGAAGGCGACCGCCATCGCCATCGCCAGGTAGGTCTTCCCGGTGCCCGGCGGGCCCGATCCCGAAGACGATGTCGTCGTCGCGGATCGCCTTGATGTAGCGCTTCTGCCCGAGCCCCTTCGGCGTGACGATCCGGTGGCGCGCCGAGACGAAGACCGTGTCGCCGAAGATCTCCTTGATCGGCACCCCCTGCCCGGCCAGCTTCGTCGCCTGGTCGACGTCCTCGAGGTGGAGCGGGTAGCCTTCGACGACCAGGTCGTAGAGCTCGCGGAGCAGCCCCTCGACCAGCGCGGAGGCGCGCCTCGTCGGGCGCGGCGACGACGATCTGGCCGCCCGCGCAGCCCGAGCTGCACGCCGAGCCGGCGCTCGATCGATCTTGAGGTTCTCGCTGTGGGCGCCGCAGAGCGCGCGCACCCGCTCGTTGTCGGGGAACTCGAGCCGCGCCGTCTTCAGGGGCTCTGCAGCGCTCTGGGCCAAGGCCTGCTCGGTCATCTCCCGCGCCGATAACCGGCGGCGCCCCTCGGCACGGCGGCGGGGACCACTCGACCGGGCGGCAGGAGGACGTACCGCCCCTCCGGCGTCCTCCGGTAGTAGTACGGCTGCTGCCACGGGTGCCGGAGATCGCGCGCGGTCGCGAGCCCCGCCTCGACGAGCGCGTCGAGCCGCTCCGGGTACTCGCCGCTCTCGAGCCGGAAGACCTCGAGCGCGCCGCGCGAGCCGCTGGAGCTGGTAGCGGGCGACGAACCGCTGGGCCGCGTTGTCGCCCACGTACGCGCCGCCCGACGCCGCGAGCCCGCGTCGGTCCACCCAGTAGGCGATCGACGCGAGCGCGGCCGCGATCGCGACGCGTGGCCGCGACCCGCGGGTGCCGCGGCGGATCCGCGCTCGCCAGTCGAGCGCGTAGGCGCCGACCGCCGCCGCGGCCCGGCCTTCGCGGGCGGGAGCGCCGCGCAGGAAGCCGAGGTTCACGAGCGTCGAGGAGCGACTTGCAGGTCTCGAACTCGCCGAGCCGGGAGAGGTCGACGATCTTCTCGACCGTCCGCCCCGGTACCGCGAGCTCGTACGCGCGGCGCTCGTTCTCGCCGAGGCTCGCGAACTCGCCGCCCTTCTTCTTCTCGCCGAGCCCCTCGAACGCGGCGTCGACCTCGTCGGCGCTCGCCTCGTCGCGCGGTGGCCGCCGGCCCGCTCGGGCTCGAGCGTCCTGGAGCCGCTCGAAGGTCATCGCGGTCGAGCAGATCTTCCTCCGCACCATCGGCCACTCGTCGACCTGGCGGAACCCCTCCATCAGGACCGACTCGGCGCGCAGCGGCGTCACCGACTCGCCGTCCCACTCGACGTCGCCCGGCACGAACTCGTACGTGCCGCTCTTCCAGTGGAAGAGCCGGTAGACCGTCTCCGTCGTCTGGAGCGCGGTCATCTCCTGCAGATCGTCCTTCGAGACGAAGCCGACCTCGACCAGGATGTCGCCGAGCCGTCGCAGGCTCCGCTTCTGCAGGTCGAGCGCGTACTCCAGCTTCTCCTTCGTGATGATCTCGCGCGGACCAGCCGCGTGCCGAGCCGCTCGCGCGTCTTCCGCCCGACGTGCTCGGCGCGGACGACGTTGCCGTCCGCCATCGCGATGTGGATCTCCTCGTCGCGCCCTTCGAGGTGGAGCACGCCGCTCTTGGCCTGCTGGCCGATGAGCTGGAGGATCTCGGCGATCCCGAAGTCCTTGAGGGTTCCCTTGAGCGCCACGCGCCCTACCCCTCTTCGTCCGGCGGAAGGCCTCGCGCACCGCCAGCGCGTAGAGGAGCAGGCCGAGCGGCACCGCCACGCCGACCTTGCCGATGAGGACCCACGGCGACGGGCTGCGGCGGCGGGAGGACGCCGCGCCAGAACCAGACCACCGCGCCACGAAGAGGATCCCCAGGAGGAACAGCGCGCCCTTCATGGGCGCACCGTCCCAGAGCTGGGCCGCGCCGCCCGCCACGACAGGTCGTGGGCCACCGAATAGCTGAAGGCCTCCAGCTCTTGATTGATGGCCGCGAGCTGCACGGTGCGCTCCACCACCCCCTGCTCCAGCTCGGCAGCGTGGCTCTGCAGCTGCTCGTAGAGCCGGGCGTTGTCAATGGCCAGCGCAATGGGGCCGCAGAGCTGCTGCACCAGGTCCAGGCTCCGCTGGGTAGGCTGCCCCTCGTCATGGGCGAACAGGCAGAGCACGCCAATAGTCTGGCTCTTGACGCTCAGCGGGAAGGCGGCATGGAAGCGCAGGCCCTCGGCGCGCAAGGCCTCGCGCGAGGCCAACACGCTGCCGGAGGCGTTGTCCCACAAGATCAGGGGCTGGCCGGTCTGCGCTACCTGG
>CAWGDE010000019.1:0-72339 GCA_963821195.1 uncultured delta proteobacterium
GCACCGGCAGACCGTGCTCGTTCTGTACGCGGCCTCGATCAGTCCTCGGCTGGTCGCGCTCGCGCTGAGCTACGCCTCGTCGTCGCAGACCGACCTGGTTTCTCCTCGCGCTCTCGGGCGTCGCGTACGTCGCGCTCCGAAAGCTCGGGTACATCAGCCTCGAGAAGGCACAGCGGGTGCTCGTCGATCGGAAGCGGAATCTCGAGGTGCGCGCGGCGCTTCGCCGCGTCGCCGAAGGCTCCGCTGTCGCGGAGGACCTCCCGGACGTCTGGCGGGCGCTCCGGCTCGCTGCGCGGCGTGCTTTCGGCCTCGGCCGTCGCGCTACACCTGTCCGGAGACGCGCCGGAACGTCGACGGCTGCCGAGGGGTTCGACGACGCCCCCGCGGAACTCTTCCGCGCGTGCGTATGGCCTGTTCGCCGAGCGTCCGGGCGACACGCACATCGAGCTCGGCTGGGCGGACGGGCGGACGACGGTGGATCGCGACACGGAGATCGCGATCGAGCTCCTGTGCGAGCACGTCGCCGCCGCGCTCGAGCGCATCGGCGCGCGCTCGCGGAGCCGACGCCCCGCCGAACGTCGTGAAGCTCAGGGCCTGACCCGCCATATTCCGGGCGTGTCCCGCCCCGGCTCCGTCCGCAAGATCCTCGGCCTCCTCCGCGAGGAGCTCCCCGCCCTCTCCGTCGGCACGGTCCTCCTCGTCGCCGGCGCCGGTCTCTCGCTCGTCTACCCGCAAGGGATCCGCGCCATCGTGGACGGCGCCATCGCCGGCCGCGACCCGGCCGCGGTGACCCGCATCGCGCTCCTCCTCGCCGGGCTCGCCGTGGCCCAGGGCGCGGCGGTCGCGGGACGGCACCTCCTCTTCTCCCTGGCGGGCGAGCGCGGGGTCCGGCGCGTCCGCGAGCGGCTCTACCGGAGCCTCCTCTCCCAGGAGATCGCCTTCTTCGACTCCTCGCGCACGGGCGAGCTCGTCTCGCGCCTCGGCACCGACTGCGCCGCGCTCCAGAGCCTCGTCTCGGCGCAGGTGTCGATGGCGTTCCGCCACGTCATCACCGCGCTCGGCGCGCTCGTCCTCCTCTTCGTCACCTCCGGGCGGCTCACGTTCGTCATGCTCCTCGTCGTGCCGCCGGTCGCGATTGGCGGCGTCGCGTACGGCCGCAAGGTGCGCGCGCTCGCGCGCCGCTACCAGGACGCGCTCGCCGACGCGAGCCACGTCGCGGAGGAGTCGCTCTCCGCCGTCCGCACGGTCCGCGCCTTCAACGCCGAGGCGGCGGAGACGGCGCGCTACGAGCAGGCGACCGGGGACGCCTACGACGCGGCGCGGAGGCGCGCCTACGCGGGCTCCGTGTTCATGGGCGCGGCCTCCTCGGGCGGGTACGTCGCGATGGCCGTCGTGCTCGGGTACGGCGGGACGCTCGTCGCGAAGGGCGCGCTCACCGTGGGCGCGCTCACCGCGTTCCTCGTCTACACGCTCTTCATCGCGATGAGCCTCGGGGGCCTCGCCGACCTCTGGGCCGAGGCGATGCGCGGGCTCGGCGCCGCGGACCGGGTGTTCGAGCTCATGGACCGCCCGCCGCGGATGCCGATCTCGGGCGGCGAGCGGCCCGCCGCGTGCGAGGGCCGGATCGCGTTCGAGCAGGTCCGGTTCGAGTACCCGACGCGTCCGGACCTGCCGGTCCTCGCGGGCGTGGACCTCGTCCTCCAGCGGGGCGAGGTCGTCGCCGTCGTGGGCGCCTCCGGGGCGGGGAAGTCCACCATCGCGGCGCTCATCGGCCGGCTCTACGACCCGACCGCGGGGCGCGTCCTGCTCGACGGCCGGGACCTGCGCGCGCTCGATCCGGCGTGGCTCCGGGCCCAGATCGGCGTCGTCCCGCAGGAGCCGGTGCTGTTCTCGGCGTCGGTCGAGGAGAACGTGCGGTACGGCCGGCCGGGGGCGGCGCACGACGACGTCGTCCTGGCGTGCCGGGCGGCGCACGCGGACGCGTTCGTGCGGGCGTTCCCGGAGGGCTACGCGACGACCGTCGGCGAGCGCGGGCAGCAGCTCTCGGGCGGGCAGCGGCAGCGGATCGCCATCGCCCGCGCGGTGCTGAAGGACCCGCGCATCCTCCTCCTCGACGAGGCGACGAGCGCGCTCGACGCGGAGTCGGAGGCGCTCGTGCAGGACGCGCTCGAGCGCCTCATGGTGGGGCGGACGGCGCTCGTCATCGCGCACCGGCTCTCCACCGTGGCGCGGGCGGATCGCGTCCTCGTGCTGGAGGGCGGGCGCATCGTCGAGAGCGGCGCCCACGCTGAGCTCATGGAGCGAGCGGGGACGTATCGGAGGCTGGTCGAGCGGCAGCTGATGACCGCGTGATCGGCAGGGACAGCGTGACGGCGCCCCGGAAGTTCGGCTCGTGCCGGATGAAGTCGCGGTTCTGCCGGTAGGCCGCGGACGCGTCCCACGAGACCTCGACCGGCCCGACCGTGAGCGCCTGCCGGAAGCCGAGGGCGATCTCGGCGTCGTGCGAGAAGTTTCCCTGCACGGGCTCGACGACCTCCCAGTAGTAGGCGTCGTTCCGGCGCACGCGCTCGAGGTACCCGCCGATCCGTCCGCCCCGGTGGAACACGTCCACCGCGATCGTCTGCGAGTCGGCCCCGGGCCCGATCCACGCGCCGAGGAGCTGGCCGCGGTTCGTGTAGTCGAGACCGCTGCCGTGCACGTAGTAGACGGGCAGCCCGTTCGCGCTGCCGATCCCGGCCATCTCCTGGAGGTCGGTCAGCTCCATCCCGAAGCGCACGACGCGACTCCCCGCGCGGAAGATCTTCTGCAGCCCGATCAGGTACGCCTGCGAGTGATCCGGCTCGCGGATGGTGCTCCACCACGACCAGTTGTAGTCCTCGCGCGCCCACTCGCCGTAGATTCTCGAGCCCCGACTCCGGGAACACCCAGCGCGCGAACAGCGACGCGAGCTGGTTGTCGTACGGGTTGTCGCCGGTCGGGCCGTACGCGGACGTGAGGCGTTTCTTCTCGAGGCTCTGGAACACCGAGAGCCAGTTGCGCCAGGTGAGGTCTTCCCACCTCTGCACGAACACCCGCGCCGCGCCGAGCGAGAGTCCCGGGATCGACTTCGGCGCGTACGTCAGCACGAGCCCGTTGATGAGCGGGTGCGTGGGATTCGCGACGAACCGCGTCCGCTCGAGCCTTCCCCAGAAGAGGAGCGCCTCGGCCTTGCCGATCCCGATGTTGCCGGGCCGGGCCGTGCCGATGAACGCGTGCGGAAACCCCGGCGCCGTGTTCGACATCAGGATCGAGTTCCTGATCCCGGGCCCGAACCAGAGGTTCTCGCTCGAGAGGCCCACCGCGACGTTCCAGCCCTCGGCGCGCAGGTAGCTCTGCCCCGGCCCCCACGTGGCGAACGGTCCCGAACCGAAGCGCTGCGGCAGGTCGATGCCGCCGGGATAGAACGCGTTCCCGAACCGGAGGTCGCCGCTCGCGCCGTTCGGGACGAGGTCGAACGCGCGGTTCTCGGACCAGCTCACCTCCGGCGCGATCGCGGCGGAGAACGGGCCCCACCGGAAGTCCGCGCCGAGCTCGAGCAGCTGGGAGAGGCCGCGCCCGGCCCAGAGCAGGCCGTCGTTGCCGCCGCTCGGGTAGTTGGAGTTCCAGACGGAGCCGAGCCGGACCGGGAGGACCCGGACCGCCCGCCCGTGGCGCACCGCGTCGTCGCCTGGCGACGCCGGCGTCGCGAAGGACGGCCACGGGAAGTCGGCGCCCGCGCAGACGGTCTCCGCTCGCGCTCCGCCGCGCCGGATGAGACGCGGTTGCGCTTCGACGGCCCCGGCCAGCTCGGCCACCCGCGACAGATCGTCCTCGGGCGAGCCCATCGACGTGATCTCGATCAGGCCGCCAGGCGTGCAGGCGGGCTCGGCCGGACGCACCGCACCCGGAGCGACGGCAGCGAGGAGCGCGGCGAGGGCGGCGGGCGTCGATCGCACGGGGAAGCGGGGAGTCTACACGCAGGCGACGCGATCCCGGACGAGTCTCCCCTCCGCGTGGGACACGCGGGTGGGTGGATCGAGGCCCGGGTGCGCGGGTAGACTGCGCGCGCGAGGCGGCCCGGGGGGCCGGTGTCGGCTCGCGCCCGCGGACACCCTTCGTGTCCGCCCGGGTCTCATGCTCGAACGCGTCCTCATGGTTTGCACGGGAAACGTGTGCCGAAGCCCGATGGCCGAGGGTCTCCTCCGCGCGCGGTTCGCCGCGCGTGGTCGAGGCACCGTCGCGTCCGCCGGCATCGCCGCGCTCGCCGGCCGCCCCGCCGAGCCGCGCGCGGTGGCGCTCCTCGCCGAGCGCGGCGTCGACCTCTCCGCGCACCGGGCGCGCCAGCTCACGCCCGAGATGATCGCGGACGCCGACCTCGTCGTCGTGATGGAGCAGGCGCAGCAGCACGAGCTCGAGCGGCTCTCTCCCGCGGCGCGCGGCCGCGTGCACCGGCTCGGCCGGTTCGGCGGCTTCGACGTCGAGGATCCGTTCCGCCAGCAGCGGGACGCGTTCGAGCGCGCCCTCGCCCTGATCGAGCGCGGCCTCGACGACTTCGATCGCGCCTTCTGGAGCGCCCCGTGAACCGCGTCGCCCCGCTCGCGCTCGCGCTCGCCTCCGGGTGCGCGGCCGTCGCCCCCGGGATGCACGTCTCCGAGGGGGCGGTCGTGTCCCGCGGGACGCCCGAGGCGCCGATCGACGTCGTGGACATCACGCCGAAGCTCCTCGTCGCCGAGGCCGAGCAGCGCGTCAGCGCGGCCGCCGCCAGGCCGAAGGAGCCCGGCGCCGGTACGAACGAGCCTTACCAGTACCGGGTCGCGCCGTTCGACGTCCTCTCGGTCACCGTCTGGGATCACCCCGAGCTGACGATCCCGGCGGGCGAGTTCCGCGCCGCGGACGTCTCCGGGAACCCGGTCCAGGCGGACGGCACGATGTTCTACCCGCACGTCGGCGTGGTGGACGTCGCCGGGAAGACGCATCCCGGAGATCCGCGCCGTCCTCACGGAGCGGCTGCGGAAGTACGTCGAGAAACCGCAGCTCGACGTCCGGGTCGCGGCGTTCCGCGGCAAGCGCGTGCAGGTGACGGGCGACGTCGTGAAGCCGTCCACGTTGCCGATCACCGACGTCCCCCTCCGCGTGCAGGACGCGATCGGCGCCGCGGGGGGCCTCACGCCGAACGCCTGGACGCGCGGCGTGACGCTCACGCGCGGCGGCGCGGTCCACCGTCTGGACGTCCAGGCGCTCTACGACCAGGGCGATCTCTCCCAGAACTGGCTCCTCGAGGACGGCGACGTGCTCCACGTGCCGTCGCGGGAGGAGAACAAGGTCTACGTGATGGGCGAGGTCCGCCTGCCCGCGTCGCGGGTCATGGCGCGCGGCCGGATGAGCCTCGCCGAGGCGCTCGGCGACTCGAACGGGCTCGACCCGGTGACCTCCAGCGGAGAGCTGTGGGTGTTCCGCGGGACCTACGAGCGGCCGCGCGTGTACCGGCTCGACGCGAGGAGCGCGGACGCGCTCCTGCTCGCGGTGCAGTTCCAGCTCGAGCCCCAGGACGTCGTCTACGTCGCGACGTACGGGCTCACGAGCTGGAACCGCGTGATCACGCAGATCCTGCCGACCGTGCAGGGCATCTGGCAGCTCGCGGACATCGGGAACCGGAGCATCACCGCGGTTCAGGAAGTGAGATGACATGACTCCCAAGCGCGGGGACGTGACGCTCCAGGTGGTGGAAGGCTTGCCGGCGCAGGCGCCGCAGCCCACGCCGACTCCGTACCCCGGGGCCCCGCTGCCGGGCTACGAGCCCGACAACGGCGAGGTCTCTCTCGGCGAGTACCTCGACGTGCTCGTCGCGGGACGGTGGATCGTGGTGGTCGCGGTGGCGGTGGCCCTCGCGCTCGGCGGCGCGTACGCCTTCCTCGCCCGGCCCGTGTACCAGTCGGACGCGCTCGTGCAGGTCGAGGACAAGAAGTCGATGAACGGGCTCCTCGGAGACCTCTCGTCGGTGCTGGGCGAGTCCTCGCCCGCCGAGACGGAGATCGAGATCCTGAGGTCGCGCGCGATCGTCGGCGCGGTGGTGAAGCAGCTCCGGCTCGACGTCGTCGCCCAGCCGAAGCGGCTCCGGCTCGTCGGCGGGGCGATCGCCCGGCGCCACGGCGGCGACGAGGTCGCGGGGCCGCTGCTCGGGCTCCGCTCGTTCGGCTGGGGCGGCGAGCGGCTCGCGGTCGATCGGCTCGAGGTGCCGGCGCGCCTCGTCGGCGAGCGCCTCACGCTCGTCGCGGGCGAGGGGAACGGGTTCCGGGTCCTCGATCCGGACGGCGCCCTGCTCGTCGAGGGCGAGGTCGGCAGGGCCGCGACGCGCGGCGACGTCCAGATCTTCGTCTCCGAGCTGCGCGCCCGGCCGGGCCTCGAGTTCGTGCTCGTGCGCCGCGACCGCGACGCGGCCATCGAGGACCTGCAGGACGACCTGCGGATCGCCGAGAAGGGGAAGAAGACCGGCATCATCCGGATCGCCCTCGACGGGCGCGACCCGCGCGAGGTCGCGGCGATCCTGGACGCCCTCGCCCAGGCCTACGTCCGCCAGAACGTGGAGCGCCGGAGCGCCGAGGCCCAGAAGACGCTCGAGTTCCTCGAGACGCAGCTCCCGACGCTCCGCACGGAGCTCGGTGGCGCGGAGCGGCAGCTCGAGAGCTACCAGGCGAGGAAGGGCAGCGTGGACGTGACGCTCGAGGGCCAGGCTGCCATCGGGCGCGCGGTCGAGATCGAGAAGGCCGCGGCCGAGCTGAAGCTCGAGCACGCCGCGCTCCGGCAGCGGTTCACCGAGGACCACCCCGCCCTCCTCGCGATCGCGGGCAAGCTCCGCCGGCTCGACGCCGAGCGCGAGGCGCTCGAGGCGCGCATGAAGAGGCTCCCGGAGAACGAGCTCGAGTCCGCGCGCCGCATGCGCGACGTGAAGGTCGCGAACGAGATGTACCTCGCCGTCCTCAACAAGGCGCAGGAGCTGAAGGTCGTGAAGGAGGGGACGATCGGCAACGTCCGCGTCCTCGACGCGGCGATCGTCCCGGTGAAGCCGATCTCCCCGAAGAAGCTCTCCGTCGTCGCCCTCTCGCTCCTCCTCGGCCTCGCAGCCGGGGTCGCCGGCGCCTTCGCGAGGCGTGCGCTCGACCAGGGCGTCGAGGATCCGGACGCGCTCGAGCGCGCGCTCGGGATCGCGGTCAGCGCGAGCGTCCCGCACAGCGCCGTGCAGGCGACGGAGGAGCAGTCCGCGCGCCGGGAGCGCCGGGCCCAGCCGCTCCTCGCGGCCGCCTCCCCGAAGGACCTCGCGGTCGAGAGCCTCCGCAGCCTCCGGACGAGCCTGCAGTTCGCGCTCGTCGAGGCCCCGAACGCGATCGTCGCCATCGGCGGCCCGGCGCCGGACGTCGGGAAGTCGTTCGTGACCGCGAACCTCGCCCACGTCCTCGGCGAGACGGGGAAGAAGGTCCTCGTCGTGGACGCGGACCTGCGCCGCGGCCACCTCCACAAGCAGTTCCGCCTCGAGCGCGGCGTGGGCCTCTCCGACGCGATCGCCGGGGAGGTGGCTCTCGACGCCGCCGTCCGGACGACGCGCTCGGCGAACGTGAGCCTCCTCAGCACGGGGACGCTCCCGCCGAACCCGGCCGAGCTCCTCGGGAGCGAGCGCTTCCAGCGGATCCTGGTGGAGCTCGCCGCCCGTCACGACGTGGTCCTCATCGACACGCCGCCGGTCCTGGCGGTGACGGACGGCGCGCTCGTCGCGCGCCGCGCGGGCGTGAACCTCCTCGTCGTCCGCGCCGGCCAGCACCCCATGCGCGAGATCGCCGCGGCCCTGCGCCAGCTCGGGCGGAGCGGCGTCCGCGTGAGCGGGATCGTGATGAACGACGTCCGGCTCGACCGCGGCCTCGGCCGGCGGAACGCCTACCACTACCAGTACACGTACGAGTAGCCGCGCGACGGCGCTACGGCCAGGCCGTCACCGTCAGGAACACCGCGACGCCGTCCTTCTCCGGCACCACCTGGTGCACGATCCGCTGCCCCTTCTCGACGGTGAGCCGGGACTGCGTGTTCCGCTGCGCGAGCGAGACCTCGATGGTGACCGTGTCGCCGCGCCGCTCCTGGAGCGTCACGCCCGCGGTGTCGCCGTCCGGGAGGTCGATGAAGACGGGCTTCCCCTTCTCGAGGTCGAACCGCTTCTCCTGGAGCTGCTCCCACTTCACGTAGGCGAGGGGCGAGAGCTGCCGCTTCAGGTCCTCGAGGCGGGGGTCCACGCTCGGCGGCCCCTGCCGGGATCCCTTGATGACGCGGACGCGCACCGGGACCTCCGCGCGCGCGGGGGAGGGGACGAGCGCGAGGAGCGTGACGGCGAGGGAGGCCGCGGCGATGGACGTCCGGATCATGTCCCCTCCGGGCCGCCGGCCGCGTTCACGATCCGTTCCCCTCGTAGAGCAGCACGATCGGTCCGTCCGAAGTCTGGAGGATCGTCGTCGCGTCGCCCTCCGACGCGACCTCGAGGAGCGCGATCTCTTGGGGTCGGCTGCCTTCGTGCCGAACGTACACGATGACCGCGAGCGCCGCCAGCGCGGGCGCGAGCGTCGCGGCGAGGGCGCGGCGGTGCAGCCCGAGCCAGGCGAGGACGCCGCGGCGCTCCGGGGCGGCGCCGATGCGCGCCATCACCTCGTCCACGAACGGCGCGAAGTCCCGCGCGTTCGCCGCGGCGAGGAGCGCCTCCGAGACGAGCCCCTCGGTCGCGGCGAGGTCCGCCGCGCGCGCGCGGCACGCCGCGCAGCCGGCGAGGTGCAGCTCCAGGGCGCGCGCGTCCTCGGCCGCGAGCTCGCCCGCGCGGGCGCCTGCCATGGGAGCGAACCGGACGCAGTCCGACGTCGTCATGGCGTCACTCCTCCCCCTCGCCGTCGGCCGCGGCGCCGCGCCCGGCGTCGAGCCCCACCTCGCCTCCGCTCCGTGGGGCAAGCCCCGCGTACCGGCGGAGGACCGCCTGCATCTTCTTCCGCGCGTGGAAGAGCCGGCTCATCACGGTGCCCTTGTGGATCCCGAGCCGCGCGGCGAGCTCCTCGTAGGAGAGCCCCTCCACCTCGCGCAGCACGAGGATGGTCCGGTGCTTCTCGGGGAGCGTCTCGAGCGCGGCCTGGAGCTTCCCGGCGAGCTCGCGGCGGAGGAGGTTCTCGCCCGGGTCGTTCCCGAGGGCGGTCGCGAGGATCCCCTCGCCGGCCGCCGCGACGTCGGCTTCCGCGACGTCGTCGAGGTCGTCCTTGCGCGAGGTGCGCTCGCGGCGGACCGCGTCGATCCCGAGGTGCGTCGCGATCCGGAAGAGCCAGGTCGAGAACGAGGACTTGGCCTCGAACTCCGGGAGGGCCCGGTGGACCCGCACGAACGTCTCCTGGGCGACGTCCCAGGCGAGGTCCGGGTCCTTCACGATTCCGAGCGCCACGGCGTAAACCTTCCTCTGGTAGCGGACGACGAGGGCGCGGAACGCGTCGGCCTCGCCGGCCCTGGCCTTCTCGACCAGCGAGAGATCGTCGGCTTCCATCGGAGGGACGGGGGCTCCGGGGCGGAAATTCACGAGTCCCGGGGAAGGTATCACGCGCCGGGGCACTCTTCCCGCCCGCGGGTTATCCTCCCGATGCCGCCGGAATGCGCGGCGGAGAGGCCGGTTCTCGGACAAGCGTGACCGTCGGCTACGGTGAGATCCGGCGCGTCCTCGAAGGGGCGCGCCGGCGTCAGGTGGAGATCGTGGTGCTCGCGGCGCTCTCGTTCGGCGCCGCCGCCGCGCTCCTCGTCCTGTTCGCCGGCGCGGCCGCCCTCGCGCTGGGCGCCCGCCCGGGCGTCCGCGCCGTGGCCCTCGCGGGTGCTGCGATCGCGGCCGCGGCGGCGATCGCGTGGGCGATCCGCGCCCTCCTGCGCACCGCCTGGTCCGAGGAGGCCGCGGCGCGCACCGTGGCGGCGGGGCAGCCCGGCCTCCGCTCCGACCTCGTCTCCTCCGTCGAGTTCGCGCGCGAGCGGACGGCCCTCCAGGCGTCCGGGCGCTGGTCGCTGGCGCTCGTCGACGCGCACGTGGACCTGACCGCGGAGCGGGCGGGCGCGCTCGACCTCGCGGGCGCGATCCCGGACCGCCCGGCGCGCCGCGGCGCCCTGGCGCTCCTCGCGGTCGCCGTGCTCCACGGCCTCGCCTTCCTCGCCGCGGGCGCGCCGTTCGCGCGGGCGTACGGGCGAGTCATCGCGGGCGACCGCCGGTCCGCCGTTGCCGCGCCGGTCGAGCCGATCACCGGCGACGTCGAGCTCACGTTCGCGTACCCCGCGTACATGCGGCGCGAGCCGAGGACGCTCTCCGGGACCGGCGGCGAGATCCGCGCGCCGAAGGGGACGGACGTCAAGCTCCGGACCCGCGCCGATCGCGAGGTGAAGGCGGCGGAGATCGCGGTCGACCTCGACGCGACGGCGCTGGCCGGCCCCGCGCCCGACGCGAAGCGGCCGCCCCTGAAGCGCTACGCGCTCTCCGTCGCGGGCGGGCGCGACCTCTCCGGGCGGCTGCAGGTCGAGGACGGCGGGAGCTACCGCTTCCGGTTCCTCGACGGGCGGGGAAAGGTCGTCGCGGAGGGGCCGCCGATCCCGATCACGGTCGAGCCCGACGCGCCTCCGCTCGCGCGCATCGTCCGCCCCGACCGCGAGATCGAGGTCGATCCCGGCGCGGTGCTGCACGTGGAGTGGCAGGCGGAGGACGACGTCGGCCTCGCCGAGGTCGCCCTCGTCGTGACGGGGCCGGGCGGCGACGAGCGGCGGCAGATCCTCCGCAAGCCGGACGGCGTCCGGCGCGACGGCGGCACTTCAGACCTCGACCTCGCCCCCGAGCGGCTCGCCGAGGGCGACCGGCTCTCCTACTGGCTCGAGGCGCTGGACGGCGACGTCGTCTCCGGGCCGAAGAAGGCCGTCTCCGAGACCCACGTCGTGAAGATCTACTCGGAGGCGGAGCACCGGCGCGAGGTGCTCGAGCGGGCGCGGGTCGTGTTCGAGGAGATGGTGGGACTCCTCGCCGACCGGCTCGAGGCCCTCGCCGCCGGGCCGCTCGACTCGCTCGACCGGCTCGCGCTCGCGGACCAGCTCGACGTCCGGACGCGCCACCTCCACGAGCGGCTGCGGGAGACGGCGCACGAGATCCGGCGCGACCGGGCGGGCCCGCGCGAGGTCGCGGCGGCGCTCGACAACGTCGGCGCGCTGCTCCGGATCGCGGAGCAACGGGTCGTCGCCGCCCGCGCGCCCGTCACGCGCGCGTACCGGGTCCGCGTCCCGCCCGATCGGTCGCTCGTCGCGTCGATGAGGTACGCGGACGCGCTCGTCGACTCGGAGCTCGAGAAGGGGATCCTCTACCTCGAGCAGCTCCTCGACAAGCAGCGCGCGGAGGACCTCGTCCGGCTCGCGAAGGACCTCGCCGACAAGCGGCGCGACCTCGCCAGCCTGCTCGAGAAGTACAAGGCGGCGCCCACCGAGGCGGCGAAGAAGGAGGTCCTCGCGCGCATCTCCCGGATGAAGGAGCGGGTGAAGGAGCTGCTCGCCCGGATGTCCGAGATGTCGCGGGGGTTCAACGACGAGCACATGAACCGCGAGGCGCTCGCGGAGATGGCGAGGTCGCAGGACCTCGTGGGCGGCCTCGACGAGATCGAGAAGCTCCTCGCGAAGGGCGACGTCGAGGGCGCGATGAGGCAGCTCGACGCGATGGCCTCGACCATGGACCAGATGCTCGCCGGGCTGAAGGGGACGGCCGGGCTCCCCGACGAGAAGGCCCAGGCGCTCATGAAGGAGATGCTGGCCTTCAAGGACCAGATCGGGAAGGTGAAGGCCGAGCAGGAGCGCGCGGCGGGGGAGACGGAGAAGGTCCGGGAGAAGTACCGGAGCGCGATCCGCAAGCGGCTCCAGGACGCCGAGGACCGCGTGAAGCAGCTCGAGAAGCTGGCCCGGGAGGCGAAGCAGGACGTGGACGCCGCGCAGCCCGGCGTCACCTACCGCGCCGAGCCCGAGTTCGACCAGTCGCGCAGCGCGCTCGACGAGCTCTCGCGCGCGCTCGCGACGCGCGAGCTCGGCTCCGCCTACGACACCGTCCAGCGGGCGGCGCCGTCCGTCGAGCGGCTCGCCCGGTTCCTCGAGGAGGACGTGGCCCTCTCGCAGCAGAACCCGGCGTTCACGCGCCGGCAGCCCGGCGTCGTGCGCGAGGCGCAGCGGAACGCCTCGCGCGCCGTGCCCAAGGTGCGCGAGATCCGCGACGAGCTCGCGAAGATGTTCCCCGACCCGAAGTCGGTGCTCTCGCCCGGCGACCAGCAGAAGATGGACGGCCTCGCGAAGCGCCAGGCCGAGCTCGAGCAGAAGGCGGGCGAGCTGCAGCGGAAGCTCTCGGACCTCATGCAGAAGGCGCCGGTGTTCCCGCCGAACGCCCAGGGACAGCTCGGCGAGTCCCGCGGCCACATGGGGCAGGCCGCCTCCGAGCTCGGGCAGAAGAACCCGCAGCGCGGCCACGGCGAGCAGGAGCTCGCGCTCGACGCGCTCTCGCGCTTCCAGAAGGGGCTCGAGGAGGCCGCGAAGAGGGGCAAGGGCCAGGGCGGCGGATCGGGCTTCCCGTTCCCGTTCGGCGACGACTCCGGCGGCGACGGGTCGGGCGAGGGTCGCGATCCCGCGCGGGAGAAGGTGAACATCCCCGGCGCGGAGGCCTACAAGGTCCCGGAGGAGTTCCGGAAGGACCTCCTCGACGCGATGAAGCAGGGCGCGCCCGAGCGCTACAAGGGCGAGGTGCAGCGCTACTACGAGGAGCTCGTGAAGTGACGCGCCTGCTCGCGCTCGCCGCCGCACTGGCCTTCTCCGCCCCGCCCGCGAGGGCCGCGGCGGCGCGCGTGCCCGACCGCGCCGGGTCCGCCGAGGTCCTCCGCGTCCTGCGGCTCCTCTCCGAGGAGGACGTCGCGGCGGCGCGCGCCGCGGCGGCGCCCCTCCTCGCCTCGCGCCCGGACGACCCGGCGGCGAAGCTCGCCGCGGGCGTCCTCGGCTTCTACGAGCAGCGGTACGGCGACGCCGTCGCGCTCCTCGAGGCGTCCGGGGCGGGCGACGCCGGCGGCTACCTCGGCCTCGCGCGCGACGCGCGCGAGGTGACGAAGGACGACGCGCGCTTCGAGGGCGAGCACTTCGCCGTCTCGTACCCGAAGGGCAAGGACGAGGTGCTCGTCCCCTACCTCCTCGACGCGCTCGAGCGGCAGCGGGCCGTGCTCGCGGACGCCCTCGGCGTCTCGCCGGACGGCCGGCTCGGCGTCGAGATCGTGAACGACGTGAAGGAGCTCGCGAAGCTCACGACGCTCACCGAGGCCGAGATCCGCACCTCCGGCACCGTGGCGGTCTGCAAGTTCAACAAGCTCATGATCCTGTCGCCCAAGGCGCTCCTCAAGGGCTACGCCTGGCTCGACACGGCGGCGCACGAGTACACGCACCTCGTCCTCACGCTGAAGAGCAGGAACCGCGCGCCCATCTGGCTCCAGGAGGGGCTCGCGAAGTGGTACGAGGACGACTGGCGCGGCGGCGGGGAGCCGCTCTCGCCGTTCGAGGCGGCGACGGTCCGGAACGCGGTGGAGAAGAACGACCTCGTCACCTTCGAGGAGATGCATCCGTCGCTCGCGAAGCTGCCCTCGCAGGAGCGGGCGGCGCTCGCGTACGCCGAGGTGGTGCTCGCGATCGAGCGGCTCGTGCAGCAGGCGGGGCCGAAGGCGCCGGCGCGCGTCCTCGACCTCGTCGCGGCGGGGAAGGACGCGGGCGAGGCGGTCGGGGAGGCGGTGGGCAAGCCGTTCGACCGGTTCCTCGTGGACTGGCGGCAGTGGCTCGCGGCGCGCCCCCTGCCGAGGGGCGGCGAGCACGCGCTCAAGAAGCTCCGCTTCAGGGACGACCCGAAGCACGGCGGGACCTGGTCGGAGTGGGCGGAGATCCCGGACGACCGCGCGCGCGGGTTCGCCCGGCTCGGGGAGATGATGCGCTCCCGCGGCCGCCCCCTCGCGGCCCGCGTGGAGTACGCGAAGGCCTGGGACCGCGTCGGCGCGAAGATCCCCATCCTCGCCGACCAGTACGCGCTCGTCGCGATGGCCTCCGGCGCCGAGGCGCTCGCCGAGACCGTGCTCGCCGAGGCCATCGGCTGGAGCCCCGAGTACGCGGCGCTCCACGTCCACCTCGCCCGCCTCGCTCGTCCGCCGCCAGGAGTGGGCGAAGGCGCGGACCACCTCCTGCTCGCGAACCGGCAGGACCCGTTCGACCCCGAGATCCACGCCGGCCTCGCCCGGGCGCTCACCGCGCTCGGCGACCCCGGCGGCGCCTCGCGCGAGGAGCGCTTTGCGCGGATACTCTACCCCTGAGGGCCGACCCATGAACACCGACACCGCGACCGCGCCGGCACCGGGCGCAGACCTCGAGGCCGTCCGCGAGCTGCACGACGCTCGGCGGCTCCTCCTCGGAGAGATCGAGAAGCGGATCGTCGGCCAGAGAGAGGTGGTCGACTCGCTCCTCGTCGCGCTGTTCGCGCGCGGGCACTGCCTCTTCGTGGGCGTCCCGGGGCTCGCGAAGACGCTCCTCATCTCGACCGTCGCCGACGTCCTCGACCTCTCCTTCAACCGGATCCAGTTCACGCCCGACCTCATGCCGTCCGACATCACCGGCACGGACGTCCTCGAGGAGGACCAGACCACCGGGCGCCGCGCGTTCCGCTTCGTCCGCGGCCCGATCTTCGCGAACCTCCTCCTCGCCGACGAGATCAACCGCACGCCGCCGAAGACGCAGGCGGCGCTGCTCCAGGCGATGCAGGAGTACCGCGTGACCGCGGGCGGCGAGACCTACCCGCTCGACCTCCCGTTCCTCGTGTTCGCGACGCAGAACCCGATCGAGCAGGAGGGGACCTATCCGCTCCCGGAGGCGCAGCTCGACCGGTTCATGTTCTACGTGAAGGTGAGCTACCCCTCGGCGCTGGAGGAGATGGAGATCGTCCGCTCGACGACGGTCGCCCAGCGCCCGGCGCTCCGGCTCGTGCTCTCGCCGCAGAAGATCCGCGACCTGCAGGACCTCGTCCTGCGCGTGCCGGCGGCGGACCACGTCGTGAAGTACGCGGTCGACCTCGTGCGGGCGACCCGCCCCACCGAGCCGGGGGCGTCGGACTTCGTGAAGGAGAACGTCTCCTGGGGCGCGGGGCCGCGCGCCTCGCAGTACCTCGTCCTCGGCGCGAAGAGCCGCGCGATCCTCGACGGCCGCATGGCGGCCAGCGTGGAGGACGTCCGCGCGCTCGCGGAGAACGTCCTCGTCCACCGCGTCATCACGAACTTCCGCGCGGAGTCCGAGGGCGTCACGAGCGCCCAGATCGTCGAGCGGCTGCTGGAGAAGGTGAAGCCGTGAGTGCCCGCGAAGGCGCAGCTCCTCGATCCCGCGGTCCTCGCCCGGCTCGGCACGCTCCGGCTGCGGGTCCGCTCCATCGCGGAGGGGATCCTCAGCGGGCTCCACAGGTCGCCGCACCACGGCCAGTCGGTCGAGTTCGCCGAGCACAAGGAGTACGCGCCGGGCGACGAGATCCGGCACATCGACTGGAAGGCGTACGGCAAGTTCGACAAGTACTACGTGAAGCGCTTCGAGCAGGAGACGAACGTCCGCGCGTACCTCGTCGTCGACGCCTCCGGCTCGATGGGCTACCGGGGCGACCCGGGCCGGATGACGAAGCTCGAGACGGCGAGCGCGCTCGCCGCCACGCTCGCGTACCTGCTCTTCCGGCAGCAGGACGCGGCCGGGCTCCTGCTCGTCCGGGGCGAGGTCGCCGGCGCGGTGCCGCCGCGCGCGTCGGCGAGCCACCTCGGCCCGATCGTCGAGGCCCTCGAGGCGGCGCGGCCCGAGGGCGCGACGCGGCTCGCCTCCGCGGTGGACTGGATCGTCGAGCACGCGCCGCGCCGGTCGTCGGTGATCGTGTTCTCGGACCTGTTCGACGCGGACGGCAAGATCCTCCGCACGCTCGCGCAGCTCGGGCGCCGCAAGCACGACGTGACGCTCTTCCACGTCCTCGACCCGGCCGAGCTCGAGTTCCCCTTCGACGACCCGACGCTCTTCCTCTCGATGGAGGACGACCGGCAGGTCGAGGCGCGCGGGCGCGACGTCCGCAAGGGCTACCTCGAGGTCGCTCCGCGCCTGGCTCGAGGACGTGCGCCGGACGGCCGCCGAGGCCGACATCGACTACGCGCTCTGCCGCACCGATCGGCCGCGCGACGAGGTCCTCCTGCCGTTCCTCGCCCGCCGGGAGCGGGGCGCGGCGTGATCCGGGGAGCGCCGTGAGCCTCGGGTTCGTCGAACCGCGCTCCTCCTGTGGGGCGCGCTCGCCGCGGCGATCCCGCTCGTCATCCACCTCTTCTTCCGGCGCCGGCCGCGGCCGATCGCCGTTCCCGGCGATCGACTTCATCCTCCGCGCGCGGCGCGAGACCGAGCGGCGCCTGCGCCTCAAGAAGCTCCTCCTCTTCGCGGCGCGCACGCTCCTCCTCGCCGCGGTGGCGGTGGCCCTCGCGCGACCGCGGCTCGAGACGCCCGGCGAGGCGGCGGCGGCGGTCCCGAGGGGCCCGAGCGCGACCGCGATCGTGCTCGACGCGTCGGGCTCCATGCGCTACCGGCTCGACGGGAAGACGCTCTTCGACCGCGCCCGGGCGGACGCGCTCGGCGCGCTCGCGTCGCTCTCGGCGGACGAGCCCGCCACCCTCGTCGTCTGCGGCGGCGCAGCGCCCGCGGCCGAGCCGCCCGGCTTCGACCGGGCGGCGCTCCGCCACACGCTCGAGCGCGCCGAGGCGGAGGCCGGCCACTCGGACCTCACCGCCTGCGTCACCGCGGCGGCGCGCGCGCTCTCCGATCCCAAGGCGCCGCCCGGCCTGGGGCGGCGGATCGTGGTCGCGACGGACCTCGCCGCGAGCGCGTGGCGGCTCGACGTCCCCGCGCCGGCGATCGAGGCGCCGCAGGGCCGGATCCGGCCGGCGGTCTCCGTGCTCGACGCCGCCCGCGGCGCGCCGCTCCCGAACGCGGCGGTGGTCGGGCTCGAGGCCGAGCCGGATCCCGCGGCGGGGCCGCGCGGCTACCGCATCACCGCCCAGCTCGCGAACCACGGGCCCCGGCCGCTCGCCGACGCGCCCCTGCAGCTCGTCGTCGGCGCCGGGAAGGAGGCGAAGACGGTGATCCGCGCGTTCGCGGACGTCCCGGCGGGCGGCGCGTCGAAGAAGCAGCTGTCCTACGCGTTCCCCGCGGGCGGCCCGGCGGCGATCGCCGTGGCGCTGCCCCAGGACGCCCTCCACGACGACGACGCGCGCGCCCTCGCCCTGTCCGTCCCCCGCACGGTGCGGGTGCTCGTGGTGGACGGGGCGCCCTCGCCGGTCCGCTACCGCGACGAGGCCTACTTCGTCGAGTCCGCGCTCGCCTCGCCGGCCTCCCCGGTCCGGCCGACGCTCGTCGACGGGGAGGCGCTCCCGACGCAGGACCTCTCGCAGTTCGACGTCGTCTTCCTCCTGAACGTCCGCTCGCCGGCCGCGAAGGCCGCCGACCTCCAGCGCTTCGTCGAGCAGGGCGGCGGGCTCTTCGTCGCGCTCGGCGACGAGGTGGATCCCGAGGCCTGGACGAAGGACATGGCGGCGCTCCTCCCGATGCCGCTCCACGTCGTGAAGACGGCGGCAGAGCGGGGTGCAGCCGGAGCACGCGCCGCCCGCTTCGGCGACGTGGACTTCGACCACCCCGCGCTCTCGGTCTTCACCGGCGACGCGCGCGAGGGGCTCCTCGGCGTCCGCACCTTCCGGTACGTCCTCGCGAAGCCGGCCGGGAAGGGGCCGCCCCCGCGCGTCCTCGCGACGTTCGACGACGGCGCGCCGGCGCTCGTGGAGGGCCGCCGCGGGAAGGGGCGCGTCCTCCTCTTCACCTCCAGCGCGGACCGCGACTGGACCGACTGGCCGATCCGGACGTCGTTCCTCCCCGCCATGCAGCGCTTCGCGGGCTGGCTCGCGGGTGGCCTCGACGACCGGCGCGAGCCGCCGACGCTCGTCGGGACCGCGCGCAAGCTCGCCCTCTACGACGGCGAGACGCTCGCGGCGCTCGTCGGCCCGGACGGCCGGGAGCGGCGCCGCGCCGAGCTCGAGCGGGAGGGGCTGCGCGACGGGCGCGGGGCGCTCGAGGTGACGCCGCGCGAGCCGGGCCTGTGGCAGGTGAAGGTGCAGGCCGGCGGGCAGGAGCGGCTCGAGCCGCGGCTCGCGTTCGCGGTGGTGCCCGACGTGCGCGAGTCGGACACGCGCCGGCTCGAGCCGTCCGAGCTCACCGCCTGGTTCGGCGGCGCGGACCACGCGACCGTCGAGGGCGAGGCGCGGGCGGCGCGCGGCGCGGAGGTGCCCCTCTGGTCGATCCTCCTCGTGCTCGGGATCGCCGCGTTCCTCCTCGAAGGGGTCCTCCTCGCATGAGCCTCGATCGCGACGTCGCCGGCCTCTTCTGCGTCGGGTTCCAGGGCAAGACGCCCTCGCCGGAGGTGCTGGAGCTGATCCAGCGCGGCGTGTACGGCGTCATCCTCTTCTCCCGGAACGTCGAGGACGCCGAGCAGGTCGCGGGGCTCGTCGCGGCGCTGAAGCACGCGGCGGGACGGCCGCTCCTCGTGTCGGTGGACCAGGAGGGCGGGCGCGTGGCGCGGCTCCGCGCGGCGCAGGGGTTCACCGAGCTCCCGCCGATGCGCGCGCTCGGGGACACGGGCGACGAGCGGCTCGCGTTCGAGACCGGCGCGCTGCTCGGCCGCGAGCTCCGGGCCGTCGGCATCGACCAGGACTACGCGCCCGTCGTGGACGTCGACACGAACCCGGCGAATCCCGTCATCGGGGATCGCTCGCTCTCGCGCGACGTCGGCGTCGTCTGCCGGCTCGGCGCGGCGCTCGCGCGCGGGCTCCAGTCGGAGGGGGTCGCCGCGTGCGCGAAGCACTTCCCCGGCCACGGCGACACGAGCCTCGATCCCCACAAGGATCTTCCGCGGCTGCCGCACGCGCGGGAGCGGCTCGAGCGCGTCGAGATCCCGCCGTTCCGGGCGCTCGCCCGCGCCGGCGTGGCGTCCGTGATGACCGCGCACGTGATCTTCGAGCCGCTCGACGCCGTCCGGCCGGCCACGTTCGCGCCCGACGTGATGAAGCTCCTCCGGACGGACGTGGGGTTCGACGGCTGCGCGATCTCCGACGACCTCGAGATGAAGGCGATCGCCGAGCACTACCCGCTCGACGCGGTCGCCCCCGGGGTGGTCGCGGCCGGCGTCGACGCCCTGCTCGTCTGCCACCGCGCGGACGTCCAGCACCGCGCCATCGACCTCGTGCGCGCCGCGGTCGAGCGCGGCGAGATCCCGGCGGCGCGGATCGCCGAGGCGCGCGCGCGGATCGCGCGGCTCCTCGGGTTCGCCGGTCCGGCGCCCGACCCGGCCGCCGCGCGCGCCCGGCTCCGGACGACGGCGCACCTCGCGCTGGCGGCGCGAATCCCGGCGCTCGCCGCGGGCCGCGACCCGACCGCGTAGGCGTCAGGTCCGCTCGAGGATCTTGAGCGCGACCATCCCGACGAGGAACGCGTACACGGCGTGCTCGGGCCGCTGCGCGAGGTCGACGAGCTGGGACACCGTGAGCGTGCCGTCGACGCGGGGGAGGATGCTCCGCCTCCCAGCGCTCGACCTCCACCTCGTGGAGCCCGTACGCCGGCTGCTGCGACGGGGCGAGGCGGTCCTCGGGCGAGAGCAGCCGGAAGAGCCGCTCCGGCTTGTAGAGCTTCTTCACCCCGCGCGTGATGAGGTTCGCCGGGTGCAGGTCGATCTTGATCGCCTCCGAGGAGGCGCGGTCCGTGAAGTGCATCCGGTACTCGCCCTCGTCCCAGCCGAACGCGGAGTAGACGATCGCCTTCACCTGCTGGGCGACGTAGTAGAGCTTCTCGGTGTCCTTGAGGAGCCCCATCTCGAGGAGGATGTCGCCGGTGCGCCGGCCGGTCTTGTCCGCGGCGGCCTGGCAGAGCTCGAGCTGCGCGAGGGTGATCTTGCCGACGCGCACGAGGAACGGGCCGAACCGGTCGGTGACGAGGTTCGAGATGGCGAAGCAGGGCCGCCCCTGCTCGAAGTAGATGGTCTTCTTGACCTTGCCCTTCTGCAGCGTCAGCTCGCCCGTCTGCTGCGCGAGGTAGAAGGCGTTGATGAGCTCGGGGAGGTTGTCCTCGAGCCGCCCCGACGCCTGGCCGCCGTCCAGGACGGGCACGACGCCGGGCGCGGCGGGCCGCGTCCGGACGTCGGCGGCGCGCGGCGCCGGCGAGGCGCGCGGCGGGGGCCGCGCGGGCGCGCCGACGGGGCCCGCGTGGACGGTGTCGCCCTTCAGCACCGCGGAGACCTTGCCGTCCTCGGTGAGGACGACGCGTCCGGTGAGCTCCATCGCGTCGACCGGCTCGTCCGCCTCGACCGCGACCTCGACGTCGAAGTCGCTCGCCTCCGTCGGCGCGGGCGGCCCCGGCGGCGGGGCGGGCGCCGGACGGGCGGGAGCCGCGGACGTCTGCGCCGGGAGGAGCTGGCGCAGGGCCTCGATGAGCTTGCGCGCCTCGAACGGCTTCTCGAAGTAGCCGGCGGCGCCGTGCTGGCGCGCGCGCGTCGTTCGCGGCGCGGCCGCCCTTGAAGACGCCCGTCATGAAGACGAAGGGGACGAGCGCGTTCCGCAGCGCGTGCGCCGACGTCGTAGCCCATCATGTCGGGCAGGAGCACGTCCACGACCGCCGCCGCCGGCCGCTCGGCCGCGATCGCGTCGAGCCCGCTCTTCCCGCGGCTCGCCGGGACGGGCGATCCACCCCTCCGCCTCGACGAGGCGCGGCGAGCAGCGTGAGCAGCTCCTGGTTGTCGTCGACGAGCAGGATCTTCGGCGCCACGCCGGGGCACCATACCGGGCGGGGGCGCACGCGATCAACGGATCGCCCTGTGCGCGCGTGTGGCAGGGACGCGGGAGGCGTGCTACGACTTCCCGAGTTTCCAGCGAATTTCGGAGGTGCACATGCGCTTCTCCCGCGCGATCCCGCTCGTCCCTCTCGCTCCTCGCCCTCGCCGCGTGCGAGAAGAAGAAGGAGGCCACGGCCGCGGGCCCCGACGTCATCCTCGTCGGCCACGTGGGCTCGCTCACCGGCTCCGAGGCGACCTTCGGGGACTCGACGGACAAGGGGATCCAGCTCGCGATCGAGGAGACGAACGCGAAGGGCGGGGTGAAGGGGAAGCAGCTCAAGCTCAAGACCTACGACAACCAGGGGAAGCCCGAGGAGTCCGCGATCGCCGCGACCCGGCTCATCGTCGACGACAAGGTGGCGGTCCTCCTCGGCGAGGTCGCCTCGTCGCGCTCGCTCGCGATGGCGCCCAAGGCGGACCAGTACCAGGTCCCGATGATCACGCCGTCCTCGACCAACCCCAAGGTCACGAAGGAGGGCGGGAAGGTCCGCCCGTTCGTCTTCCGGGTCTGCTTCATCGACCCGTTCCAGGGGACGGTGATGGCGAAGTTCGCGACCGAGAAGGGGATCAAGAAGGTCGCCGTGCTTCGCGAGGTGACGAGCGACTACTCCGTGGGGCTCGCCGACTTCTTCCTCACGAAGTTCAAGGAGCTCGGCGGAACCGTCGTCGACGACCAGAGCTACAAGGACACCGACCAGGACTTCAAGGCGCAGCTCACCGCCATCAAGGGGAAGGGGCCGGAGGCGATCTACGTGCCGGGGTACTACACGCACGTGGCGCTCATCGCCCGCCAGGCGCGCGAGCTCGGCATCAAGGTCCCGCTCATGGGCGGCGACGGCTGGGACTCGCCGAAGCTCTACGAGATCGGCGGCAAGGCGCTCGAGGGGAGCTACTTCTCGAACCACTACTCGCCCGAGGACCCGCTGCCCCGGATCCAGGACTTCGTGACGAGCTACCGGAAGCGCTGGGGCGCGGTCCCGGACGGCCTCGCCGCGACCGGCTACGACGCCGCCAAGATCGCGTTCGACGCGATGGTGCGCGCGAAGGACCTCTCCGGCCCGGCGATCCGCGACGCCATCGCGGCGACGAGGGACTTCCCGGGCGTCACCGGCGTCATCTCGATCGACGAGGACCACAACGCCGTGAAGCCGGCGGTCGTCCTCGAGATCAAGGGGAGCGAGGGGCACTACGTCGCGACCATCCAGCCGGACGTCCCGGCCGGCGGCGCGCAGCCCGTCCCCGCGCCCGCCCCCGCCGCGGGGAAGCCCGCGCAGTAGCCCGCGCCCGGCGCACGCAGCGCGCGGACGACGCCGAGTGACCGAGTTCCTCCAGCACCTCGTGAACGGCCTGTCGGTCGGGACGGTGTACGCCCTGATCGCGCTCGGCTACACGATGGTGTTCGGCGTCCTGAAGCTCATCAACTTCGCGCACGGCGACGTGTACATGGTGGGCGCGTACGCCGGGTACTACCTCGGCACGAAGCTCGGGACCGGCGAGGGCTCCAGCGTCGCGGGCGCCGCGCTCGTCACGCTCGGCGCCATGGCGATCTGCGGCGCGCTCGGGTACGTCATCGAGCGCTTCGCCTACCGGCCGCTCCGCCACCGGCCGCGCCTCACGGCGCTCATCACCGCCATCGGCGTCTCCTTCCTGCTCGAGTACGGGTTCCAGCTCTCGCCGATCATCCGGTCCCCGATCGAGTTCCCGCCGGGCCCGAGCCCGCGCTTCTTCCCGGAGCTCCTGCAGCTGGGCGAGCCGCTCCAGGCCCTCGGGGTGAGCGTGCAGCGGATCGACGCGCTCGGCTTCGGGGTCGCGATCGCGCTCATGCTCGCGCTCCAGTGGATCGTCTACCGGACGAGGTTCGGCACGGCGATGCGGGCCGTCTCGTTCGACCCGACGGTCGCCGGGCTCATGGGCATCCCGGTGAACCGGGTCATCTCGTGGACGTTCGTCCTCGGGAGCGCGCTCGCCGCCGCGGCCGGGATCATCAACGCCTCGTCGCGGCCGCGCAGTCGATCCGCTCTTCGGCCTCATGCGCGGGCTCAAGGCGTTCGTCGCCGCGGTGCTCGGCGGCATCGGCTCGGTCCCCGGCGCGATGGTCGGCGGCCTCGTCCTCGGGCTCACGGAGGAGTACGTCGCGGGCTACACCTCCTCGCAGTACCGCGACGCCATCGCCTTCACGGTCCTCATCGTCGTCCTGCTCGTCCGGCCGGAGGGGCTCTTCGGCAGGGGCCAGGTGGAGAAGGTGTGAAGGGGCTCCTCCGCTCGGTCCTGCCGTTCCTCCTCGCCGCCCCGGTGCTGGCGGTCGTCCAGTGGGCGATGCCCGAGGCGTGGGTGCTCATCGCGATCAGCGTCGGCGTGAACGTGGTCCTCGCCGTCTCGCTCAACGTGGTGAACGGCTTCACGGGCCAGTTCTCGCTCGGCCACGCCGGCTTCATGGCGGTCGGCGCCTACACCGCGGCGAAGATCACGCTCACGCTCACCGGGGTGAGGCTCCCGTTCCTGCCGGAGGCGTTCTCGGACCAGCTCGTCTTCGCGGTCGCGCTCGCCGCCGGGATGGGGACGGCGGCGCTCGCCGGGTTCCTCGTCGGGATGCCGTCGCTGCGCCTCCGGGGCGACTACCTCGCGATCGTGACCCTCGGGTTCGGCGAGATCATCCGGTCGATCATCGAGAACATGACGTCGCTCGGGCGCGCGACCGGCCTCTCCGGCCTCCCGAAGCAGACGAACCTGGTCTGGGTCGGGGTCTCGGCGCTCGCCACGATGGTGATGGCGCGCCGCCTCGCCGTCTCGACCCAGGGGCGCGCGCTCTTCGCGATCCGCGAGGACGAGACCGCCGCCGAGGCCATGGGCGTGGACACGACGGGGTACAAGGTCCGCGCGTTCACCATCTCCGCCGCGTACGCGGGGCTCGCCGGCGGCCTCATCGCCCACGCGATCCAGCTCGCGACGCCGCGCATGTTCACCTTCATCCGGTCGATCGAGGTGGTCGTCATGGTCGTGCTGGGCGGGCTCGGGTCCGTGACCGGCTCGGTGGTGGCGGCCGCGGGCCTCACCATCCTGCTCGAGGCGCTCCGCGAGTTCCAGTCGTACCGGATGGTGGTCTACGCGCTCCTCCTCGTGGTGCTCATGCTCGCGCGACCGCAGGGGCTCTTCGGGACGCGCGAGCTGTGGGACCTGCCGATCTTCCGGCGGCTCGGGCGCCCGCGGCGCCTCGCGCCCGAGCCCGCAGGCGCGCAGCCCACCGACGTCCGGGGCGAGGGCGGCCCGGGAGGGCCTGCGTGAGCGCGAACCCGCTCGAGCTCGCGCACGTGACGGTGCGGTTCGGGGGCCTGAAGGCGCTCTCCGACTTCAACCTCGCGCTGCGGGCGGGCGAGCTCGTCGGCCTCATCGGCCCGAACGGCGCGGGGAAGACGACGGCCTTCAACGCCGTCACCGGCGTCTACGAGCCGACGGAGGGCGAGGTGCGGGTCGGCGGCGCGGTCGTGAACGGGCGGCGGCCGCACGAGATCTGCGCGCTCGGCGTCGCGCGCACGTTCCAGAACATCCGGCTCTTCAAGGAGCTCACCGCGCTCGACAACGTCCGCATCGCCTGCCACGCCAAGGCGACGAGCGGGTTCTTCGACGCGCTGCTGCTGACCGGCCGCCACCGCTCCGAGGAGGGGCGGATCGTGGCGCGGGCCGAGGAGTACCTCGCCGTCATGGGGCTCGGCCACCGCGCCGCGGAGATCGCGAAGGGGCTCCCCTACGGCGAGCAGCGGCGGCTCGAGATCGCCCGCGCGCTCGCGACCGGCCCGAAGGTGCTCTGCCTCGACGAGCCCGCCGCCGGGATGAACGCGGCGGAGAAGACCGCGCTCATGGCGCTCATCCGCGACATCCGCGATCGATTCGGGCTCGCGATCCTCGTCATCGAGCACGACATGCGGCTCGTGATGGGCGTCTCGGAGCGGCTCCTCGTCCTCGACCACGGCGTGACGATCGCGGAGGGGAAGCCGGAGGCGATCCGGCGGAACCCCAAGGTGATCGAGGCGTACCTCGGCGACGCGTACCTCGAGGAGCGCCAGATCGAGGTGCCGGACGGAGGCGCGCCGTGAGCGCCCCTCCGATCCTCGAGGTGAAGGGGCTCCGCGTCGGCTACGGCGCGATCGAGGCGCTCCACGGCGTCGACCTCGAGGTCCCCGCGGGCGAGGTCGTCGCGCTCATCGGCGCGAACGGCGCCGGCAAGACGACGACGCTGCGCGCGATCTCGAAGATGATCCGCCCGACCGCCGGCAGCGTGAGGTTCCTCGGCGAGGACGTCACCGGGCTCCCCTCGCACCGGCTCGTCGCCCGCGGGATGGCGCACGCGCCGGAGGGGCGCGGCATCTTCCTGAACCTCACGGTGGGCGAGAACCTCGCGCTCGGCGCGTACCTCCGCAGGGACACGGACGGGATCGCGAAGGACGCCGAGCGCGCTTGCGCGCTCTTCCCCGTCCTGGCGGAGCGGAAGAACCAGGTGGCGGGGACGCTCTCGGGCGGCGAGCAGCAGATGCTCGCCGTGGGGCGCGCGCTCATGAGCCGGCCGAAGCTCCTGCTCCTCGACGAGCCGTCGCTCGGGCTCGCGCCGCAGGTGGTGGAGCGGATCTTCGGCGTGCTCCGGGACGTGAACCGGGACGGCGTCGCGCTCCTCCTCGTCGAGCAGAACGCGCACAAGGCCCTCCAGCTCGCGCACCGCGCCTACGTCCTCGAGACCGGCGCCGTCGCGATGAGCGGGACGGGGAAGCAGCTCCTCGCGAGCCCGGAGGTCCGCCGGGCGTACCTCGGGGAGTAGCGCGCGAGCACCGCCGGGCCCGTCGGCCGGAAGGCCGCGGCTTCCGACCCCCGGCCGAGCGGGGTATCGTCCTCACGCCCGGTGAGAGCCGCGACGGCTCGCGGGCAGCGGAGGAAGACCATGCGGAGCATCCTCGGGATCGCGGCGGCGCTCGCGCTCGCCGGCTGCCAGACCGTGTTCACCGGCGCGCCGAAGGTGACCGATGGGCCGAAGGGCTGCAAGGCCTCCTGCGACGCGTGGGGGATGGACCTCGCCGGCATGGTGAAGATGGGCGAGTACTCCGACGGCTGCATCTGCCAGGTGCGGCCGGGGACGCCCGGCGCGCCCGCCGCGCAGCCGCCGAGGCCGTCCGCGGACGCGTCCGGCGCGCCGGGGCCCGGGGGCCCGCAGGCGGTGGCGGGCGTGTGGGTGCAGATGCAGGCCGCGGCCGCCGCGGCGCAGCAGACCGCCGAGGCGAGCCGGCAGTCCACGCAGCACGGCTACGCGCCGGGTTCGCCCTCCGGTCCGCCGGGCTTCCACCCCGGGCGGCCCTGAGCCGCGGCGGCGTCGGCGGCGAGCAGCGCCGCGAGCCGGCGGCGGCGCGGGCCCGCGGCGAGCAGGTGCCCGGCCGCGACCGCGGCGCCGATGACGAGGCAGGTCGTCCAGAGCGCCGGGCCGCCCGCGCGGGTCAGCATCTCGCCGCCGAGCACCGGCGCGATCATGAACGCGACGCCCCAGGCCATCGAGAACGCGCCCTGGTACCGGCCGCGGAGCTCGGTCGGAGAGAGGTTCGCGACGACGGTCGCGGCCGCCGGGAACCCGACCACCTCGCCGATGGTCCAGAGGAAGACCCCGGCGAGGTAGACGGGGAGCGGCGGGAGCCAGCCGGCGAGCGCGTTCACCCCGAAGCCCGCGCCGATGAAGAGCGCCGACGCGGCGAGCAGGCGCCCGGAGTCGTAGCGCGCGAGCGCCGGCCCGGCGAGCGGCTGCAGGATGACGACGCCGAGCCCGTTCACGCTGAGGAGCAAGGCGAACGTCCCCGGCCCGACGCCGTGCGCGTTCATGTCGACGGGCACGGCGAGCTGGAACTGGACGAAGACGATCAGGGCGACGAGGTGGAGCAGGAGGAACACGACGAACGGCCCGTCCGCGAACACCTGCGCGAGCCCGGAGAGCGGGGAGTGGACGTGCGTGCCGGGCGGCCGCGTCTCTGGGACGCGCCGCGCGACGATGGCGGCGAACACCAGCGTCGTCGCCGCGTCGGCCAAGAACAGCGCGGTGAAGCTCCGCGCCGCGAGCGCTCCGCCGATCGCGAGGCCGAAGGTCCAGCCGAGGTTCATCGCCCAGTAGGTGAGCCCCCACGCGCGCGCGCGATCCTGGAACGGCACGATGTCCGCGATCGCCGCGTTCATCGCGGGCCGGTACACCTCGCCGGTGAGCGCCGCGAGGAAGGCGAACAGGGCGAGCAGCGCCGGATCGCGAAGGAACCCGATGGTCCCCACCGTCACCGACCCGAGCGCCAACGAGAGGAGCATGGTCGCGCGGCGGCCGATCGCGTCCGCGAGGGTGCCGCCGAGGGGGCCGGCGACGAGCGTCCCCACGCCGAACAGCGCCACCACGCGCCCCGCGACGTCCGGAGCGAACCCCCGCTCGCGCACGAGGTAGAGCGCGAGGAACGTCACGACGAAGCTCGCGAGCCGGTTCACGAACATCCCGGCGAGCAGCGTCCAGAAGACGGGCGAGAGCCCGCCCACGGCTTCGCGGAGGCGGCGGCGCATGCGGCGCGGTTGGATGTAGCACCGGCGCGCCTTCCGCTCAAAAGCGAAACGGCCGCCCCGGAGGGCGGCCGCCTCTTCATGGTGACCCAGGCGCGCGTGGGCGCGCCGGGGCCAGGCGCGCATCAAATGTCGAAGTAGAGCGCGAACTCCAGCGGCGAGGGCCGCATCCGGACGGGGTTCACTTCCTTGTCGTACTTGTACTGGATCCAGGTCTCGATGACGTCGTCGGTGAAGACGTCGCCCTTGAGCAGGTACTTGTGGTCCTTGCGGAGGCACTCGAGCGCCTCGTCGAGCGAGCCCGGCATCTTCGGGATCTCGCGGAGCTCCTCCGGAGACATGCCGTAGATGTCCTTGTCGAGCGGCTGGCCGGGGTTGATCTTGTTCTCGATGCCGTCGAGGCCGGCCATGAGCATGGCCGAGAAGGCGAGGTAGCCGTTGCAGGACGGGTCCGGGCGAGCGGAACTCGATCCGCTTCGCCTTGGGCGACGGCGAGTACATCGGGATGCGGATCGAGGCCGAGCGGTTCCGGGCCGAGTACGCGAGGTTGATCGGCGCCTCGAAGCCCGGGACGAGCCGCTTGTAGCTGTTCGTCGTCGGGCAGCAGAGCGCGGCGAGCGACGGGCCGTGCTTCAGGATGCCGCCGATGTACCACATGGCGAGGTCGGAGAGGCCCGCGTACCCGTCGCCCGCGAAGAGCGGCCTGCCGCCCTTCCAGATCGACTGGTGCACGTGCATGCCCGAGCCGTTGTCGCCGTAGAGCGGCTTCGGCATGAACGTCACCGTCTTGCCGTGGCGGCGGGCGACGTTCTTGATGATGTACTTGAACCACTGGAGGTTGTCGGCCATCCCGACCAGCGGCGCGAACTTGATGTCGATCTCGGCCTGGCCGGCGGTGGCGACCTCGTGGTGCTGCCGCTCGACGTGGATGCCGACCGACTCCATCACCCGGCACATCTCGGTGCGGATGTCCTGCTGGCTGTCGGTCGGGCCGACCGGGAAGTAGCCCTCCTTGTAGCGCGGCTTGTAGCCGAGGTTGCCGCCCGCCTCCTCGCGGCCGGTGTTCCACTGGCCCTCGGTCGAGTCGACCTTGTAGAAGCCGTGGTTCACGCCCGAGTCGTAGCGGACCTCGTCGAAGATGAAGAACTCGGCCTCGGGGCCGAAGAAGGCCGTGTCGCCGATGCCGGTCGACTTGAGGTACTTCTCCGCCTTGATCGCGATGTTGCGCGGATCGCGGGAGTACGGCTCCTTCGTGATCGGGTCGACGACGTTGCAGATGAGCGAGAGCGTCGGCTCCGCCATGAACGGGTCGATCACCGCCGTGTCCGCGTCGGGGACGACGAGCATGTCGGAGGCGTGGATCGCCTGCCACCCGCGGATCGAGGAGCCGTCGAACCCGAGACCCGCCTCGAAGACGTCCTCGGAGAGCTCGTACAGCGGGATCGAGAAGTGCTGCCAGATGCCGACGAAGTCCATGAACTTGAGGTCCACGTACGTCGCCTTCTTCTCCTTGGCGAGGTCGAGGACCTGCTTCGGGGTCAGCTTTGCCATCGGGTGGGTGTCTCCGGATGCAGCGGGGTTTGTGCGCGGCTGAATTAGCACGCGACGTGCCACGAGAAGCTCCCGATCACCGCCGTAGATCCGCGATTCCACGGCAGGGATTGCCCGATCACTGTGCAGCCCGTGAACGAAATCCAGGCACCTCTCGGGTCGCCCCGGAGCGCCTGACCGGTGCGCGTGCGGCTCCTCGGCGCGGCAGGCCTACTCGGGCTTGGCCTTCATCCCGAGCGCGCGCATCCGCTCGCGGAGCGTGTTCCGGTTCATCCCGAGGAGCTCCGCCGCGCGGAGCTGGTTCCCGTTCGTGCGCGCGATCGCGGCGGCGAGCAGCGGCGCCTCGATCGCCGCGAGCCCGGCCTGGTAGCGGCCGCCCTCCGGCACCGGCCCGTCGAGGAGCGCCTCGACGAGCCCCCCGACGCCGCGGTCCTGCACCGACGCGGCGGGGAGCAGGCCGGCGAGGTCCTTCGCGGCGACGCGCGTCCCGGCGAGCTTGAGGAGCGCGCGCTGGATGACGTTCTGCAGCTCGCGCACGTTCCCCGGCCACGCGTGCGAGACGAGGAGCGGCTCCGCGTCCTTCGCGAGCGAGATCGCGCGCCCCTTGAGCTGCTCCCCGTACTTCGCGACGAAGTGGCGGGCGAGCAGGATGACGTCGCCCTCGCGCTCGCGGAGCGGCGGGAGCCGGATGGGCACCACCGCGAGCCGGTAGTAGAGGTCGCGGCGGAAGCGCCCCTCCTCGACCGAGCGCGCGAGGTCCGCGTTCGTCGCGGCCACGATCCGGACGTCCACCGGCAGGGGGCGCGAGCCGCCGACGCGGTCGACCTCGCGCTCCTGCAGGACGCGCAGGAGCTTCGCCTGCAGATCGAGCGGCATCTCGCCGATCTCGTCGAGGAAGAGCGTGCCGCCCGTCGCGAGCTCGAACTTCCCGGGCCGGCGCTCCACCGCGCCCGTGAAGGACCCCTTCTCGTGCCCGTAGAGCTCGCTCTCGATGAGGTCCTTCGGGATCGCGGCCATGTTGACCGTGACGAAGGGGCCCCGCGAGCGGGTCGAGTTCGCGTGGACCGCGCGGGCGACGAGCTCCTTCCCGGTGCCCGACTCGCCCATGAGCAGGACGGTCATCTCCGTCCGGGCGACGCGGCCGATCTCCTTGTAGACCTCGATCATCGCCGCCGAGCGGCCGATGAGCGTCTCGGGGATCGCGATGTCCTTGAACCGGCGCGGCTCGGCGTTCGGGTCGATGCGCGCCTCGATCGAGGCCGGCTCGGCGTGCTCGGCGGCCTCCGGCTGCACCTGCGCGAGGTCCTTCACGATCCGCTCGACGCGGGCGAGATCGAAGGGCTTGCCGAGGTAGTCCGCCGCGCCGCGCTTCATCGCCTCGACGGCGGAGCGCATCGTGTCCTCCGCCGTCATCACGACGATGAAGGGGGAGTCGGTGCGCCCGCCGATCTCGCCGAGCAGCTTGAACCCGTCGTCGCCCGGGAGCCGGACGTCGAGCAGCACGAGGCCGATGCCGCTCGGCCCGCCGCCGTTCGCGCGCAGCTTCTCGCGCGCCTCCTCGGCGCTGCCGGCCTCCTCGAACGGCACGCCGGCGCGCTCGCAGGTCTTGCCGAGGACGAAGCGGACCGAGGGCTCGTCGTCGACGATCAGGACCTTCCGCACCTTGCCTCCGAGGAATCGCGGGTTCGCCAAAACGACCCATAAGCAAGGACAGGGCCAGCTCGCCACCTCCCCGGGGCGCGGGAGGAGCCCGGGCGGGGATCAAGGGACATCGAGCGGGAGGTAGACGGTTGCCTCGGCGCCGCCGCCCGTCCGGTTCTTCACCTCGATCCGCCCGCCGTGCGCCTCGACGATGCGGCGCGAGATGGCGAGGCCGAGGCCGGTGCCGTGCGGCTTCGAGGTCGCGAACGGCGTGAACAGGCGGTGGAGCATCGGCTCCGGGATCCCCGGCCCGTTGTCCTGGACCGAGATGCGCGCGAGCGGCCGCGTCCGCCCGCTCGCGGAGCGCACCCGGAGCGGCGCGACGCCCGTCTCGAGCACGACCGTCGGATCGCGCACGTTCGCCACCGCGTCGAGCGCGTTCCGCACGAGGTTCAGGAGGACCTGCGTGAGCTTCTCCTGGTCGCCGTGGACGGGCGGGAGCGACGGGTCGTAGTGGCGGACGAACGCGACCCGGTCGCCGCCGGGGACGCCCTTCGCGAGCACGAGCACGTCCTGCGCGACGTCGTAGATCGAGACCCGGGTCGACTGGAGCGCGGCGGGACGCGCGAGGTCGAGCAGCTCGCGCACGAGCCCGTCGACGCGCTTCGCCTCGCGGGCGATCACGGCGGCGTACTCGCGCGCCGGCCCCTCCGCCTCGCGCGCGAGGAGCTCGGCCGACCCCTGCAGGCCGGCGAGCGGGTTCTTGATCTCGTGTGCGAGCCCCGCGGCGAGCGCCTCGAAGTCGAGGGTGCGCTCCGAGGTGCGCTGGACCCGGAGCACGAGCACGGTCCCGACGCACTGCACGCCGTCGAGGAGCGGGCTCGCCTCGACCGAGACCGGCACGCCGGGATCGCGCGGGGAGGGGAAGTCGATCGCCTGCCCCTCCTGCGTGGCCCGGACGCGCTCGGCCAGGACCGCGAGCTGCGCGCCGCCCGGCAGGGCGCGGACGGGGAGCTCCGCCGCGCGCTCGTTGCTGCGCCCGAACAGCTCCTCCGCGGCGGGGTTCAGGTGCAGCACCCCGCCGTCCGCGCCGACGATGACGACGGCGTCGCTGACCGAGTCGAGGGCGGCCCGGGCGAGCGCCGCCGGAAGCGGAGGAGCCTTGCCCGCCCGGGACACCTTCGTTGCCGCGCTAGAGCGCGTCCTCGCCGCGCTCGCCCGTCCGGATCCGGATGACCTCCTCGACCGGCACGACGAAGATCTTCCCGTCGCCGATGCGCCCCGTCTTGGCGGCGCGCTCGACCGCCTCGATCACGCGGCCGACGAGCGCGTCGGCGACGACGACCTCGACCTTCACCTTGGGGAGGAAGTCGACGACGTACTCCGCGCCGCGGTAGAGCTCCGTGTGCCCCTTCTGCCGGCCGAAGCCCTTCACCTCCGTGGCCGTGAGCCCGGCGACCCCGATCTCGGAGAGGGCCTGCTTCACCTCGTCCAGCTTGAACGGCTTGATGATGGCCTCGACCTTCTTCACGGCTCACCCCTTCGGAAAAATGGATGCTGACGCTACGCCCCGGTGCCGCGGGCGGTCAACCCTGATGCCCGGATCCCAGGCGCCTCTTGCTCGCGATCCGGACAGCCTCTCTGTCGCGCTTCGTCTCTACCGAACGTGGTCTGGGCGAGAGCGGCCCGCCGCACGTCTCGTACGGGCCGTTCGCTCGCTCCACGCAGGGACAGGCTGCAACCGTCAGGCCACGGCGGGGATGCGGTCCCGCGCCGCAGCCGTCCAACCCCCCGTCGCGCCGTCCGGGCCCCCGGCCGTCGCCTAGAATCGCGGAGGATGCCGTCCTCGGTCCTCATCGCCGCCGCGGCGCTCGCCGTCCTCGCGGCGCTCGCGCTCCTGCACTACGCGTTCTGGACCTGGCGGCTCGGGGTCCGGACCCGCGAGGACGAGGTCCTCGAGGCGCGGACCGGGGACGGGTGGACGCTCTTCCTCGGCCGGCGGCGCCCCCGGGGCACGCCCCGGCGCCCGCCCGTCCTCCTCGTCCACGGGATCGCGATGAACCGCCTGGCGTTCGACTTCGGCGTCGAGCGCTACTCCCTCGCGGCGTTCCTCTCGGCGGCGGGCTTCGACTGCTTCACCCTCGACCTGAGGGGCCACGGCCGGTCGCGGCGCGGCCCCACGCGGCGCTGGAACCTCGACACGTACCTCGCGGAGGACCTTCCCGCGGCGCTCGACGCGGTCCGCGCCGCGACGGGCGAGGAGCGGGTCCTGTACGTCGGGCACAGCCAGGGGGCGATCCTCGGGATGGCGCTCTGCGCGCTCCTCCCCGGACGGGTCGCGGCGCTCGTCGCGCTCGGCGGCCCGGCGTTCTTCTTCGACGCGTCGCCTCGGCTCCGGCGGCTCGTCCGGCTGCGCCACCTCCGCCTCGGGGGGCACCTCCGCGTCCTCGCCCGGATGGTCGCCCCGTTCTCCGGGTTCTGGCACCCCGCCGAGGTCGAGCTCACGATCAACCCGCGCAACGTCGAGCGCCCCATCTACCGGCGGCTCCTCGTGAACGCGCTCGAGGACCTCCAGCCCGGCGTGGTCGACCAGTTTGCGACGTCGATCGCCGAGGACTCGTTCCGCTCGGCGGACGGGAAGGTCGACTACCGCGCGCTCCTCCCGGGCTGCCGCCAGCCCGCGCTCTTCGTCTCCGCGGAGAGGGACGGCGTCGCGCCGCCGCCCGTGGTCGAGGCCGCGTTCCGCGCCTGGGGCGGGCCGAAGCGCCACTGGAGCAGCGGCAGCGACTACGGCCACACCGACGTGCTCCTCGGGCGGAACGCCCCCGAGGTCGTGTTCCCGGTGATCCGGGACTTCCTGCTCGAGCAGGCGCAGCCGGGCGGCGCACCGGGCTGACTCCGTGACCTCGCCGCCGCGCGGCGGGATCACCGCCCCGCGAGGTCGAGGACCAGCTCGTACATCATCTGGAGAGCGGGCCCGAGCGCTCGCGCCGGCATCCGTTCGTCGGCGGCGTGCGCGCGGCTCGACTCCTCGTCCGTCGTCGCGATCCCGTCGAAGCCGTACGTGGGGATCCCCGCGGCGCGGAGCGCGCGCGAGTCGGTGACGAAGCTGCTCATGTACGGGATGACCGGGACGTCCGGGAAGTGGCGGCGCACGACCCTCGCGATGGCGTCGGGGCCGTCGCCGCCGAGCGGCGACTGCGGAGAGGCGCCGCCGAACCCGGGCTTCGCCACGATCTCGATCCCGGGGTCCCCCACGACCTCCGCCAGCCGGCGGCGGACGTCCTCGGGCGACTCGTCCGGCAGGATCCGGCAGTTCACGTTCGCCGTGGCCTCTGCCGGGAGCACGTTCGGGCCCGACCCGCCCGCGAGCTGCGTCGCCACGCAGGTGGTCCGGAGGAGCGACGCGACGCTCGGCTTCCGGTCGAGGACCTGGAGCGCGTCGGGCGGCAGCGCGCCCTCGGAGGCGGCGAGGGCCTTCATCGCGTCGCGGAGGGCCGGCTCCTCGGCGGACGCGGTCGCGAGGAAGAAGGCGCGCGTCACCGGCAGGAACCTCGGCGGGAACCGATGCGGACCGAGTCGCGCGAGCGCCCGGGACAGCCGGTAGATCGCGTTGTCGGGGAGGGGGCGCGAGGAGTGGCCGCTCGGTCCGCGCGCGCGCAGCTCGAAGTCCACGTAGATCTTCTCGGCGACGTGGATCGCGCACGACATCGCCTTCCCCTTCGCGTCCAGCTCCACGCCGCCGCCCTCGTTCAGGGCGAGCCCCGCGTCCGCGATCGAGTCGCGCGCGTGCTCGAGCTGCCACGCGAGGCCGTCGCCGCCGCGCTCCTCGTCGCCGGTCCAGGCGAGGATCACGTCGCGCCGGAGGGGGACCTTGCGCTCGTGCAGCACCTGGACCACCTCGAGCCAGAGCGCGGCGGCGCCGAGGTCGTCGAGCGTGCCGCGGCCGACGAGGTAGCCGTCCTTCTCGGCGAGCTGGTGCGGCGGGCTCGTCCAGGGCTGGTTCGTCGTCGGGACGACGTCGGTGTGCGCGAGGAGGAGGAGCGGCTTCGCCGAGCCGTCGCCCTTCAGGCGCGCCACGAGGTTCGCGCGGCCCGGAGCGAACTCGAACACCTGGTGCGGAACGCCGGCGGCGCGCAGGCGGGCCGCGCCGACGCCGGCCGCGCGGGCCTCGTTGCCGGGCGGGTTCACGGTCTCCGCCGCGACCAGCTGCTCGAGCAGGGCGCGGACGCGCGGGAGCGATGCGGAGAGATCCGGGGGAGCCGCCCGCGCAGGGGAGGGAAGGAACGAGCCCAGCGCGGAGAGCGCGAGGGCCAGGCGAAGCGCCGTCATGACCACCTCCCGGCGTCGGCCCGGCGGCGCCCCGCGGACCGGGGCGGCACGACGACGGCTCCTTGGGGCGACGAGCCCCGACGCTGCGTCGCTCCGTACGCCTCTCGCGCCGAGGCGTCAACGGGAGGGTTCGCCGAGGCTACTGCCTCGGCGGCTCGCCCACCGCGGCGACGGGGGCGGACGGGCGGGAGGTCGCCGAGGGCTTGCCCGCCATCGCGAACAGCACCGCGACGGCGAGCGCCACGGCGAGGCGGAGCATCAGATGGGAGCGCATGGGGTCACCTCGTCGGCGCTGCACGACCACCGACCAGGGACAGGAAGCACCCGACGTGCCGTCGTCCGGTGCGCGTAAGCGCGCGGGATCCGTCGCGTCGAACGCGGCGTCGAGGGGGCGTCCGGCGCCCCCGGGGCTGGCGGGAGCCGGGACGCCGTGACCCGACCACGGTCGTGCGTCACGCGATCTGGGGGCACAGGACCCCGACGGATGGTAACCTCCGGGCGCGGATGGACCTCATCCTCGAGGGATTCCGGAAGGCGCTCGAGCTCGTCCTGACGCTCGACCGCGAGGTGCTCGGGATCACGCTCCTGTCCCTCGAGGTCTCCGCCAGCGCGACCGCGCTGAGCGTGCTCGTCGGCGTCTCGGCGGGGACGGCGATCGCCCTCTCGTCGTTCCCGGGGAAGCGGCTCGTCGTGAGCGTGGTGAACACCGGGATGGGGCTGCCGCCGGTGGTGGTCGGGCTCTTCGTCTCGATGCTGCTGTGGCGGAACGGGCCGCTCGGCTCGCTCGGCCTCCTCTACACGCCGGCCGCGATCGTCGTCGCGCAGGCGGTGATCGCGACGCCCATCGTGATGGGCATCACCATCGGCGCGATCCAGGGCCTCCCGCCGCCGCTGCGGCTCCAGATCCTCGCGCTCGGGGCGACGCGGGTGCAGCTCGTCTGGATGCTGGTCCGCGAGGCGCGCATCCCGCTCCTGGCGGGCGTCATGGCGGGGTTCGGGGGCGTCATCTCCGAGGTCGGCGCGTCGATCATGGTGGGCGGGAACATCCGCGGGCAGACGCGGGTCCTCACGACCGCGACCGTGATGGAGACGGGCCGGGGAAACTTCGACGTGGCGATCGCCCTCTCCGCGATCCTCCTCGCCCTGACGCTCTCGGTGAACGTCGCGCTCACGCTCGTGCAGCAGCACCGCCGCCCGCGATGAGGCCCGCGCCGACGCTCGTCGAGCTGCGCGGGCTCCGGGTCGACCGGGGCGGCGTCCGGGTCCTCGACGTGGCCTCGTTCCGGATCGCGGAGGGGGAGCTCGTCGCGCTGCTCGGGCCGAACGGGAGCGGGAAGACGACGCTGCTCCTCTCGGTGATGGGCCTGCTCCCGCGCGCCGCCGGGCAGCTCCTCTGGCGCGGCGCGGAGGTCGCGACCGAGCGCGACGCGCTCGCCCTCCGGCGGCGGACGGCGATGATCCTGCAGGAGCCGCTCCTCTTCGACGACACGGTCGCCGGGAACGTCGCCTCCGGGCTGCGCCTCCGCGGGCTCCCCCGCGCCGAGGTGAGGGACCGGGTCGCCGCCTGCCTCGACCGGTTCGACCTCGCCGCGCTCGCCGGGCGGTCGGCGCGCGCGCTGTCCGGGGGCGAGGCGCGGCGCGTGAGCCTCGCGCGCGCGCTCGTGCTCGACCCGGAGGTCGTGCTCCTCGACGAGCCGTTCGCGAACCTCGACGCGCGGACCCGCGAGGGGATCACGGACGGCCTCGAGCGCACGCTGCGGGAGACGCGCACCGCCGCCGTGCTCGTCACGCACGACGCGACGGAGGCGCTGCGGCTGTCGGACCGGATCGCGGTCATGCACCGGGGGGAGATCGTGCAGTCCGGCCCTCCGGCCCAAGTCCTGAACGAGCCCGCGAGCGAGCTCGTGGCGAGCACGGTCGGGATGGAGACGATCCTCGAGGGCGTCGTCGCCCGGAGCGCCAGGGGCGAGCTCGTCGCCTCGGTCGCCGGGCGGGAGATCCACGCGCTCGGCGACGCGCCCCCCGGCGACGGGATCTACCTGTGCATCCGCCCGGAGAACGTGACCCTCGAGCGCGCCGACCCGAGCGGCTCGAGCAGCGCGCGGAACGTGTTCCAGGCGAGCGTGACCGGCGTCTCGCCGGTGGGCCCTTACCTCAAGGTGAAGCTCGACTGCGGGTTCCCGCTCGTCGCGAGCGTGACCGGCGAGTCCTTCGCAACGCTCGAGCTCGCGCGCGGCCGGACCGTGTTCGCCTCGGTGAAGGCCACGGCGATCCACGTCATCCGCAAGGGCGCGCCCGGCCCCGCGCGCACGCGCTGACGGCGCCGATCACCCGCCCGTCGCGGCGAGCGAGGGCGGCGCGGCCGCGGGGGAGCTCATCGGTCCGCTCCGGGGTCGGCGGGTTCGCGCCGGAAGGACCAGCGCCGCAGCGACTTCGGCAGGTGGCTCCCCACGGCGCCGACGACGAGGGCCGTCGCGGCGCCGGCGCGCCCCTGCCCCGCCGCGAAGAGCGCCCCCGCGAGCCCGACGTGGGCGAGCGCGAGGAGCCCGCGCCCCTCCGTGAGCCAGCCGCGGCCGTGGCTCATCTCGGAGAGGAGCAGCGCGGCGCCGCTCGCGACCGTGAAGAGCGTGACGGTAGAGAGCGACGCCGCCGGGATCCCGAACGCCACGCCCCCGGTCAGGACCGCCATCGCGCCGAGGTGGGCCGTGCGGAGCCCGATGTTGAGCGCCCGCGCCGGTCCGGAGTAGGGGTCGAGGATCGCCACCGCGTCACGCCTCCCAGGGGTCGAGCTCGCCGCGCAGCACCTGCACGTCCACCGCCCCGCCCGGATCGATCGCGCCGCGCTCCGACGGGACGACGACGAGCCCGTCGGCCCGCAGGAGCGTCTTCAGCATGCCCGTCGCCTGGTCGCCGGCGCTCGTCGCGACGAGCCCGTCCGCGCCGCGCTCGAGCCGCACGCGCACGAACTCGACGCGGCCGGGGCGGCGCCGGAGGCCGTCCCGGAGCTTCGCGGGCACGAGCGGGCGGAGCACGCGCGCGTGCCCCATCATCCGGAGCAGGGCGGGCCGGACGAACTGCTCGAACGTGAGGAGCGTCGCGACGGGGTTGCCGGGGAGCGAGAACACCGGCGTCCGCCCTCCGAGCGCGAAGGCCGTCGGACGGCCGGGCTTGATGTCGATCTTCCAGAAGAGCTGCCGGACCCCGAGCTCCCCGAGCACCTCGCGCACGAGGTCGCGGTCTCCGACCGACACGCCGGCGGACGTCACGAGGGCGTCCGCGGCGAGACCCTCGCGGAGCAGCCGCTGGAGCGCCTCGCGGTCGTCCCGCGCGATGCCGAGCACCGCGGGGACGCCGCCGGCCTGCCGCACCGCCGCCGCGAGCGCCCATGCGTTGCTGTCGTGGATGAGCCCGGGCGCGAGCGGGGCTCCCGGCTCGACGAGCTCGTCACCGGTCGAGAGGATCGCGACGCGCGCCCGGCGGAACACCGGCACCGACAGCCGCGACGACGACGCGAGCGCGGAGAGCTCGGCGGGCCCGAGCACCGTCCCGGCCGCGAAGACGACCTCGCCCGCCCGGATGTCCTCGCCGCGCCGCCGGACGTGGGTGCCGGCGCGGACCGGCCGGAGGAGCCGGACGACGTCACCGCGCTCCTCCGTCTCCTCGAGCGGCACGACCGTGTCCGCGCCGGGAGGGATTGGCGCGCCGGTGAGGACGCGCACCGCGGTGCCCGCCGCGAGCTCCCCCGCGGGCGTCGCGCCGGCGGGCACGTAGCCCGACACCCGGAGGCCGCCGGGAGCGGCGGCGTCCTGCGCGCGGAGGGCGAACCCGTCCATCGCGGAGTTGTCCCAGCGCGGGAGATTGAACGGCGCGCGCACGTCCTCGGCGACCACGCGCCCGACGCCGTCGAGCGCCGGCACGACCTCCGCGCCGAGCGGCGAGACGCTCTCGAGGATGATCCGGCGCGCCTCGTCGAAGCTCGGCAAGCTGCACTCCCGGTCGGTGAGGCCGTCATCGTACCCCTGTGCAATCCGTGGCCCAACCGGAGCCCCACTGGAAACGCGGGGATGGGCCGGCCGCGGGCCGGCGGGCGCCGTCACGCTCGGCCGCCTCCCGATGAGACATGTCACGGCCTCGGAGGCACTTCCGCCATCCCGGACGTCCGTCCCGGGTCCGGCTGCAACCGCGCGGCATTGCTCGCACGCCCGCATGCCGTCCGGGCACCGGGCCCGCTGGCGCGGACCTTGCGACCATGGGGTGGCGAGCGCCATGGAGAACATCCTCCGGATCGACATGGGCGGCACCGGCGGTCCAACGGCGTCGCTCGATCCCGACGGGCGGTACGCAGGGCTCGCCGGGCGTGCGATGACCTCGCTCCTCGTGTCCGAGGAGGTCGACCCGGGGTGTCACCCGCTCGGCGGAGCGAACAAGCTCGTGCTCGCGCCGGGCCCGCGGCCGGAGACCCCCTCTGGCGCGAGCGCCTTCTCGGTGGGGTGCAAGAGCCCGCTCACGGGCGGCATCCTCGCGTCCGGCGCGGGCGGGCTGGCCGCGGCGGCCCTCCGGAGCCTGGGATACGCGGCGGTCGTCGTGCAGGGGCAGCCGACGGGCGACGACCTGTGGACGATCGTCATCGACGCGGCCGGGGTCACGTTCGCCGTCGACAACGGCTACCGGTTGGCCGGCGTCCTCGAGACGGTCGCGAAGCTCCGGCGCGCGCACGGTCCCGGCGCCGCCCTCCTCACCATCGGCCCAGCCGGCGAGATGGGGCTCGGCGCCGCGTCGCTCGTCTCCGCCGGCGGGCACCGGCCCGCGCACTGCGGGCGCGGCGGCGCCGGCGCGGTGCTGGGCTCGAAGCGGGTGAAGGCGATCGTGCTCGAAGGCGGGACGGTCGCCGCCGCGCTCCCGGAGCCGCGCGACGCGAGCGAGGGAGCGGCCGAGCCCCCGCCCGACGCCCGCGGCCCGACGTCGCCTTACCGCGACGCGTGCGGCATCCGGGACCCGGTGGTCCTCGGCCAGCTCGAGGCGCTCGAGGACGACCTCGGCCTCGACGACGCGGAGGTCGCCGCGGCCGTCTGTCTCGCGATGGAGGCCGGGCTCGCGCGGTTCGGCGACGGGCAGGCGGCGCTCCGGCTCGTGGAGGAGATCGCCCGCTGGACGCCGCTCGGCCGGATCGTGGGCTCGGGGCTGCGCGCGATGGCGGAGGCGTTCGGCCTCGAGCCCCGGGTCGCGCGGTGGGGGCTCGACGCTGCCGCGTCACCCGGGAGCTCGGACCTCCCCGCGCTCGCCGCCGGGGCGGCATCCTCGCGTCCGGCGCGCGAGGTGATCGCCGCGGAGCGACGCTTCCTCGCGCGGGCCCGCGCCGCCGCGGCGGAGGACGGCGCCCGGGAGGGGGACCCCGGCGTGCGGCCGCATCCGATCGTGTTCGGGACGGTGGAGGACGACGTCGCGAGGCTGTTCGGATTGGCCGACCCCGACGCCGATCCGTTCGACCCGCAGCTCCAGCTCCACGTGGGCCTGCGCGCGTCGAACGCGGGCGACCGCTCGCAGCCGGCCCGGCTCGTTCACCCGCTGCACGGGCCCTCCGACAAGAACTGACGCAGGACGTCATCGGAATCGCGCGGCCACGACCCGCACGGGGAGAGCAGACGTTGACGGACCCCCCTAGTTGAAAAGCTTCTCCCATCTCTGCCACAAAGACGTCCGAGGGGAGCCTGGAGGAGCACTCGATGCTCGAATTGGCTCTCGGTCCACGCGAGGAGATCCAGCGGAGGCTGTTCCTCGACAAGGCGTGGCACGCCTTCGTCGCTGACGGAGTCGAGCTCGACGGCGTAGACCCCGAGATCCTCCGGTCCTGGCGCCGCGCCCGTGACACCTACGGCGTCGACCCGGCACAGCGACGCTGCCAGCGGCTGCTCACCCCCGCCGATCTCGCGAGCCGCCGCGAGCGCGACGACGTCCACCGGCTCGCGCTCCCGATCCTGCAGGAGTTCGGCACCCGTCTCGCGCCGACGCGCCACGTGCTCGCCTACTTCGATCCCGCGGGCTGGATGCTGTCGATGAACGGCGACCCGCGGATCGCGGAGCTCGTCGCCGAGATCAACTTCGCGCCGGGCGCGAACTGGAGCGAGGCGTCCGTCGGCACGAACGGGCCCGGGACTGCGCTCGCCGAGAAGCAGGCGGTGAAGGTGTTCGCGGCCGAGCACTACGTCGAGGCGTGGCAGGCGTGGACGTGCTCCGCCGCGCCGATCGTCGACCCGGCTACGAACGAGCCCGTCGGCCTCGTCGACATCACCGGTCCCTGGCAGGCCCACCAGGTCCAGGCGCTCGTCGCGGCGCGGGCGATCGTGCAGGCGATCCAGGAGCGGCTGCGCTCCGCGCGCATGCTCCGCGACCAGGTCGTCGAGTACGCGTTCCGCGCCGCCCAGGGCGGGGACGAGGGGCTCGTCGCGGTGGACCACCGCGGCCGCGTCATCGCCGCGAACGACGCCGTCCGGCGCCGGGTCGGGTTCGAGGGGCTCGACCTGCCCCAGCCGATCCGTGCGGCGCTCGAGGGGGCGGTCCACCCGTCCGCCCGCCACGACGAGGAGATCACCATCGTGACGCCGCGGGGCGGGCCCGTCCGCCTCCAGGCGCGGCCGGTCCGCTTCGACGGCGAGACGGTGGGCGCCGTCGTCCGCGTGGTCGGCACGCGCCCGACGCCGCGGCCTGCGCCCCGCGCCGCGCCTCCCCGGGGGGCAGCCGCCACGCGCTACGAGTTCGGGCAGATCCTGGGCCGCTCCGAGGCGGTCGCCGCGGCGCTCCACCTCGCGCACGTCGCGGCGCGGAACGACCTCCCGGTCGTGCTCCAGGGCGAGTCCGGGACCGGGAAGGAGCTCTTCGCCCAGGCGATCCACTCCGGCAGCGCGCGCGTCGAGGGACCGTTCGTGCCGGTGAACTGCGGGTGCATCCCGGGCACGCTCCTCGAGGCCGAGCTGTTCGGGTACGAGCCGGGGACATTCACCGGCGGCCGCAAGGAGGGCAACGCGGGCAAGTTCGAGGAGGCGGAGGGCGGGACGCTGTTCCTCGACGAGGTGACGGAGCTGCCGCCGCAGGCGCAGACCGCCCTGCTGCGCGTCCTCCAGGAGAGCGAGGTCGTCCGGCTGGGCGGCAGCACGCCGCGCCGGATCGACATCCGGGTGATCGCGGCAAGCAACAAGAGCCTCTCCGAGGAGGTCCGGGCGGGGAGGTTCCGGACGGACCTCTTCTTCCGCCTGAACGTGCTCACCATCTCGGTGCCGCCGCTGCGGGAACGGGCGAGCGACATCGCCCCGCTCGCGCACTTCTTCCTGCGCGAGGCCGAGGTGCAGGTCGGGAGGAATGGGCTCGAGTTCTCGGAGGCGGCGAGCCGCGCGCTCGAGGCCTACGCGTGGCCGGGCAACGTCCGCGAGCTGCGGAACGCGGTCCTGCGCGCCGCGGCGACGGCGCCGACCCCGGTGGTCGAGGCGGGCGACCTCCCCGCCGAGATTCTGCGCGAGCCCGTCGCCTCGGACGGGCGCCGCCCCGGCGCAGCCGCCCGGCGCGGTCCCGGAGCAGCCGCTCGGCGCGGTCCTGGCCACGGCCGCGGGGGCCCCCGACGCCTGGAGCGCCGAGCGTGAGGAGCTGCTCCGCGCGCTCGAGGCGTCGTCCTGGAACATCGCCCGGACGGCGCTCCAGCTGGGAGTGTCCCGGATGACGCTCTACCGGCGCATCCACCGGCTCGGGATCGAACGGAGCTGACGCATTGCGGCATCGCGCCGGCCGCGGATCCCAGGCGAGGCGCCGACTCGAGGCGTTCCGCGCGCGTAAGGCCCCACGGCCATGTGACATGTCAACGATTGCGGGCCCAGGTCTCCGGCCCGCCCTGACATGTCACACCTCAGTGACACCCGGACGTTCCGTACGGTTTGGCCGCCTGCGACGAAATGTCGCGCAACGGCGGCCGATTCCCGGCACGCGCGCGCTCCTCCACCGGTTGGCCCGGGTCTTGGAAGGGTGCCCTTGACCAAGGCAGCTGCCGAAGCGGCACGGCGGCGAGGACCCGTCCGTCGACGTCGTCGCGGTGGGCGGGTTCTTCCTCCGGTAGCGCGCGGTCCACGAAGGCCCTTCACACGCGCTGCACGGAGGAGCACGTGCAGCCGAGCCGTCCAAGAGAGAGAGGAGCGTTCATGAAATCGAGACGTCCAGCGGTCGAGAAGTGGTGGTCCCTGTCCATCGCGGCGTGCCTCGGGGTGGCCGTCGCCCTCCCGGCGCGAGGCGCCGGGGTGACGGACGAGATGATCCTGAACGACGCAAAGACGCCCGGCGACGTCCTGTCCTACGGCGGGACGCCCCACCAGCACCGGTTCAGCTCGCTCAACAAGATCAACGCGCAGAACGTCCACAAGCTCGTCCCGGCCTGGACGTTCTCGTTCGGCGGCGAGAAGCAGCGCGGGCAGCAGGCCCAGCCGGTCGTCTACAACGGCAAGATCTTCACGACCGCGTCGTACTCCCGCGCGTACGCGGTGAACGCGAGGACGGGCGAGAAGATCTGGGAGTACGACCACCGGCTCCCCGAGGGCATCCTGCCGTGCTGCGACGTGATCAACCGCGGCGGCACGCTCTACGGCGACCTGTTCATCTTCGGGACGCTCGACGGCGTCGTCGTCGCCCTGAACCAGGAGACCGGCAAGGTGGTGTGGAAGCAGACCCTCGGCGACTACGCCGCGGGCGTCTCGATCACCCACAACCCGATCATCGTGAAGGGCAAGGTGCTCGTCGCGATCGCCGGCAGCGAGTTCGGCGTCGTCGGGACGGTCACCGCGATGGACGCGCTCACCGGCAAGGTCGTCTGGGTCCGCCCGACGATCGAGGGCTGGATGGGCACGAAGGACGGCCAGGACAACGGGATCACCGGGACGACGAACGCGAGCTGGCCCGGCGACATGTGGAAGAACGGCGGCGGCTGCGCGTGGAACGGCGGCGTGTACGACCCCGAGACGAACCTCACGTACTGGGGCGTCGGCAACGCGGCGCCGTGGAACTCCTATTACCGGCCCGGTGACAACCTCTACGCGAACTCGACCATCGCCATCGATCCCGACACCGGCAAGATCGTCTGGCACTACCAGCACGTGCCGAACGACTCGTGGGACTACGACTCGATCTCCGAGAACGTCCCGTTCGACCTCAAGGGCAAGGACGGGAAGGTGGTCAAGGCGATCGGGATGTTCCACAAGAACGGCTTCTTCTACGTGAACGACCGCAAGACCGGGAAGCTCATCAACGCGACCCCGTTCGTGGAGAAGATCACCTGGGCGTCGAAGATCGACCTCCAGACCGGCCGGCCGGTCGAGACCGGGAACCGCCCGGGCGACCCGGCCCTGGTGCAGACCGCGGCCGCGGGCGACGTGAAGAAGGGCACCACCGTCTGGACGGTCCCGAACTTCCTCGGCGGCAAGAACTGGAACCCGGTCTCGTTCGACGACGACACGGGCCTCTTCTACGTCCCGGCGAACGAGTGGGGCATGGACATCTGGAACGAGCCCATCACCTACAAGAAGGGCGCGGCCTTCCTCGGCGCGGGCTTCGTCATCAAGCCGGTGTTCCAGGACCACATCGGCTCGCTCAAGGCGATCGACCCGAAGACCGGCAAGACCGTCTGGGAGGCGCACAACAAGGGCGTGCTCTGGGGCGGCGTCCTCAGCACCCACGGCAACCTCGTCTTCACCGGGACGCCCGAGGGCTACCTGAAGGCGTTCGACGCGAAGACCGGCAAGGAGCTGTGGAAGTACAACACCGGCTCCGGCATCACCGGCTCGCCCATCACCTGGGAGCAGGACGGCGAGCAGTGGGTCGCCGTGGTCTCGGGCTGGGGCGGCGCGGTCCCGCTCTGGGGCGGCGAGGTGGCGAAGAGCCACGCCAACATCACCCAGGGCGGAAGCCTCTGGGCGTTCAAGCTCGCGAAGTAGAGGTAGGAGAGCTCCACTCGACCGACCCCTCCCGGCGCCGTCGCGCCGGGAGGGGATTCGGTCGAACAGGACATCGAGGAAACCGAATCATGAGAGACGCAGCATCGAAGCGACCGGGAGCGGCGACGCGATGGGCGATCGCGGGCGCGCTGGTCGTGCTGGCCGTGCCGGCCGTCGTGCGCTCCCACGGGAACGTGCAACCGCAGCCGGTCGAGACTCCCGGGCTCGAGCAGCTGGGCGAGACCTGGCGGACGACGAACCCGTACCGCGGCAACGCGAAGGCCATCGAGATCGGGAAGTCCGCCTACAACCAGCAGTGCGCGCGCTGCCACGGCATCGGCGGCGTCTCCGGCGGGCTCGCGCCCGACCTCCGCTCCCTCGACAGGGGTGACGAGGGCGACAAGGCGTACCTGCCGCCGATGCGCCATGGCGTGTACCGCAACGAGCGGACGCTCATGCCGAAGTACGAGGGCATCCTCAGCCAGGAGGCGATCTGGGCGATCCGGAGCTGGCTCGAGACGATCCACGAGGACTGACGTGAACGCGCTCCCGATCGTGGCGCTCGCGGCGTGGGCCGCGAGCGCCTCTGCCGCACCCGCGGCCTCGCTCGACGAGGTCAAGCGGTCCGGCCAGCTCCACGTGGCCGTCTACAGGGACTACGCCCCGTTCGCCGACCAGGGCCAGGGGATCGACGTCGACGTCGCGAACGCGCTCGCCGACAAGCTCGGGGTCAAGGCGGAGGTGAAGGGCTACCCCGACGCGGACAACATCGACGGCGACCTGCGCAACATCATCTGGCGGGGCCACCCGCTCTGGCGCGAGCGGCTCGCGGACGTGATGATGCACGTGCCGGTCGACTCGCACGTCATCCAGAAGAACGAGCAGGTGCGGATCTTCGCGCCCTACTTCCGGGAGCGGCTCGTCGTCGCGCGGAACAAGAACCGGATCCCGAACCTCCCGACGCTGCAGATCTTCACGTCGGAGAAGATCGGCGTCGAGGCCGAGACCGTCGAGGACCGCTACCTCGTCAGCTCCTTCGGCGGGCTCCTGCGGGAGAACGTGGTCCACTTCAAGACGCTCAAGGAGGCCACGGAGGCGCTCCTGAAGGGCGACGTCTCCGCCGTCATGGGCCGGCAGACGCACATCGAGGCGGGGCTCGGGAAGGAGGCGTACCGGTACGAGATCACCGCGGCGCCGGCGCCCGGGCTCGCCACCTCGGGCTGGGAGCTCGGGCTCGCGGTGAAGGCGGACCATGCGGACCTGCAGGCGGCCCTCGCCCAGGCGATGACCGAGATCCTGAAGGACGGGACGGTGGAGCGCATCTTCGCGAAGCGCGGCCTCACCTACCGGCCCCCCGTGGGCGCCCCCTAGCTGCGTCCCAGCTGCGCCGGCTTCAGCCGGCGCAACCCTCTGAGCGACCCGGGACGCGAGCAGACGACCTGTACGAGCGAACCGCATGCCGGCCAGCCGCCCTCGCTCCGAGCCGCTCCCGCGCCGCCCGCGCGCGCGGGCCGCCGTCCTCGCCGTCGCCGCGGCGCTCGCGGCGGCGGCGCCCTCCGCTGCGAGGGCGGGAACGCTGTCGCGCGCGGACCTCGCGCGCTGGTTCCCCGACCCCTTCGTGGTCGGGGAGCGCGACAGGGACGTCCCCGTCTGGCCGATCTTCAAGCAGAGCGGACCCCCGAGCCACACCGTCGACCTCGTCGGGTACGCGTTCGAGTCGTCCGACCTCGCGCCGGTCCCCGGATTCTCCGGCACGCCGGTCGACCTCCTCGTCGCGATCGGCACGACCGGCGACTTCATCGACGTCGCGCTGCTCTCGCAGCACGAGCCGGTGTTCCTCGGCGGCGTGGGCGAGGAGCCGCTCGTGAAGTTCCTCCAGCAGTACCGCGGGCTCTCGCTCAAGCAGAACATCACGATCGGGAACGGCACCGCGAAGGAGAACCGGATCAGCAGCACCGCCGTCTACCTCGACGGCATCGCCAAGGCGACCGCGTCCGTGCGCATCATCAACCAGTCGGTCCTCGGCGCCGCGCTGAAGGTCGCGCGGACGAAGCTCGGCTTCTCGGGCGGCCGCGACCCCGACCTCATCGCGCACGTCCGCACGGACCTCTACGCGCCGCGGACGTGGGACGAGCTCGTCCGGGCCGGCCTCGTCCGCCACTACGCGCTGACGAACCGCGACGTCGAGCAGGGCTTCGCTGGCACCGAGGGCGCGCGCCTCGACGCCGAGGTGCTGGCGAACCCCGGCGCCATCTACTGCGACGTCTGGGCCGCGATGGCGACCGTGCCGACGGCGGGGAGGAACCTCCTCACCGACGCCGCCTGGCGCACGCTCCAGAACCGGACCCTCCCCGGCGACCACGTCCTCGCGGTGATGACGAAGGGGCGCTGCAAGCTCGTGAGCGACCTGTTCCAGCGCAACACCGTCCCCGACCGGCTCTCGATCCGGCAGTCCGGCCTGCCCATCGAGATGCGCGACCTCGACATCGACAGCCCGCTGCGCGGCGGCCCGGGCCAGCCCGAGGTCGACCAGGCGATGACGTTCCGGGTGATCTTCCAGGCGGGCCTCGACCCCGGCGAGCCGATGCAGCTCGCGCTCCGCGTCACGCGCGCGCACGGCATCCTGTATCCGGATCGGTACGCGCACGACTTCACGTTCGACCTCGCGATCCCCGCCGACTACCTGATCCCCGCCGCCGAGGATCAGAAGACCTGGGTCGCGACGTGGAAGGAGCGGAAGGTCGAGATCGGCGTGCTCCTCCTGTCGCTCGCGCTGCTGACGTGGGTGCTCGCCCGCCAGTCGGCCCTGGTGGCGCGGACGCGACCGCTGCGATGGTTCCGGCCGGCCTTCCTCCTGTTCACGCTCCTCTTCGTCGGCTGGTACGCCCAGGGCCAGCTCTCGATCGTGAACATCGTCGCGCTCCTCCAGGCGGCCCTCGCCTGGCGCAGCTGGGCGTTCTTCCTCTACGACCCGATGACGGCGATCCTGTGGGTGTACGTCCTCGCCACGGCCGTCGTCTGGGGCCGCGGGACGTTCTGCGGCTGGCTCTGCCCGTTCGGCGCCCTCCAGGAGTTCGCCGCGATGCTCGCCCGGGCGGTCCGGCTCCCGCGCGCGAGGCTGCGCGCCGCGACGGACCGGAAGCTCAAGCTCGTGAAGTACGCCGTCCTCGGCGTCATCCTGGCCGCCGCGGCGGTGTCCGTGCGGTGGAGCGACCGGCTCGTCGAGGTCGAGCCGTTCAAGACCGCGATCACGATGCGGTTCGAGCGCACCCTCGGGTTCACCGCCTACGCGGTGGCCACCGTCCTCGTCGGCGCGTTCGTCTACAAGGCGTTCTGCCGCTATCTCTGCCCGTTCGGCGCCTTCGTCGCGCTGGCGGGGCGCCTGCGCCGCTGGGACTGGATCGCGCGGCGGATCGAGTGCGGCAGCCCGTGCCAGCTCTGCCGCAACCGCTGTGAGTACCAGGCGATCGAGGACGACGGGAAGATCGAGTACGCCGAGTGCTTCCAGTGCATGGAGTGCGTGGCGATCCACGAGGACCCGGAGCGCTGCGTCCCGCTCGTCCTCGCGAGGAAGGACCGCCCGGTGCGGGCGAGCGTGGAGCGGGCGTGGTCGAAGGGACGGCCATGACGGAGAGGACGATGCGGCGCAGGACGTTCGTGACCGGGGGCCTGCTCGCCGCTGCGGGAGCGGCCGGGTGGCTCTGGCGCGGGCGCGCCCGCGCGCTCGGCGAGGCCGCGCGGGGCGGCCTCGCCGCGCGGATGCCCGACGGGCGCACCCTCGTCCGCGACGCGGCCCTCGCGTTCGGAACCACCATCTCCATCGCCGCGGTCCACGACGACCCCGCGGTGGCCGCCGCCGCGATCCACGCCGCGCTCGAGGCGACCCGGCGCGTGGACACGCTCATGACCGTGTTCCGGCCCGAGAGCGAGGTGGGTCGCCTCAACGCGACGGGCGCCCTCGACCGGCCGCACCCGGATCTCCTCCGCGTGCTCCAGTTCTCCCAGCGGCTCGCCGCGCTGTCGAGCGGCGCCTTCGACCCGACCGTGCAGCCGCTGTGGCTCCTGTACATCGCGTGCCGGCGCGAGGGCCGGCTCCCCTCCGCCGCCGAGATCGCGGGCGCCCGCGCGCTCGTCGACTGGACCGCGCTCGAGGTCTCGCCCCGCCGCGTCGCGCTCGGCCGCCCGGGGATGGGGATCACCCTGAACGGCGTCGCCCAGGGCTACGCGGCGGACCTCGCCCTCGCCGCGCTGCGCGAGCACGGGGTCGAGGACGCGCTCGTCGACACGGGCGAGCACGGCGCCGAGGGCGCGCGCCAGCCGGGCGAGCCCTGGACGATCGGCCTCCAGCACCCGCGGAAGCCGGACGCCGTCATCGGCGCCGTGCCGATGGACGGCCGGTTCGTCGCCGTCTCCGGCGACTACGAGACGCCGTTCAGCGAGGACTTCCGCTTCCACCACCTGTTCGATCCGCACACCGGCGTCTCCCCGCCGGCGCTCAGCAGCGTCGCGGTGGCCGCCCCGAGCGGGATGGAGGCAGACGGGCTCACGAAGCCGATGATGGTGCTCGACCTCGCCGGGGCGCGTGCGCTGCTCGCCCGCTTCCCCGGCGCGGGGGCAGTCTGGATCGACAAGGCAGCGCGCATCGTCGCGACGCAGGATCTGACGCTCGTCCGAGGGTGACCCAGCCCGGCACCTCTCCCACAGCCACGCCCCTTGGCCCGCTCTCCTCGACCCGCACTGCTCGCGCTCGCGGCGGCCCTCGCGCTCGTCGCGACGGCGGCGCCTTCCGCCGCGGAGGAGCCGGGCGCGGCCCCGGCCCCGGCTGCCGCGGCCCCGTCTCCGGCGAGCCCCGCTCCCGCGGCGCCGGCTCCGGCGGCGCCGCCGGACGCCCCATCCGGCGCGCAGAAGCCGCCCGACGGGCTCGGGGAGGAGATCTCGGTGGTCGCCCCCGCGCGCCTGCCCCGGCGCTCCGGGCCCGGGGACGGGGTCTACGTCGAGACGGTGGACCGGGGCGAGCTGCGCAGCATCGGGGCGAGGTCGGTCCAGGACGCGCTGCGCGCCGTCCCGGGGATCCACCTCGCCGACGAGCAGGGGAACCCGTTCCAGCAGGACCTCGCGATGCGGGGGCTCGTCGCGAGCCCGGTGACGGGCCTGTCGCAGGGGCTCAGCGTCTTCCTCGACGGCGTGCGGGTGAACGAGCCCGGCGTCGAGGAGGTGAACTTCGATCTTCTGCCGCTCTCCGACGTCGAGCGCATCGAGGTGATCCGGGGGCCTCACGCGATCTTCGGGCGGAACACGCTCGGCGGGGCGATCCAGCTCGTCACGGAACGCGGCGGCTCCCGGCCGAAGGCCGACGTCCAGCTGGAGGGCGGGAGCTGGGGCCACCAGGAGGTGCAGGCGCGCGCCGCCGGCCCGCTCGGTGCGCTCGACGGGTACCTGTCCCTCGTCGAGGGGACGGAGCGCGGCTGGCGCGACCAGGAGTCGTCCCGCACGCTCCGCGCCTTCGGGAAGGTGGGGGTCGCGCGCGGCGAGACGGACGTCGGGCTCTCCTACCAGTTCAGCGACGACCGGATCGAGCAGCCCGGACCGCTGCCGCTCTCGATGCTGGAGCAGGATCGCACCCAGAACTACACGTCGGGCGACTTCTTCCAGCCGACGCTCCACCTCGTGACGCTGAACGCGCAACAGGAGCTCGCCGAAGGTCTTTCGCTCGCGGTGAACGCGCACCTCCGCGCCCTCGACGCCGAGCAGTTCAACGCCGGCTGGGCGGCCCCGAACACGCGGATGCTCAACCGCACGCGAACGGTCGGCGGCGCGGTCCAGCTCGAGCACGACGGGCGCTGGGGCTCCGTCCGGAGCCGTACGGTCGCGGGCGCGGAGGCGACGCGGAGCTCGATCCGGGTCGCCGTGAACGAGGAGGCGAACGAGCGGTTCACCACCGGCGACAACGGCGAGCCGCTGCCGCAGCTCGTCGGCGATCTCGCGGACGAGCAGCGCGCGGCGGGCGCCTTCGTCCAGGGGCAGGTCGAGGCCCACGACGGGCCGCTCGCCGGCCTCGGCGCCACCGCCGCGCTGCGGTTCGACTGGATCGCCCACGACATCGTCGACACGTCTCCGCCGAACCCGGGGGGCGCCACCGGGACCGCGGACTACTCGCGCTGGGTGCCGGCGCTCGGCGTCACCTGGAGCGCCTCGCGCCGGCTCTCGGCCGCGGCCTCCTGGTCGGACGGGTTCCGGGCGCCGGCGTTCCTCGAGCTGACCTGCGCGGACCCCCTCGCGCCCTGCGTCGGGCTGCAGGCCGGGGTCGCGCCCGACGCGACGCTCACGCACCTCCGCCCGGTGCGCTCGCGCTCCTTCGAGGCGGGGGTGACCACGGCGCCGGCGGACGGCGTCACCGCGGCGCTGAACGCCTTCCGGATCGACCTGCACGACGACATCTACAGCGTGCCCGCCGCGGACGCGACGAGCCTCTACTTCCAGAACGTCGGCGACACGCGGCGCCAGGGGCTCGAGGCGACGCTCCGCGCCGAGCGCGGCCCCGCGTCGGTGGAGGTCGGCTACGCCTTCACGCGCGCGACGTTCGAGAGCGACGTCACCCTCGCGACTCCCCGCCTGCCCGCCGGCGTCGAGGAGGTCCACCCGGGAGACCGGCTGCCGATGGTCCCCGAGCACCAGCTCGACGTGGAGGGGCGGGTGCGGCCCCGCAAGTGGCTCGAGCTCTCCGCCGGCGTGCACTGGGTCGGGCCCCAGCCGTTCCGCGGGGACGAGGCGAATGTGGCGCCGATGCTCCCCGCGTACACTGTGGTGCGCGCGGGGGCGGAGGCGCGCTGGGGACGCTGGTCCGCCGCGCTCCGCGCGACGAACCTGCTCGACGCGAAGTACGAGACGTTCGGGACGTATGCGACGAACGGCCGGTCGCCGACGGGAGGGATCGAGCCCTTCCTCACGCCCGGCCCTCCGATTCGAGTCTTCCTGACCCTGCGGTGGGGGCTCGGTTGAGCGCCCGCTCGAGCCCCGGGAGCCTTATGGACCGTTCCAGCCGCCCCCCCAGCTGCGCGCCGCTCGCGGCGCGCCCCCGCTCGTGCGCGCGGACGACCCGCTCTCGCCGGGCGGCTCTCATCCTCGCCGCGGCCGTCCTCGCCGCCGCCGTCGCGCCCGCACGCGCGGAGGAGCCGGCACCCTCGCCGCCCCCGGCCGAGCCGCCGCCTCCCGCCGCCCCCGCCCCGACCGACGCGGCCGCGGCGACCCAGGCGCCCGCGCCCGTCCCGGCGGCGCGCGGCCTCGGTCCGGAGCACGACGCGGCCGGCGAGGAGATCGTCGTCACGGCCACGCGGCGCCCCCAGCGGATCCGCGACGTCCCCGCCGCGGTCACGGTCGTGGAGCGCCTCGAGATCGAGCGCAGCCCGACGAAGACGGCGGACGAGCTGTTGCGCATCGACCCGTCGTTCGGCCTGTTCCGCCGGTCGAGCAGCGTCGCGGCGGACCCGAGCTCGCAGGGCGTGAAGCTCCGCAACGTCGGCGCCTCGGGGGTCTCCCGAGCGCTCGTGCTCGTGGACGGCATCCCCGAGAACGATCCGTTCGGCGGCTGGGTCGCCTGGCGCGGGATCCCGCGGCTCGCCCTGCAGCGGATCGAGGTCGTCCCGGGCGGCGGCTCCGCGCTCTACGGGAACTACGCGCTCGGCGGCGTCATCCAGGCGTTCTCGCGACCGATCGAGGCGCGCGAGGGCGACGTCTCCGCCGAGTACGGCTCCTTCAACACCGCGGTCGTGGCCGGTCACGCGACGGACCTCTGGGGCCCGGTGGGCGCCGCCCTCGACGGCGAGGTCTTCAGGTCGGACGGCTACGTCGTCGCGGCCGAGTGCCCTCCGCTCGCCACGGGCGAGCAGTGCCGGGGCGCCATCGACCGCGCGACGGCGAGCGAGCACGCCACGATCCGCGGGCGCGTCGAGGCGCAGGCGACGCCGCACCTCTCCTTCGACCTCCGCGGCGGGTACTTCTGGGAGGACCTGAACGGCGGGACCGAGTTCACGACCTCGTCGATGCGCCGGCTCGAGCTCGCCGCCGGCGCGCACTACCTGGACGAGGAGGCCGGCGCGGTGGACTTGACGCTGTTCGGCCACACCGGCGAGTTCTTCCAGGATCGCACGCGCGTCCTGACCCAGCCGCGCGCGACGGAGGAGCTCTCCGCGCATCAAGACGTGCCGACCGACGACCTCGGCGCGAGCCTGGTCTGGCAGAGCCGCCCGCTCCAGCTCGCGGGCACCCACGCCGTGACCGTCGGCGCGGACGGGCGCTGGATCCGCGGGAAGACGCTCGAGGATCTCGTCCCTCCTCCTCCGAGACCGCCGGTCCCGCCGGCCAACCCGACGGTCTCGCGCGACGCGGACGGGCAGCAGCGCCTCTACGGCGCGTTCGTCCAGGACCTCTGGGAGGTCACGTCGGCCGTGGGCGGGAGCCTCGCGCTCCGTTACGACCGGTGGGAGAATCTCGCCGCCTCGCGCACCGAGCAGGCGTACGACGGCACCGTGACCAGGACGGACTTCTCGGACCGGTCCGGCGACGAGCTGAGCCCGAAGCTCGGTCTGCACGGGCGGATCGCGGAGTGGCTGAGCCTGCGTGCGGCCGCGTACCGTGCGTTCCGGGCGCCCACGCTCGACGAGCTGTACCGGCCGTTCCAGGTCGGCAACATCCGGACGGACGCCAACGAGAACCTGACGCCGGAGAAGCTGCGCGGCGTCGAGGCCGGGGTCGACCTGGGCACCCCGCGCGGCCCCGGCCTCCGGCTCACCGGCTTCTGGAACGAGCTCGAGGATCCGATCGTGAACGTCACGACCGGCGCGACGACGAGGCAGCGCCAGAACCTCGGCAAGGCGCGCATCCAGGGGATCGAGGCGGACGCCGCATGGCCGTTCGCGCGGCACTGGTCGGCGAACGCCGCGTACACCTACGCGGACACGCGCGTCACCGACGCGCCGGGCCAGCCTCAGCTCGTCGGGAAGGAGCTGCCCCAGGCGCCGAAGCACGTCGCGACCGGGTCGCTCGCGTTCGACGACCCGCGCCTCGTGACCGCGAGCGCGCAGCTCCGCTACCTCGGCCAGCAGTACGAGAACGACGTGAACACGCAGCCGCTCGGGAAGGCGCTCCTCGTCGACCTGTTCGCGGCGTGGCACGCGACCCGGCGCATCGACGTGTTCCTTGCGGTCGAGAACGTCCTCGACAAGACCTACTACGTCGGGCGCGCCGGGCTCGACACGGTGGGCCAGCCGCGGTTCGTCCACGGTGGCCTCCGTATCCAGGCCGGCGGGTAGCCGGCGGAGGAAGCTCCATGACCCCCCATCTCGGGATCCGCCCGGCCGCCGTCGTCGCTGCGCTGCTCGGGCTCGCGCCCGGCCTCGCCGCGGCGGGCGGCACCATCACGGGGAAGGTCGAGGTGAAGCCTGTCCGGTTCCAGGACGAGACGGTCGTCTATCTCAAGTCCGTCCCCCTGCGCCGCGCGCCGGCGACCTTCCAGATGGACCAGAAGGGAATCAAGTTCATCCCCTTCGTCCTCACGATCGCGGTCGGCGACACCGTCGAGTTCCTGAACCACGACGCGGTCGAGCACGACGTCTTCTCGCCGGACAACGAGTCGTTTCACCTCGGGAAGTTCAGGGTGGAGGAGCAACGCGTCTACACCTTCCGTCGGCCCGGCGCGTACAGCATCCGGTGCGACATCCACCCGGAGATGCTGGCCTGGGTGTTCGTCAGCGAGAGCGGCTACGCGTCGCCGGTCGATCGGAAGGGGCAGTTCCGGATCGACGACGTGCCGCCCGGAACGTACGGGCTGGCGGTCTGGAACGCCCACGTCAACGGCGCCGAGCGCACGGTCACCGTCGCGGACGGGAAGACCGTCGAGGAGACGTTCACCCTGAAGCCCTGACACGAGAAGCGAGGTCGAACATGCACGTCGAGAGCAACCGCGTTTTCCCCGTCCTCCTCGCTGCGACGGCGCTGCTCCGCGCCGGCGCCGCGTCCGCCGAGCCCCTCGCGTACGTCTCCAACGAGAAGTCCGGGACGCTGTCGGTCGTCGACACCGCCACCGACAAGGTGGTCGGCGAGATCGAGGTCGGCGTGAAGCCCCGCGGGATCGCCGTGAGCGCGGACGGGAAGGTGGTCTACGTGTCGGACGCGCGCCGCGCGGCACTCCACGTCGTGGACGCCGCGACGCGGACGGTGGTCGCCGACGTCGAGGTCGGCGAGTCGCCCGAGGGCGTGAGCCTCTCCCCGGACGGCAAGTGGGTGGCGGTCGCCGTCGAGGAGACGAACACCGTGGCGCTCGTCGACACCGCGAAGCGCGAGGTCGTCGCGACCGTGAAGGTCGGCGGGAAGAACCCGGAGCACGCCGTCTTCAGCCCGGACGGCCGCCTCGTCTACGTGAGCGCCGAGGAAGGCAGCTCGGTCGACGTCGTCGACGTGGCGGCGCGCAAGGTGGTCGCCTCGATCCCGGTCGGCAAGCGGCCGCGCGCGATCGCCTTCTCGAAGGACGGCAAGCGCGCCTACGTCGCCTGCGAGATCGACGCGTCGCTGTTCACGATCGACGCGGTCGCGCAGAAGCCGCTCGCGTCGGTCAAGATCGGCGTCGCGGCGAGCGGCGTCGCCCTCCACCCGGACGGGAGGCGCGTCTTCGTCACCGACGGCAAGTCCGCCGCGGTGGTGGTCGTCGACTCGGACAAGAACGCGATCGTCGCGACGATCCCGGTGGGGCAGCGCCCCTGGAACATGGCGCTCACGCCGGACGGCAAGAAGCTCTACGTCGCGAACGGCCGCTCGGGCTCGGTCTCGGTGATCGACACGGCCGCCCTGAAGAAGGTCGCGGACGTCCCGGTCGGCGAGCTGCCCTGGGGCGTCGCGATCCAGCGCTGAGCCCGGAGCGGCGGGCTCACCCGCCGCCGCGCCGGGTGTAGAGGTCGAAGCGCGCGAGGAACGCCTCGCGGGCCGCCGCGTCGACGCCCTCGAAGCGGAACGAGACGGCGAGGACCGGGAGGGAGACGAGCGCGATCCGCCGGGGCGGAAGCTCGCGCGCGACGATCCGCACCTCGCCGCCCGCCGCCGACAGGACGATCGCGTCGCCCTCGAGGCGCGCGGGCGCGTGGCCGGTCGCGTCGGGGAGCCAGCGGAGGAGGTCCTCCCGCGTGCATCCCATCTCGCGGTCGAGCGCGAAGGGGCCGCGCACGGCGCCGTCAGCCCCCCGCGATCGGCGGCCAGATCGCCACCGCGTCGCCCTCGCGGAGGACGTGGCGGGCGCGCTCGGCCGGCAGGATGAACTCCCCGTTCACGAGGACGAGGTGGACGAGCGCGCGCGGCATCGGGAACTTCTCGACCACGGCCTCGAGCGTCGTGCCCTCGGGGACGTCGAGGGGGAGCTCGTTCCCCACGCGGACGTGTCCTTCGTGCTCGCGGGGCAGGTGGTCGGCGAGCGTCGCGAACAGCTTGAAGGTGATCCGCACGCCGCGCCCCCCGGGCTTCAGGCCACGCGCCGCGTCCAGCCGTCCTGCGCCTGCGTCGCGCCGAGGTAGGCCTCCGCGAGGCGCGTCGGGTCCTTCAGGAGCTCGGCCTTCCAGGCGCCGAGCCGCACTCGCCCCTGGACGAGGCCGCGGAGGACGCCCACGTGCTCGTTGAACCCGATCGCGTTCGCGCCGACGAGGACGTCGCCGTCGAACTGGAGCGACAGGTGCTTGAAGTGGGCCTCGTCCGACAGCTCGACGTGGTCTCCGCCCGGGACGCCCTCCCAGCGGCCGAACGAGGACGAGACGAGGCCGAGCGTGTCGAGCACGTTGATCTGGGTGACGGACGAGAGCCGCGCCTCGAGCCCGGCCATGTTGGCGGCGGCGCAGGCCGCCTGGTCCGCGGCGTTCGGCTGGGTCGCGCTGACGAGGGGCTTCCCGGTCGCGTGGTCGAACGCCTCGGCGCAGTCGCCCGCGGCGTAGATCCCGGGGACGTTGCTCTGGCAGCGATCGTCCGTCAGGACCCCGCGCTGGCAGGCCACGCCCGAGGTCTTGAGAAAGCCCACGTTGGGCGCCACGCCCGCCGCGGAGATGACGAGGTCCGCCGGCACCTTCTGGCCGTTCGACAGGCGGACCTCGACCGCGCCGTCCTTCGCCGCGACGATCGACTCGATCTTCGTCGAGGTGAACACCGCGACGCCCTTCTTCTCGACCCAGCGCTTGATCATGCCGCCCGCGCCGGGGCCCATCATGCGCGGCACCATCCGGTCGCCCATCTCGACGACGCTGAGCTTGGTCCCGCGCTCCGCGAGCGACTCCATGATGATGCAGCCGATGAACCCCGCGCCGAGCTGGACGACGCGGGCGCCGGGGCGGGCGAGCGCCATGATCCGGCGCGCGTCCTCGAGCGTCCAGCAGGGCTGCACCTGCGGCAGGTCGAGTCCCGGGATCGGCGGGCGTACCGGCACGGAGCCGGTCGCGACGAGGAGCCGGTCGAAGGCGAGCTCGCTCCCGTCCTCGAACGAGACGGTCCGCCCGGCGGCGCTCACCGCGCGCGCCCGGCCCGCCTTCATCAGGACGCCGAGCCGTTGGAAGTGGTCCGGATCCTTCCGGAGCCAGGTCCCGGTCTCGTCGATCTTGCCGGTGAGGAGGTAGGGGATCGCCATCCGCGAGTAGGGCGGCCCTGGCTCCGCCCCGACGAGCACGATCTCGTCCTTCGGAGCGTGCTTCCGGATGATCTCCGCGGCGATCACGCCCGCCGGCCCGTTGCCCAGGATCACGTGCCTCATGTCGGCCTCCGCTGACGAGAGGGGCGGCCCGTCGCGAGCCGCCCCTCCCGGTTCCGCACCCCACCACCCACCGTGACGCCACCCGCCCTGGATCCGCCGGGGCGGGGGCGCCGTCACAGCTTCAGCCGCGCCCGCGTCTCGGGCGTGAGCTGGCCGTCCTTCGTCCAGCCGCGCAGCTCGTAGTATTCGGGGAGCATCTTCGGGAGCCCGTTCACCTTCCCCTTCGCCGGCCCGGTCTTCGCGGGCTCCGTGAGGAGGCGCTTCGGGAGCGTGTCGTCCTTCGACGTGAAGCCCGCCCGGTTGTTGAAGTCGCGCTCCATGTTCCAGATGCGCTCGCCGATGAGCGAGAGCTCGTCCATCGTGAACTCATCGCTGCACGCCGCCGCGAGCTGCGGCTGCACGTCGGCGAGGGTCCACGCGAAGCTCGTGAAGAGGCAGATGCCGGCCGAGTCGAAGACGGCGGTCGCGTCCTGGAAGGCCTTGACGAGGGCGGGCTTCCCGTCCGTCGCGAGCGGGTCCGTCTTCACCGGGATGCCGAGCACCTCGGACGCGACGGTGTACCCGCGGAGGTGGCACGCGCCGCGGTTCGAGGTCGCGTAGGCGAGCCCCATCCCCTGGATGCCGCGCGAGTCGTAGGCCGGGAACTCCTGGCCCTTCACGCTCATCGACAGGTCGGGGTGCCCGTACTTGGTGCACAGGCGCTTCGAGCCCTGCGCGATCTCCTTGCCGAAGCCCTCGCCCTTCGCGGTCGCCTCGACGAAGAACGCGAGCGCCTCGGCCGAGCCGAACTTCGCGTCGATCCCGAGCTGCTCCTTCTTGAGGACGCCCATCTCGTAGAGCTCCATCACGGCGCCGACCGTGGCGCCGAAGGTGATGGGGTCCATCCCGTGCTGGTTGCAGATGTAGTTCGCGAAGGTGAGCGCCTCGAGGTCGGAGACGCCGTTCGCGGCGCCGAGCGCCCACGCAGCCTCGTACTCGAGCCCGCCCGACGCGCCCCAGTACTCGGGCCGCGTCTTCACGGTGAAGTGGCCCTCGTCGAGCTTCGAGATGCGGCCGCAGGCGATGGTGCAGCCGAAGCACGCCTGGTTCGTGACGAGGTTCGGCTTGCCGTCCGTCTTGCGGGGCTCGGCCATGGCCTCGGCCGAGATCATCTTCGCGCCCTCGAACTGGATGTCCTTGTGGTTCCGGGTCGGGAGCGCGCCGACCTCGTTGATCACGTTCATGAGGACCTGCGTGCCGAACTTCGGCAGGCCCTGGCCGGTGACCGGGTGGTCGGCGAGGACCTTCTTCGCCGCCGTGGTCGCCTTCATGAACGCCTGGAAGTCGCGGATGTTCGAGACGCCCTTCGTCCCGCGCACCGCGATGGCCTTCAGGTTCTTCGAGCCCATCACCGTGCCGACGCCGGAGCGGCCGGCGGCGCGGTGGAGGTCGTTCACGACCGCCGCGTACAGGCAGCCCGTCTCGCCCGCGCGGCCGATCGAGCTCACGCGGATGAGCGGGTCCTGGTGCTTCGCGCGGAGCATGGGCTCGGTCTCCCAGACCGTCTTGCCCCAGAGCCACTCCGCGTCGAGCAGCTGCGCGGTGTCGTTCTCGAGGAAGAGGTAGACGGGCTTCGGCGCCTTCCCCTCGAAGACGATCATGTCCCAGCCGGCCATCTTGAGCTCGGCGCCCCAGTAGCCGCCCGAGTTCGAGCAGGCGATGGCGCCGGTGAGCGGCCCCTTCGTGATGACCGTGTAGCGCCCGCCGGTGGATGCCATCGTCCCGGTGAGCGGGCCGGTCGCCCAGATGATCTTGTTGGCCGGCGAGAGCGGATCGACCTTCGCGTCCACCTCGGACGTGTAGTACTTGGTCGCGAGGCCGCGGCTCCCGATGTAGTCGCGGGCCCACTGCATGTTCAGCGGCTCCGCGGTGCAGGTGCCCTTCGTCAGGTCGACACGCAGGATCTTACGAGCCCAGCTCATGGTGTCCTCCTCAGGCGCGCGGCTGATCGCCGGTCTTCGCGGCCCACTGCTGCATCCGTTCCAAGCCGGTCCAGTTCGCGTCCACGAAGGTGATCGCGCCCGTCGGGCACGCGGTCACGCACGCCGGGTTGCCGCCGCACAGGTCGCACTTCTGGACCTTCCCGGTCGACTGCACGTAGTTCACCGTGCCGAACGGGCAGGCGATCGTGCACACCTTGCAGCCGACGCAGGTCGCCTCGAACACGATCTTGGCGCCCGTCGCCGCGTCCAGCTTGATCGCGTCGACGGGGCAGGCCCGCATGCACCAGGCCTCGTCGCACTGCGTGCAGGTGTACGGCACCTTCCGGCCGGACTTGTGGAAGTCGAACACCTTGATGCGCGAGAGGCTCGGGTTGAACGAACCGTAGTTGTCGTAGCTGCAGGCCATCTCGCACTGGAGGCAGCCGGTGCACTTGTCTGGGTTGATGTGTAGCGACTTCTGCATGTCGTCCTCCGCAGCCCGGGTTCCGACGCCGCTCAGGCCCCGAGGCATACCGGTCCGGCACATGAACCAGAGCAATCCCCATGCCGCACTCGGCGGGGGTTCCGTAGCGGTCTATCGGGGCGTGTAACGCCCGGGCCGGGAGAGCAACCCGCGTCGATACGAGAGCTTGCACGCGTGCACGCCCATCCGGGTCGGTCGGGCGAGGCGCCGCGGAGTCGCCCTCGCTGAGACATGTCACGGGGAGAGGCGCGCGAGGTGTAACGGGATTCCCGTTTCCGGGAGCGCCCGTGGGACATTCGCGGCCCCACGCCGGCGGGCCCGCTACGCGGGCGGGAGCCGGTCGAGGAGGGCCTCGAAGCCGGGGTAGTCCGCGGGCCGGAGGGCGGTCTTGCGGGCGCTCGCCCCCCACGGCGAGCCGGCGAGGATCGCGTCGCGCAGGGCGGGACGGTCGACGATCCAGGTGCCGCCGACGAGCGTCACGCCGCGGGCGAACAGCGGATCGGGGAGGCAGCTCGCGCCCGGCCCGACGATCGCGAACACGCGCGCGCCGGCGCACCGGGCGATCACGGCGTCGATCGTGTCGTTGAGGAGCACGGTGCTCGTGCAGAGGACCTTCCCGCACTCCCGGAGCGCCTCGGGATCGACCGTGACGCGCCAGCCGTCGCGCTCGCCGGCGAGCCGCGCCTTCAGCTCGAGGACGGTGAGCCGTGCGCCCGTCCGGACGATGCGGTCCACGAGCGGCGGGAAGAGGCCGACCATCCCGACGTGGTCGCCCGGCCCGGGGTCGAGGTGGCCGGTCGTGTCCGCCGCCGCGCCCGGCGCGAAGCCCGCGCGCTCGAAGAGGAGGGCGGTCAGGGCGTTCACGGCGGCGAACCCGAGGGTCCGGTCCCCGCCGTCGCGCTCGGCGAACCACCGCGCGACCTCGAGCGCCCCCGCGCCGGCGATCCCCTCGCGACCCGGCCCGGCGCGGAGCCGCGCGAGCGTGTCGTCGAGCAGCACGTAGGAGAGGCCGAGCGTCCCGTCCTCGAGCTCGAGCGCGCAGAACTCGCCGTCGCGCGTCCCCTCCGCCGAGGGCGGCGGGAGGTGGAGCGCGCGAACGCGCGGCAGCGCGACCCGCGCGGCCAGCCGCTCGAGCCTCGACACGAGCTCGCGCGAGATGGTCACGCGTCGCTCCCGCCGGCGCCGGAGCCGCCCGGCGTCTCGTCGCGCCCCGCCGCCGTCGCGCGGGGCTCCGGCGCCCGGATCGCCCCGGGGAAGTACTCCGCCGTGATGCTCTTCGACGGCACGGGCGACGGGGCGTCGGAGCCGCCGAAGCGCCGCCAGTCGCGGACCCAGAACACGTCGTCCGCGAGCTCGCGCATCCCGAACGTCTCGCGATCGCCGATGAGGACGCCCTGCACCCGGAGACCCCGCGCGACCTTCGCGTCCGCGACCGCGGTCCGGACCTCGGGCGTCGCGCCGAACTCGCCGTCGGACGCGATGAGCAGGTCCGCGAGCTGCCACGCCTCGTCGTCGAGCATCGCGAGCGCCCGCTCGAGCGGGGCGCCGATGTCCGTGCCGCCGCCGAAGCTCTGCCCCATGAAGCGGGTGAGCCGCTCGAGCCCCCCGGCGTCCACCGCGAGCGGCATGTCCACGACCTCGCCCGGCCCGCTGAACGCGAAGACGTGACAGGGCCGCCGCTGCGCGTGCGCGGCGCGGACCGCCTCGAGCACGACCGCCTTCGCGACGAGCTCGGCGCCGCCCTGCATCGAGCCGGAGGTGTCGACGCAGACCAGCATCGGGCCGAGCTCGAGCCGCCGCTCCGGCACGCGGCGCGCGGCCGCGCGCCAGACGGGCACCTCGTGGACGGCGACCTCCTCGATCCGATCGTCGTCCTCGTAGGTGAGGAGCGTCCGCTCGGCGTGACGCGCATGCCACACGAGCCGCAGGCGCGGATGCGAGAGCAGCATCGCCTCGGCGGGCAGCATCCGCGCGACGCGCGACGACCGCCGGACCCCGCGCGTCTCGCCCGGGAGGTCCGGGACGCGCGTCGTGCGGCGCTCGCGCCGGAGCGCGGTCCCCCGCTCCATCACCTGCACGCTCACGCGCTGGGACTCGTCGGGGTGGTCGGTCTGCCGCGCGCGGCCGAGCTGGCGGATGACGCGGACGAGCTCCGGGAGGCGCTCGACGAGCCGGCGGGCGCGCACGACCTCCTGCCAGCCGGAGGACTTGAGGAGCCCGTGCAGCATGTCCCAGCGCGTGGACTTCAGGAGGTCGCCGAGCGGTCCGAGCACGTCGACGAGCTCGGCGAGCTCGCCGCAGCGCTCGCTCCAGTCCGCCGCGAACGCCTCGAGCGCGAGCGCCTCCGCCTCCTCGGCGGTCGCGCCGCGGTCCACGAGGTCCGGGATGCGATCGAGGTGCCACAGGAGCGATCGCAGCACGAGGTCGACGAGCGTCTCGTCGCCGCTGCAGAACCGCGGGAGCTCGAGGGCGCCGAACGCCGCCGTGATCCCTCGGGCGATGGGCGGCCGCGGCCAGGCGGCGGCGGGGTCCGGCGCGCGCCCGGCGAGCAGCGCCTCCCGCAGGCGCTCGACCGCCTCGAGCCGCGGCACGAGCGGGCCGTGCGAGTGAGCGAGCGTGCCGAGCCACAGGCCGCGCGGGAGCCGCTCGAGCGGCGCGAGCGGCGCCTCGAGCCGCTCGGTGAGGAGCGACGGGACGGAGGCGGGGGTGGTCATGTCCCGATCGGCTCGTGCACGACGGGCTCGGGGACGGTGCCCGGGTCCTTCGGGAGCCGCGGGAGCGTCTCGAAGCCGTCGCGCGCCCGGCGGACGCGGCCCCGGAGCGCACGCACCGCGTCGACCGTGGCGCGGAGGGAGTCTTCCGCGCGCCGCGCGAACTCCGCGTCGATCCAGACGCCCTGGCCGACGTACGCCGCGAGGTCGCCCTGGCGCGCGGACAGCTCCGCGACGTACGCGTCGATCCGCCGGAGGAGGTCGTCGAGCTGCGCGAGCCGCGCCGCGACGTGGGCGTCGCCGTACCGGCGCCTTCGGGTGTACGCGAGCCGCGGCGCGCTCGCGCCGCCCTTCGCGTCGCCCACCTCGGCGGCGAGCTCCGCGCCGAGCTTCAGCCGACCTTGCTCGTCGTAGTCGAGTTCGTGCGCCTGCCGCTCCGCCTCGAGCTGCGCCTCGAACGCCTCGACGACGCGGGTGAGCCGCGGCGGCGAGAGCGCCTCCCGTACGCCGAGCCGCGAGGCGAGCCACGCGGCGACGTTCGCCTGCCGCGGTTCGTCCGGCGCCGTGCACCAGGGCAGGAGCCACAGGTCCCAGAGCGACACCTCGGCGCGTCCCTCGGTCGCGGCCGCGACGGCGAGGAGCCGGGCGATCTTCACCCAGCGGCGATCGGAGACGTAGAGCCCGTCGGCCGCGAGCCGGGCCCGCGCCTCGCCGAGGAGCGCCTGGACCTCCTCGCCGAGGCGCACCTCGTCCGCGGCGCGCGCGATCGCCGCGCGGTCGGGGCTTCCGAGCGCGCCCGGCACGGGCGCGGGCGGGCGCTCTCCGGCGTCGAGCAGCGCGCGGAACCCGTGCGCGCTCACCGGCGCGACCGGGAGGCGAACGAGGAACCTGTCGAAGAACGCCTCGCCGACCTCGTCCTCCGGCACCGCGTTCGTCGCGCCGATGACGCTGATGAGCGGGCACGGCTCGCGGCGGGGGCCGTTGTCGAACTCGCGCTCGTTGAGGAGCGTGAGGAGCGCGTTCAGGATGGCGCTGTTCGCCTTGAACACCTCGTCGACGAAGGCGATGGTCGCCTGGGGGAGGAAGCCCGCGGTCTGGCGCTCGTAGCGGTCCTCCTCGAGGGCGCGGATCGAGAGCGGCCCGAAGAGCTCCTCGGGGACGGTGAAGCGCGTGAGGAGCCGCTCGAAGTAGCGGCCCTCGGCGAACGCGAGGTGCAGCCGGCGCGCGAGCTGGCTCTTCGCGGTGCCGGGGGGGCCGACGACGAGGGTGTGCTCGCCCGCGAGCGCGGCGAGGAGCGCGAGGCGCACGATCGCCCGGCGCTCGACGAGCCCGTCCTCGAGCGCGGAGAGGATCCCGAGGAGGCGCTCGCGCTCGAGCGGGACGGGCGACTCGGGCGTTCGCGAGGAGTCCATGCGGTGACGGCCGTGCATGTTCGGTGCCCCCGCACACGGCACGATGGGAGGCCCCGTGAGGGTGCGGGCGGCTCCGGCGTGGCCAGCTAAGGCTCGTAACCCGAAGAGGCCCTGCATGCGACTCGTTCCTCGTGCCGTGGCGGCGGTCGCCGCCGCGATCCCGCTCACGCTCCTCACGCCGGCGACGTCGAGGGGCGAGGACCCCGCGCCGGCGGCGCCCCGGTCCGCGCGACCGGCCGCCGCGCCCGCAAGGGCGAAGCCCACCGCCGGCCGGGGGTCAGGGGCGACCGACGCCCCCGCGAGCGCGAGCCGCGCCCCGCAGACCGCCTCGCCCGGCGACGTGAAGCGCCCGGAGGCGGAGCCACTCCCGTGGTCGAGTCCTCCGGGCGGGTTCGACGGCGACGAGCAGGTCGAGGTCGTCCGGACCGGACGCTGCGGCGGCTGAGCGCGACGGGGTCCCCTACGGCTCGAACCCGAGCCGCGCGAGCTCTTGCCGCACCGACGGGTCGCCGAGCAGCTCGACGAACCGCCGAACCGGTGCGCGGTCGAGCCGGTCGGCCGGGACGACGAAGTCGTAGTGCTCGGGCCCGAGCGGGAGGAACCCGAGCCCGTACTGCGTCGCCACCGGGCGGATCGCGACGCCCCAGTCCGCGCGCCCCTGGGCGACGGCGGCGGCGACGGCGTTGTGCGTCCGCGCCTGGTTCGCGTAGCCGGCCGGGCGAGCAGACCCGAGCACCCGGTCGACGAGGAGCCGCGTCCCGCTGCCGGGGTTCCGGTTCACCATGAGGCACCTGGGGTCCGCCGCCGCTCGGGCGATCGCGTCCGCCGCGGCGAGCCCCTCGAAGCGCGCGTCGCCGGGGCGGAAGACGACGCCCTGCGTCCGGCGGTAGCCGGGCACGAGCGCGAGCCCCTCGGTGAGGAAGGGGCGGTTGTACTCGCCCGTCGCGGGGTCGAGGAGGTGGACGCCGGCGAGGTCGCACTCGCCTCGGCGCGCCGCGAGGAGGCCGCCCGTGCTCCCGACCGCGATCGTCTTCACCGAGAGCCCTTCCCGGACGAGCCGGCCGACGAGCAGGTCGAGCCCGGTGCAGTGGCTCCCCATGGCGACGAGGTCCGCGGGGCGGCGCCGGGTCCCGATGACGGTCACCTCGACCGGCGTCCCGGCTGGCACGGACTCGGCGTGGGCCTTCACGGCGAAGAAGCCGTCGGCCTGACCGAAGGCGGTCACCGCGCCGGAGCCCTTCCCGGTCGGATACGCCGAGAGCGCGCCGGAGGCCGTCTCGACGAGCGAAACCATCACGTACTCGGTCCGGCCGCGCTGGGACGGGACCTTCGTCGCGAGCGTCGCGCGGATGCTCTCCGGCCGATCGACGGGCCTCCCCGCGAAAGCGCGGAGGACGGGGGCGACGAACTCGTGAAACGTGAAGATCGCCGAGGTCGGGAACCCGGGGAGGATGACGACGGGCTTCTTGCGGGTGACGGCGAGGCAGAGCGGCTTCCCCGGCTTCAGCGCGACGCCGTGCACCACCACGCCCGGGTCGCCGAAGCGCGAGACGACGCGCGCCGCCACGTCCCCGGCGCCCTTCGACGTACCGCCGGAGAGGAGCACGACGTCGTGCGCGAGCGCCTCCTCGAGGAGCGCCGAGAGCCGCGCCTCGTCGTCGGGCGCGATCCCCATCCGGACGGGTGCGCAGCCCTGCTCGGCGACCGCGGCCGCGAGGATGGCCGCGTTCGAGTCGTAGACCCCGCCGAGCGGGAGCGGCCGGCCGGGCGGGACGATCTCGTCTCCGGTCGAGAGGATCGCGACGCGAGGACGGCGGAACACGGCGATCTCGCCGAGGCCGATCGCGGCGAGCGCCCCGATCTCGCGCGACGTGAGCACCTGCCCGCCGCGCAGGACGACCTCGCCCCGTGCGATGTCGCTCCCCGCCGCGGCGACGGAGTCGCCGGCTGCGACCGGGCGGCGCACCTCGATCGCGAGGCCGTCCCGGTCCTCGCGCGGATCGGTGTGCTCGACCATCACGACGGCGTCGGCGCCACGCGGCACCATCCCGCCGGTGGCGAGGATCGTGGCGGTCCCGGCGGCGACCTCCGCGCGCGGCAGCACGCCGGGCGTCAGGATCTCGGAATTGAGCCGGAGGACCCGCGGCGCCTCGTCGGAGGCGCCCGCGACGTCCGCCGCGCGCACCGCGAACCCGTCCACGCTCGAGCGGTCGAACCCGGGGACGTCCACCCCGGCGGCGACGTCGTCCGCGAGCACGCGGCCGAGCGCCGCGTCGAGCGGGACGGTCTCGCGGCCGAGCGGCGACAGGTCGAGGTGGCGGCGGAACCGCGCCTCCGCCTCGTCGCGGTCCACGACCTCGAGGAACTGCTCCTGCCGCGAGGCCCGCCGCAGCGCCTCCTTCAGGTCTTCGGTCGACATCCGGGCTCCTCCGGGCGTCAGTAGGCGTAGAGCGTAACCCGCGCGCCGGGCGCGTACCCCTCGACCGCCGCCGGCACGACGACGAACCCGTCCGCCGTGGCCGCGGACGCGAGCCCGCCGAAGTCGGCGACGCCGAGGGGCTCCGCCCGCCCCGCGACCAGCCGGACCTGGACCACCTCGGCGATGCCCACGGACGAGGCGATCTTGCGGCCGACCTCGACCTCGCGCGCCGGGTGGGGCAGCGCGGGATCCTGCCCCGCGAGCCTGCGGACGAAACGCCCGGCGAGCAGCTCGTAGGCGCAGAGGCACGCGAGCGGATCGCCCGGCAAGAGGATCACGGGGCAGCCGAAGGCGATCCCGAGCGCGGTCGAGCCGCCGGGCCGGAGCGCGATCCCGTGCACCGCGAGCTCGCCCGCGCGCGCGATCGCCGCCGGAGCGTCGTCGTCCGGGCCGGTCCCGCTCCGCCCGGTCGCGAGGACGAGGTCCACCCCATCCGCGGCGGCGCGCCGGAGCGCGTCGCCGAGCGCGCCTCCGCGCTCGACCTCCACCTCGCCGCCGTCCCGCTCGACGAGCGCGCGGAGCATCGGGGCGTGCGCGTCGGCGCCCGCCGGCTCCGGCGGCTTCGGGCCCGCGACGACGAGCCGGACCCGAGGCCGCCGCACGACCGCGAGGCGCGCGAGGCCGGCCGCGGCGAGCAGCGCGGCCTCGTGCGCCCGGAGCGGCCGGTCCGCGGACGCCGCGGTCGCGCCGGCCCGCAGCTGCCGCGCCGCGCGCTCGACGCCCGTCCCCTCCGCGACCGCCACGAGCACGTCGACGGAGGCGCCGCTCGGCTCCGCCGCGTCGAACGGGACGACGGCGTCCGCGCCGGCGGGGAGTGGCTCGCCGGTGGCGACGAGCACCGCGGCGCCCGGAGCGAGCGGGGGGCCGGCTTCCTGGATGCGCAGCGACGCCGGCCCCCACGCGCTCGCGCCGACGGTGTCGGCCGCCCGGACTGCCCACCCGTCCTCGCCGGCCCGATCCGCCGGCGGAAGGTCCGCGGGGGCGGCGATCGGGGACGCAGGCACGCGGCCGGCGGACTCCGCGACCTCGATCTCGACCGCGGGGAGCCGCTGCGCCGTCCGGTCCACCCACGCGACCGCGCGCTCCAGGGGAGCGCGATCCGCGAAGCCCCGGAGCCGCGCGTCGGGCGGGGGGCCGCCGGGGCCCGGCGTCTTGCCTCGGGACATGCGCCGGTCGGCTCCCGGGCGGGTCACTTCCCGATCATGACCTCGGTCGCCTTCACGAGGGCGGTCACCGCGTCGCCGGCCTTGAGCTGCAGCCGGTCCGCCGAGCCCTTCGTGATCACGGACACGAGCTCCTGCCCGCCGTCGAGCGTGACGACGACCTCCGCCATGACCGAGCCCTTGCTGACGCTCTTCACCTTGCCGCGAAGCTGGTTCCGCGTGCTGAGCTCCATGGGGTCCCTCCTGGGAGTCCGGGCGGCGAGCGCCGCCCTCGGGCCACGGATGATGCGCCGGCTCCCGGCGAGAGACAATCGTTCCGCCGGGAGCGCGGCCGGACGCCGCCCTCGAACTCTCTAGAAGAAGAGCTGCGTCGCGAACGACAGCTGGGTCGCCTTGAAGGCACCCTCCACCACGTACTTCGACTCCGTGCGAGCGGCCTCGAGGCCGAAACGCAGCGCCTTGCTCGCGAGGAACATGATGGCGCCGTGGATCTGCTCGCTCGCGTAGCGCGTGCTCGCCGCGGTGCTCGAGAGCCGGCTCTTCGTCGCCTCGGCGGTCCCGTAGCCGCCCGCGAGCCACAGCACGGGGAACGGCTTCAGCGTGGCCTGGGCCCACCAGCCGTGCGAGGTCACCGGCTCGACGGGGGGCGCGACGGTGGGAGCCGGGTTCGACGGGAACGAGCCCGGGAAGCCGCCGCTGTAGCCGTCCTCGACCCCCTTGTTGTCGTAGTACTCGCCCTTCAGCTGGAGGTACTTCGTGAGGCTCAGGTCCGCATCCACGCCGAGGAGGGTCGCCGTGACGTCGTCGGTGACGGGCGCCCCGGACTGCGTCAGGAAGTAGCGGCGCTTCCCGAGGTGGTACCCGACGCCGACCGTGCCCGACACGCCCGCGCCCGCGTTCGCGCTGATCGCGACGCGCCCCTCGACGTCCGGCTGGCGGGACTTGTTCCCGACGCCGGTGTCCACCGCCGACGTCCCGGTGAGCCCCTGCGTATCGGTGTCGGCCGGGCTGAGGATGCCGGCCGCGACCGCGAGCCCGAAGGTCTCCCGCTTCAGGTCCCAGCCGAGGCGGGCCTGGGGCGCGCGACGGTACAGGTTGCCCGACCCCACGAACACCGGGTCGACGCTGTAGCTCACCGAGTTCGGGTTCACGTTCAGCAGGAGCCCCCAGTCCTGGCCGCCGACGAGCGAGAGGACCCCTCCGCCGACCTTCCAGTCCGCCTTCAAGAATGCGAGTCGCACGCGCGGGATGAAGGCGTTCCAGCCAGCCGAGTTGGTGGCGAAGTGGCCCCCCTTGAAGTCGAACTCGATCACGCCGGAGAGCTTCGCCTGGATGACGCCCGAGTCGAGCCCGTCCAGCCGGAAGCCGAGCCGGGTCCCGCGGGCGCTCGCGATGAAGGTGCCGCCCGAGTCCGCGGCGACGGGGACCTTCACCACGTTCGCGTTGTCCTTGTTCTGGAACGGTCCCGAGTCGAAGAAGGAGGTGAGGAGCACGATGCCGTAGGGGGTGACCGTCGGGCCCGCGGCCTTCACCGGCGCAGCGTAGGGACTCGCGGGCGCGGCAGCGGGCTGCGCGGGGGCGGGAGCTGCAGCCGGAGCCGCAGGTGCGGCCGGCGCTGCGGCGGCGCCGCCGACGGGAACGTCGCCTGCGGGGGCGGGCTTGTCCTGCGCCGCGGCGATCGACAGGGGCGCGAGCGCGGCGACGAGAGCCGCGACGCGGAGGGCGCTGCTCGGGGTCCGGTTCATCGATGGTCCTTCCTCGGGGTGGGGTGGGACTTCGGTGGCAGACGACCTGCCGTGGTAGGGACGGCGCGAGACGGGACGGCGGGGAGCGGGACCGGTGGACCGGTGGCGGCGGCCTCGCCCGCGAGCGAACCGGCGCGGCCGAGCGCGTCGAATGCGTAGCCCGGCGGCGCCCTGCGGGCCTCCGCGCCGAGCTCCGCGACGACCGACTCCAGGAACCGCGCCATGCGCGGGTGGGAGAGGAACGCCGCGGGCACGGCGAGCTCGAACCGCTCAACGGCGAGCGGGACGAAGTCGAGCCCGGTGAGGGCGGCCGCGGCGCGGATCCCGACACCCGCGTCGGCGAGGCCGTTTCGGATCGCGAGCGCGAGCTCGAGGTGCGACCAGAACGGACCGACCGGCGTCCACGCGGGCGAGAGCCCGTCGCGCGCGAGGAGCCGCTCGACCAGCCGGGCCGTGCCGGAGCGCGGCTGCCGCTCCGCGACGCGCAGCCCCTTGCGACACAGGTCGCGAAGGCCGCCCACCCGGCGCGTGCGCCGGCGGTCGAGGAGGATTCCCTGCTCGCGCGAGAAGAGGCCGACCCGCCACGTGGGCGCCTTCACGTACCGCCGCGCCTCCGCGGGGTCCACGTGGAAGCTCGCGACGTGCGCGCGCCCGTCGGCGAGCGCCTCGAGCCCGGCGAGGCTGCCCACGACCGCGGTCGGGACCGCGCCGAGCGGCGCCTGGAGCCGCTCGATCACGCGCGAGAGCAGCAGGTCGTCGCTGCCCTGCAGCACGAGCAGCCGGTCGAGGAGCGGCTCGAGGACGCCCCCCGGCGGGTAGACGGTGTGCTCCGCCACCCACCGATCGACGAGCTCCCTCGGGAAGAGCCACTTCCCCGAGATGCGCGCCGCGGGCAGCTGGCCCGCCGCGACGAGCGCGTAGATCTTCTTCGGGTTGAGCTTCAGGTACCGCGCGACCTCGCGGCTCGATAGGTACTCGGCCATTGCCGCTCCGTGAATGGGGTGCGATAATCACCGAAACGAACCGAAACGGACAAGACGCACCGCATCAGGCCGGGCCGAGGCACGCCCCGCGGCCCACGGCGCGCACGAGCGAAAGGCGGCGGACATGAACTGGAAGGCACGGCTCTCGACGATCGCGGCGCTCGCGGCCTGCGCGCTGGCGGTCCCGGCGGCGGCGGCGGACCTGGGCACGAAGACCGTCATCCTCGCGACGACGACGAGCACGCAGGACTCGGGGCTCCTCGACGCGCTCCTCCCCGTCTTCGAGAAGCAGACGGGCTTCGTCGTGAAGACCATCTCGGTCGGCTCCGGCCAGGCGATCGCGATGGGGCGCAAGGGCGAGGCCGACGTGCTCCTCGTCCACTCCCCCGCCGACGAGCAGAAGATCGTCGAGGAGGGGTTCACCGCGAGCCGCAGGCTCGTCATGCACAACGACTTCGTCCTCGTGGGGCCCGCGGCCGACCCGGCGAGGATCCGCGGCGCCACCTCGTCGAAGGAGGCCGCGAAGAGGATCGCCGACGCCGGGGCCCTGTTCGTCTCCCGCGGCGACAACTCGGGGACGCACTCGAAGGAGAAGGCCATCTGGAAGGCGGCGGGCTGAGCCCCGAGGGGCAGAAGTGGTACCAGCAGACCGGCCTCGGGATGGGCGAGACGCTGAACGTCGCCTCGGAGAAGGGCGGCTACACGCTCGCGGACCGCGGCACGCTGCTCGCGCGCGGCAAGGTCCGGCCGCTCGCCCTCGAGATCCTGGTCGAGGGGGAGCCCACGCTCCTCAACGTCTACCACGTGATCGAGGTGAACTCGGCGAGGTGGCCCAAGGTGAACGTGGCGGGCGCGAAGGCGTTCGCCGACTTCGTCGTCTCGAAGCAGGGGCAGGACTCATCGGGAAGTTCGGGGTCGACAAGCTCGGTGCGCCGCTCTTCACGCCGGACGCGGGGAAGCCGGCCTCGGCGCTCGGGCTCTCGGGGAGCTCTCTAGTGATTGGCCACATCGCCGCGGCGGCGCCAACGCGGCGCGCAGACAGACGGCGGCCGGTCGGGTCGTTGCCGGATCACGTGGCGTGGGCGTGGGGCCGCGAGCTGCTCTGCGGAGCGCTGGCCGCGGCGCGAGATAGCTCACGCTGGGGCTGCGGCCGGGACGGCGGTGGTCGTCGGACCGCGCCGCCGCCCGCGTGGCCTGCCGCGCGGGTTGTCGGTGAACCTGTCGATCCAGGCGTTCCCGAAGACCTCGCGCGCGGCGAGGTCGTTGTGAACGTCGCAGAGGATCCGGCAGTTCTCGACCGTAGAGGGGCCGCCGCGGGCGCGCGGGATGACGTGGTCGAGCTGGAGGCGCCTCGTGGACCCCGCAAATCCCGCCGGAGGCGAGCTTCCACTGGCACTTGCCCTCGTCCCGCTCCCAGACCGCCCGCTTCACGTGCGCCGGGACGTGACCGGGGTCCGCCGAGGGCCGCGGCTCGCGCCGGGGCTTCTTCACGAGGCCCTTCTGCTTCGCGGCCTTCGCGAGGAGGAGGTCGAGGCCCAGTTCGAGGAGCTCGGC
>CAWGDE010000020.1:0-178319 GCA_963821195.1 uncultured delta proteobacterium
CGGCCGTCGGCGCTGCGAGCCGCCTCGGCGCGTTCGACGTGCGGGGCGTGCGCTGCCGGGGCTCCCGCACCGGCTCGACCGCGACACGAGCGGGTGCCTCCTGCTCGCCCGGACGGATCGCGCGCTCGCGGCGCTGAAGCGCGCGTTCGAGGAGGGGCAGGTGGAGAAGGAGTACCTCGCGCTCGTGGCGGGCGCGCCGCCGGACGAGGGCGCGCTCGACACCGCGTACGGCCGGAGCCCGTCGGACCCCCGGCGTTCACGACGCACGTCACGTCGGCGCGGCGCGCGCGTCTCTCGTGGAGGCTCGAGCGGCGCCTGCGCGACGCGGCGCTCCTGCGCGTCGCGCTGGACACCGGGCGGACGCGCCAATCCGCGTGCAGCTCGCGGAGGCCGGCTCCCCCGTGCTCGGGGACGCGCTCTACGGCGCCCGGTCGGACGCGATCGCGCGCCAGGCGCTGCACGCGGTTGCCGCCTCGCGTTCCCGCGGCCGTCCGACGGCGTGCGCGTGGAGGTCCGCGCGGAGCCGCCGGAGGACCTCGTCGCGGGCGATCGCGGCGCTGGAGTGACGAGGTCGAGGCCGAGGTCGAGGCCGGGGTCGAGGTCGGGGTCGAGGTCGGGGTCGGGGTCGAGGTCGAGGTCGAGGTCGAGGTCGGGGTCGGGGTCTGAGTCGCGCCTTCAGCTCTCGCCCTGCTTCACCCGCTCGGTAGTGACGCCGCGCCTTCGCCTTGTTCCCGCAGTCCTTCATCGAGCACCAGCGGCGCGTCCCCGGGCGCGCGTGTTGTCCATGAAGAGCCAGGAGCACTCGTGCGTGTCGTGCAGCCCGCACTGCCGGACCCGCGCGAGGTCAGTGCCCGACGTGAGCAGCTCCGCCGCCGAGGCCGCGACGCGCCAGAGCGGCGCGTCGAGCGCGCCCGGCGGATTCGTCCAGGCAGCGCGCAGCAGGCCGGCCCGCCGCGGACGATGCGGCGATGGGAGAGGGCGCGGGCGAGGTGGTCCGAGGCGCGCGAGGTCGTCGGCGGGCGCCTCGTCGCCGCCCGCGATCGCCGTGAAATCCGGTAGAGCGACTCGCGGAACGCGAGCGCGTCGCGGCACGCCGCCTCGGCGACGGCCGGCCGCCTCCGCGCCTCCGCGAGGAGCCGCCGCGCCTCCGCGTCGTCCACAATCTCCGCCTGCCGCGACCAGGCCACGAGGGCGGGGTACGACCATCCGCTGGGTGGGCGCCCGGACCGGTCGCCCGACACGGTGTTCACGAAGTCGAGGCACAGGCGCCCGCCCGAGAACTCGTAGCGGTACTCCTGCTCTTCGGGGCTCTCGCCATAACCTGCATTCTAGCTCTTGACAGGTAGAACGCCACGCGCATTGTGTAACCTGTAAGATCGCATCAAGCCGGTTACTACGGAGGTCACGGTCATGGCGAGCACGGCGAAGGTCCTCTCCTCTCTCCAGGCGTCGCAGGTGGTCCCCTCGGTCCGCTCGGTCCCGGCGCCGGAGCCCCGGAGCACCCGGTGGGGGTGGCTCCAGCTGCTCCGCGACTCGTTCGGGGGCGCGCTGCTCCTCGTCGCGTGGATCGCGCTCTGGACGCGCGACCTGGGCGGCGGTCGCGGGTCCGCTGTCGCCGGTGCGCGGCACGGGGCAGGGGAGCGCGCAGGTCTCCTCGGTGGAGCGCACGCAGTAGTGGGGTCGCGGTCCGGGGTCGGGTCGGGTCCAGGTCGAGGCTTGTGGGCGTCGCACCGGCGTGCCATGAACGCGCGCCGCCGTGCTCGACCTCTCGCCCTGAACCCGCCGCAGCGCGAGGCCGTCACGACCGTCGACGGCCCCGTGCTCGTCCTCGCGGGAGCGGGCTCCGGAAAGACGCGCGTCATCGTCCACCGGATCGCCTACCTCATGGCGAAGGGCGTGGACCCGGAGGGGATCCTCGCGGTGACCTTCACGAACAAGGCCGCGGGCGAGATGCGCGAGCGCGTGACCGCCGTCGCGGGCGCGGCGGGCGTCGACGTCTTCGTCTCCACCTTCCACTCCTTCGGCCTCTGGCTCCTGCAGCAGGAGCACGCGGCGGCGGGTCTCCCGAGGCGCTTCGCCATCTGCGACGCGGGCGACCAGGCCGCGCTCGTGAAGCGCTGCATGCGCGAGGTGAAGGTGGACGACCGCAGCTTCGACGCGGGGCGCGTCCTTCTCCATCCTGTCCCGCGCGAAGAACGAGGGGCGCAGGCGCATCCGGGTGAAGGAGGCCGGGCAGGGCGACGACTACCGACCTCGTCGCCGCCGAGCTGCAGCCCCGGTACGAGCAGGCGCTCGGGCGCAGCGCTCGGTGGACTTCGACGACCTCATCGCGCTCCCGTGAAGCTCCTCTCGAAGGACGCGGCGCTCCGGAAGAGATACGCGCGCCGCTTCCGCCACGTCCTCGTCGGGCAAGCCAGGACACGAAGGCGTACCGCTTCGACTCCTGAAGCTCCTCGCGGCGACGAGAACGTCTGCGCCGTCGGCGACGACGACCAGGCGATCTACGGCTGGCGCGGCGCGTGAAGAACATCCTCCGCTTCGAGCGGCACTTCCCCGGGGCGAGGGCGATCCGGCTGGAGCAGAACTACCGCTCGACCGGCAACATCCTCGCCGCGCGAACGCCGTCATCGCGAAGAACCCCGACCGGCGACCGAGAAGACGCTCTTCACGTCGGCCGGCGCAGGCGACCGCGTCGGGCTCGTCGCCGCTGCAGAACGAGGACGAGGAGCACGCTGGATCGCGGAGGAGCTGGGGCGGCTCGGCGCGAGGGGCGCGCCTGAGCGACGTCGCGATCCTCTACCGGATCAACGCCCAGTCGCGCCGCTGGAGGCGCTCCGCGCCGCTCGATGCCGCACGTCGTGCACGGGGGCCCGGCGTTCTTCGACCGCAACGAGGTCCGCAATCTCCTCGCCTACCTCAAGGTCTGCTCGGCGCCCGACGACGAGGTTTCCCTCGCGCGCATCGTCAACGTCCCGGCGCGCGGCATCGGTGACGCCTCGCTCGAGCAGGTCCAGTCGTTCGGGGCCGCGGGGGATCCGCTCTTCGACACGCTGTCCCGCGCCGACCGCGTCCCGACCTGCCGCGCGGCGCCGCCGAGCGGATCGGCGCCTTCGTCGCGCTCGTCGGCAAGCACCGCGCGCGCTTCGCGGAGGGGAGGCTCGCCGAGGCGGCGCGCGCCCTCGTCGCGGGGGTGGACCTCTACGGCCACGCGCGCGCGTCCGTGCAGTCGCTCGAGGCGGGGCGGGTGGACGCCATCGACGGCCTCCTCCGCTCGCTCGAGGCGCACGAGCAGCGGAGCGCCCGGCCGTCCCTCGCGCCAGTGGCTCCAGCGGCTCGCGCTCGACTCGCGCTCGGGGATCCGGCCGCCGACGGCGGCATCTCCCTCATGACGCTGCACGCGGCGAAGGGGCTCGAGTTCCCGGTGGTGTTCCTCGTCGGCGCGGAGGAGGACCTGCTCCCCTGCGCCGGGATCCAGGGCGAGGCGCGCGACCTCGGCGAGGAGCGCCGTCTCGCCTACGTCGGCCTGACCCGCGCGCGCGGAGCGGCTCTACGTGACCCGCGCCGCCGCGCGCACGAAGCGGGGGAAGGTCCTCCCCGCGCACGCCGTCGCGGTTCCTCGACCGACCTCCCGGCGGACGCCTCCGAGCGGGTGGACCCGGCGGCGGGGGAGGCCCGCGAGGACGTCGCCGCGGCGGACGGCCTCCGTCATGGCGGCGTCCGGGCGCGGCTCGGGACCGCCCAGGTAGGCAAGGGGGACCGCCCCGGACCGGCCCGGGGACATGCCCTGACTTCCCCGCCTCCGTCCTCTAAAAGGCGCGTTCCGATTCGGGATTCCGCAGGGTTATCCATGGCCAAAGGCACCACCCCAGCACGACGAAGGCCGAGGCGTTCGACGCCGGAAGTGGTGGCTCGTCGACGCGAACGAGAAGAGGGTCGCCGTATCGCGACGTCGGTCCTCAAGGGCAAGCACAAGGCCCTCTACACCCCCCTCGATGGACACCGGCGACTTCGTCGTCGTGGTGAACGCGGAGAAGGTCCGCTTCACGGGAAGGAGACGGACAAGACCTCTTCACGCGCACGATTTACCCGGGCGGCGCGAAGCACACGCCGATGGACAAGCTCCGCGCGCGGCACCCGGAGGACATCCTCCTGAACGCCGTGCGCCGCATGCTGCCGCGCAGCACCCTCGGGCGGCAGATGCTGACGAAGCTGAAGGTCTACGCCGGCGACAAGCACCCGCACGCCGCGCAGAAGCCCGAAGCGCTCCAGTAAGGAAGGCGAAGATGGCGACGTTGGGAATCACGGTCGGCCGGCGCAAGGAGTCCGTCGCGCGCGTCGCATCGCGCCCGGGACGGGCAACATCACGATCAACGGCCGCACGATGGACGAGTACTTCGGCCGCGAGACGTCGAAGATGATCCTCGTCGAGCCGCTCAAGCTCGTCGACCAGATGGGCAAGTTCGACGTGTTCGTGAACGCGAAGGGCGGCGGGCTCTCCGGCAGGGCCGGCGCGATCCGGCAGGCATCAGCCGGGCGCTCTGCACGTACAACCCGGAGTTCCGGCCGGTCCTCAAGAAGGCCGGCTTCATGACCCGCGACGCGCGCGCGGTCGAGCGGAAGGATCCGGCGCCCCCGGCGCCCCTACGAGTCTCCAAGCGGTAACCCGCGAGCGGAAAACGTGCAGCTGCCCATGAACAAGGGTCCCGGAGGACGCATCATGGCCGCTGTCCTGGCCCGCCGCGACGTGGCGCCGGCCGTGCCGCGTCCGTGCTCGCCCGCCGACGCGAGCCCACGCACGCCTGCATGCGAGGCGCGGTACGCGGTGTCCCGCGGCCCCGGCATTGGATCCGCCAATCGCGGTGTTACGCTCCGTATCCGCATGGAGCTGAACGAGATCCTGCAATCGCGCTGCGCGGGCGCCTCCGACATCCACCTGAAGGCCGGCCTGCCGCCGATGTTCCGCGTCGACGGGTCCCTCGTCCCGCTGAAGGACGCCCGGCGGATGCCACCCGGAGGAATCGGCAACGCTGGGATCATCAACGACCAGAAGGAGAAGTACAAGCAGACGAACGAGGTGGACCTCGCCTACGGCGTCCCCGGCCTCGGCCGCTTCCGCGTGAACGTGTTCCAGCAGCGCGGCACGTTCGGCGTCGTCCTCCGCGTCATCCCTTAGGGATCCAGCGATCGAGCAGGCTCAGCGCCTCCCGAGGCGCTCCAGAAGGTCGCGGGGAGCAGCGCGGCGCTCGTCCTCGTCACCGGCACGACCGGCTCCGGCAAGTCCACGACGCTGGCGGCGATGGTCGACTACATGAACGCCACCACGACCTGCCACATCGTGACGATCGAGGACCCGATCGAGTTCCTTCATCCGCGACAAGCGGTGCGATCGTCAACCAGCGCGAGGTGGGCGTCGACACCCGAGGGGCTTCCGGGCGGCGCTCAAGCGCGCGCTGCGCCAGGACCCGGACGTCATCCTCGTCGGCGAAATGCGCGACCTCGAGACCATCGAAACCGGCGCTCACCGCGGCGGAGACCGGCCACCTCGTGCTGTCGACGCTCCACACCCTCGACGCGACCGAGACCATCAACCGCATCATCTCGGCCTTCCCGCCGCACCAGCAGAAGCAGGTCCGCCTGCAGCTCGGCTGCGTGCTTCGCGCGGTCATCAGCCAGCGCCTCGTCCCGCGCGCCGACGGCAAGGGCCGCGTCGCCGCCGTCGAAATCCTCATCGCCACGAGCCGCGTGAACGCGAGCTCATCGAGGACAAGGACCGCACGAAGGAGATCATCACGGCGATCTCGCAGGGCCACCAGTCCTACGGGATGCAGACCTTCGACCAGTCGCTGATGACGCTCCTCAAGAAGGGCGTCATCACCTACGAAGAGGCGCTGCGGCAGTCGACGAACCCGGACGACTTCGCGCTGCGCGTCTCGGGCATCGCGTCGACGACCGACTCCTCGTGGGACGGCTTCGAGGGCGGCGCCAGGCGCCCGCCGCGCCGCAGGTCGTTCGCCGGCCGGCCGCGGCCGAGCGCGCGGCGCCCCCGCCGCCGGCGCCCGCCGCCGCAGCAGCTCGGCCGCATCCCGCCGCCGCCCGGGACGCCGCGGCCCGCCGGCGCGCAGCCGCCGCAGCCCGCCGCCGACGACGACTTCCAGATCGAGCGGTTCTGAGCGCGGAGACGGTGCGGTGCGACGTCGGCGGCCGCGCGCCCGCTCACCCCGGCCAGCTCCCCCGCTGCCTGCGGGAGAGGGAGCGCCCGCGCCCGCGCGGGGCGACCCCGAGTCCAGCTCCTCCCGCGCGCGCGCGATCGCGCTTCGGTACCTCGCGGCGGCGGCGCGCACCGAGGCGCAGGTCCGTGCCCGCCTCGCGCGCGCCGAGCTCGCCTCCGAGGCGGACGGGACCGTTCGCTGGCTCCTCGGACTCGGGTACCTGGACGACGCGGCCTGGGCGCGCGGGCGCGCCCGCGCGCTGCTCGGGCCCGGCCGGGCCGGGCCGCGGCTCGCGGAGCGCCGGCTCGTGGAGGCGGGGATCGACCGGGACCGCGCGCGGTCGTCCGTCGCGGCGGCCGTCGCGGACGCGGCCGGCCTCCCGGGTCGGACGGCGAGACCGCGCTCTGCCGCGCGCTCGCCGAGCGCCGCGCGCGCAGGCGGACCTGGCGCGCTCGAGCCGCGGGCCCGCGCGCGCCTCGCCCGGTTCCTGCTCGGGCGCGGCTTCTCCGGCCCGGCGGTCGCGCGCGTGGTCGGCCTCTGGGAGGACGGGTAGGCGAGGGCGTCGGCGAGGGCGCCCGGCCGCTCCGACGCTGCACGCCCGGGCGGGCTCTGTTATCCTCCCCGCCCCATGCTCCGCCCCCTCGCCCTCGCCGCCGCGCTCGTCACGCTCGCCGCGTGCGGCGGAAGTACGTCTCGCTCTCCGGCGCCGCGAGGTTCGGCAAGACGCCGGAGGACGACTACGCCGCGGGGATGGACCTCCTGAAGGACGGCGCCTACCCGGACGCCCGAAGTTCTTCGAGCACGTGAAGACGAAGTACCCGTTCTCGAAGTACGCGGCGCTCTCGGACCTGCGGATCGCCGACGTCAAGTTCGACCAGAAGCTCTGGACGGGGGAGGCGATCGAGGCGTACGGCGAGTTCGTGCGGCTCCACCCCACCCACGATGACGTCGACTACGCCGAGTTCCGCGTCGGCGTCGCGCACCTGGAGGACGGGCCGAGCGACTTCATGTTCTTCCCGCCGTCCTTCGAGAAGGACCAGCGGCAGGTCGTGGCGGCGGCGGAGGCGTTCCGGCAGCTTCCTCCAGAAGTACCCGGCGTCGAAGTACGTCCCCGACGCGAAGAAGCTCCTCGACCAGGCGAACGGCCGCCTCGCGGAGCACGAGTGGTACGTGGCGGAGTTCTACTTCAAGCGCGACAAGTGGCCGGGCGCGGCGGGGCGGTACGAGACGCTCGTCACCAAGTACCCCGGCTCGCGGCACGAGCCCGAGGCGCTCCTCAAGCTCGCCCAGTCCTGCATCAAGATGGACGAGAAGTACCGGGCCCGGACCGCGCTCCAGAAGCTCATCGTCGCGCACCCGCAGGTTCCCCGGCGCGCGGAGGCCGAGAAGCTGCTTGCGACGCTGCGCTGACCCCGGCCGGCGCGCGCCGCTCGCGGCCGCGCTCGGGGCCGCGGCGCTGCTCGCGTGCACGGTCGCGAGTCCCGCGACCGAGGTGAAGGAGGCGCTCGCGCGCCTCGGGCCCGTCGAGGTGGACGCGGGCGGTACGCGCGTCGCGCTCGGGCGCGTGTCGTTCTCCGATGGTTGTCTCGATGGACGGCCCGCACGCGCTCGTCCTCGCGGTGGTCCAGGCGGACGGGACGGTCCGGCTCGCCGGTGCGGAGCCCTCGATCGCGTACGTCGGCCGCGAGGCCTTCCGGATGGAGCGCAGCGCCGCGAGCGCATCCGGTGCGAGGCACCAGCGCGGGCCGGCGCAGCGCTCCATCCGGAAGGCCTCGCGGCCGACGTACGCGATCGAGGGCTCCGCACCGGCGAGCCGGACCGTCCCGTCCGCCTGGACCACCGCGAGGACGAGCGCGTGCGGGCCGTCCATCGACACGACCACGTCGGAGAACGACACGCGCCCGAGCGCGACGCGCGTACCGCCCGCGTCCACCTCGACGGGCCCGAGGCGCGCGAGCGCCTCCTTCACCTCGGTCGCGGGACTCGCGACCGTGCACGCGAGCAGCGCCGCGGCCCCGAGCGCGGCCGCGAGCGGCGCGCGCCGGCCGGGGTCAGCGCAGCGTCGCAAGCAGCTTCTCGGCCTCCGCGCGCCGGGGATCCTGCGGGTGCGCGACGATGAGCTTCTGGAGCGCGGTCCGGGCCCGGTACTTCTCGTCCATCTTGATGCAGGACTGGGCGAGCTTGAGGAGCGCCTCGGGCTCGTGCCGCGAGCCGGGGTACTTGGTGACGAGCGTCTCGTACCGCCCCGCCGCGCCCGGCCACTTGTCGCGCTTGAAGTAGAACTCCGCCACGTACCACTCGTGCTCCGCGAGGCGGCCGTTCGCCTGGTCGAGGAGCTTCTTCGCGTCGGGGACGTACTTCGACGCCGGGTACTTCTGGAGGAAGCTCCGGAACGCCTCCGCCGCCGCCACGACCTGCCGCTGGTCCTTCTCGAAGGACGGCGGGAAGAACATGAAGTCGCTCGGCCCGTCCTCCAGGTGCGCGACGCCGACGCGGAACTCGGCGTAGTCGACGTCATCGTGGGTGGGGTGGAGCCGCACGAACTCGCCGTACGCCTCGATCGCCTCCGTCCAGAGCTTCTGGTCGAACTTGACGTCGGCGATCCGCAGGTCCGAGAGCGCCGCGTACTTCGAGAACGGGTACTTCGTCTTCACGTGCTCGAAGAACTTCTGGGCGTCCGGGTAGGCGCCGTCCTTCAGGAGGTCCATCCCCGCGGCGTAGTCGTCCTCCGGCGTCTTGCCGAACCTCGCGGCGCCGGAGAGCGAGACGTGCTTCCCGCCGCACGCGGCGAGCGTGACGAGCGCGGCGGCGAGGGCGAGGGGGCGGCGCATGGCGGCGGGGAGGATAACAGAGCCCGCCCGGGCGTGCAGCGTCGGAGCGGCCGGGCGCCCTCGCCGACGGCCCTCGCCTACCCGTCCTCCCAGAGGCCGACCACGCGCGCGACCACCGGGCCGGAGAAGCCGCGCCCGAGCAGGAACCGGGCGAGGCGCGCGCGGGCCCGCGGCTCGAGCGCGCCCAGGTCCGCCGTGCGCGCGCGGCGCTCGGCGAGCGCGCGGCAGAGCGCGGTCTCGCCGTCCGAGCCCGGGAGGCCGGCCGCGTCCGCGACGGCCGCCGCGACGGACGACCGCGCGCGGTCCCGGTCGATCCCCGCCTCCACGAGCCGGCGCTCCGCGAGCCGCGGCCCGGCCCGGCCGGGCCCGAGCAGCGCGCGGGCGCGCCCGCGCGCCCAGGCCGCGTCGTCCAGGTACCCGAGTCCGAGGAGCCAGCGAACGGTCCCGTCCGCCTCGGAGGCGAGCTCGGCGCGCGCGAGGCGGGCACGGACCTGCGCCTCGGTGCGCGCCGCCGCCGCGAGGTACCGGAGCGCGATCGCGCGCGCGCGGGAGGAGCTGGACTCGGGGTCGCCCCGCGCGGGCGCGGGCGCTCCCTCTCCCGCAGGCAGCGGGGGAGCTGGCCGGGGTGAGCGGGCGCGCGGCCGCCGACGTCGCACCGCACCGTCTCCGCGCTCAGAACCGCTCGATCTGGAAGTCGTCCTCGCCGCCCGGCTGCGCCGGCTGCGCGCCCGCGGGCCGCGGGGTGCCGCGCGCCGGCGTCATGCGGCCGAGCTGCTGCGCCGGCGGTCCGCCCGGGGGCGTCGGGGGCGGCCGCGCCGGCGCGGCCGCGGGCGGCCGGGGAGCGCCCTGCGGCGCGGCGGGCGCGTCGGCGGGCTTCTCGAAGGAGTCCCACTTCGAGTCGCTCGTCGCCGAGATGCCGGAGACGCGCAGCGCGAAGTCGTCCGGGTTCGTCGCCTGCCGGAGCGCCTCCTCGTACGAGATGACGCCCCCCTTGAGGAGCGCCATGAGCGACTGGTCGAAGGTCTGCATCCCGTAGGAGAGGTGCCCCTGCGCGATGGCGTCGGGGATCTCCTTCGTGCGGTCCTTGTCCTCGACGAGCTCGCGGACGCGGCCCGTCGCGAGGAGCACCTCGATCGCCGGGACGCGCCCCTTCCCGTCGGCGCGCGGCACGAGCCGCTGCGAGATGACGGCGCGGAGCACCGAGCCGAGCTGGAGCCGGACCTGCTTCTGCTGGTACGGCGGGAAGGCGGAGATGATGCGGTTGATCGTCTCGGTCGCGTCGAGGGTGTGCAGCGTCGACATGACGAGGTGGCCGGTCTCGGCCGCGGTGAGCGCGGTCTCGATGGTCTCGAGGTCGCGCATCTCGCCGACGAGGATGACGTCCGGGTCCTGACGCAGCGCGCTCTTCAGCGCCTGCCCGAAGCTCATCGTGTCGACGCCCACCTCGCGCTGGTTCACGATCGACCGCTTGTCGCGGATGAGGAACTCGATCGGATCCTCGATCGTCATGATGTGGCAGGTCTCGGTCGCGTTGACGTGGTCGATCATCGCCGCGAGCGTCGTGGACTTGCCGGAGCCGGTCGTGCCGGTGACGAGGACGAGGCCGCGCTGCTCCCCCGCGATCTTCTCGAGCACCTTCGGCAGCATGAGCTGCTCGATCGTCTGGATCTTGAAGGGGATGACGCGGAGGACGACGCCGAGCGTGCCGCGCTGCTGGAAGACGTTCACGCGGAAGCGGCCGAGGCCGGGGACGCCGTAGGCGAGGTCCACCTCGTTCGTCTGCTTGTACTTCTCCTTCTGGTAGTCGTTCATGATCCCGTAGGCCATCCGCCCGATCTCCTCGGGCGGCAGCCGCCGGGCGTCCTTCAGCGGGACGAGCGACCCGTCGACGCGGAACATCGGCGGCAGGCCGGCCTTCAGGTGGATGTCGGAGGCGCCCGCGCGCAGCGCGATCTGCAGGATCTCGTTCAGCTCCATGCGGATACGGAGCGTAACACCGCGATCGGGGCGGATCCAATGCCGGGGCCGCGGGACACCGCTATCGGCGCCTCGCATGTAGGCGCGCGTGGGCTCGCGTCGGCGGGCGAGCACGGACGCGGCACGGCCGGCGCCACGTCGCGGCGGGCCGACAAAATGCGGCGGGGGGCGCGACGTAGCCGCGCCCCCCGGGACCCCTGCTCGATGGGGCAGCCTCGCCGGCTGCCCTCCGCTCGCGGGTTACCGCTTGCAGAACTGGAACCGCTTGCGGGCGCCGGGGCGGCCGTACTTCTTGCGCTCGACGGCGCGCGCGTCGCGGGTGATGAAGCCGGCCTTCTTGAGGATCGGCCGGTACTCCGGGTTGTACGTCGCACGAGCGCCCGGCTGATGCCGTGCCGGATCGCGCCGGCCTGGCCGGAGAGGCCGCCGCCCTTCGCGTTCACGAACACGTCGAGCTTGCCCATCTGGTCGACGAGCTTGAGCGGCTCGACGAGGATCATCTTCGACGTCTCGCGGCCGAAGTACTCGTCCATCGTGCGGCCGTTGATGGTGATGTTGCCGGTGCCGGGCGCGAGCCGCACGCGCGCGACGGACTCCTTGCGCCGGCCGACGGTGATTCCCGACGTGGGCCATCGTCGCCTTCGTTACTGCGAGAGCTTCAGGCCTCGGGCTTCTGCGCGACGTGCGGGTGCTTGTCGCCCGCGTAGACCTTCAGCTTCGTCATCATCTGCCGCCCGAGCGTGCTGCGCGGCAGCATGCGGCGCACGGCGTTGAGGAAGATGTCCTCCGGGTGCCGCTCGCGGAGCTTGTCCGTCGGCGTGAGCTTCGCGCCGCCCGGGTGCATCGTGTGGGTGAAGTACAGGTCTTGTCCGTCTCCTTCTTGCCCGTGAAGCGGACCTTCTCCGCGTTCACGACGACGACGAAGTCGCCGACGTCCATCGACGGCGTGTAGCTGGGCTTGTGCTTGCCCTTGAGGACGGTCGCGATCCTGGCTCGCGGCGCGGCCGACCGTGTGCTCGGTCGCGTCGACGACCCACCACCGGCGGCTCTTGAGCGCCTCGCCTTCGTCGCGCTGTGGGTGCCCTTGTTCATGGAAAAAACCTACGGGACTCCGAAATTTGGAAAGGCGCCTTTTAGAGGAGGGCGGGTGCCTTGTCAAGGGAGCATGTCTCCGGCGCACCGGCCCGCGTCCGGGCGGTCACCCTTGCCTACCGGCGCGCCGAACCGCGCCCGGAGCGCCGCCAGACCGGAGGCCGGGCGGCGACCTGCTCCGCGGGCTGCACCTCGCCGCCGGGTCATCGGCCAGGAGCGCGCTCCGGCGGGAGGTCGTGCAGGAACCGGCTCGGCGTGCGCGGCAGGACCTTCCCCCGCTTCGACCCGGGCCGCGGCGCGGGTCACGTACGAGCCGCTCCCGCGCGCGGGTGACGCCGACGTAGGCGAGCCGCCGCTCCTCCTCGAGGTCGCGCGCCTCGCCCTGGATGCCGGCGCAGGGGAGCAGGTCCTCCTCCGCGCCGACGAGGAAGACCACCGGGAACTCCAGGCCCTTGGCCGCGTGCAGCGTCATGAGGGTGACGCCCGTCGCCCTCCGGCCGGCTCCTCCTCGCGCGAGTCGAGCGCCAGCTTGGCGAGGTACTGCGCGCAGCGTCGGCCGCTGCGCCGTCCGCGCTCGTCCAGCCCTCGATCGACCGGAGCATGCGAGTCGATGGCGTCCACCTTCCGCTGCGCCGCCTCGGCCGACTTCACGCCCGTCCGCGCGTGCGCGTAGAGGTCGACCTCCGCCACCAGGCGCGCGCGCCACCTCGCCGAGGCGCCCCTCCGCGGAAGGCGCGCCCGGTACCTCGCCGACGAGCGCGACGAACTCGCCCATCCGCTCGGCGGCGCCGCGGGGCAGCTGCGGCACCTCGGCCGGCCCGGGCCAGAGCGCGTCGAAGAGCGGCACTGCTCCGCGACCGCGAACGCCTGGACGCCGCTCGAGCGACGCGTCGCCGAGGCCGCGCGCCGGGACGTTGACGATGCGCGCGAGCGAGACCTCGTCCTCGGGCTGGGCGCAGACCTTGAGGTACGCGAGGAGATCGCGGACCTCGGCGCGGTCGAAGAAGGCGGGGCCGCCGTGCACGTCGTAGCGGCACCGACGCCTCGCGGAGCGCCTCCTCGAGCGGCCGCGACTGCGCGTTGAGGCGGTAGAGGACCGCGAAGTGCGCCCAGGCGCGCCCCTCGCGCGCGCGCCGCGCACGATGACGTCCGCGACGTGGCGCGCCTCCTCCTCCTCGTCCGGCAGCGCCGCCACCGGACCGGCTCGCCGGCGCCGGCCGCGGTCCAGAGCGTCTTCGGCTTGACGGTGCGGGTTCTTGCCGATGACGCCGTTGGCGCAGGCGAGGATGTGGCCGGTCGAGCGGTAGTTCTGCTCGAGCCGCACCTCGCCGCGCGCCCGGGAAGTGGCGGTCGAAGCGGAGGATGTTCCTCACCTCCGCGCCGCGCCAGCCGTAGATCGCCTGGTCGTCGTCGCCGACGGCGCAGACGTTCCGGTCGCTCCCCCGCGAGCGCGCTTCAGCGAGCTCGAGCTGGCGCCGTTCGTGTCCTGGTACTCGTCGACGAGGAGGTAGCGGAAGCGGCGCGCGTACTTCGTCCGCAGCGCCGCGTCGCCTCGCAGCAGCTCCACGGGGAGCGCGATGAGGTCGTCGAAGTCCACCGCCCGCTGGCCCGGAGCGCCGCCTGGTAGCGCGGGGCAACACCTCGGCGGCGACGAGGTCGTAGTCGTCGCCCTGCCCGGCCTGGCTCACCCGGATGCGCCTGCGCCCGGCTCGTTCTTCGCGCCGGAGATGATGAACAGGACGCGCCGCGCGTCGAAGGTGCGGTCGTCCACCTTCACCTCGCGCATGCAGCGCTTCACGGTCGCGAGCTGGTCGCCCGCGTCGCAGATGGCGAAGCGCCTCGGCAGGCCCGCCGCCGCGTGCTCCTGCTGCAGGAGCCAGAGGCCGAAGGAGTGGAAGGTCGAGACGAAGACGTCGACGCCCGCCGCGCCCGCGACGGCGGTCACGCGCTCGCGCATCTCGCCCGCGGCCTTGTTGGTGAAGGTGACCGCGAGGATCGCCTCGGGGTCCACGCCCCTCGCCATGAGATACGCGATGCGGTGGACGATGACGCGCGTCTTCCCCGACCCCGCTCCCGCGAGGACGAGCACGGGGCCGTCGGTCGTCGTGACGGCCTCGCGCTGCGGCGGGTTCAGGGTCGAGAGGTCGATCACGGCGGCGCGCGTTCTGTCACGCCGCTCCGCGACGACAAGCCTTGACCTGACCTCGACCCCGCACCCCACGGCGCTAGGCGCGCTCGACGGACGAGACCTGGGCCCGCCCCGTCTCGCGGACGGGCGACAGCGGACCCGCGATCGCCGCCCAGGTCACCGTCCAGAGCGCGATCCACGCGACGAGGAGCAGCGCGCCCCCGAGCGACTCGCGCAGGAGCTGGAGCCAGCCCCACGAGGGGCGCGCGGGCGGCGCGGCGACCGCTCGGGGCGAGGGGGCCGCCTGCGGCGCCTGGAAAGAGGAGAGGATCTTCGCCGTGCTCGCCATGACCGTGACCTCCGTCGTAACTGGCTCGATGCCAAGTTACAGGTTAGACAATGCTCGTGGCGCTCTAACCTGTCAAGTGCTATCATGGCGGTTATGGTGAATGCCCCGAAAGAGACGGAGTACCGGTACGAGCTCTCGGGCGGGCGCACGTGCCTCGACTTCGTGAACACGGTCTCCGGCGACCGAGCCGGACGGCCGACGGAGCGGATGGCAGGCTACGCCGACCTCGCCGCCTGGAGCCGGCAGGCCGGCACCATCGACGACGGCCAGGCGCGCCGGCTCCTCGCGGAGGCGCGGAAGCGGCCGGGCGACGCGGACGCGGCGTACCGGGAGGCGCTCGCGTTCCGCGAGGCGCTCTACCGGATCTTCACCTCGATCGCGGGAGGCGGCGAGCCGCCCGCGGACAATCTCGCGCGGCTCTCGGACCACCTCGCCCGCGCGCTCTCGCACCGCCGGCTCGTCCGCGGCGGCCCGGCGTGCTGCGCGCTCGCCTGGAGCGACCCACCCGGCGCCCTCGACGCGCCGCTCTGGCGCGTCGCCGCGTCCGCGGCCGAGCTCCTCACCTCGGCGGAGGACCTCGCGCGCGTCCGGCAGTGCGGGATGCACGGCACGCACGAGTGCTCGTGGGTGTTCATGGACAACACGCGCGCGCGGACCCGCCGCTGGTGCTCGATGAAGGACTGCGGCAACAAGGCGAAGGCGCGGCGGCACTACGAGCGAGTGAAGCAGGGCGAGAGCTGAAGGGCGCGACTCGTACCCCGACCCCGACCCCGACCTCGACCCCGACCCCGACCCCGACCCCGACCCCGACCTCGACCTCGACCTCGACCTCGACCTCGACCTCGTCACTCCAGCGCCGCAATCGCCCGCGCGAGGTCCTCCGGCGGCTCCGCGCGGACCTCCACGCGCACGCCGTCGGACGGCCGCGGGAACGCGAGGCGGACCGCGTGCAGCGCCTGGCGCGCGATCGCGTCCGACCGGGCGCCGTAGAGCGCGTCCCCGAGCACGGGGAAGCCGGCCTCCGCGAGCTGCACGCGGATCTGGTGCGTGCCGCCCGGTGTCGAGCGCGACGCGCAGGAGCGCCGCGTCGCGCAGGCGCCGCTCGAGCCTCCACGAGAGACGCGCGCGCCGCGCCGACGTGACGTGCGTCGTGAACCGCCGGGGGTCCGACGGGCTCCGGCCGTACGCGGTGTCGAGCGCGCCCTCGTCCGGCGGCGCGCCCGCCACGAGCGCGAGGTACTCCTTCTCCACCTGCCCCTCCTCGAACGCGCGCTTCAGCGCCGCGAGCGCGCGAATCCGTCCGGGCGAGCAGGAGGCACCCGCTCGTGTCGCGGTCGAGCCGGTGCGGGAGCCCCGGCAGCGCACGCCCCGCGACGTCGAACGCGCCGAGGCGGCTCGCAGCGCCGACGGCCGAGGGCGCCCCCGCGCGCGGCGGCTCGACGGGCAGGCCGGCCGGCTTCGCGACGACGAGGCAGTCGGCGTCGTCGTGGAGCACCTCCAGGGCCGGCCCGGTCGCGAGCTCGGCCCGGGGCGCTGGGCGCGCCACCTCAATCTCCTCGCCGCCGAAGAGCTTGCGGTGCGGCGAGCAGGTCTTTCCGCGGATCCGCACGCGCCCTTCGGCGACGAGGGAGCGGGCGCGCTCGACCGGGACGGCGAGCGCGGCCGCGAGGAAGCGGTCGAGGCGCTCGCCTGCCCGCTCGCGCGGGACGGCAATCCGCTCCTGCCGCGATGGCGTGCGACCGGATGGAATCCATCGCGGCTTCTCCTCCCCGTCCCAGCACCGACCGTGCACCTGTGCCGTCCCCGGAACGTGGTACGTTCCGTCGGCCGCGGCGCGCCGCGGCCGGGGTCCGGGGCACCACGATGCGCAGCCTTTCGACCGAGCTCAAGCTGATCTTCGTGGTCCTCGCGCTGTGCGTCGCCGCGAGCCTCGTGGCGGCGCGGACCGCGAGCGGGATCTACGAGAAGAACGTCGAGGAGGCGGCGCTCGCGACGCTCCAGACGGCGGCCCACGCCTTCGCCGCCCAGGAGCGGAGCGACGTCGAGAAGCTCGGCGCGACCCTCGACGCGCTCCTCGCGAACGACGACCTGCGCGCCGCCTTCGTCGCCCGCGACCGCGAGCGGCTCCTCGCGGCCGCGTCGCCGCTCTTCGCCACCATGTCCGAACGCGACCGGATCACGCACTGGTACTTCATCGAGCCGGGTCCTCCCTCCACCGTGTTCCTGCGCGTGCACCGGCCCGAGCTCCACGGCGACGTCGTCGAGCGCGCGACGCTCCGCATCGCCGCGGAGACGCGCGAGCTCGGCGCCGGGAAGGAGCTCGGCCGGACCGCGTTCGCCCTGCGCGCGGTGCGCCCCTGGTTCCACGAGGGCAAGCTGCTCGGGTTCATGGAGCTCGCCGAGGAGATCGACCACTTCCTCGGCGCCATGAAGACGCGCACCGGCGACGAGTACGGGCTGCTCGTGAAGAAGAAGTTCCTCGACGAGAAGGCCTGGGCCGCCGTGCTCGGGCCCCGCTCCAACACCTGGAACGACCGGCCGGACGTGGTGGTCGTGGACACCACCACGTTCACGGAGGGGATCATCGACTACGCCGGCGACGTCGAGGCGATCCCCGACGCCGGCCTCACGCTCGACGAGATCGAGCGGGGCGACCGCGCCTACGTCCGCGGCATCTTCCCGGTGCGCGACGCCGCGGGGCGGAAGGTGGGCGGCCTGTTCGTGCTGCACGACTTCACCCGCCACCACGCCGCGATGTCGGCGGCCCAGCTCCAGACGTCCCTCGCCTTCCTCGCGATCGCCGTCGCGTGCACCGCCGCGATCGCCGCGGCCGTCCGCGTCGTCGTCTTCAAGCGGCTCGCGCGGCTCCGCCGCGAGCTCGAGGGGCGCGCCGAGGAGACGACCCTGCCGCCCGGCCGGCTCGTGCAGCTCGAGAGCGAGGACGAGATCGGCCGGCTCGAGGCGCTCTTCCGGCGCGTCCTCTTCCCGACCCGCGGCCGCGACGAGCCACCCGGGGATGCGCCCGGGAGCGCAGGCGGTCCGGGAAGATGAGCGACCGCGCTTGACCCTGGGCAAGGCTGGCCGAGGGGGCCCGTTCCATCCTGCCGCTCGGAGGAGGCGGCGCCCTGCCGGCGCCGCCCGGGGACATGGACGCGAGGCGGGCACGCGCCGACGACGATCCGGCCCCGCCGCTGGCCGGCGGCGGGTCGCCCGTCGGCGACGTGCTCGAGTCGGTCCCCTTCCGGCACCGCCTCTCCACGAAGCTCTTCGGCGTCACCGCGGTCCTCGCGCTCTCCGCGATCGCCGCGATCTGGTTCGCCGAGCGCCGCATCCAGGCCGGCCTCGTCGACCAGCTCGAGCGCTCGACGGCGCTCCTCGGAGAGGCGATCCAGACGAGCTCGCAGCAGGCGATGCTCGAGCCGCGGCCCGCCCACGCGTACGAGGTCCTGGCGCGCATCGGCGCGCTCGAGGGGATCGAGCGGGTCCGCGTCCTCGACAAGCGGGGCCGCGTCGTGTTCTCGACGCGCCCGGCCGACGTCGGCACGACCGTCGCCGAGAACGGCCGCGCCTGTGTCGCGTGCCACGGGTCGCGCACGCAGCCAATCTCCCGCGCGCCTGCGTCGGAGCGCGCGGAGCTGCTCGACGCGCCGGACGGTCACGCCCTCTCGCTCGTGTCGCCCATCCACAACGCGCGCCAGTGCTCGACCGCGGCGTGCCACGTCCACCCGCCCGGGCGGCAGGTGCTCGGGCTGCTCGAGCTCCGCGTCTCGCTCGAGCACCTGGAGTCCGACGTGCTCGCGTTCCGGCGAGGCTTCTTCCTCGTCCTCGCCGGCGCGGTGGTGGTGCTCGCGGCGCTGCTCTACCTGTTCGGCCGCGCCGAGGTCGTGGAGCCCGTGGCCGCGCTGGTCGCGGGGACGCGGCGGGTCGCCCGCGACCAGCTCGACCTCGAGATCCGCGTCATCTCGAAGGGCGAGCTCGGCCTCCTCGCCACGTCGTTCAACGAGATGACCCGGTCGCTCCGCTGGCTCGAGAACGACCTGCAGGACTTCATGGCCGGGCTCGAGAGCCAGGTCGAGGCGCGCACGGCGGACCTCCGGGCCGCGCAGGAGACGCTCGTCCGCGCCGAGAAGATGTCCTCCCTCGGCAAGCTCTCCGCGTCCATCGCCCACGAGATCAACAACCCGCTCGCCGGCATCCTCACCTTCGCGAAGCTCGTCTCGCGCACGCTCGCGGAGGGACCCCCGGACGACGCGCGCCGGGCGATCCTCCAGAAGAACCTCGCGCTCATCGAGCGGGAGACGCAGCGCTGCTCCGCCATCGTGCGGAACCTCCTCTCCTTCGCGCGCGAGCGCGCCATCCAGCCGAAGCCGATGGACCCGCGCGCGCGATCGAGGAGGCGCTCTCGCTCCTCGCGAGCGAGGCGCGTACGCACGGGATCGAGATCGCGCGCGACCTTCAGCCCGTGCCCGCCGTGCTCGCGGACGCGGGGCAGCTCCGGCAGGCGTTCCTCAACATCGCCATCAACGCCTGCGACGCGATGGGCGCGTCGGGCCGCCTGTGCGTCACGACGCGCGCGAGCGAGGAGGCGGTGGAGATCGCCTTCGCCGACACGGGTCCGGGCATCCCGCCCGACCGGCTCAAGCACATCTTCGACCCCTTCTTCACGACCAAGGAGAAGGGGACCGGCCTCGGCCTCTCCGTCGTGTACGGGATCGTCGACCGCCACGGCGGGGTCGTGGACGTGAAGAGCGAGGTCGGCAGCGGAACGACATTCACCATTCGTCTTCCCATCGCCGCGACGCCCGCCGAGCGGGCCGCGGTCAGCTGAGCAGAAAGGAGCCTCCATGTCCCTCCGAGCCCCCGTCCTCCTCCTGGCGACGCTGCTCGCCGGAACGTCCGCCGGCGCCGCGCCCGCGGCGGACCCAGCCGCGCCGATGGCCGGCGCGAAGGCGAGCGACGCCGCGCTCGGCACCCGCAAGTACGGCGACTACGAGAAGCCGCAGGCGTGCGCCGGCTGCCACGTGGACATCTCGCGCCAGCACGAGCAGGCCATGATGTCCCAGGCCTTCACGCACGCGTGGGACGAGATCGAGTACTTCGAGCTCGCCGTTCCCCACGCCGAGAAGGTGGCCAAGGTCGCCGGCGTGAAGGCGGGCTGCAACGGCTGCCACTCGCCGCTCGCGTTCCTCGCGGGCGACGTCCCGCCGAAGCGCCCGGACGCGAAGACGCGCGCCAACGAGGCGGTCTCCTGCGACGTGTGCCACACCATCGTCGGCCGCGCCGGCGACCCCTCCGTCAACTACAACTGGGTCACCTCTCCGGGCAAGACGAAGCAGGGGAACCGCGCCGGCGTGGAGAGCCCGTTCCACACCACCGTCGAGAACCCGTTCCTCAAGACCGCCGAGTTCTGCGGCACCTGCCACAACGAGCAGGATCCGTGGGGCGTCTACGTGAAGTCGACGCAGCTCGAGTGGAAGGAGGGGCCGCACGGCAAGGCCGGCATCGTCTGCCAGGACTGCCACATGCCGCCGGCGAAGGGGCGGAGCGCCAAGATGGGCGCCGTGCACGACGACGTGCGCCAGCACCTGTTCCACGGCGCGCACGACCCCGGCAAGCTCGCCGGCGTCGCCGAGGTCCGCATCCACCCCGAGACGCGCGAGCTGGAGCCCGGGGACCCCGTGAAGCTCACCGCGGTCGTCGTGAACGCGAAGGCCGGGCACAGGGTCCCCTCCGGCTCCGCCGAGGAGCGGGTCGTGTGGCTCCACGTCGAGGCGAAGGACGCGAAGGGAAAGGTCTGGCCGCTCCGCGTCGACAAGAAGGGCTTCGCCGGCGAGGAGTGGACGATCGCCGACGCGAAGGCGCTCGCGTACCAGGACATCGGCGACATCAAGGGCATCCCCGACTTCAAGGGGCTGCCGCGCGACGGCATGGTCCCCGACGGCGACCGGATCTTCCGGCTCCCGTACTTCGACGAGAAGGGCCGGATGACCATCGCGCAGTGGAACACCGCGAAGCTCGGCACCGACTACCGGCTCGCGCCGCTCCAGGCGGTGAGCGAGACCTTCACCTGGTCGCCGCCCGACCTGCCGCCCGGCCCGGTCACGGTGACCGCCACCGTCTGGTACTCGCGGCTCGTCTCCTCCGTCGCGGAGTTCATGAAGGTGCCGCGCGAGGAGTGGGAGCCCGTCCTGATCGCCCGCCACGAGACCACGTTCGTGGTCCTGCCCTGAGGAGGCCTCCATGCGCCGGTTCGTCTCGATCCTCTCCCTCGCCGCGGCCCTCGCCGCGATCCTCGCGCCCTCGGACGCCGGCGCGATCCCGGCCTTCGCGCGCCGCTACCGCTTCTCGTGCACGACGTGTCACGCGCCGTTCCCCAAGCTGAAGGCGTTCGGTGAGGAGTTCGCCGGCCGCGGCTTCGCCCTCGAGCCGGGGACCGAGCCGGCGCGGGCGCAGGTGGACCTCGGCGACGACCTCCTGCAGCTCCCCCGCGAGATCCCGCTCGCCATCCGCTTCGACGCGTTCGCGCTCGCGCAGGACGGCGACCCGAGGATCGACTTCCAGACCCCGTGGGCGGTGAAGCTCCTCGCCGGCGGACAGATCGCGAACGGCGTGAGCCTGTACGGCTACTACATCCTCGAGCAGGGCGAGCCGGGGAAGATCGAGGACCTGTTCCTCACGATCTCGCGGCCCTTCGGCGCGCCCCTCGACTTCACCCTCGGCCAGTTCCAGGTCTCCGACGCGATCGTGAAGCGCGAGCTGCGGCTGCAGCGGCTCGACTACCAGATCCTCACGGTCCGGCCCGGCGCCTCGAGCGTGGACCTCACCTACGACCGCGGCATCGCCGTGGCGTCCGGTGTCGGGCCCGTCGAGGCGGTGCTCACCGTGACGAACGGCAGCGGCATCGGCCCGGCCGCTCCCGCGTTCGACAACGACAAGTACAAGAACTTCGGCCTGAACGTCGTGGCGCACGCCGGCCCGGTCTCGCTCGGCGCGTACGGCTTCGCCGGGACCGAGCTCGACCCCGCCGGCGTCAAGAACGAGACGTGGTACTTCGGGCCGGAGGCGCGACTCTCGGTGCGCGACCGGTTCGACGTCTCGGCGCTGTGGCTCGAGCGGCGCGACTCGAACCCGGGCTTCCTCGCCGCAGGGAAGGAGACGATCCGCACGGGCGGCGGGTACCTCGAGGTGGTCGGCTACCCGCAGGGCCACGACGGCCGCTGGACCGTGACCGCCGTCTACAACTACGTGGAGTCGGACGACGCGGCCGCGAAGCGGAACTCCGCCGGGCTCGCGCTGAGCTGGCTCCTGCGGCGGAACGTCCGGCTCGTCGTCGAGGGCGACGGCGACTTCGAGGCGGAAGGCTGGAACGCGAGCGTCGGCACCGTCGCGGCGTTCTGAGCGCGGCTCGAGGTGAGAGCGGACCTCACATCGTCCGCGCTGACCCATTTCGACGGTCGGTGACATGGGGCATGATGGTCCCTCGCCTCGCGCCGCCGCGGCACGCCCGGCGCGGGAGGGGACCATGACCGCCTCGAAGCGCGCCTCGACCTTCCGCTCCATCTTCGCCACCGCCGCCGCCGTCGCGCTCGCTGCCTGCTCGAGCTCGTCCGTCGGCCCGACTCCGCAGCCCCCGGCGTGCAAGGGGCTCGACCAGGCCTGCGGCGCCGGCGCCGAGTGCTGCTCCGGCGGCTGCCCCTCGGGCGCGTGCGGATGCAGCGCCGTCGCCGAGCGGTGCGGGACGAGCGGCGACTGCTGCACCAGCCTCGGACCGACCCGCTGCGACGCGGGCGCGTGCGTCTCCGGCCAGCGGGCGCTCGGCGACGTCTGCGACTGGGACGGACTGTGCGCGAGCCTGAACTGCGACCTGACCGGCCACTGCGCGGCGGCCTGCCTCGGGTGGAACGCCTCGTGCTCCTCGAGCGCGCAGTGCTGCAGCTACTTCGGGTGCGGGGCCGGGACCTGCACCCCCGACTGCGGATCGACCAACCACGCGTGCACGGGCGACAACGAGTGCTGCTCCGACTACCGCTGCCGCGCCGGCGTGTGTCAGGCGGGCCTCTGCGGCACCGCCAACCAGAAGTGCGGCTCGAGCGCGGACTGCTGCACGGCGGCGCAGGGCGGGAAGAACTACTTCTGCGATCCGTACGGCTCCTGCGACCTCGGGTGGCCGGGCAGGACGCCTCCGGACGCCTGCACCACCGACGCGGACTGCGCCGGGGACAACCCGTGCCGCGGCGGCTACTGCCACTGGCCCGACGGCCACCAGCCGGACGGCGGCTGGTGCCTCGACGGCCAGGAGTGCGACAGCGGGATCTGCACGTCCACCGCGGCGGGCGTGCCCGGGGGGTGCTGCTCGGGCGCCGGGGCGGGCTGCGTCGCCGGCGGGTACGGGACGATCTGCTGCTCGGGGCTCGACCTGGCCTGCACCGGCACGCCCGGCGCGCAGAGCTGCGGCTCCTGCCTCGACTTCGGGAACTCGGGACCGCAGGGGGAGACGCAGTGCACCCGGTCGGATCAGTGCTGCATGGGCAGGAACCTCTCCTGCGTGCAGGGCGAGTGCTGCACGCAGCGCGGCTACGCGTGCACGGCGGGGACCGGCGGGACGGAGTGCTGCTCCGGGGACACGTGCGGCGACGTGACCACCTACCAGGGCACGACGGCGAACATCTGCTGCGGGACGTACGGCGCGCGCTGCGGGTACGCGAGCGCGTGCTGCGACGGGTTCCTCTGCGGGAACGACGGCACGTGCCACCTGGCGCCGGGCGAGGCGTGCACGGACAGCGCGCAGTGCGCCGACTACTCGGGCTGCAAGATCGAGACGCCGCCCGCGGGGGTCTGCTGCTCGCACGACATGGGGACGTGCGCGACGAACGCGGACTGCTGCTCCGGGATCTGCGATCCCACGTACCACAGCTGCGACCCCGCGCCGGCATACGGCGCGTGCCTCGACGACTCGGACTGCATCGGGCCGGACTACAACCAGCAGTGGAACGGCCAGGTGTGCGGCGGGAACGCGACGCTCCCGCCGTTCACGTGCTGTCCGGTCCCCGGCGACACGTGCTCCTCCGCCTCCGACTGCTGCGAGACGGGCGACTCGTGCAAGCTCCCCTACGACGGATCGAGCGCGTCGGCGCTCTGCTGCCGGGAGACCCCTGCGACGTGCTCGCAGGACAACGAGTGCTGCACCGGGATGTGCTGGTCACACTACGTCGGCGGGAGTCCGGTGGGCACGTGCTGCGCGTACCCGTACATCACGGCCTTCACCTGCGCCTCGGACGCCGACTGCTGCGACAGCGCGACGTACAGCGGCGTGTACGGAACGACGCAGTGCGGCGACGGCAGCGGAGCGATGCGCTGCTGCTTCAAGTCGGGGCAGAACCCCTCTGGCGCTGCGGCCTCCTGCTGCTCGGGCCGCCTCGATCAATCGGGATGTGCCGCTGACGATGGGCCGAAGTCGAACGTCGCGGTGACGCAGAGCTGCCTGGAGAGGACGCATGAGAGCGCGTCCCCGACCCGCATCGGGCTCGGCGCTATCATCCCCCCGTGCCCCGCCCGCTCGTGACGCTCGACCGCGTGGACGTCCGCCTCTCGGGCGCGACGCTCCTCGACGGCGTGTCGCTCGAGGTGCGCGCGGGCGAGGGGCTCGCGATCGTCGGGCCGAGCGGGTCCGGGAAGTCCACGCTCCTGCGGCTCGTGCGCGGCGAGCTCTGGCCCCACCCGGCGAGTGCGGGCCGCCGGCTCTTCCACGGCGAGGACGGCGCGTGGGAGAGCCCGATCGGCGCGCGCGAGCGGTTCGCGCTCGTCGCGCCGGAGCAGCAGGACGCGTACGTCCGGCACGACTGGGACCTCGCCGCCGAGGCGGTGATCCGGTCGGGGTTCGACGACGCGGTGTTCCCGGCGGAGGCGGCGACCGCGGCGCAGGCGGCGCGGGTGCGGGACGTCGCCCGCACGCTCGGGATCGAGCCGCTGCTCCACCGCTCCATCCTGGAGCTCTCGCGCGGCGAGGGGCGGAAGGTGCTCCTCGCCCGGGCGCTCGCGCCGGATCCCGAGCTCCTGCTCCTCGACGAGGCGACGGACGGGCTCGACGCCGCCGCGCGCGCGGGCTTCCTCGCGCTCGTGGCGGCCGTCCTTCGGGCCGGGACGGCGGTCGTCATGGCGACGCACCGGGAGGAGGAGATCGTCCCGGAGATCGGGCGCGTCGTGGTCCTCGAGGACGGGCGGATCGTGGAGACGAGGTCGAGATCGAGGTCGGGGTCGGGCTCGAGGTCGAGGTCGAGGTCGAGGTCGGGGTCGAGGTCGAGGTCGGGGTCGGGGTCGGGGTCGGGGTCGAGGTCGGGGTCGGGGTCGAGGTCGGGGTCGGGGTCGGGGCCAGCCGCCCCGCTCCTCTTCTCCGCCTCCTCCGTCACCGTCCGCGTCGACGGCCGCGACGTCCTCTCGGACGTCGACTTCGCCCTCGGCGCCGGCGAGCGGGTCGCGGTCGTCGGCCCGAACGGCGCGGGTAAGTCCACCTTCCTCCGCCTCCTCGCCGGCGACGAGCAGCCCGCCGCCGGGACGATCGAGCGGCTCGACCTCGGCCCGCACGCGAACGCGCTCGAGCTGCGCGGCCGGATCGGCCTCGTCTCCCCCGAGCTCCAGGCCCGCCACCGCTTCGACGCGACCGGCGAGGACGTCGTGCTCTCCGGCTTCGCCGGCACGATCGGCCTCGCCGGGCCGCCCACCCCGGAGCAGCGCGCCGCCGCCGCGCGGACGCTCGCGCGGCTCGGGATCGCCCACCTCGCGTCGCGCCACCTCCTCACGCTCTCCTACGGCGAGCTCCGGAAGCTCCTCCTCGCGCGCGCCCTCGCGCCCGCACCCGAGGTGCTCCTCCTCGACGAGCCGCTCGCGGGCCTCGACCCCGCCTCGCGCGCGTGGATGCTCCACGCGATCGAGGAGGCGTGCGCGCGCGGCGCCGCCCTGGTCGCGGTGACGCACCACGACGACGAGGTGCCGCGCGGCGTCGACCGGCGGCTCGCCCTCGAGGGCGGGCGGCTCGCGCTCTAGCGCCGCGGATTTCCATGGCGCCCGGTTCCGGGGCAGGATGGCCCGGATGGCCGGCCCGAGCCGAAAGCCGCCGCCCCGACCCGCCGCGCGGCCGCCGCCGCGCGCGCCGGTGCCCGCGGCGCCGCGCCCGCCGCCCCGGACCCCGGCGCCGCGCCCCGACGCCCGCTCGACGGCGCCGCGCCCGCCGCCCGCACGCGAGATGGAGCGCCGCATCGTCGATCCGGGCAAGGCGATCGTCGCGCCACCGGCGGGCGTCCGGCAGGTCACCGGCCCGATGTTCATCGACACGGCGTCCGGCACCTTCCAGGACCTGCGCCCGCCGCCGCCGCCCGTCATGTCGCGCCGCGAGTTCGAGGCGGAGCTGCAGCGGCTCCTGCGCGCGTACGCCTCCGACGAGGAGAACCCCGGCTCCATCCAGTGCGAGGGCTGCCGCCGCTCGGTGTCGTGCATGTTCTGCACGGACTGCGAGGAGTGCTACCGCTGCACGCACTCGAAGGGCTGCAAGGCGTCGACGCACCTCACGCACTGCGCGGACTGCGCGGGCTGCCACGACTGCGCGTACTGCGTCGCGAGCGAGAACTGCACGCGGTCGAACTACCTCGTGATGTGCCGCTCGTGCTCCGAGTGCTCGTACTGCTTCGGGTGCGTCGGGCTCGCGAAGCGGGACTTCCACGTGCTGAACGTGAAGTACACCCGGTCCGAGTACTTCCGGATCGTGCGCGCGCTCGAGAAGGAGCTCGGGCTCGGCGAGTAGCCCGTCGCGGCCCTGCGCGCGCCGTCGCTCCCGCCTATCCTCGTCTCTCCCGATGCACCCGGCCCTCCTCCTCGCGCTCGCATGGCTCGCGTCGGCCGCTCCCGCGACCGCGCCCGTCCTCGTCCCCTCCGTGGCGCGCCCCGGCGACGCCGTCCTCGTCCGCGTCCCGCTCGCTCCCGGCGCGGAGCCGCCCGCCGGCACGCTGGCCGGCCGGTCGCTCGCGTTCTGGCGCGCGGGAGACGAGGCGTGGGCGCTCGCCGCGCTTCCGCTGGAGACGCCCCCCGGGAAGGTGTCGCTCGTCGTCGGCGCGCCTCCCGCCGCCGGGGCCGCCCCCGCTCCCGCGGCGACGCTCGACGTCGTCGAGCCCGGCTTCCCCTCCAAGACGCTCTCCGTCGCGCCGAAGTTCCTCGAGCCGCCGCGCTCCGTGAAGAAGCGGATCGAGGCCGACCGGCGCGCGTTCGCGGGGGCCTGGGCGCGTCCCTTCTCGCCGCCGCTCTTCCAGGCGCCGTTCCGCTGGCCGCGGCCGGAGCACGCGAACGGCCACTTCGGCGACCAGCGCGTCTTCAACGGCAAGAAGGAGAGCGTCCACTACGGCATCGACCTCTCCGCGCCGCGCGGCGCGCCCGTGCACGCGGCGAACGACGGCGTCGTCGTCCTCGCCCGGAACGCGTACCTCTCCGGGAACAGCGTCGTCGTCTGGCACGGGGCGGACGTGTTCACGGTCTACTTCCACATGGACCGGATCGCCGTCCGCCCCGGCGCGAAGGTGAAGCAGGGCGACACGATCGGGATCGTCGGCTCGACGGGCCGCTCGACCGGGCCGCACCTGCACTTCAGCGCGAAGGTCGCCGGCCTGTACGTGGACCCCGAGTCGCTCCTCGACATCGACTTCGGCGCGGGGAGCGCGCCGCCGCGCCGCGCGGGACCGCCGCCGGCGCCTGCCGCCGACGCGCCCGCCGAGCCCGCCGAGCCCGCCGCGGCGCCCGCGGAGGCCCAGCCGGCCGCCGCTACGGACGCGGCACCGACGCGATGACGTCGAGGATGGGCCGGTGGAGCGCCGGCGTCGCGGCGACGATGTCGCCCGTCTCGAGCATCGTGTCGCCGCCCCACATGTCGCTCACGATCGCGCCCGCCTCCCGCGCGATGAGGATCCCCGGCGCGACGTCCCAGGGCTTCAGGCCCAGCTCCCAGAACCCGTCGAACCGCCCGCAGGCCAGGTAGGCGAGGTCGAGCGCGGCGCTCCCGAACCGGCGCACCGCGCGCGCCCGCCGGATGAAGGCGCCGAAGAGCGCCAGCGGGTACTCCGGCCGTTCGTGGACGTCGTAGGGGAACCCGGTGACGAGGAGCGAGCCCTCGAGCTTCGCGCGCGCGGAGTGGGCGAGCCGGACCTTCCCGAGCGTCGCGCCCTCGCCTCGACCCGCGGTGAACAGCTCGTCCCGCAGCGGATCGTAGGTCGCCCCCGCGGCGAGGCCGCGCGCGTCCGCGACGGCGACGTTCACCGCGAAGTGCGGAACGCCGTGGGCGTAGTTCGTCGTGCCGTCGAGGGGGTCCACGTAGAAGCGGAGCCCGCCCGCCCCCGCGCCGCTCGCGCCGGACTCCTCCGCGAGCACGGCGGCGCCCGGGAACCGTCCCCCGAGGAACGCGAGGAGCGCCGCCTCGCTGGCCTGGTCGGCGTCGGTGACGAGGTCGATCCCACCCTTGAACGCGATCGTGCGGACCTGGCCCCACCTCTCGCGGAGGACCGCCCCGCCGACGCGGGCCGCCTCCGCGCACGCCGCCCGCAGCTCCGACACCTCGGCCAAGCCCACCTCCCGGCGCGCTGCGCGCCGCCGCACAGCATATCCGCGCGGGGCCACCGCCGCATGGACCGCGGGAGACGCACGAAGAGTCCGCCCCTCGCCCGCGCCGCGCTAGACTCTCGGCCATGACCAAGGTCATGGCCGTCCTCCGGACGCTCTTCCTGCTGTTCATCCTCGGCTACACGGTGCTCCGCGCGATGCCGTGGCAAGTCGGCCTGCCCGTCGCGTCGTCGGCCGCGTACGACACGTGCCGGCAAAGCCTCACCGCGACGACGAAGGCCGTCTGGATGGCGATCGCGTGGATCGCGTTCGAGACCGCCGTCGGCTGGTGGCTCTCGTCGCGGCAGCCGAAGCTCCACGAGAAGGACCTGCCCAAGTCCGGCGGCGAGCCGCCGTTCTCGCCCCCGCCGCACCGCTGAAGGGCACCGGCGCGGAGACTCGGTGCTCGGGCTCGGCCCGCTCGGCTTCCGGCTCACCTCCTGGCTCCACCGCCGGGACGTGACCGCCTGGTACGATCCGCGCTACCGCCTCCCGTTCGCCAGCATCGAGGCCGCCGTCGGGGTCGAGCCGCGCCGCGCCGACTTCTGCGCGTGGTGGCTCCGCGAGTGCGGCGCGCTCCCGGACAAGTCGTTCCGCAAGCCGCACCGGATCTCCTACGAGAACCTCGCGCGCGTCCACACGCCCGAGCTGCTCGAGTCGGTCGGGCGGCCGGAGGAGCTCGCGCGGATCTTCAGCGTGGATCCCTCGGACGTGCCGGTGGACGAGGTGATGACCACCATCCGGCTCGCCTGCGGCGGCACGCTCGCCGCGGCGCGCGAGTCCCTGCGCACGCGCGCGCCCGCGCTGAACCTCCTCGGCGGGTTCCACCACGCGGCGCCAGGCGTCGCGGGGGGCTTCTGCCCGGTGAACGACGTGGCGGTCGCCGTCGCGACGCTCCGCGCCGAGGGGTTCCGCGAGCGGATCGCGGTGCTCGACCTGGACGCCCACCCGCCCGACGGGATCGCCGCGTGCCTGTCCTCGGACCCGCAGGTCTGGATCGGCTCGCTGTCGGGCTCGGACTGGGGGCCGCTCCCGGGCGTCGACGAGACGGTGCTCCCCGAGGGGACGGGCGACGAGCGCGTACCTCGAGGCGCTCGGGCGCGCTCCTCGCCCGCATGCCGCGCCCGCGGCTCGCGTTCGTCCTCGCGGGCGGCGACGTGCTCGCCGGCGACCGCTTCGGCAGGCTCGGGCTCTCCATCGAGGGCGCGCGCGATCGCGACCTGATCGTCGCGGCCGAGCTGGAGTGGGTCCCGTCGTGTGGCTGCCGGCCGGCGGCTACTCCGACGGCGCGTGGCGCGTGCTCGCCGGGACGGGGATGGCCGTGTCCTCCGGCTCGCGCCGCGCGATCCCGGCGCAGTACGACCCGCTCTCCGCGCGGTTCGCGCTCGTGTCGGCGGGCCTCTCGCCGGCCGAGCTCACCGAGTCGGGCGACATCAGCACCGAGGAGCTCGAGGAGGCGCTCGGCATCCGGCCACCGCGGCGGCGGCTCCTGCTCGGGTTCTACACGGCGGCGGGGATCGAGCACGCCCTCTTCCAGTACGGCGTCTTCGACCACCTCGAGCGGATGGGCTTCCGGCAGCTGCGCGCCGCGTTCGACGCCGCGGGGCTCGGGGAGCGCGTGCGCCTGTTCGGCCAGGCCGAGGGGAAGGAGCACCTCCTCATCGAGGTGATCCTCGAGCGCCGCCGCGTCCTCGACGTCGAGGTGCTCTACATCCACTGGCTTTCGCTCCGGAACCCGCGCGCGCAGTTCAGCGACCGGCGACCCCGCCTCCCGGGCCAGGAGGTGCCCGGGCTCGGCCTCGCGCGCGAGACCGCGACGATGCTCGCGCGGATGGCGATCCGGCTCGGGCTCGGCGGGGTCGTGTTCCGGCCCTCGCACTACCACACCGCCTACGCCGCTCGGCACGAGTTCCAGTTCGTCGACCCCGAGCGGCAGGGCCGGTTCGAGGCGCTCGTCCGCGACCTCGGCCACCTCCTGCTCCTGGAGGCGACGCAGGCGATCTCCGAGGGGCGCGTCCTCATGAACGGCGCGCCGTACGCCTGGGAGGCGGACGAGATGGCCTACTGGCTGCGCGAGTCGCCGGCGGAGCCCGGCGAGGTCGAGCACGAGCGCGAGCGCGTGAAGTTCACGGTCGTGCCCGCGCCCGCCGCGCCGGCGACGCCCGCCGGTCGGCCCGGCGCGCCGCCCTGAGCGGCGCGACCGCGGTCACGGGTCGCCGGCCGCCTCGGCGAGCAGCCGGCGCACGGACGCCTCGATCTTGCCCTCCTCGCCGCGATCGTAGCCGAGGTGGACGTCGCGCACGACGCCGCGGCGGTCCACGACGAGCGTGGTGGGGAGCCGGGTCACCTCGAGCTTGTCGGCGAGCCCCGTCCCGCCCTTGTCCCAGAGGATCTCGAACGACACGGGCGTGTGCTCGAGGAACCGCTCCAGCGCCGCGCGGTCCTCGTCGAACGAGACGCCGTACACGGAGAGCCCCTGCGGGCCGTACTCCGCCGCGAGCCGGTCGAGGAAGGGCAGCTGCTCGCGGCACGGATCGCACCAGGTCGCCCAGAAGTCGACGATCCGCACCTGGCCGCCGCCCTGCGGGACCCGGACCTCGCGCCCGCCGAGGTCGGCCGCCGCGATCTCGACCGTCTGCCCGACGAGGGGCGACGACCGGAGGCCCTGCCGCGGCGTCGCGCACCCCGCCGCGAGCAGCGCGGAGGAGGCGGCGGCGAGCAGGAGGCGGGCACACATCGGACCCCGCACATCATAGTCCGGACAGGCCGTTTACGCGGTCGAAGTGATCTGGCGCAAGAAGGGTGTCGGCGCGGTGTGAGATCTTCCGGCGCAATTCCGGAGGGACCTGATGCGCATCTCGACACCACTCGCAGCCGTGTTCCTGGCGCTCGTCACCGGGCAGGCGCGGGCCGAGACGGTCGACGTCAGCTCGACCACGATGCTCCAGCTCGGCCAGCAGACCCGGGGCGGGTCGAACCCGCTGAACCCGGATCTCGTCACCGTCGCCCCCGCCTTCGAGATCCTCTCGATCGCCGCCCGCGACGTGAAGAACCCGGTCTTCCAGGACCTCTCGCTGTTCGTGTCGACCTGGGGCTCCTACGACTTCCAGGACCTCCGCTGGGACGCGGGCACCGACTCGAAGCTCAACGGCGACGTCATGACGCTGTACGCGCAGGCGCGCATGCTGAACCGGCGGCTCACGCTCCGCCTCGGCCGCGAGATGGTGACGACGGGCGTCTCCCGCATGATCCAGATCGACGGCGGCGAGGCGATCGTGCTCCTCCCGGCTGGCTTCCGGGTGCAGGCGTACGCCGGCGCGCCGGTGACGCAGCGGTTCGGGGCGCGCGACGCGATGCGGAGCTGGAACCCGGTCGGCGGCGACCTCGCCTACGGCGGCCGGCTCGCCTTCGCCTACGGGTTCGCCGGCTACCCGGGCCGCGGGATCGAGCTCGGCGCGTCGGCGAACTACGTCCAGGACGGCGGCGATCCGGTGCGCGAGGAGGTCGGCGTGGACCTGCGGTTCCAGCCGTTCCGCGACCTCACCCTGACCGGCCTCGGTTCCTACAGCGTGTACGACGAGCGCCCGTCGGAGCTGCTCGCGCGCGCGTCGTACTCCGTGACCCGAAAGCTCCGGATCGAGGCGGACGCGCGCTACTACGCGCCGGACCTCTTCCTCGCCCGCAACTCCATCCTCTCGGTGTTCTCGACCGAGGACCGGAGGGACTACGGCGGCGCCTTCACCTACGAGCTCGGGCACGGCCTCGGGTTCGGCGCCGGGTACCACCTCGTCCTCGAGCCCGGCGAGACGACGAGCGCGGACCAGTTCCGCGGCAGCGAGGCCGCCGCGCACGTCGAGTGGCAGCGCGGGTCGGCGGTCGCCGGCGCCGAGCTCGACTACCTCGACGCGTTCGAGAACGGCTACACCGCGCTCCGCCTCTTCGGCCGGCGCGACTTCGGCAAGCTCTTCGCGGCCGCCGACGTCATGGCCCACTCCTTCCGCGAGAAGATCAACGGCGAGGACTACGCGGTGACGGGCTCCGTCAGCGTGGGGATGGAGCTCGCCAAGGGATTCAGCGCGGTGATCTCCGGCCGCGCCGGAGTCACCCCCTTCCTGGAGCAGACCTTCGACGTCATGGCCAAGCTCGCCTACAACTCCCACTACCGGTCGCGGGAGGTGAAGTGATGAACGCCCGCCTCGCGACCCTCCTGGCGCTCGCCGCCGCCGCGTGCGGCCCCAAGCTCGCCACGGAGAAGCCCGCCGCCCCGGAGCCGGCCTACGTGTTCCCGCACTCGCCGCACGTCGACGCCGACGTCGCGTGCACGACGTGCCACTCGATGGCCAAGGTGACGAAGCTCGACGCCGACGTCCGCCACGTGAAGGTCCCCGGGAACGTCACGAAGATTCAGCCCTGCCAGGACTGCCACGACAAGGAGCCCGCGCTCAAGGTCCCGGCGCGCCACGCGCCGTTCCGGGTGCGCTTCGACCACGCCGCCCACCTCCCGCGCGTGAAGGCCGGCTGCAAGGCCTGCCACACGCCGCCCGAGCAGGGTGACAAGGAGGCGAAGGCGCCGCCGATGGAGGCCTGCACCTCCTGCCACAAGCACCAGCAGGACTTCGCCGAGGCCCGCTGCACGCCGTGCCACGTGGACCTGAAGGGCTTCAAGCCGGAGACCGCGTTCAAGCACCAGGGCGAGTGGCTCAGGGCGCACGGATCGCTCGCGCGCCCCTCCGGCGAGACCTGCGCCGCGTGCCACGACCAGACCTACTGCGCGCAGTGCCACTCGCCGACGACCGCGGCGGGGCGCCCGTCCATCGTCTACCCCGAGCGCGTGGAGCGCTCGTACATCCACCGCGGCGACTACGTGTCGCGCCACATGATCGACGCCGGCGCGAACCCGGCGAGCTGCCGCCGCTGCCACGGCTCGGCGTTCTGCGAGGACTGCCACACGCAGCAGGGGCTCACGAAGTTCGCCGAGGCGCTCCGCCGCCCCGCGTCGCACGACAACCCGAACTGGGTGAACGTCGCCGGCGGCGGCACGCCCGCCCACGGCAACGCCGCGCGCCGCGACATCAACTCGTGCGCCGGCTGCCACGACCAGGGCGCGCAGGCCACCTGCGTCGGCTGCCACGCCGATCGGCCCGGCCCCGACGTCTCCCCGCACCCGAAGAAGTTCCTGGACAAGCACGACCGCGACGAGATCTCGAAGAACGCGATGTGCCGGGTGTGCCACCCGACGGGCAGCGTGCAGTAGGCGCCCTCCCGAGAGCCGACGTCTTGTCTTGCGGGGGCCCGGTCGGACACGACCGGGCCCTCGCGGTCTTCGCCGTCGAGCCCGGGCTGGGGCCGTGCGCACGGGAGGGCGCGCGCTGGCGCGCGCGCAGCTAGGGGTGGTGGATCACCTGGACGACGATCCCCTCCGGCCCCGCCACGTAGAGCGAGCGCGTCCCGTCCCGGTGGGTCCGCGGGCGCGCCTTCAGCGTCGCGCCGGCTCCATCGAGCCACCGCTCCCACGCGTCCACGTCCTCCGCGCGCGGCACGAACAGGCCGAGGTGGTCGAGGAGCCCCGGGCCGTCCGCGTCGGCGCGGTGGAGCGCGAGGTTGTCGTCGCCGCGGGTGAGGTAGACGTTCTCGGGATCCGGCCGCCACTCGACGTCGTAGCCGAACAGCCGGACGAAGAAGTCCTCGGCGGCCGGCAGGTCGCGGACGCGGAGCGCGACGTGGCGGAGGCCGAGGGCGGGGGGCCGGGGGGCGGAGGGGGAGGTCACCCGGGAAGCGTAACCGCCGGCCGGAGAGCGGGCAGCGGCGCCGCGGTCGAGGTATCCTGCTCGGGATCCGCTCACCGCCGTCCCGAGGAGGCCCCGATGCTCCCGATCGCCGCGCTGCTCGCCGCCGCCTCGCTCGCCGCGCCCGTGACGCCGGCGGCCGCGGCGTTCCCGCCGAAGATCCCCTTTCCCCCGCCGAAGCTCGCGCAGTTCACCGACGCCATGAAGTGCGACTTCGGGACGGTGCTCTCGGTGGACGTGCCGAACGGCCGGCTGCAGGGGCTCACGAAGGCGGGGCCCGTCACCTACGTCGTCGGCGCGGATGTCCATGTGTTCGCGGCCGACGGGAAGCCGGCGGGCGGCGTCGCCGCGGTGGGGGCCGGCGCGAAGTACCGCGCCTACTACGTGCTCGACGGCGGAGCGAAGGTGCTCGAGATCGACCTCGAGTGACCCGGGCGTCGGCGCCCGCCGCTCACGGCGCGCTCGCCGAGGTCGCGCGCTCGGGCGAAGGCCGTTCGCGCTTCCTCCGCGCGATCCGGTCCACGACCGCGTCCCCGAACTCCCTGCGGGTCTCGAGGTCGTGGTGGAAGCCGCAGAGCGTCGTGAGGTTCTCGGCGGTCGGCGGACCACCGCGGTGGCGCGAGGTCCGGTGGTGGAGCTCTACGCGCAAGGTGCTGCCGCAGACGCCGCCGGACGCGACCGGGAACTGGCACCGTCCCCGTCTCGCTCGCACACCGCCCGCCTCACGTGGGCGGGGACGTGCTCCGGATCCGCCGAGGGGCGCGGCTTCTGCCGCGGCCGCTTCACGAGCCCGTTCCGCCTCGCATGGCGCTCCAGCAACAGATCGATGCCGGCCTCGATGATTCCGGCGAGCCCCGCGCCGGGGTGCGAGTGTGCGGCGGCCGAACGCGCCACGGTCACGACGTCGCGGAGCGGCGGCGCCTCCCGCGGCTGAATCGCTGCCACGACCTCTTGCGCCTCGCGCCTGGAGAGCCCGAAGAACCGCGGGAGCACCTCGCGCACGTTCTCGGGCGCGAGGACCCTCGCGACCTCAACCACGGTCGTGAGGCAGAGCTTCCCCTCCCTGAGCGGCTCGTCGGCCCTACCGCCCCCCCAGCGCCTCGAGCAGCTTCCCCCAGATCCCGCCGAACGCGCCGTTCGACATCGCGACGACCACGTCCCCCGGCCGGGCGGCCGCCGCGATCGCCGGGACCATCTCGTCGACCGTCCCGAACGCGCGCGCGGGCTTGCCGCGGGCCGTGAGCTCGCGGGTCACGGCGTCGAGGTCGAGCCGCTCCGCCTCGGGGACCCGGTCCGTCGGCGCCGGACGGAGGAGGAACACCTCGGCCGCCGCCTCCCAGGTCGAGGGCGACGCGTAGAGGGGCTGGTGCAGGTTCCGCCGGCTCGTGTTCGAGCGCGGCTCGAACGCCGCGAGCAGGCGCGTCCCGGGGTAGCTCCCCCGGATCGCGGCGAGCGTCTTCTCGACCGCGCGCGGGTGGTGGGCGAAGTCGTCCACCACGACGACGCCGCCCGCGGTCCCCCGCACCTCCTGGCGCCGCTTCACGCCGCGGAACGCCGCGAGGCCGCCCGCGATCTCCGCGGGCTCGAGCCCGAGCGCCGCCGCCGCCGCCGCGACGCCGAGCGCGTTCTCGACGTTGTGCGCGCCGCCGACCGGGAGGTGCACGTCGACGAGCGCGCGGCCCTTGCGGACGAGCGTGAAGCGCGCGCCGTCCGCGGCGAGCGCGAGCCCGCGCGCCTCCCAGTCGGCGCCGGGCCGGTCCACCGCGTACGTCTCGACGCGACAGCGGGCGCGCCGCGCGATGCGGAGCACGCTCTCGTAGCTCGCGCACGCGGAGAGGAAGCCGTCCGGAGGGAGCAGGTTCACGAACCCCTCGAACGCGCTCTCGTAGTGCGCCTCGTCGCGGTAGATGTCGGCGTGGTCGAGCTCGCAGCTCGTGAAGATCGCCGTCCGCGGGCGGTAGTGCAGGAACTTCGGGCCCTTGTCGAAGTAGGCCGTGTCGTACTCGTCGCCCTCGACGACGAAGTGCGGGCCCTCCCCGATCCGGAAGTTCGAGTCGAAGTCGCGGGTGACGCCGCCCACGAGGAAGGACGGGTCGCGGCCGGCGTGGTGGAGCAGCGCGCCCATCATCGCGGACGTCGTCGTCTTGCCGTGCGTCCCCACGACGACGACGCCGTGCCGCGGCGCGATGAACCGCTCGCCGAGCGCGGCCGGGAACGACACGTGCGGCATGCCGCGCTCGCGCATCGCGACGGCCTCGGGGTTCACGGCGCGGACGACGTTCCCGACGACGACGAGGTCCGGCCGGGCGCGGTCGAGGTTCTCGGCGCGGTAGGGCGTCATCACCTCGATGCCCCAGCGCTCGAGCTGGGTGGACATCGGCGGGTAGACGTTCTCGTCCGAGCCGGTCACCTCGTGGCCCGCCGCCTTCAGCATCCCGGCGAACGAGCCCATGCCGGTGCCCGCGACGCCGATGAGGTGGATGCGGCGGATGCGGTTCCAGTCCGTCACGGAGCGCACCGTCTACCGGATTCCCGGCCCCCGCGCCACCACCCCGAGGGCCCGTCCTCCGGAGCGATGGCGAGGGAGGAACCGGCGAGGACCCCTTGGTCGGCCGCCCGCACGGGTGGCACAATCCCCGGATGGCCAAGCCCGTGAGCCCCGGGATCAAGGGCGGCGTCCTCCTCTCCCGCCTCAAGTACATCCGCGAGGCGGGCGGCGAGTCGGCCCTGCAGGCCATCCTGGCGCGCCTCCCGCCGGACGACGCGAAGGTGCTCTCGGGGTGGTTGCTCCCCATCTCCTGGTACCCGCTCGACCTCTACCTCCGGCTCGACGACGCGATCGCGAGCGTGATGTCGCCGCACGACCGCACGAGCGTCTTCCTCGCGATGGGGCGCGCCTCGGCGGACGCGAACCTCTCCGGCCCGCAGCGCCCGTTCGTCCGGGAGGGCGACCCGCACTTCCTCCTCCAGGCCGCGCCGCAGATCTACTCGGCGTACTACGCGGTGGGGCGCCGGACCTACGAGCGCACCGGCGAGACCTCGGGCGTCCTCACGACCTACGACGCCGAGAACGTCACCGAGACCGACTGCCTCACCGTGGTCGGGTGGCACGTCCGCGCCATCGAGCTGTCCGGCGGGAAGGACGCCCAGGTCGTCGAGAGACGCTGCCGCGCGCGCGGCGACGCCGTTTGCGAGTACCGCTGCTCCTGGAAGCGCTGAGCGGCGGCGCTCAGTAGGGCGTCCCGTCCTTGTGCGTGAAGACCCAGCTCCCGTCCGGCGCCTTCGAGACCGCCAGGTCGTCGTACGGGTACTCCGCCCCGTCGCCCGGGACGCGGTCGCCGACCTCGAGGAAGACGACGTCGCGCTGCGTCCGGTTCACGAGCTGGTGGGCCGTGCCGCCGGGCCGGAACCCCGCGCACATGCCGGGGCGCATCGTCGTCTCCCCCTCGTCCGTGACGAGCGTCGGCTCGCCCTCGAGCACGTACAGGAACTCCTCCCCCTTCGTGTGGCGGTGGCGGAACGCGGAGTGCGAGCCCGGGGCGAGCCGCGTGAGGTTCACGCCGAACGCGGTGAGGCCGAACCGGTCGCCGAGGGCGCGCTTCTCGCGCCCGGCGACGAGGTGCGCGAGCGCTCGCGGGTAGCTCGTGGGCCTCGCGCGCGGGGGGACGGAGGACGCGTCGACGGCGGGGGGAGTCTTCGGATCGCTCATGCGGGCCTCCTCGTGCAGCGGGTGCGCTAGCCGGCGCCGATCGCGAGCGCGTCCGCCACCGCGTCGTGGAAGCGCGGGCGGAACTGCCGGATCAGCTCGTTCTCGCGCGTCGGATGGACCCGGTTCGTGAGGAGCACCGCGACGACCTCCGCGACGGGGTCGATCCAGAGCGAGGTGCCGGTGAACCCGAGGTGCCCGATGGCGCCCCGCCCTCGGCCGAGCCGCGCGCCGAGCGAGGAGCCGGCGTCCGACGGCGTGTCCCAGCCGAGCGCCCGCGTCGAGCCGGGCGTGGGATCGCGGCGCGCGAGCTCGGCGGCCGCCGCGGCCGGGACGACCGACGGCCGGCCCCGGAGCGCGTCGAGCCACGCCTGCCCGACCGCCGCGACCTCGAGCGCGGTCGAGAAGACGCCGGCGTGGCCCGCGCCGCCCCCGATCGCCCAGGCGTTGTCGTCGTTCACCGCGCCCTGGTTGACCTCGTGCCGGTGCTCGCACCGCTCGGTCGGCGCGAAGCCGCGGCCCTCCACCCGCGTCCAGCCGCGCTCCGGATCGAGGCCGTCGAGGTAGAGCGTGTCGTCGAGCCCGAGCGGCGCGAACACGCGCAGCTCGGCGAGCCGGGCGAGGCGCTCGCCGGCGATGGTCTCGAGGAGGAACCCGAGCGCGAGGAAGCCCGGGTCGCAGTAGACGGCGCGCGCGCCGGGGGCCGCCTCGAGCGGCTCGGCGAGGACGGCCGCGCGGACGATCTCCTTCCCGCGCGTGAAGGCGTCCTCGAGCGCCGCGAACGGCGGCCGGCGCTCGGGGGGGAGGAAGGCGGCGCCGGCGATGGGATCCGCCGCGGCCGCCTCGAAGTAGGGCCTCCAGCCCGGGAGCCCCGACGCGTGCGCGAGCAGGTGCCGGATCGTCACCCGCTCCTTCCCGGCGCGCTCGAACCCGGGGAGCAGCGACGCCGCGGTCGCGTCGAGGTCGAGCGCACCCTCCCCGGCGAGCTGCGCGACGAGCGTCGTCGTCACCATCACCTTCGTGAGGGACGCCACGTCGAAGAGGTCGCCCGGCGCGAGCGGGCGCGGCGCCGGCGCCGGGATCTCGCCGTGCCAGCTCGCGTGCACCACCGCGCCGCCGCGGAGCACGGCGGCGGAGAGCGCCGGCGCGACGCCCGCGCGCCTCCCCTCCTCCAGCACGCGGGAGACGTCCGGCAGCGCCGGCGCGGTCACGCCGCTCCCCCGCCGTGCGTCCACCCGTCGAAGAGGAGCCGCGGCGGCCCGTCCTCGCCGAGCGCGGGCGCGACGAGCGTCGCGCGCGCGCCGAGCGGCAGGGCGAAGTTGGCGTCGTCGTGGCCGGCCGGGACGCCCTCGATCGCCGGCACGCCCAGGCCGAGCGCCACCTCGCGGACGACGTCGGCCGCGAGGACGCCCGCGTCGTCGCAGCGCGTGAGCTGGCCGAGCGCGAGCCCGGCGATCCCGTCGAGCGCCCCGGCGAGCCGGAGGTGCGTGAGGTAGCGGTCGATCTGGTACGGCTTCTCCCCCACGTCCTCGAGGAAGAGGACCGCGCCCTCGAGCGGGGGCGCGAACGGCGTGCCCTGCAGGTGTGACAGCATCGCGAGGGTCCCGCCGAGGAGCGGGCCCGAGGCGCGCCCGGGCCGGATCGTCCGGGCCCCGACGAGCCCCGCGCCCGGCGCCGGGACGTCCCACGCGCCCGCGGGACGCGCCGAGCGCGACAGGAGCGCCTCGAGGTGGGCGACGGCGTCCTCGGGCGCGCGGCCGAGCTGCGTCAGGACCGGCCCGTGGACGGTGGCGAGCCCGGCGCGGTTGAGGACCGCGTGGAGCACCGTCACGTCCGAGAAGCCGACGAGGAGCTTGGGGCGCTCCAGGAGCGGGGCGGGGTCGACGGCGGGGAGGAGGCGCATCGCGCCGTAGCCGCCGCGCGCGCAGAAGATCGCCCGGGCGTCCGGGTCCGCGACCGCCTCTCGCCACTCGTCGATCCGGCGCGCGTCGTCGCCGGCGAGGTAGGCCCGGCGGGCGGTCACGTCGTGCCGGACGCGCGGCACGAGCCCGAGCCGGCCCGAGAGCACGTCGAGGCCCCGGGCGAACGCGTCCGGGTCGAACGGGCTCGAGGGGGCGATCACGCGGACCGGGTCGCCTCGGCGGAGCGGCGGGGGGACGATCACGGCGGGCGAGGATAACCCCCGCCGGCCCTGGCCGCGACCCTCCCTCGCATCCGCTCCGGAGGGCAGGTCGCGCTCCCGGGCCCCTCGACGCCGTGCGCCACGCACCGGGCGCGAAGTACCCCACCCGAGCGTCTTTCTGGGGGTCCGGTTCTGCTAAGGTCGGGAACCACCGCCGTCGTGACCCGCCGTGACCGGCTCGCCGGCGCGGACCCCGAGCCCAACCGTCCTGAGATCAGGACCAGATTGGAGGGCCCCGTGATGAAGCCCAAGGAGCTGGAAGGCGAGGTCTTCAACCCGTCCGCCGAGGTGAAGGCGCAGGCGCGCGTGAAGGACTGGGACGAGGTCGCCCGCCGGGCGGCCGAGGACCTGGAGGGCTTCTGGGCGGCCGAGGCCGACGAGCTCGAGTGGTACCGCAAGTGGGACAAGGTCCTCGACGCGTCCGAGAAGCCCTTCTTCAAGTGGTTCAAGGGCGCGCAGACGAACATCGTGCACAACTGCCTCGACCGCCACCAGCGGACCTGGCGCAAGAACAAGCTGTCGCTCGTCTGGGTCGGCGAGAAGGGCGAGGTCCGCACCTACTCGTACTTCGCGCTCAACCGCGACGTGTCGAAGTTCGCGAACGTCCTGAAGGCGATGGGCGTGAAGAAGGGCGACCGCGTCACGATCTACATGCCGCGCATCCCCGAGATCGTGATCGCGATGCTCGCGACCGCGAAGATCGGCGCGATCCACTCGGTCGTGTACGGCGGGTTCTCGGTGGACGCGCTCCAGGGGCGCATCGAGGACTCCGAGTCCAAGCTCGTGATCACCGCCGACGGCGGGTTCATGAACGGCAAGATCGTCGAGCTGAAGAAGATCGTCGACGAGGCCGTCCGGCGCTGCCCCACCGTCGAGACGGTCATCGTGTGCCAGCGCACCGCCCACGAGGTCCGGATGGAGCCGGGCCGGGACTACTGGTACCACGAGCTCATGAAGCTCCCCCTCGCCACGGGCGCCTGCCCGACCGAGGTGATGGAGGCGTCGGATCCGCTGTACATCCTCTACACCTCCGGGACGACGGGGAAGCCGAAGGCGATCACCCACGCGCACGGCGGGTACCATGGTCGGCATCTACTCGACGCTCAAGTACGTCTTCGACATCCGCGACGAGGACCGCTGGTGGTGCGCCGCGGATCCGGGCTGGGTGACCGGGCACAGCTACATCGTGTACGGCCCGCTCCTCAACGGCGCGACCACGTTCATGTACGAGGGCGCGCCGACCTACCCGTACCCGAACCGCTGGTGGTCGCTCGTCGAGAAGTACGGCATCACGATCCTCTACACGGCCCCCACCGCGATCCGCGGTCTCATGCGGTTCGGCGAGTCGTGGCCGAACCGGCACGACCTCTCGACGCTCCGGCTCCTCGGCTCGGTCGGCGAGCCCATCAACCCCGAGGCCTGGAAGTGGTACCACCGCGTGATCGGGAAGGGCCGCTGCCCGATCATGGACACCTGGTGGCAGACCGAGACCGGCATGTTCATGATCACGCCCGTCCCGTCCATGCCGCTCAAGCCCGGCTCCGGCGCGAAGCCGTTCTTCGGGCAGGAGGCGGGGATCGTCGACGAGGCCGGGCAGCCCGTGCCGGACGGCGAGGAGGGGTTCCTCGTCCTCAAGAAGCCGTGGCCGGCGATGATGACGACCATCTACAGGGACCCCGACCGCTACGTGAAGCAGTACTGGTCGAAGTACCCGGGCGTCTACATGGCGGGCGACTCCGCCAAGCGCGACAAGGACGGGTACTTCTGGGTCATCGGCCGCACCGACGACGTCATCAAGGTCGCCGGGTACCGGCTCGGCACCGCCGAGGTGGAGAGCGCGCTCGTCTCCCACCCGGCCGTCGCCGAAGCGGCGGTGATCGGGCTCCCGCACGAGGTGAAGGGGCAGGCGATCCACTGCTACTGCCTGCTCCGCCAGGGCTTCAAGCCGAGCGACGAGCTCGCCGACGAGGTGAAGACCCACGTCGCGCAGCACCTCGGGCCCATCGTGCGGCCGGAGAAGGTCACGTTCGTCGACTCGCTCCCGAAGACGCGCTCGGGGAAGATCATGCGCCGCGTCCTCAAGGCGCGCGCACAGGGCCTGCCCGAGGGCGACATCTCGACGCTCGAGGAGTAGCCCGGGGTCGCCCCCCTCCGCCCGCCGGCGCTCCCGGCGGGCGGGCGCGCCCCTCGAAGATCCCTCCGCCGCGCCGGAGTTCTGGGATACTCGGCCGCTGATGCCCAGCTCGGTCCCGCTCTGGCGACGTCCACGCGCGCAGCTCATCGCGATGACGGCGCTCCTCTGGGCGATCGTGGTCGGGATCCTGGCGGCCGCGCGCGACGTCCTGCTCCCGTTCATCCTCGCGGCGCTCGCCGCGTACGTCATCGACCCGCTCATCGCGCGGCTCGCGAGCCTCCGGATCTCCGGGCGGCGCGTGCCGCGCGTGGCCGCCGTGATCGCCGTGTACGTCGTCCTCGGCGCGGCCGCGTACCTGTTCGCCGTGTCGGTCGTCCCGCAGATCTACCGCGAGGTGATCCGGGGGCTCATCGAGCTGCGCGACTTCCTCGCCGGGATCGGCCCGGACAAGGTGGCGGACTGGTCGAGATCCATCGACGACTTCATGCAGCGCCACGGGATCCCCGTGGACGTCGTCCCGGGCCTGCAGCGGACCGGCGCCCGGATCCACGTGGACCTCGCCGCCCAGCTCGCCGAGTCGCTGCGCGACCTCTCGAACCAGGCCCGCGCGCAGGTCGGCGACGTGGTGGCGCTGTCGCGCGCGCTCATCACCGGCACGTTCAAGACGCTCTTCTTCTTCGTCCTGCTCTTCATGCTGACGGCGTTCATGTCGATGGACGGCCCGCGCATGGTGCGCTTCGTCGAGTCGCTCGTGCCGGCCGCCTGGCGCGGCGACCTGCGCCGCCTCCTGCACGGCATCGACACGGGGCTCTCCGGCGTGGTCCGCGGGCAGCTCACGATCATGATCGTGAACGGGGTCCTGACCTTCCTCGGGCTCCTCGTCCTCCGGCTGCCGTTCGCGTTCGCGCTCTCCGCGCTCGCGACGCTCCTCTACGTGGTCCCGTTCTTCGGCACGATCATCTCGTCCGTCCCGATCGTGCTCCTGGCGCTCACCGCGGGCGGCCCCGGCAAGGGGCTCCTCGCGCTCGGCTGGATCCTCGTGATCCATGCCCTCGAGTCGTACGTGCTGAACCCCAAGATCATGGGCGACGCGACCCGCATCCACCCGGTGCTGATCGTCCTCGCGCTCGTGATCGGCGAGCGGACTGCCGGCATCGTCGGCGCGCTGCTCGCGGTCCCCGTGGCGAGCGTGTTCGTCGCCATCTTCCGGTTCCTCCACCGCAAGGCCGCGGAGCTCGACGCGCGCGTGACCGCGGTCGCCGCCGCCGCGGAGGAGCCGCCCCCCGACGCGGCGCCGTGACGCCGCACCTCTCAGCCGCAGCCTGCAAAGGAGACCCCATGAGAACGATCGCCGCCGCCCTCCTCTCCCTCGCGTTGGCCCTCGCCGGCGCGGCCGCCGCGGAGGAGCCCGCCAAGGCCGCCGCGCCCAAGCCCGAGGCGCCGAAGGCCGCCGCGCCGAAGGGCGACGCCGCCAAGCCCGCCGCGAAGTCGGACGACACGAAGACGCTCTACGGCGTCGGCCTCGCGATCGCGCGCAGCCTCGAGACGTTCGCGCTCTCGCCGGCCGAGCTCGACCAGGTGCTGAAGGGCGTGCGCGACGGCGTCGCCGGGAGCCCGAAGATGCCCTTCGACGCGAAGGTCCAGGCCGCGATCAACGACCTCGCCCGGTCGCGCGCCGCGAAGGCCGCCGAGAGGGCCGCGAGCCGCGAGAAGGAGGTCGGCGCCCCGTACCTCGCCAAGATGGCGAAGGACCCGAAGGCGAAGAAGACGCCGTCCGGCGCGATCGTGATCCCGGTCCAGGAGGGCACGGGCCCGACGCCGAAGGAGACGGACAAGGTGAAGGTGAACTACACGGGCACGCTCGTGAACGGGAACGTGTTCGACTCGTCCCAGGGCCGCGGCCCGGCCGAGTTCCCCCTGAACCAGGTCGTGAAGTGCTGGACCGAGGCCCTGCAGATGATGAAGGTCGGCGGGAAGGCCAAGGTCGTCTGCCCCTCGGCGCTCGCCTACGGCGACCGCGGCAACCCCCCGGTCATCCCCGGGCACGCGGTCCTCACCTTCGAAGTCGAGCTCCTCGACATCGTGAAGCCGGCCGAGAACCAGAGCCCGAACATGTCGCCGGCGAAGTAGCCGGGCGCCCGCCCCGGTCCGCTCAGGCGCTCCGGCGCCCGCGACGGCCGCGCGCGGCGCGGCGCGCGCACCCCCCCCCGAGGGCGCGTTGCGCCGCGGCCCGCGCGCGCCAAGATCCCGGCCATGCCCGACGAACTCGTCCTCTACGGCAACGACACCTACACGAGCCCGTACGTCTTCTCCGCGTTCGTGACGCTGAAGGAGAAGAACGTCCCGTTCCGGCTGGAGGTGCTCTCGCTCGAGCGGAAGGAGCACGAGCGGCCCGGTTACGCGGGGCCGTCCTTCACCGGCCGCGTGCCGGCGCTCCGGCACGGCGATTTCTGGATCGCCGAGTCGTCCGCGATCGACGAGTACGTCGACGAGGCGTTCCCGCCGCCGGCGCACCCGCGCCTGTACCCGCAGGATCCTCGCGCGCGGGGCCGCGTCCGGATGATCCAGGCGTTCCTGCGGAGCGACCTCATGCCGCTCCGCGCGGAGCGCCCGACCTCCACGTTCTTCGAGGGCGAGAAGGCGAAGCCGTTCACGGTAGAGGGCAGGGCCTCCGCCGACCGGCTCGTCGCGATCGCCGAGAAGTTCCTGCCCCAGGGCGCGGCGTTCGTCGCGGGCTCGTTCACGCCCGCGGACGCGGACCTCGCCCTCATGCTCCAGCGGCTCGTCCGCAACGCCGACCCGTGCGCCGAGCGGCTCGCGAGGTACGCGAGCACCGTGTTCACGCGGCCGTCGATCCGCGAGTGGCTGTCCAAGACGAAGTGGAAGGATTGGTAGGGCCCGCCGGTCCCGGCGCCCTCACCGCATCCGCTTCCAGTACAGCACCTCTGCGACGTCCGGGAGCACGAGCGCCGGCAGCGCGCCGACCCGGGCATAGCCGTGCCGCTCGTAGAACCGCTGCGCGCCCTCGTTGAAGTCGGACACGAGCAGGAAGGCGTGCCGGCTCTCCCTCGCGGTCTCGGCCTCGAACGCGGCGAGCAGGTCTGCGCCGGCGCCCTTCCCCTCCGCGCCGGGGAGCATCGCGATGAGCTTGAGGTATCCGCCGAGCGCGAGCGTCCCCCGGGTGAGGAACCACGCGAGGCCGCGGATCGCCCCGCCCTCGTCGGCGACGAGGAGCCGCTCGCCGCGCGCGTGCGCAGCCCGGAGCGCCGCCTCGAGGGCCTCCGGCGTGCGGCCGTAGCGCACCATGAGCGGCACGCCCGCGAGCGCGCGGGCGAGCGCGGGGAATTCCGCCGGGACGAGGGGCCGGACGTCCACGCCCGGCATCCTACCGGAACGGGAGGAGCGGCACCGGCACGAGCCCGTTCGAGGCGGTCAGCACCGCCCGCTCGCCGGGGCCGAGGTCGAACCAGAGCCGCGCCTGGTCCCCCTCGTCCTCGCGCCCGAGCAGGGCGGCGCCCTCGAGCTCGATCTCGAGCCCGGCCGCGGGGAGCGACACAGTGAGCGCCGCGATCCCGTCCGCGCCGTGGTTCACGACCTCGGCGGCGCCGTCCGGCCGGTACACGACCTCCACGTCGCCGAGCGCCCGCAGCCGGTCGCCCGCCTCCGCCCACGCCAGCGAGGCGAGGCGGCCCGCGCGGACGTGGGCCGCGAGGCGCGCGAAGGCACGATCGAGCGCGGGGTGGATGACGAGCCCGCCGCCGTCCTGCACGACCACGAGCCGCGACCGCTGGTCCTCCGAGCGCGTCGTGCGCTCGGACGGGCCGAGGTAGGTGTGCGCGACGAAGAGCCCGCGCTCGCGCTCGAGCGCCGCGAGGGCGTCCTCGGAGAGCGCGGCGGCGAGCACCTCCGGCGGCGCGTGGAACATGGAGGAGCGGAAGATCCACAGCCGCCCATCGCCGGGCAGCGGGAAGATCGCCGGGCGGGGCGCGGCGGGATCGCCGCCGAGGAGGTTCACCACCTTCGTGCCGGCGTGCCCGTCGACGTCGCCCGCCGCCCACGCCCAGCGGACGCCGGCGGCCTCGAGGAGGTCGCGCACGCCCCAAGGCCCCGCGTCGCCCGCGCCGCGCGACGACAGCGCCTCGCAGTTCGTGTACGGCTCGTGGTCGATCCACGTCGCCGGGTGGAACGGCTCCGCCTCGGCGAGCCCCGCCCGCACGGCCTCGCGATCGTCGCGGTCCGGCGTGATCGAGTGGAGCGCGACCTCGGAGCCGGACGCCTCGAGCTCCTCCGCGAGCACGTGGATCTCGGGGTCGTCGAGGGCGCCACCGTGCCGCGAGTGCGCGAAGAAGGACCGCGTGAGCTTGAGGCCACGCCCGAGCAGCCCGGCGCCGACGCCGCCCTCCGCGCGCGGATCCGAGCTGCCCCAGAGCACGGCGCGGAGCGCGGCCGGATCGGTCCGATCGGCGTGGTCGGTGATGACCACGGCGGCGCGCGCGCCGGCGGGCCAGCGCTCGACGACCACGGGCCGGAAGGGCTCCGTGCCCGCCGGGTAGAGCGTCGCGCGCGCCTCGTCCACGGCCCCCGGCGCGCGGGGCGACCCCCGCACCGCGCGCCGGACCTCGAGGGCCGCCCAGTGCACGTGCTCCTGCTCGGGCCCGGCGGGGAGGCGTTCGAGGCACGCCTCGTACGTCGAGAACGGCCGCTCGTCGGCGTCGTCGAGGAGGAGCGTCGCGCGAACGCCGCCCCCCACGCGCTCGAGGAGCGCGGCGGCGATCCCGGGGCCGCCGGCGAGGACCGCCCGCCCCGCGGCGACGAGGAGCGGGGTGCCGCGGCCGGTGCGGCGCGTCGAGGCGAGCGGCGTGAAGGCGAGGTCGCGCCCGACGGCGCGCGGCGCCCCCGCCCACGCGAGCCGCAGCGCGACCCGCTCGACCTCGGCGGGCGCGAGCCAGCGCACGCTCGCGTCGATCGTCCGCGCGCCGCCCGGCGCCGGCACGAGCGCCACCGTCGCCTCGTAACCGGGCCCCACGCCGCGCCCCTCCGCGGCGCCGTCCCGCCGCGTGTGCCACGCGAGCGGCGGCGACGACGCCTGCGACGTCGTGCGCACCTCGAACGCGATCTCCACCGGGAGGGGGTCCCCGCCGAGCGGTACCTCCGCCGGCGCGGCGGATGCGAGGACGGCGGCGAGGCAGGCGAGGGCTCCCACGTCGGCAGGATGCCGGTTTCCCCCGCAGGATCAAGACGGGCGGGCGCGCCTTCAGCGGACGCCGCCGCCGCGCGCGCACGCATCGCACAGCTCCTCGGGGAGGAGGCCGAGCCGGTCCTCGAGGAAGCGATGGAGCGGGTGCCAGCCGCCCTCGTCGTCCTCGACCCGCCCGCAGCCCGCGCAGATCCGGACGATCGCCGGATCGGCGAGGATCCCGTCGACGTCCTCGAGCACGAGCACGGCCTGGCGAGCGGCGCCGCGGTGGAGCGGCGCCGCCGACGCGAGCAGGTGCAGGTCGGCCGGCTCGCCGTCCGGTCCGCTCCGGACGAGGAGGCCCCGGGCACGCGCGCGCTCACCCGCGAGCGCCCGGCTGGCGGCGTCGCGGATCGCGCAGCCGGCGCAGCGCGCGCGGGCGCCGCACGGCCCTGCGGCCGCCTCGGCGCACGCGAGCGCGTCCCCGAGCGACGTCCCCGCCCGCACGCCCAGGGCCTGGCGCGCGGCGGCGTTCGCGTGGACGACGCGGAACGCCGCGTCCACGACGACGGTCGCGAGCGGCAGGGCCTCGAGGATCGCGGCGGAGAGGCCCGGGTCTGAGGAGCGCGGCGTCACGGATCGACCGTACCGGACCGGCGCTCCGGGTGAACGTCCATGGTCGCGGGAAGGTCGGGCGCGCCTCCGGGTGCCCGGGGCCCCAACGAGGCCCGCGCGCCGTCGCCCGGTCCTGGGACAAGATGGGCCCGGGAGACCCCACATGCCCGACGACCCACCCGACCTCGCCACGCTGCTCGGAGCCTACCGCATCGCCCTCCTCATCACGCGCGGCGTCGACGGCCACCTGCACTGCCGTCCGATGGCGATGCGCCAGAAGATCCGCGGCGAGGAGATTCTGGTTCGCGAGCGCGCTCGCCTCGAAGAAGTGCCGTGATCTCGAGGCGGACCCTCGCTGCGCGCTCGCGCTCTTCGACGCGCAGGACGGTACGACCCTCTCCATCTCCGGCAAGGGCGAGGTGCTCCGCGACCGGAACCTCGCGCTCGCGCTGTGGGACCCGTCGTGGACGCGCTGGTTCCCCGGCGGCCCCGCCCAGCGCGGGCTCGCGCTCCTGCGGGTGATCCCGGAGCACGTCGAGCGGCACGGGCCGACCGGCGACGTGGAGGTGCTGCGGCAGGCGCCGGCCGCGCGGCCGCGGCGGAAGCCTGCGAGGCGGAGGGCGACCGGGAACACGTAGCCCGACGCAAGCCGGGCCTCGCGATCGCAGCCCGCCGGGTTCCGCAGTCGAGCAGGCCGCAAGGAGCGGGCCGGCACATTTCGCTTCGCGAGAAGTGCCTGGCCCGGAGATGGGAACGGCCTAGGCCTCGACGGCGTGCTTGAGGCCAGAGGCGAGGTCGTTCAGCGCCTTCGCCTCCGTCGCGACCGCCTGGGTCGACGACATCGTCTCCTGCGTCGCGAGGTAGATCTCGTTCATCGCCTTCAGGACCTGGTCGATGCCGTGGTCCTGCTGCTGGGCGACGGTCGCGATCTCCCTCGCCGCCTGGGACGAGTCGCGGAGCGCCGTCGCGAGCCGCCGGATCGTGTCGCCGGTCGAGCCCGCGACCTGGGCGCCCTGCTCGGCGCGCCGGATGCCGACCTCGGCGGCGGTCATCGCCGAGAGCATCGCCTTGTGCACGTCGGAGAGGATGCCCTTCACCTGCGTCGCCGCGCGCTTCGCCTCGTCCGCGTGGCTGCGCATCTCGGTCACGACGCCCGTGAACCCGCGCGCCGCGGGGCCGGCCTTGGCGGACTCCGCGTCGGCCGTGTCGGCGAGCCGCTGCGAGCGATCGGCGATGTAGTTCACGACGGAGGCGATCTCGAAGATGTCCCGCATCCGGTTGTTGAGCGCCTCGATCTTGGACGAGAGCGCCCGGACCTCGTCGGAGAGCTTCAGCATCTCGCCGAGGTTCGTCTCGACCGCGGAGAGCCCCTCGGCCGACGCCCGCTCGCCCTGGCGCGCGAGCCCGATCACGGTCTCGGCGGTGAGCGCGGCCTTCGTCGCGGTCTGGCCGAGCTGTCCCATCGTCGCGGTGGTCTCGCGCACCGACGCCGCCGTCTCGGCGGTCATCGAGGAGAAGGACGACACGGTCGAGAGGAGCGCCTGGGCCGCGGTGAACAGCTCGGACGCGGTCTTGAGGTAGCCCTCGCGGCGCGCGGCCTCGAGGGCGATGATCTGGTCCTGGCTGCGGCCTGCGATGCTCGCGAACACGCCGAGGAAGAACGGCGCGGTGTCGATGATCCAGAGGAGCTGCGAGGTCGCCTGCGCTCGCCCGAGGCCTTCGAGGCTCATCCCGTAACCCCGGGAGATCGCCTCGATGATCGTGCCGAACACCGGGAACAGCACGCCGAAGCCGGCGCCCCACAGAGCGTACTTGCGCGTGAACATGGCACTCCCAAGCCGCGAGGACGCGTCATTCTGGATCGGAACCGACGGGCGGCGCCACATCCGGGTCGTCCGGGTCCGTGTGCGCGCGGGTCACACCGCGCGTCACGCCGAGGCCGCGCTCGCGATCCCGGTGATCGCCCCGTGCACCCGCTCGATGGCGCTCTGCTGCCGGTGCGCGACGCGCGCGATCTCCCTCGGGGCGGCGGCCGAGCGCTCGGCCGCCTCCGCGTCGCGCGTCCGGTCCGACCGCGCCGCGAGCCCGATCACCTCGTCCGCCCGGAGCGCGGCGAGCTCGCCTCGCCGGAGACCCCGGACGTGAGCGTCGTCGTCTCGGCGCCGCCGCGGCGACCTCGCCGGTGATCGCCGTGAAGCTCGGAGACGCTCCCCGCCGCGCGCGGACGGGGTCGGGGACACCCCCGGGTCGACCGCGCGGGTCGGGGGAGCGGCGCCGGCGAGGCCCGCGCCGGCGCTCGGACGCCGGAACGGGGGATTTCACCCAGCGCGTCCCCCGTTCGAGCGACGACCGGGCAGGCCCGGCCACCGGGCGTGCGGCCCCGGGACGCAGTCGCGCGGGCACGCGGCTCGCACCGCCGACGGCGGATGGACGACCTCCGGGTCCCGAAGCGCCGCGTCCCGGCCGAGGTGCTGCTGCCCGGCGGTGCCGGACGCCGCATCATGCTGTTCCTCGCCGAAGCCGCGCCGGAGCACGCCGGCCCGGAGCGGCCGATCGACATCCTGAACGCCGGCGACGGGTTCCTCCCCGCCTTCGACGAGGAGGCGCGCGGCGATGACGTTCCTGCACCGTCGGCGGACTCGCCGTCGTCCGGGTCGAGCCGCACCGTCGAGCAGACGGCCGAGGACGGCTCACGCTCCCCACCGAGCACGAGGTCGAGGTGCTGCTCGACGAGCGGCGGCACGTCTGCGCGGCCTCGTCTCGTACGTGCGCCCGCCGGAGCACTCGCGCCTCGTCGACTTGCTGAACGAGCCCGACGCCGTTCTTCCGCGCTGCATCGAGGGCGCGCGGTCGCCCTACGTCAACAAGCGCCACGTCGCGCGCGTCGCTCCCCATCGAGAGCTGACCAATGGCCCGCCTCGACCCTTCATCGAGCGGCTGTTCTCCGAGCCTGCGCGCGAGCTCACGCTCGAGACCGGCCAGGGCGCGGCTGCTCGCGTCGGCGCGCGGCCGCCGTCCCGCTCATCAAGCAGCCGCTCACCGCCGCAGCAGATCGTGGGCGCGCTCGCGGAGATCGTGCCGGACGACCTGCGCGCCGGCTTCCCGCAGCCCGGCCTGACCGTCTTTCAACGTACGTCTGGCGCCGCACGGCGCGGTCGAGATCCAGCTTCGAGCTCTCGGAGCGGTAGCGCGCGCGCGGGTGGTGCGTCGCCGGGCTCGACCGGCCTCGCTCCCCGCGGCGCGCCGCCCTCCGGCCCGGTCGCAGGCCGCGCCCCGCGGCGCCGGCCGTCCGCGCCGCCCCGGGCGCCGGCCGGCCGGCGGCCGCCGGCGCCCGGCGTCGCGCATCCCCGCCCCAGCCGACCCACGCGCCGCGCTGGACGCGCTCCTCGAGGCGATGCTCGCCCGCCGCGCCTCCGACCTCCACCTGTCGCCAGCGACAGCCCGCCCGAACTTCCGCATCGACGGCGACATGACGCCGGTGGCCGAGCTACGGCCCGCTCGCCCCGAGCGGCTCAAGGACGCTGCTCTGGACCATCGCGCCCGAGAAGAACCGCGAGGAGTGGCACGCCAAGAAGGACACCGACTTCGCCCACGAGACCGCCGCAGGCCCGCTTCCGCGTCAACGTCTTCGCCGACCGCAAGGGGATCGGCGCGGTGCTCCGCCAGATCCCGACCGAGATCCTGACCGCCGAGAAGATGGGGCTCTCGCAGCACGTGCTCGACCTCTGCTTCCTCATCGAAGGGGCTGGTGCTGGTGACCGGGCCCGACCGGCTCCGGCAAGTCGACCACGCTGGCGGCCCTGGTCGACTTCATCAACCGCAACCGCGACGACCACATCATCACCATCGAGGACCCCATCGAGTTCGTGCACCCGAACAAGCGCTGCCTGGTGAACCAGCGCGAGGTCGGCGTGCACACCGGCGGCGTTCAAGCACGCGCTGCGCGCGGCGCTGCGCGAGGACCCCGACGTCGTGCTGGTCGGCGAGCTGCGCGACCTCGAGACCATCGCCATCGCCATCGAGACCGCCGAGACCGGCCACCTGGTCTTCGGCACGCTCCACACCAACACCGCCCCGTCCACGGTGGACCGGATCATCGACCAGTTCCCCGCCGACCGGCAGGCGCAGATCCGGATGATGCTCTCCGAGTCGCTCAAGGGCGTCATCGCGCAGACGCTCTGCAAGAAGATCGGCGGCGGGCGCGCTGCCGGCGCTCGAGATCCTGCTCTGCACGCGCGGCGTCGCGAACCTGATCCGCGAGGGGAAGACCTTCCAGATCCCGTCGATGATGCAGACCGGCCGCGGCGCCGGGATGGTGACGCTGAACGACGCGCTCATCGACCTCGTGAAGAAGAAGGTGGTCGAGCCGAGGGAGGCCTGACATGAAGGCGGTGGCTCAAGACCGAGTTCAAGGGCCTGCTCGAGCGGCTCGGGGTGACGCTGGAGATGGCGGGCGCGTAGGCTGGCCGCACACCGCGGTAGGCCTGTCGCGGCCGGCCCATCTCGAATCGGCGGATGTGGTCCACGCGGGCGGCGCACGCGCGCGCCGCTATGATTCCGCCCGATGCCTGCCCTCGGCGCCACGCTCCGTCCGAAGACCCGCTCGACCTGGCGCGCCTGGCTCGACCGGAACGGCGGGGCCCGCGAGATCTGACCGAGGCGGGCCTCGCGCTCGTGCGTCACGCGAAGCGGTCCGGGGAGTGGGCGGCGGCGCGGCGGCGCGAGGACGTTTCGCGCGTCCCGCCGGACCTCGCGCGCGCGCTCGCGGCGGAGCCCGCGGCGCTCTCGCACTTCGAGACGCTCCCGCCCTCGTACAGGAAGATGGTGCTGTACTGGATCGAGGACGCGAAGCGCCCGGAGACACGAGCGCGACGGGTCGCCGAGCTCGTCTCGGACTGCGCGCGGGGCCGGCGGAGTTCTAGCGCGCGAGCCGCTCCGGGTACGCGACCTCGCCCGGCGCTTCTTCGCCGACGCCGTCACACGTTCGTGTGCAGACGCGCCCGGGGCGCTGGCGCACCCGCGCGCCGCGCGGTAAACCCGACGTCGCCCCATGGCCGCCCCCGCACCGTCCCTCGGCGACGCCCCGCTCGCCGCGCTCCTCCCGCCGCAGGGAGAGACGCTCCCGCCCGACGCGATCCTGGACCGCTTCGTCTCCTGGGTCTCCTCGACGGGGCTCACGCTCTACCCGCACCAGGAGGAGGCGATCCTCCAGATCCTCGACGGGCGGCACGTGGTGCTCAACACGCCCACGGGCTCGGGGAAGTCGCTCGTCGCGACCTTCCTCCACTTCGAGTCGATGGCCGGGGGCAAGCGCTCCTTCTACACGTGCCCGATCAAGGCGCTCGTGAACGAGAAGTTCTTCGACCTCTGCCGCCTGTTCGGGCCGGACAACGTCGGGATGATGACCGGCGACGGGGCCGTGAACCGCGAGGCGCCGATCGTCTGCTGCACCGCCGAGATCCTGATGAACCTGGCGGTCCGCGAGGCGGAGCCGAAGGTGGACGCCGTCGTGATGGACGAGTTCCACTACTACGGCGACAAGGAGCGCGGCGTCGCGTGGCAGGTGCCGCTCCTGCTCCTCGAGAGGACGCGCTTCCTCCTCATGTCGGCGACCCTCGGCGACACGCGCGCGATCGAGGCGTCGGTCCGCGAGGTGACTGGGCGCGAGATCGCGGCGATCCGGAACGCCGCCCGCCCGGTGCCGCTCGAGTTCGAGTACCGCGAGACGCCGCTCCACGAGACGATCGAGGAGCTCGTCTCCGCGGGGAAGGCCCCCATCTACCTCGTCAACTTCACCCAGCGCGCCGCGGCCGAGCAGGCGCAGAACCTCATGTCCGCGAACTTCTCGTCGAAGGAGGAGAAGGCGCGGATCGCCGAGGCGCTCCGGGACGTCCGCTTCGACTCGCCGTACGGGAAGGACTTCCAGCGCTTCCTCCGCCACGGCGTCGGGCTCCACCACGCGGGCCTCCTCCCCAAGTACCGGCTCCTCGTCGAGAAGCTCGCGCAGGGCGGCCTCCTGAAGGTGGTCTCCGGCACCGACACCCTCGGGATGGGCGTGAACATCCCCATCCGCACGGTCCTGTTCACGCAGCTCTGCAAGTTCGACGGCGAGAAGACCGCCATCCTCTCCGCCCGCGACTTCCACCAGATCTCCGGTCGCGCCGGCCGCAAGGGCTTCGACGAGCGCGGCTTCGTCGTCGCGCAGGCGCCGGAGCACGTCATCGAGAACAAGAAGCTCTCCGAGCGGGCGGCGGCCGGGAAGAAGGTCGTGAAGAAGCAGCCGCCGCAGAAGGGCTACGTCCCCTGGGACCGGAACACGTTCGAGCGGCTCCGCGCGAAGGAGCCCGAGCCGCTCGAGAGCCGGTTCGAGCCGACGTTCGCGCTCCTCGTGAACCTGCTCCAGAGCGAGACCGCCCAGGTGGGCGGCGGGTACGGCCGGCTCGTCGAGCTCATCGGCCGCTCGCACGGGAACGACTACGTCCGCGCGAAGCACCGCCGGACCGCGGCGCAGCGCTTCCGGACGCTCCGCGGCGCCGGGCTCGTCGAGCTGCGGAAGGTCGAGGGCTACCGCGGCGCGTACGCACGCCCCGCGCCGGGCCTGCAGCGCGACTTCTCGGTCTTCCACACGCTCGCGCTCTACCTCCTCGACACGCTCCCGAAGATCCCCGCGGAGCGCGAGACCTACGCGCTCGACGTGCTCTCGATGGTCGAGTCGATCCTCGAGGACCCGGACGCCATCCTCTGGAAGCAGCTCGACCGCGCGCGCGGCCTCGCGGTCGCCGAGATGAAGTCGAAGGGGATGGAGTACGACGACCGGATGAAGGAGCTCGAGAACGTCGAGTACCCGAAGCCGAACCGCGACTTCGTCTACGCCACCTTCAACGAGTTCGCGGCGAAGCACCCGTGGGTCGGCCAGGAGAACATCCGCCCGAAGTCGATCGCGCGCGAGATGGTCGAGAAGTTCATGACCTTCGCCGACTACGTCCGCGACTACGAGCTGCAGCGCTCGGAGGGGCTCCTCCTCCGCTACCTGTCCGAGACGTACAAGACGCTCCTGCAGACGGTCCCGGAGGGCTACCGGAACGACGACCTCCTCGACGTCATCGCGTTCCTGCGCGGCACGGTGCGGGGCGTCGACTCGTCGCTCATCGACGAGTGGGAGCGGATGCGGGACCCGGCGTACCAGGCGGCCGCGAAGGCGGACCCGCGCGCCGCGCTCGGCCCGCCGCCGGTCTGGGCCGACCCGCGCGCCTTCGCGGCGCGGATCCGGAACGAGCTGCACGCGCTCCTCGTCGCCCTCGCCCGCAAGGATCACGAGGCGGCGCTCGCCGCGCTCGCGCCGGGGACGGACTGGACCGCGGCCCGGCTCGAGGTGGAGCTCGCCCCCTACTGGGCGGCGCACCCCAGGATCGACACGACGCCCGCCGCGCGCCGGCCACACCACACGTTCGTGAAGGAGCTCGGGCCGCGGCGCTGGGAGGCGGTCCAGCGGATCGTCGACGAGGCCGGCGAGGTGGACTGGGCGATCGTCTGCGAGCTCGACCTCTCCGGCCCGCACGATCCGGACCGGCCGCTGCTCTCGCTCGTCCGCATCGGGACCTGACGCCGCTACGGCCGGAACAGCTCCGCCGGCAGCGACTTCGGGAACGTCACCTTCCGCACCTTCGTCACCCCGGTGCTCCTCCCGTTCGCCCAGTTCTCCTCGCGCATCGGGACGAGCACCCCGTCGACCTTCCTGAACTCCGAGAAGGTCGTCACGAACTCGAGCGGCATCGGCCCCGACGTCGACGCGCCGCGCGAGCGGAGGATCCGGCCGGTCGCGGGGTCGATCGCGGCCTCGACGAGCAGCCCGGGCGCGGGCTCGACCGCGAGGAGCCGGACCTTCCTGCCGCCGACGTCGGACGTCCCGCCGTCCTTGAGCTTCGCCTGCGACGACTGGAGGAGCGCGGGGAGGTCGAGCCGCGCCGCCTGGAGCACCATGGCGTCGAGGCGCGGCCCGTCCGCGACCTGCCCGTTGCGCCAGCCCTTCGCGCCGTCGAGCACCCGGACCTCCCCCTCGGCTCCGGGGTACGCGATCTCGACCCGCAGCTTCCCGGGCCGCGCGTACGCCCGGGCGATCCGCCCGGTGTCCCCGGGGTGGAGCACGACCGACGTGACCGACCCCTCGATCCGCGACCGCGCCATCTTCGCGAGCGCCGCCTTGCCGCCGTACGCCGCGACGCAGCGCTGGACGAGCGCCGCGAGGTCGGTGCCCGCGGGCGCGGACGGCCCGACCGCGGCGAGGGTGAGCGAGAGCGCGGCGGCGAGCGAGACGGTCACGGGCACCTCCGGCGGGCGGGCGCCCGCGCGGCGCGCAGTGTCCCCGAGCGCGCCGCGCCGCGCAACCCGTGCCGCCGCGCCCGGGGCCGGGCCACCGTGAGCCGGGCGACGAACGCGCGCTTCCTGGTGAACGCGATCGCGGGGCTCGTCACCTGCCGTCGGCTCCAGCGCCGGCGGCGCCTGGCGGCGGGGGGTACGTGACCCGGCGGCCGTCGATGCGCGCGAAGGGCGTGAGCCGGTGAGGCCGCGTCTTCCCCTTCCCCACGACGTGCTCGACGACGACCCCGCGCGCGAGGAGCGCGTCGGCGACCAGCGAGCGGTGGCAGCGCCAGGGGACCGCCTCCGCGCACATGATCGCGACGGGGCCGGCCTTCGCGAGCGCGCGGAGCGCGCAGAGCCCCTCCTCGAACTCCCCCGTCTGCATGTGGTCCGCGTAGCCGCGGAAGCTCGCGTTGCGCCACGCGCCGTTCGGCGAGTCCCGCCGCGCGTGGCGCAGTCCGCCGAGCTGCGGCAGGTGGACGTACGCGATGCCGGCCCCCTCGACGGCGCGGGCGAGGGCCGCCTGGTCGAACTGCGGGTTCGCGCGCGATCGCGGGATGGTCCGCACGTCGGCGAGGGTCGCGACGCCCGCCGACTCGAGCAGTTCGACGAACTCGCCGATTGGCCGGGTCGAGTGGCCGATGGCGAGCACGCGCGCCCGGCCCCAGCCGGGCGCCGCCCGCGGCCTCGCGGCTCGGTCCACCATCGGCGGACCCATGGCGCGGCCGAGGGCCGCGCGCCACCCCCACTTCGGCTCCATCCCGCCGGCTTGCGCGAACCCTCCTGAACGAGGCAGGCTCCACCCCGGTATGGCCGAAGACGCGGTGCAGGGCGAAGCCATCTCCATCGAGCCGCGGGCGCGGGCGATGCTGCTCGAGCTCGTGAACGCGGGCGGCGGCAAGGCGCGGTACGTCCGCATCCACGTCGGCCGGGGCTGAGGCGGCTGGTCCTACCAACTGTCTCTGGACGAGACGGCCGACGCGAAGAGCGACGTGGTGATCGAGGCGGACGGGATCCCGTTCGTGGCCGAGGTGCGCCGCCGCCACCTCGTGCCCGGGCTGCGCATCGAGGTGCAGCGCGTGCTCGGACGGGAGGGGCTCGTCGCGTACAACCTGGGGTTCGAGCCGGGCGCGTGCTGAAACCGGCCCGCGCGCCGGGCGAGCGCTCGGGTCCCGGCGCCGCCGGCTCGGGCGCCCGGGCCGCGCCCCACCTGCGGCGCCGCACCGCGGTTGACTTCGGACGCCGATCGGCGGAAAAGCGCTGCTCGATGCTCGTCGGAAAGCCCCCCAACGGCGCGAAGCGCTGGCCTCGCGGCCAGAAGTTCGCGCTGTCCCCCGTCGGCGCCGCCGCGCAGGACGCGTACCGGGCCGCCGTCCTCGCCGCGCGCGCCAGCGGCCGCGCGGCCCTCGACTCCGCGCTCGCCGCGTGGGCGGGCCCGCGGGGCGTCGCGCCCACCGACGGCGCGATCCTCGCCGAGCTCTCCGGGAAGCGGCTCGGGATCGGCGCGCTCTGCGAGGCGCTCGATTCGAGCGGCATCGCGGCCGACGAGGTGCGCGCCGGGATCGGCCGCCTCGTCGAGGCCGGCATCGTCGAGCCGCTGCCGCCGGCGTCGCGCGCGGTGTCCTAGGCGTCGCCCGCCGCGGCCTAGAGCGCATCCCGTAACCCGGCGCCGTCGCGAGACGCACGATGGCGTCGCCGAGCCGGGCACACGACGACCGAGCAGCGGAGCCGTACCTGTTGGTACGGCGAGCAGCGCAGGGAGGAGTCTGCCCGGCGCAGGCAGCCAGCGTGCGTCGCAGCAGGCGTCCCGGGTTACGGGATGCGCTCTAGTCGAACCGTCGCCGGTCGGCCTTCCGTTCGCCGCGGCGCTTCTTCTCCGAGATCCGCCGCTCCTTCGACCCCCGCGTCGGCTTCGTCGCGCGCCGCGGCTTGGGCTTTCGGGCGAGCAGCTCGAGCCGCGCGCGGAGCCGCTCGAGCGCGGCGCCGCGGTTCTGCGCCTGGCTGCGCCGCTCCGTCGCGGTGACCACGACGCCCGTCGCCCGGTGCACGAGCCGGACGCCGCTCTCGGTCTTGTTCCGGTGCTGCCCGCCCGGTCCGCTGGCGATGAAGAAGGTCTCCTCGCACTCCGCCGCGAGCGCCTCCGCGGGGAGCGCGAGCGCGCGGCGCGCCGCGGCGCGGAGCTCCTCGGAGATCACGCGTCCCTCCGGTTCGGCCGGTCCGCGACGATCCGCCCGTCCACGAGCTCGACGACCCGGTCGCAGCGGTCGGCGAGGCGCGGATCGTGCGTGACCACGAGGAACGTGACGCCCGCCTTGCGGTTGAACGCGCGCAGCAGCGCGAAGACCTCGTCCGCGCTGTGCGTGTCCAGGTTCCCGGTGGGCTCGTCGGCGAGGACGAGCCTCGGGCTCATCGCGAGCGCGCGCGCGATCGCGACGCGTTGCTGCTGGCCTCCCGAGAGCTGGGACGGCCGCCGCCGCGCGAAGCCCTCGAGCCCGACCTCGCGCAGCAGGTGGACCGCGCACTCCTCCATGCTCGGGTCGGGGCGCCCCCGGTCCGCCATCATCGGCAGCATCACGTTCTCCACCGCGGAGAACTCCGGCAGCAGGTGGTGGAACTGGAAGATGAACCCGAGGGTGCGACCGCGGTAGCGCGTGAGCGCCCGCTCGTCGAGCGCTCCCGTGTCCTGCCCCTCGACGGCGATCCGCCCGGCGGTGGGGCGGTCGAGGAGCCCCACGAGGTTCAGGAGCGTGGACTTGCCGGAGCCGGACGGGCCCATGAGCGCCGTGAACTCGCCGCGCGCGAGCGCGAGGTCCACGCCGTGCAGGACGCGCGTCACGACCTCGCCGGCGCCGTAGTCCTTCACGACGCCCCGCACCTCGAGCGTCGCGTCAGCCATACCGGATCACCACCGCCGGATCGAGGCGCGCCGCGTGGACCGCCGGCGCCACCGCGGCGGCGATCGAGGTCGCGATCGCGACGCCGCTGGCGAGGAGGAACAGGCCCGGCCCGAGCACGATCGGGAAGAGCGACTCGCCGTAGGGGTTCTTCACGAGCGCCGCGAACGCGAAGGACATCGCCGCGCCGAGGAGCGACCCCGCGGCCGACCCCGCGATCCCGACGAGCGCGCCCTCGGCGAGGAACACGCGCACCACGGTCCCGGTGGAGGTCCCGGTCGCCTTCAGGATCCCGATCTGCCGCGACTTCTGGATGACGGAGACGCCGAGCACGCTCGCGATCCCGAGCGCGACCGCGATGATCACGAACGACTGGATCATGAGGGCGGACGCGCTCTGCGACCTGAGCGCGGTGAGGAGCTGCGCGTTCACCTGCATCCACGACTCGGCGTCGAGCGCGGTGCGGGGGCCGAGCTCCGCGGCGATGACGGAGGCGCGGAACGGGTCCGCTGCCTTCGCCTCGATCGTCGTGATGCCCGCCTCGAGATCGAGGAGCGTCTGCGCCGCGCGGAGCGACACGAGCACCCAGCGCTCGTTCACGTTCTGGTCGCCGAAGTCGAAGATCCCCGACACGGTGAAGACGTCGCCGCGCCCCTCCGGCGTGGTGAGCCGGAGCTTGTCGCCGACGCCGAGGCCGAGATCGTCCGCCAGCGCGGTCCCGATGACGGCCTCCGTGCCCTGCACGCGGAAGCGCCCGGCCGTCATCTTGCCGCGGATCCGGATCACCGCGTCGAAGCTCTCCTCCTCGACCCCGCGCAGCGCGATCGACTTCGAGACCTCTGCGCGGCTCGCGAACGCCGCCCCGGCGGCGGTGGGCGCCGCCGCGACGACCCCCGGCGTGCCACGGACCATCGCGAGCACGCGCGGCCACTGCTCGATGGAGCGCGTCCGCTCCGGCGCCTTCTCGATCACCGCGGACACCGCCTCGGCGCCCGCGGGCGGGAGCACCCGCGCGACGCGCTCCGGCCGCTTGAAGGTGATGTGCGGCTGCGACGAGAGGGTCTTGTCGACGAGCGTCGCCTGCAGGCCGCTGATGAGCGCGGTGATGAAGACGATCACCGCGACGCCGACGGTCGCTCCCGCGAGGATGAGCGCCGTCTGCGTCCGCCCCTCGCGGAGGAAGCGGATCGCGACGAACAGCTCAAAGGGCACGGGCGAACTCCGGGGGCGGGTCGAGCCGGCGGACGCGGACGCGCGCACCGGCGTCGATCGCGCCGGCGGCCGGAGGGACGACCGCGTCGCCGGGCGAGAGCCCCTCCACCACCTCGAGCATCCCCTCGCCGCGCAGCCCGAGCTTCACCGCGCGCCGCACCGCGCGCCCGCCCTCGACCCGGATCACCCACGGGTCGGTCGCCACGTCCCGCACCGCCTCGGCGGGGACGACGAGCGCGCCGTCCTTCCGGCCCACGGTGACGTTCACCGAGACCGTCATGTCCGGCCGCAGGAACGGCGGCGGCGCCGGGACCTCGAGCCGCACCTCGATCGTGCCGCGGGCCGGGTCCACCGCAGGCGAGATGTACGAGACCGTCGCACGGAACGGCGAGGCGGGGAACGCGTCCGCCACCGCCTCGGCCTCCTGACCCTCGCGCACCACCGCGAGGTTCTTCTCGTCCGGCTGGACCGTGAGCCGCGTGCGCCCCTCGACCGCGAGGACGACGAGCGGCGCGCCGGGCTGCACGACGTCGCCGGGCTCCGCGCCGCGCACGAGCACGCGCGCGCACGCCGGCGCGCGGAGCTCCTTCTCGTCGAGCTTCGCCTGCGCCACGCCGGCCGCCGCCTGCGCCTGCCGGAGCGCGGCGGCCGCGAGCCGCTGGTCCGCGCCGGCGTCCGCGACGCTCGCCGCCTGCGCCGTCGCGGTCTCCGCCTCGCTGCGTGCCAGGACGAGCGCGCGCTCCCCCTCCTCGAGCTGCGCGGCGCTCGCGGAGCCCCCGTCGAAGAGCCGCTTCACGCGGTCGAGGTCGCGCTCCGCCTGCGCGACCTTGACCTCGGCGCGGCGGACGCTCTCGGCCGCGGTGCGGCTGGTCACGCCGCGGACCACGTCGAGCCGCGCCGCGGCCTCCTGCACGCGCGCCCGCGCCTGCGCGAGCATCGCGCGGGCCTCCGCGTCGTCGAGCCGGAGGATCAGCTGGCCGGCGGACACCGCGTCCCCCTCGCGCACCGCGACCTCGACGACCCTCGCGAGCGAGAGGCTGCCGAGCGTGACGCGCGCCGCCGGCATCACGCGGCCGCTGGCCACGACCCGCTGCACGACCGGGCGCCGCTCCGCGACGTACGCCGGCACGGTCCGGGCGGAGGCGGCGCGCCCGGCGACGCCGAGCACGACGGCGAGCGCCGCGGCGCCCACCGTGACCTTCCGCGCGCGCGGCGTGCCCCACGCCTTGCGCACGCCCCTCCGGACGAGATCCCCGACGTTCACGGCTCATTGCTACACCCACCCGGACCCCGAGGCGAGCGCGCGGGTTGCCGCGGTCGAGTAGGTTGGGGGCACCGAATGTCGCGCCGCGAAGCCAGGCCTTCGGACCCCTCTCGCTGGGTCTTCAACCGTCTCGCGGAGGACTACCGCGCCCGGCCCGGGTACCCCGCCGTGCTCGCGGAGCGGCTGCTCGCGCTCGCAGGCGGCCCGGGCACCCGCGTCGCCGACCTCGGCGCGGGCACCGGCCAGCTCGCGATCCCGCTCGCGCGGCTCGGCGCGCGCGTCACGGCGGTCGAGCCCGCCCGCGCGATGCTCGACGTCCTCGAGCGGGACGCCGCGGGGCTCTCCGTCTCGGTCGTCCACGCCGCAGCGGAGGCGACCGGCCTGCCCGCGGGCACGTTCGACCTCGTCCTCCTCGCCGACGCCGCGCAGTGGGTCAATCCCGAGCGCGCGGGCCGCGAGGTCGCGCGGCTGCTCGCGCCCGCCGGCGCGCTCGCCGTCGTCGAGCCGCGGCTCGCCGACACGCCGTTCCTGCGCGCGCTCCAGGACCGGCTCGCCGCGGCGAACCCGAAGGCGCGGCGCGTGGCCCCGCCGGTCGAGCTGATCTTCTCCGTGGCGGGGATGGGGGCGCCGTGCGCGGAGCGATTCGTCGACGCGGCGACGCTCGAGCCCGAGCGGCTCGACGCGGTGCTGCGCTCGCTCTCGTACGTGGGCCCCGCGCTCGGCCCGCGCAGGCTCGCCGGCGTGCTCGCGGACGCGCGGGTGCTCGCGGCGGAGCACGGCGGCGCGGAATGGGTGAGGGAGATCGCCGTGCGCTGGGCGACGCGCCGGTGACGCGCACGCCGCGACCTCGCGCCGGAGTGATCCGGCGCTCGAGCGTCAGCCCCCCAGCCGCTGGTGCTCCTCCCTCCATCTTCGCACCGCCTCCTCGCGCGCGCCGCGCTCCTCCGCGAGGTGCCGCCGCACGGCCGCGTCGAGCCGCCGGTCGGCGAGCCGGAAGGCGGTGAAGGTCTCCGCGGGCTCGAAGCCCCGCGCGACCTTGTGCTCGCCGCCCGCGCCGCCCTCGAAGACCTGGACGCCGCGCCGGATGCACTCGTCGATGGAGTGGTAGAGCGCGACGTTGAAGTGGAGGAACGGGTGCTCCTCGACGGCGCCCCAGTAGCGGCCGTAGAGACGCTCGCGCGAGGCGAGGTTGAACGCCATGGCGACGAGCCTCCCCTCCCGCCGCGCCTCGACCACCTCGACCGCGTCGGGCATCGAGGCGAACACCCGCTCGTAGAACCGGCGGTTCACCCAGCGCATCCCCCAGACCATCTTGTCCGTGGACGCGCGGTGGAGCGCGAACACGTCCTGCGCCCACCCGGCCGGATCGCGCGCGAGCTCGTCCCCTCGCACCGTGCGGATCGCGATCCCCTGCCTCACCGGCGCCGCGCGCTCGCGCTTGATCGTGTTCCGGCGCTTCGACGGGAACCGCGCGAGGAAGTCCTCCGGCGTGCGGTAACCGTCGTTCCGCCAGTGGTACTGGAAGTCCACCCGCACGGCGAGCCCGAGCGCCTCGAGCGCACGCGCCTCGTCCGCGCGCGGGAAGATCACCTCGAGCGCGCCGAGCCCCTCGTCCCGCACGAGCGCACGCGCTCGCTCGACCACCGCCGCCGCGAGCGCCTCCCGGTCCTCGCCCGCCGCGACGAGCACCCGCCGGCCCGTCACGGGCGAGAATGGGACGCCGACGAGGAGCTTCGGGTAGTAGCCCACCCCGGCGCGCGCGGCGGCCGCGGCGATGTCGAAGTCGCGCGAGAAGTCGCCGTCCGAGTCCGTCCGCACGTACGTGGGCGCCGCCGCGACGAGCGTGCCGCCTCTGCGGACGGCGACGTGGCGCGGGGACCACCCGCTCCGGCGCGACGCCGACCCGCTCTCCTCGAGCGCGGAGAGGAACCCGTGGCGCACGAACGGGCTCGCCGCGTCTTGCTCGTGCGCGACGAGCGCGTCCCACTCGTCTGCGCCGAGCTCCGCGACGGCGCCGTGGATGGAGAGGGTGAGCCCGGGCACCGCCCGTTCATAGCGGCCGGCCTCCGCGGGGCGCAATGGCAGGGCGCAGCCCGCAGCCCCCGGCCGTCGCAGCTGGGCGGGAGTCGTGGGATGCGCCCGAAGCCCCGTGCGGGTGCGCGCGCGTCCTCGATCGCGCTCGCCGCGCCGGCCCGCCGCCGTTACACCTCCAGCCCATGCGGCTCGCGACCGCACGCGACGGGAGCCGGGACGGGCGGCTCCTCGTGGTCCGCCGCGACGGCGAGGCCGCCGCGGACGCGTCCGGCATCGCGCCCTCGCTGCAGGACGCGCTCGACGCGTGGGAGGCGTGCGAGCCCGCGCTCCGTGCGCTGGCCCGCTCCGTCGACGAGGGCAAGATCGGATCGCCCCTCGACCCGAGGGCGCTCCACTCGCCCCTGCCGCGCGCGTACGAGTGGGTGGACGGCTCCGCGTTCCTGAGCCACGTCCGGCGCGTGCGCCGCGCCCGCGGGGCCGAGCCGCCGCCGACGCTCGAGACCGATCCGCTCGTCTACCAGGGCGGGTCGGGCGTGCTCCTCGGGCCGACCGACGACGTCCCGCTCTCCGATCCGGCGTGGGGGCTCGACTTCGAGGGCGAGGTCTGCGCGATCCTCGGCGACGTCCCGCGGGGCGCCCGCGCGGCGGACGCGGAGCGGCACGTCCGGCTCCTCTGCCTCGCGAACGACCTCACCTTCCGGAACCTCGTCCCCGGCGAGCTCGCGAAGGGGTTCGGCTTCTTCCAGTCGAAGCCCGCGACCGCCTACTCCCCGTTCGCGGTGACGCCGGACGAGCTCGGCGGGGCCTGGCGCGACGGCCGCGTCCACCTCCGCATGACGGTGCGCTGGAACGGCGCGCGCGTGGGCGACGTCTCGGGGTCCGAGATGCACTTCTCCTTCCACCAGCTCGTGGAGCACGTCGCCAGGACGCGCGGCTTCACCGCGGGGACGATCCTCGGGAGCGGCACGCTCTCCAACGAGGACCGGGCGCGCGGCTGGACCTGCATCGCGGAGCAGCGCGCCCTCGAGCTCATCGACGGCGGCGGGGCCCGCACGCGGTTCATGGAGCCGGGCGACACGGTGGAGATCGAGATGCGGGACGGCGCGGGGCGGAACCTGTTCGGCACGATCGCGCAGCGGGTGGTGACGGGATGACCTTCCGGCTGTACGGGTACTGGCGCTCCTCCTCCGCCTGGCGCGTGCGGATCGCCCTTGCGCTGAAGGGGATCCCTTACGAGTACGTCGCGCTCAACCTCGTCGACCAGGAGCAGTTCCGGGAGGAGCACCGCGCCCGCAACCCCATGGGCCAGGTTCCGGTGCTCGACGTGCTCGACGGCGAGCGCGTCCTCCGGCTCGTACAGTCCATGGCCATCATCGAGTGGCTCGAGGAGCGCTTCCCGGACCCGCCGCTCCTCCCTCCCGACCTCGACGGCCGGGCCCGCGTCCGCGCGCTCGCGGAGCACGTGAACTCCGGGATCCAGCCCCTGCAGAACGCGATCGTCCTCCGGACGATCCGGGAGAAGGTCCCGGGCTGGGAACGCGAGTGGGCGCGGGCGTGGATCTCCCGGGGCCTCGACGCGCTCGAGCGCGCGGTCGGCGACGGCGCCACGGGCCGCTTCTGCCATGGCGACGCCCCCGGCCTCGCCGACTGCTACCTCGTGCCGCAGCTCCACAACGCGCGCCGCTACGGGGTGGACGTCGCGCCGTACGCGACGCTCCGCCGGATTGAGGAGGCCTGCGCCGCGCTCGCGCCGTTCCAGGCGGCGCACCCGGACCGGCAGCCCGACGCGCCGCCGCCGGAGAGGAGGACCCCGTGACGGGAACGACGAACCTCGAGCCGATCGGGCTCGTCCGCGTCGAGGCGCTGCACTATTACGTGCACGACCTCGAGCGGAGCCGCCGCTTCTACACCCAGCGGCTCGACTTCGCGGAGGTCGGCGCGAGCGGCCCGGACCTCGAGCGCGACGGCCGCCAGCGGAGCGCCGTGTTCGAGGCGGGAGGCGTCCGCGTCGTCTGCTCCCAGCCGCGCGGCGACGGCGGGCGCGCGTGGCGCTACCTGCGCAAGCACCCCGACGGCATCGGGACCGTCGTGTTCGAGGTGGAGGACGCCGAGCGCTGCTTCCGGCTGCTCGATGAACGCGGCGGGACGCCGATCTCCGACGTGCAGGAGCACCGCGACGACGGCGGCACGCTCCGGACGTTCAACATCACGACGCCGCTCGGCGACACGACCTTCCGGTTCGTGGAACGGCGGGGCTACGCCGGGATCTACCCCGGGGTCCTGCGGCACCCGCAGGCGCGCGGCGGGGCGAACGCGTTCGGGTTCGGGTACGTCGACCACCTCACCTCGAACTTCCAGACCATGAAGCCGGCGCTCCTCTGGATGGAGCACGTCCTCGGCCTCGAGGAGTTCTGGGAGGTGCAGTTCCACACCAAGGACGCGGCCGAGGCGAAGCGCGCCGCGATCCAGGCGCAGCAGGGCTCGGGGCTCCGCTCGGTCGTCATGCGCGATGCCCGCTCCGGCGTGAAGTTCGCGAACAACGAGCCGTGGCGCCCGGCGTTCAAGTCGTCGCAGATCAACGTCTTCAACGAGGACCACCGCGGGGACGGGATCCAGCACGCCGCGCTCGCGGTGAAGGACATCCTCCCGGCGGTCGAGGGGATGCGCGGCCGCGGCGTCGAGTTCATGCCGACGCCGGGCTCCTATTACGACGCGCTCCCCGAGCGCCTCCGGACGACCGGGATCGGCAAGCTCGACGAGCGGCTCGACGAGCTGCGCCGGCTCGAGATCCTGGTGGACGGCGCGGGCCCGGGCTCGTACCTGCTCCAGATCTTCCTGCGCGAAGCGGCCGGGCTCTACCACGAGCCCGAGGCCGGCCCGTTCTTCTTCGAGATCATCCAGCGCAAGGGCGATCAGGGTTTCGGCGCCGGGAACTTCCGCGCCCTGTTCGAGTCCATCGAGCGCGAGCAGCAGCGCGAGGGGCGCACCTAGTGCTCGACCGGATCGTCCAGGGGGCCGTGCCGAGGAAGCACCACGTCGCCTTCCGCGACCGAGAGGGGCGGCTCCTCCACGAGGAGGCCTACACGCGCGCCGGCTTCGACGGTCCGTACACCCTCGCCTACCACGCGGGGCGGCCGCACGCGACGCACGCCGCGGTCGCGCGTCACGGCTGGCGCGCGCCGGTCGCGGCGCCGCCGCGCCCGCTCCTGAAGCGCCACTACCGGACCCAGGACCTCTCGCCGATCGGTGGCCCGCCGGTGGACGCGCGCGTGCCGCTCCTCTTCAACTCCGACCTCGTCATCTCGGTGGCGGCGCCCGACGCTGCGGATCCGGTCTACGTGTCGAACGGCGACGGCGACGAGCTCATCTACGTCTTCGAGGGCGGCGCCCTCCTCCGCTCGCCGCTCGGCGACCTCCGCTTCGGGAAGGACGACTACGTCTACGTGCCGCGCGGGCTCCTGCACCGGTTCGTCCTCGACCCCGGCAGGCAGCGCTGGCTGTCCATCGAAGCGGGGGGCTCGGCCGGGGGCGGGTTCCACATCCCGTCGCAGTGGCGGAACGAGACCGGCCAGCTCCGGATGGACGCGCCCTACTCTCACCGCGACTTCCGGCGCGTCGAGTGGACGGGGCCGAGCGACGAGGGGATCCGCGAGCTCGTCGTGAAGCGGGGCGGCACGTTCCACGGCTACCGCTTCGACGCGTCGCCGCTCGACGTGGTCGGGTGGGACGGGTCGCTCTACCCGTTCGCCTTCCCGATCCTGAACTTCCAGCCGCGCGCCGGGCTCGTGCACCTCCCGCCCACCTGGCACGGGACCTTCGCCGCGCGGGGCGCGCTCGTGTGCTCGTTCGTGCCGCGGGTCCTCGACTTCCATCCCGAGGCCGTGCCGTGCCCGTACCCGCACGCGTCGGTCGACGTCGACGAGATCCTCTTCTACGTCCGCGGCGAGTTCACGTCGCGCCGCGGCGTCGGGGCGGGGTCGATCTCGCACCACCCCGCGGGCGTGATGCACGGGCCGCACCCTGGCGCGTACGAGGGCTCCATCGGCCAGAAGGTGACGAACGAGCTCGCCGTGATGCTCGACTGCTACCAGCCGCTCACGCCGACGGCGGACGCGCTCGGGATCGAGGACCTCGGGTACCAGGAGAGCTTCGTCGGGTGATCCGCCCCCGGGGGCCGCCACCCTGCGGTCCCCGGGAAGCTATCCCGGCTTCGTCCCGTCCCCTCGCCACAGCGAGAGGAGCCGCTCCGACGAGACCGGGATCTTCGAGCCCGCGCCCGCCGTTCTCGAGGAAGAGCCGGAGCCCGTACTCGTAGTGGCGCGCGACCGCGTTCAGGATCGAGTCGTACAGCGGCTGCAGCGCCTCGGGCGTCGGCGCGGCGACCTCGAAGTCCTCGAACACCCGGCGATCCTGCGCCGGCCCCGCGTCGTCCCCGAACAGGCTGATGATGTAGCGGGTCTCGAGCTTCTTGAACCGCACCTCGAGGAGGATCGCGTCCTTGCCCTTCGGCTCCTCGATCCCGAGCCGGAGGCCGAAGTGCCAGAACGCGTCCGGGTCGAGGTGCATCGCGTCCTCGATCTTGTGCGTCGGCCCGCGCGCGCCCTCGCCGGAGACGCGCTCGTACGCGACGAGCTCGCGCGGCCACCCGGCGTAGTCCATGAGGCCGCGCGACAGCGTCGCGGCGAACAGGACGCACTCCGACCGGTACGCGGACAGCCGCTCGCGGGCGGACTCGAGCGACTTCGACAGCGCGGCGTAGCGGCTCTGGGTGCTCATCGCGTTCCCTCTCTGCGGGCGCTCCCACGCCCGGTGGAAGGGCGGCAAGGTAGCACGCCGCCCGCCGCCCGGGATCGGACGTAGCGTCGCGGTCGCTCCCACGAGAGGCCGCGAGTAAGATGCGACGCCATGGCCTTCTCACCCTCCCGCTGGGGCGGACGTCCCGTCTGGGCGGAGATCGACCTCGACGCCCTCGGCCACAACGTGCGGCTCCTCGCCGGCCGTGCCGCGCCGGCGCGCCTCTGGGCGGTCGTGAAGGCGAACGCCTACGGCCACGGCGCCGTGGCGTGCGGGGAGGCGGCGCTCGCGGCGGGCGCCCACGGGCTCGCGGTCGTGTGCGTGGACGAGGGCGAGGAGCTCCGCGCGGCGGGGATCGACGCGCCGATCCTGGTCGTCGGGTACACGCCGCCGTCCGACGCCGAGCGCACGGTCGCGCTCCGGCTCCGGCCCACCGTCGCGTCGTGGGACGTCGCGGAGGCGCTCGCCGGCGCCGCGCGGCGGGCCGCGTGGACCGTGCCCGTCCACCTCGAGCTCGAGTCCGGCCTGAACCGCCACGGCCTGCGCCCGGACGAGCTCGTCGCGCTCGCCGAGCGGGCGCGCGCGACGCCCGGGCTCGAGGTCGAGGGGCTCTTCACCCACTTCGCCGCCGCCGAGGAGGGCGACCAGCGCTTCACGCGGCGGCAGTTCGACGTCCTGCGCGAGGTGTCCGCGCGGCTCCCGTTCGTGCGGGAGCGCCACTGCTCCGCGTCGGCGAGCGTGCTCCTCGACAAGGAGATGTCGCTCGACGCGGTCCGGACCGGGCTCTCGATGTACGGCTACCGCCCGGCGCCGTGGTGCGGCACGGAGGCGGACCTCCGCCCGGTGATGTCGCTCCGCGCCCGGGTGGCCCGCGTCCTCGAGGTGGACCGCGGCGCCACCGTCGGCTACGGCCGTACCTGGGCCGCCTCCCGTCCGTCCCGGATCGCGCTCGTGATGTGCGGCTACGCGGACGGCTACCGGCGCGGGTTCGGCAACCGCGCCCACGTGCTCGTGCACGGCCGCCGCGCGCCCGTCGTCGGCCGTGTCGCGATGGACATGTGCATGGTGGACGTGACCGCCGTCCCGGAGGCACGGCCCGGCGACGCGGCGACCCTGCTCGGCCGCGACGGCGAGGAGCGCGTCGACGCGGACGAGCTCGCGACCCTCGCCGACACCATCTCCTGGGAGATCCTGGCGGGCGTGACCGCGCGCGTGCCCCGGCTGTACGTCCGCGGCGGCGAGGTCGTCGCGACGACGACCCTCCTGTCGCGCGTCCCGTCGCCGCCCGCGTAGCGGCGCCGCGGCTCAGCGGTCGGCCGGCGCTCCCGCGAGCGCGGCCAGGAGCGCGTCGATCGCCTCCGCTGCGTTCACGAGCGCATGCTCGTCGAGGTCCGCCCCCGCCCCGCCCCAGGGGAACCACGCGACGGAGCCGTCCGCGGCGACGAGGGAGAGCGCCCCCGCGGGAACCCGGGCGGTCGCGTAGTACCGCTGACGCTCGGACGGCGTCGTCCACGTCGGCGGCGGCGGCGGCGTGAGGAGCGCGAGCGACGGGTCGAGGCGGTGATAGCCGGCCACGGCGTCCGCCCCGAGCTTCGTCACGACGGCGCCCGCCTCGGGCCCGAGCCGCTCCACGCGGTCGGGCGGCGCCCCCCGGTTCCACAGGCGCGCTGCGATCCGGTCCTCGAGCCGGTCGAGGTCGCGCAGCTCGGCGTCCTTCCCCGGGCCGACCTCGACCACCCGGACCTCGTACCCGCGGGTGTCGAGGCTCTCCTTCAGCGCGTCGATCGGGTCGCGCGGCCGCTGCGCGCGCGGGTCGGCCACGCGCCGGACGAGGACGACCTTCTTCACGGCGCGGAACGGCGGCGGCCCGGGAGGCGGCGCCTCGGCGGACGCGCAGGCGGCGAACGCGAGCACCGCCGCCGTCGCGAGCGGGGCCATCCGGACGGGGCTGCGGGTCACGGCGCTCCTCGCGGGCCGCCGGTGATCGGGGAGTCCACGGGCGGTATATTCCCCGGCATGGCCCTCACCGTCGAGACCGGCGCCACCCTCTCCTTCGACGCCTTCTGGCGCTGGGTCCGGCGCCACCCCAACTGCATCCTGCGCGCCGGGACGCCCGAGACCTTCCTCTACGACGCCGAGGACCTCCACTGGCACCTCGACGAGGACGAGGAGCGGCTCCCGACCGTCCAGCTCCTCCGCGGCAAGCAGCTCCTGGGCGAGATCCTGATCGAGCGGCGCGATCTCCTGTTCGTGCAGGCGCTGCCCGACCCCGACGGAGAGCAGGGGCAGTTCCTGTTCGAGCTCGTCGGTGGCAACGGCGAGCCGCACCCGCTCTACCACTTCGTCCTCGCCCACGGGTTCGACGAGGAGGCGGCGCACGGCTCACCCCTGAAGCAGTAGCGCCGGGGCCCCGGCGCGGCGGTGGCGGTCGACCCACGCCGCCCAGGCGACGAAGAGCCACTGCGCGAAGCCGCCGATCGCGATCGCCTTCTCGGACGGCGGCGGCGGGCCGAGCTGGTTGGCGGCGTACGCGGCGAGCAGGAACGCGACGAGGCCGGCGAGCGCCCAGCGCCCGGTCGCGTCGCGCGCCGGCGCCGCGCGGGCGTAGACGAGGACCCCCGCCGCGAGGATCGCGAGCTCGACCGCGAGCGTCGCCGGCACGCTGTACCAGAGCCCGAGCCCCACCTTCGTCCCGTTCCAGAGGAGCGGCAGGTCCGGCCGGTGGGTGATCACGTCGAGCACCCAGTGGCTCGCGACGAGCACGCCGGCCACGACCGCGCCGCGGCGGTATCCAGTGCGCGCGAGGTAGACGGCGCCGAACGCGAGCGACCAGAGCACGACCGAGACCGCACCGTGCGTGAATGGATAGCTCTCGAAGTCGAGCGGCGTGAAGGGCGTGTTGCCCGGATCGATCCGGACCCGCTCGACGCCGGCGAGGAGCAGCACCGGCCACACGAGATCGAGCCAGACCGCTGCCGCCACGAGCGTCCCGAGCGAGGTGCGGGGCGCGGCACGCTTCGCGGCCAGCGCCACCCCGATGTGGCCCACGAACATGAAAGGGTCTATAGGTCTCGGGTCCTCCGTGCGCCTCCCCGAATACGACCGGCTCGATGCCCTCGCGCTCGCGGACCTCGTGGCGCGCCGGGAGGTGACCCCCGCGGAGGTGCTGGAGGCCGCGCTCGAGCGCGCCGACGCGCGGAACCCGCGCGTGAACGCGATCGTCGCGCGCTACGACGACGAGGCGCGGGAGCGGGCCCGCGGCCCGCTCCCGGCCGGGCCGCTCTCCGGCGTCCCGTTCCTCCTGAAGGACCACCTCGCAGCGTGGAGGGGCCACCCCCTCACGAGCTCGTCGCGCCTCCTCGCCGGGTGGACGCCCACGTTCGACGCGGAGGTGGTCCGGCGCTTCCACGCCGCGGGGCTCGTCACCTTCGGCCAGACCAACACGCCGGAGCTCGGGATCCTCGGCACGACCGAGCCGGTGATGCGGGGCGCCACGCGAAACCCCTGGAACCCGTCCCGCAGCGCCGGCGGGTCGTCGGGCGGCTCCGCGGCGGCGGTCGCGGTGCGCATCGTCCCCGCCGCCCACGGCAGCGACGGCGGCGGCTCGATCCGGATCCCGTCCTCCGCGTGCGGCGTGTTCGGGATGAAGCCCACGCGCGGGCGCATCTCGCACGCCCCCGCGCTCGGCGAGTCGTGGTCGGGCTTCGACACGAACGGCGTCATCACCCGGAGCGTCCGCGACTCCGCCGCCCTGCTCGACGTCGCCGCGGGGCCGGTGGCGGGCAATCCGTACGCGGCGCCGCCGCCGGCGCGCCCGTTCCTCGCCGAGGCCGGGACGCCTCCCGGGCGGCTCCGGATCGCCTTCACGAAGGAGCCGCTCTTCGCCCGGAAGACCGGTCCGGACTGTGCCGCGGCGGTCGAGGACGCGGCGCGCCTCCTCGCGGAGCTCGGGCACGAGGTGGTCGAGGCGCGGCCGGAGTTCTCGCGCGACGCGCTCGTGCACGCCTACCTCGTCGTCGTCGCCGCCGGCGTCTCCGCGGAGGTGACGGAAGGGGCGCGACTCACCGGCCGCCGCGCGGGGCCGGCGACGCTCGAGGAGGAGACCTGGGCGCTCGCGGGCGCCGGGAAGGCGCTCTCGGCGGGCGAGCTCGTGAGCACCGTCGCGGAGATCCACCGGGCGTCGCGCGCCGTCGCCGAGTTCTTCGAGGCCCACGACCTCTTCCTCACGTCGACCCTGGCGCTGCCCCCGCTGCCGATCGGGGCGGTGAAGTCGAGCGCGCTCGAGCGCGCCGGGATTCGCGCCGTCGCGCGGCTCGGGTCCCGCGCGCTGTTCGAGAAGCTCCTCTCGGAGATCGGCGGCCGCTCCTTCGACGCGACCGGCAACACGATGCTCTTCAACGAGACCGGGCAGCCGGCGATGAGCCTGCCGCTCTACTGGACGACGGACGGGATGCCCGTCGGCGTCCAGATCGCCGGGCGCTTCGGCGACGAGGCGACGCTGTTCCGGGTGGCGGCCCAGCTCGAGGCGGCGCGCCCGTGGGCGGACCGCGCGCCTCCGGCGTGATCGGCGTGGCGCGCCACGCGCCGCACCCCGCGATGGTCCCGCTGGCACCGCTCCGCTGGGGTAGCCTGTCGGCCGATGCCGGATGCCCGTCCCGCGCGCCGCGTCGGCGCCTCGGCCCTGCTCCTCGCCATCCTCGCCGCCCTGGCCGTGCTGCGCACGGCACCCGTTCCTCCGCGCGGCGAGGAGGCGCCGGCGACGGAGTTCTCCGCGGGCCGCGCGCTCCGCGTCGTGCGCGAGCTCGCCGGCGACGCGGCCCCGCGTCCGACCGGCGCGCCCGCCGACCTGCGCGCGGTCGAGCTCCTCGCCGCGCGCCTCCGCGCGCTCGGCCTCGAGACGCAGGTGCAGGAGACGTTCGGCTGCGGCCCGTACGGTACCTGCGCGCCGGTCCGGAACGTCGTCGCGCGCCTCGGGCCGCCGGGCCCGAAGGCGGTCCTCCTCGTCGCGCACCACGACTCGGTCCCCGCCGGCCCCGGCGCATCCGACGACGCCTCGGGCGCGGCGATCGTGCTGGAGGTGGCGCGCGCCCTCGCCGCCGGGCCACCGCTCCCGCGACCGTTCGTCGCGGTGATCACCGACGCGGAGGAGCCGGGGCTGGTCGGCGCGACCGCGTTCGCGGAGCGCCACCCCTGGGCCCCGGACGCGGGCGCGGTCGTGAACCTCGAGGCACGCGGCACGACCGGCCCGAGCATCATGTTCGACACGAGCGGCAATCCGGCCTGGACCGCGCGCGCGCTCCGGCGGCTCCCTCACCCCGTGACGACGTCGGTCGCGCCGGCGGTCTACGACCTCATCCCGAACGACACCGACCTCACGGTGCTCGAGCGGCGCGGCATGCCCGGCCTGAACCTCGCGTTCGCCCTCGGCGTCGTCCGCTACCACACGCCGCTCGACGACGTCGCGCACCTCGACCCGCGCTCGCTCCAGCATCAGGGGGAGAACGCGCTCGCCCTCGTCCGGGCCGCGGCGGCGGAGCCGCTCGAGGCGCCGGCGCGGGCCCGGCTCGTCTACTTCGACGTGCTCGCCCTCGGCGTCGTCTCGTACGGGGCGCCGCTCGCGGTGGCGCTCGCGGCCGCCGTTCTCGTCGCCGCGGCCGCGTGGCTGCTGCTGCGGCGCGAGCCGCGGGCCGTCCACCGCCTCCTCGCCGGCCTCGCGGCGGCGGTCGCGGCGCCCGTCGCGTCGGCCGGCGCGATGCTCCTCGGCTGGACGCTGCTGCGGGGCGGGGCGCTCTCGCGACCGTTCGTCGCGCACCCGGCGCCGTTCTCGGCCGCCGGGTGGGCGATCGGCGCCGCGGCCGCCCTGCTCGCGGCCGCCCTCGCCGCGCGCCGGGCCGGCGCCGAGGGGCTGTTCGCCGGCGCCGCCGCGCTGCACGCGGTCCTCGGCGTGACGCTCGCGGCCGCGCTCCCCGGCGCGAGCCACGTCTCCGCGCTCCCCGCGCTCACGTCCGGCGCCGTCGGGATCGGCTGGGCGCTCGCTCGGCGCGGGCGCGGCGCATGGCTCCTCGCCGCGGCGGTCGCCCCCGCCGTGGTGGCGGGCGTCGTCGTCTTCCCGCTCGCCTACCTCCTGCCGCACCTGCTCGGGGTGGCGGCCGCGGCCGCGACCGCGGCGCTGGTCGCGCTCGCCTTCGTCCCGCTCGCACCGCTCGCTGCGGGCGACGGCGGCCGGGCGCGCCTCGTCCCCGGGGCGGCCCTCGCCGCGGCCGGCGTGGTCCTGGTCCTCGTCCAGGCCGCGCTCCCGCACGCGACGCCGGACGCGCCGGAGCGGGTCACGATCGCGTTCCACGAGGAGGCCGGCCAGGCGCGCTGGCTCGTCGAGACGGAGTCCGCCGCGCCCGCGGCGTGGCTGCGCGAGGCGGGGCCGTTCTCCGCGGAGCGCACGCACCCGTTCGCGTGGTCGCCGCACCGCCCGTCGTTCTCCTCGGCGGCGCCGCCGCGCCACCTCCCCGCGCCGCGCCTCGAGATCGCCTCCGTCCGGCGAGAGGGCGACGTCCGCCACGTCCGCGCGCACCTCTCCTCGCCGCGCGGCGCGCCTCGCGCCTACCTCGTCTTCCCGCCCGGCGCCGACGTCGCCTCGTTCGCGATGGAGGGCGTCCCGGCGCCCGCGCCCGCCCCGAAGGTGCGCCACTGGTGGGGCGGCTACAGCGTGCACGCCTGCGCCGGGCTCCCCGCACGCGGCGTGGAGATCGACGTGGCGCTCCGCGGCGACGCGCCGGTGTCCGTGCTCGTCGTGGACGAGTCTCCCGGCCTCCCGCCCGACGGCGAGCGGCTGCGCGCGGCACGGCCGGAGAGCGCCGTGCCGTCGCAGCAGGGGGACGCGACGTACGTGTCGGCGCGGGTGAGGCTGTAGGGCTGGCGGGCGGGGGAAGCACGAACCGCCTGCTTGCGGCTCAGGACCGCCCGGCGTCGCCCCGTGGCGGCGCCCACGCCGCGAGCGCCTCGCGGAGCCGCGCGTACCCGTCGATCGCGCGCGGCACGAGCAGCGCCGCCCCGCCCCGCGCGCGGACGACGATCCCGTCCGCCCGCTCGCCGACCGTCTCGACGTCCGCGCGCGCGATGCGGATCGGCGCGAACCCCGACACCTGCCTCGAGATCGCCGTGCCGTCGATCGCGATCTCGAACGAGCCCCAGCGCGCGTGGAGCCGCCGCATCCGGCGGCGCAGCGAGAAGGCGGCGAGCGCGAGCAGGAGCGCGACCGAGAAGGCGAGCGTGCCCCACCCGGCGCCCTTCGGCCGGAGCGCCGCCGCCCAGATCGCGACGACGATCGCCGCCGTCGCGACGAGCGTCGTCGCGAAGCGGCGCCGCGTCTGCGCGGCGGCCGCGCGGAGGACCTCCTCGCGGAAGCGGAAGCGCTCGGGCTCCATGGCCGCGCGATGCTACGGGGCGCCGGCGCCGGGCGCAACGCGGCGCCCGTCCCGGCGGCGCGACGCGCTCGGCCCTGTTACCCTGCCCTCGCCGGCCCGGCAGCCGGCGGGGAGGTCACCGTGACCGTCCAGGACGCCATCGTCGTCGGCGGAGGCCACAACGGCCTCGTCGCCGCCGCGTACCTCGCGCGCGCCGGCGAGAGGGTCCTCGTGCTCGAGGCCCGCGACCGGGTCGGCGGCGCCTGCGTCACCGAGGAGCCGTGGCCCGGGTTCAGGGTCTCGACCGCCGCGTACGTCGTGAGCCTCTTCCGGCCCGAGATCGTCCGCGACCTCGACCTCGCCCGGCACGGCTACGAGGTGCTGCCGCGGAACCCGTCGTCCTTCACGCCCTTCCCCGACGGACGCTCGCTCCTCATGGGCCCGGACCGCGAGGCGACCCGGCGCGAGGTCGCGAAGTTCTCGGCGCGCGACGCCGAGCGGCTCCCCGCGTACGAGGCGATGCTCGAGCGGATCGCGGCCGCGATCGAGCCGACGCTCGACGAGACGCCGCCGGACCCGTTCTCCGGGAAGCTCGGCGACCTCCTCCGCGTCTTCCTGACCGGCCGGCGCTTCCTGCGGCTCGGGAAGGACGGGCCGGCCGCCGTCGAGATCCTCACGGCGTCCGCGCGCGCCGTGCTCGACCGGTGGTTCGAGTCCGACGAGGTCAAGGCGACGCTCGCGACCGACGCCATCATCGGCGCCTGGGCCTCGCCGGAGACGCCCGGGACGGCCTACGTCCTCTTCCACCACGTCATGGGCGAGACGAACGGCGTGCGCGGCGTGTGGGGGTACGTGCGCGGCGGGATGGGGAGCCTGCCGGAGGCGATCGCGGCCTCGGCGCGCGCGCACGGCGCGGAGATCCGCACGGGCGCGCGCGTCGCGCGGATCCTCGTGCGCGGCGGCTCGGCCGAGGGGGTCGTCCTCGAGGACGGCACGGAGCTCCGCGCGCGCCGCGTCGCCTCGAGCGCCGACGCCACCCGCACGCTCCTCGACCTCGTCGGCGAGCAGGAGCTGCCTCCCGGCGTCGCGGACGCGGTCCGCGGGATCGACTACGCGAGCGGGTCGGTGAAGATCAACGTCGCGCTCTCGGCGCTGCCCGACTTCCGCGCGCTGCCCGGCGCCCCCGGCCCGCAGCACCGGGGCACGATCCACGTCGCGCCGTCGATGGACTACCTCGAGCGGGCGTTCGACGACGCGCGCGCAGGGCAGCCGTCGCGCGCGCCGATCCTCGAGTGCACGATCCCGTCCGTCGTCGACCCCACCGTGGCGCCGCCCGGCCGGCACCTCATGTCGATGTTCGTCCAGTACGCGCCCTATCGCCTCGCGCGGGGCGCCTGGAGCATCGAGCGCGATCGGTTCGCCCAGCGCTGCTTCGAGGTGCTGGACGCGTACGCGCCCGGGTTCAGCCGCGCCGTCGTCGCGCACGAGGTGCTCGCCCCGCCGGACCTCGAGCGCCGCTTCGGGCTCACGGGCGGGAACATCTTCCAGGGCGCCATGACGCTCTCGCAGCTCTTCTCGATGCGCCCGTTCCCCGGCGCGGCGCGCTACCGGACACCGATCCGCAACCTCTATCTGTGCGGCGCCGCCGCACACCCCGGCGGCGGCGTCATGGGCGCGCCCGGACGGAACGCGGCCCGCGAGATGCTGCGCGACCGCCGCCGCGGCTGGCCGGACGGGGCGTGACCGGGTGTGAAGCGCGGTTCGCGGTGCGTAGACCACGCGCCAGCGCACCCGCACGGCTTGCGCCGAAGCGGGCTTTCACCACCGGATCTTGTATCTGCGCGCCCGTCCGGGCCCGGCACGCAGCGTGCACCTCGCCCCCGAAACGAAGACGACATGCCGCGGATCGCGCCGAGCGGCCGCGCGCGCAGGAAGGAGCGGTTTCGTGCTGACGTTCTCCAGGATCACCCCGCGCCAGGTCGTGGCGCGGACGACGAAGGGCGAGCGCGTCGCGTTCGTCGACGTGCGCGGAGACGACGCGTACTCTCAGACGGGGCTCCAGCTCAACGGCGCCGTCCGGGTGCGCCCGGACTCGATCGTGCGCGACGCCACGCGCGTGCCGCACGGCTGCGCCGTCGTCGTCTACGGACGCGACGAGCGCGACCTCGACGTGGCGCGCGTCGCGGAGGCGCTCCGGTCGCAGGGCTTCCGCGAGGTGCGCGTGCTCGCCGGCGGCCTCTCCGCCTGGATCGAGCTCCGGTACGCGGTCGAGACCGCGCCCGCGACCGCCGCCGCGGCCTGAACCGCGGCGCCCGTCGCCCGCCCTCCGGTCATCCGTGCCGGCGGGCGCTCCGGGAGGGGACACCCACGACCGTCGGGGTTGCGCCGGCCGGCGCGCCCCACGCGCGGATCCCCTGACGGTGCGGCCACCCGCTCGAGGGTGCCGCGCCCGGCGGCCGGAGTTACGATCCGGTTGGCCCCATGCGCACCGCGATCGCCGCCACCCTGCTCCTCGCCGCCTGCGCGACGACGCCGCTCCGCCCGGCGGATCCGGCGCAGGCCGTCGCGAACGACCGCTCCGCCGCGACCGCGGTCGCGGCCGGCATCCGGGTCGTCGTCCGGCCCGGCGCGTGGCAGGGGTACCGCGGCGACATCGACGAGTACCTGACGCCGGTCGAGGTCGCGATCCAGAACGGCAGCGGACGCGCGATCCAGGTCCGCCCGTCGGCCTTCTCGCTGTTCACGCCGGGCGGGTTCCGGTACGAGGCGCTCTCGCCCGAGGACGTGCGGCACGCGCTCGGCCCCTGGCGGGGCGCCGTGTACGGCTACGGCTACTCGTTCTACGGCGCGTATCCGGTGGGCGGGCCGTTCTACCCGTGGGGCGGAGGCTGGGCCGGCTGGTGGGGGTACGGCCCGCATCCGTGGTGGGGCGCGGTTCCCTACTCCGGGTACGCCGTTCCCGCGAAGGCGTTCGCGAAGGGGACGCTCGACCCCGGCGGGAGCGCGACGGTGCTGCTCCTGTTCCCGGTGCCGGCCACCGAGCTGAATGCGCTCGAGCTCGACGCGACCTTCGCCGACACCTCGGGCACCAAGCTCGCTGACCTGCGCGTCCCGTTCGTGCGCGAGGGGCAGCGCCCGGTGCCGGTGCCGCTGCCGCCCACGGCCGCGCCGCCGCCCGGCACGCCGGAGCAGCCCGGAGCGGCGCCGCCGACCTGGCAGACCATCCCGCCGCCTCAGCCCCCGGGCGCGCCGCCGCCGGTCGGCCAGCCGCCTGCCTCGACGCCGCGGTAGCGCGCTCCCCGACCTACCAGATGAGGTAGAGCGTCCGCGACGTGCGGATCTCCTCGACGAGGAGATCGAAGGTGCTCGCGCGCGCCGAGACGAGATCGGGCGCGAGCTCGACGCACCGGCGCGCGATCGCCGCCGGGTCCTTGGGAGCGCGCGCGAACCGGCCGGCGAGATAGTCGACGCCGATCTCGGTCAGGTCGAAGGGCTCGTCCTTCGCGAGCGCGTCGAGCCACGCGACGATCTTGTCCGTCGTGGCGCCGACCTTCGGGCCGCTCGTGCCCACGCGGCGCACCACCGAGGTGCGGTCCGCGGTGCGGAGCAGGACGAGCGGGTCCTTCTCGCCCGCGATCCCGAACGAGCGCTCGAGCCGGAACAGGTAGAGCCCGCCCTCGCGGAAGGTCGCGTGGCTGCCGACGAGCATGCGCTCGGCCGTGCCGGCGTCGACTGCGAACTCGCGGCCGTCGCCGAGCGGAACGGCCGCGCCGCCCAGCTCGACCGCCTCGCCCTTCGCGCCCGTCGCGCCCTCGATCGCAGCGACCGCCGCGTCGAAGCTCGCCGGGCGCGGCAAGACGATGGCACCGCGTCCAGGCGCCGGTGCGGAACGGGTCGCGACCGGCGCCGTGATCGCGGCGGCGGCGGCGAACGCGGTCCACGCGCGGAGCTTCCACGTCGGGCATGCCTGTCGCTGGGTCCGGCTGGTCATGAAGGGGAGTTTACGCGACATCCGGCCGCACCCAACAGACCCAAAACCCGGGACAGGGCCCGCGAGCGACGGGGCCGGGTAGGCGGAGGTATCCTTTGCGGCGCCATGAGACCGTCTTCCCTCGAGGAGGCGCGCGCGTTCCTCGCGGCGCGCCGCATTGCCGTCGTCGGCGTCTCGCGAAACGAGAAGGACTTCAGCAGGGCGGTGCTCCGCGAGCTCTTGCGGCGCGGGCTCGACGTGGTGCCCGTGAACCCGGCGCTCGCGGACGCCGAGGGGCGCCGCTGCTTCGCGCGCGTGCAGGACGTCTCGCCCCCCGCGGACGCCGCGCTCCTCATGACGCCGCCCACCCGGACCGAGGCCGTCCTGCGCGACTGCCTCGCCGCGGGGATCCGGCGCGTCTGGCTGCACCGCGGCGCGGGGGCCGGGGCGGCGACGCCGGCGGCGCTCGCGCTGTGCGCGGAGTCCGGGATCGCGGTCGTGCAGGGGCTCTGCCCGTTCATGGCGCTGCCCGACGCCGGCTTCCCGCACCGCGTGCACCACTTCCTGCGGCGGCGGCTCGCGCGCGCCTGAGGCGCGCCTACTTCGCGAGCCTGCGCAGCGCGTGGCGCTCGAGGAGCGCCGGTCCGACGAGCAGCGGGACGTAGAAGAAGAACGCCCGCACGAGGATCGCGAGCACGAGCTGCGGCTTCGGCAAGGAGAGGTCGGACAGCGCGGCGAACGCGACGACCACCGCCACCGCCGCGGCGGAGACGAGCTGCTGCGTCCCGCTCGTCTCGGCCATGGCGGCCGCCGCGAGGACGAGCAGCACCACCGCGACCACGTCGCCCCGGCTGCGGTCGCCGTACAGCAGGACGGCGCCGAACGCGAGCGCCGCGATCGCCATCCAGCGGGTCTGCGGCGAGGCGGAGCCCACGACCGCGATGGTGACCGGCACCGCGATCGCGAGCGCGAAGAGCCGCATCAGGCCGACGGGCCCGTATCCGAAGGCGCTCCGCCAGGCGGAGGCGCCGTCGAGCAGCGCGCTGCCGAGCGGGAACCCGACGCCCCACCAGACGACGGCGGTGGCGGCGAGGAGGAGAACGGAGACGGCGATGAGGCGCGTCGTCGGGCTGAGCCGCATGGGGACCTCCGGGTCGGTCCGGCCATGGTACCGGGGCGGCGCCGCCGAGGAAGGGCCCACCGGACCCACACGTGCGGTGATGTCGCACGGAGCGTGAGCCCCGCACGCCGGCGGGAGGCGGCGCGCAGCCGGGGGCGAGCGCCGCGCCGCGACTCCTTGCGGACGGGGGACGACGACGGGCCGGAGCGCGGCCGACCGGACGTCCTGGCCCCCGCGCGGGCCGCTCCCATCCGGAGCGTTCGCGCGCGGGCCTGCCGAGCCATATCCGAGCGGCATGAACCAGGCGACCGTCGCGTCCGAGCTCTTCGCGTCCCCCTCGCGCGGCTTCGGGGTGCGGCTGTGGGACGGGACCGACCTCCCGCCCGCGCGCGACGCCGGCGTGCGCGGCCGGGTCGTGCTGCGCGACCGGCGCGCGCTCGAGGCGTTCTTCCCGCCGGCGGCGGAGCGCCGGCTCGCGGAGGCGATCCTGAACGGCCTCCTCGACCTCGAGGGCGACGCGATCGGGCTCATCGAGGCGGCGGCGCGCTGGGAGGGGCCGCAGGTCCGGCTCTCGCTCGCGGCGCCGGCGCTCGCGGTCGTCGCCCGGCGGGCGCTCCGGCGGCGCGGCCCGGCGCCGCTCGAGGCGCGCCTGCGCGGCGCGCGCCACTCGCCGGGCCGCGACCAGGACGCCGTCCGCCACCACTACGACGTGTCGGACGCCTTCTACCGCCTCTTCCTCGACGACGCGCTCGTCTACTCCTGCGCGTACTTCCCGCACGGCGGCGAGACGCTCGAGGCGGCGCAGCGCGCGAAGCTCGATCTCGTGTGCCGCAAGCTCGCGCTCGGGCGCGGGGAGCGCTTCCTCGACGTCGGCTGCGGGTGGGGCGCGCTCGTCGAGCACGCGACCGCTGCCTACGGCGCGCGGGCGACCGGCATCACCGTGAGCGCGAACCAGCTCGCCGCGGCGCGCGCCCGGCTCGCCCGCGGCGCGGGCCCCGACGGCGACCCCGGGTCGTCGGTCGAGGCGAGCGACTATCGCACCCTCGCGGCGGGCTCGCCGTTCGACAAGGTGGCGAGCGTCGGGATGATGGAGCACGTCGGCCGCGCGCGGCTCGACGAGTACTTCCGGGCCGTCCACCGGCTCCTCCGGCCCGGCGGGCTCTTCCTGAACCACGCGATCGCCGACGCGAGCGGCGGGTCCCCCACGCTGCCGTGGGCGCACCAGCGCGGCGGCGGGTTCATCTGGCGCTACGTCTTCCCGGACGGCGAGCTCGTGCCGATCGGGGAGGTGGTCACCGCTGCCGAGCGCGCGGGCTTCGAGGTGCGCGATCTCGAGTCGCTGCGCGAGCACTACGCCGAGACGCTCGCCCACTGGCTCGCGCGCCTCGAGGCGAGGTACGGCGAGGCGGTGGCGATCGCCGGGGAGCGGCGCGCCCGCCTCTACCGGCTCTACCTCGCCGCCTCCGCCGTGGGCTTCCGGCTCGGGCGCACGAGCGTGTACCAGTTGCTCCTCGCGCGCCGGACGCCGAGCGGGCGTGCCGAGGGGGTCCCGCGCTGCCGCGCGGCCTGGTATTCCGCGCCCCGCCCGCCGGCGGCGGACGTCCCGGCCGACGCAGCCGGGCCCGCGGCACTGCCGCCGCCGTGACACGCTCGTGACGCGGCGCGTCCACAATGGCGAGCATGAGCATGGCCGCCACCCCAGCCGCCCCGCAGGCCCCCGCGAAGCCCCTCCTCCGGGGCGTCTCGCACGAGGTCGCCGCCTTCGTCGCGCTCGCGGGGTGGATCGCGCTCGCGGTGCTCGCGCCGTCCGCCCGGGGCCTCGCGGCCGCGAACGTCTACGGGGCGTCGGTGTTCACCCTGTTCCTCGTGAGCGCGATCTATCACCGGCGGAACTGGCCGCCCCGCGCCCGGGCGTGGATGCGCCGGCTCGATCACTCGGCGATCTTCCTGCTCATCGCGGGCACCTACACGCCGCTGTGCCTCCTCCTCCCCGCGTCGTCCGGGCTCCCGCTCCTCGCGATCGTCTGGGCCGGCGCGGCGATCGGGATCCTGCAGTCGATCCTGTGGGTGCACGCGCCGAGGCCGCTCGTCGTCGCCGTCTACGTCGCGCTCGGCTGGGCGGTGTTCCCGGTGCTCCCCACGCTGCGCACCGTCCTCGGGACCCCGGCGCTCGCGCTCCTCTCCGCCGGTGGGGCCGCCTACACGATCGGCGCCGTGATCTACGCGGCGCGGCGGCCGGATCCGTTCCCGCGCGTGTTCGGATACCACGAGGTCTTCCACGCGCTCGTGATCGCCGCCGCGGCGTGCCACTTCGCGGTGGTGGCGCGGGCGATCCCGGGGCTCTGACCTCGCCGCCGCGCCCCGCGGCGCGCCTCCCGGGCTTGCGCCCATGAAGGACGCGGACGCCGCTCGCCGGGACGGGTAGATCCTCGAGCATGCCCGGGCTGCGGGTGTGCATCGACGTCGACGACCTGGACCGCGCGGTCGCGTTCTACGTGCGAGCGCTCGGCCTCGCGGCGGGGAGGCGGCTCGGCGACGAGTGGGCCGAGATGCTCGGGGCTCAGGTCCCGGTCGACCTGCTCGCGAAGCCGCCCGGCACCGCCGCGCTGCCCACGGGCACGCGCGCGCTGCGCGACTACGAGCGCCACTGGACGCCGGTGCACCTGGACTTCGTCGTGGACGACCTCGACGCCGCGGTCCGGCGCGCGACGGACGCGGGTGCGAAGCTCGAGCGCCCCGCCGACCAGAAGGCGTGGGGACGGATCGCGATCCCGTCGGACCCGTTCGGCCACGGGTTCTGCCTCCTCGAGTTCCGCGGGCGCGGGTACGACGAGGTGCTCGGGCCGGCGTGACGCTGGGCTCGGCCGCCGCGGCGCCGTCACCCCGCTCGTCCTCCGGAGCGAGCGCTACGCAGGGCGCAGGAGGTCCTTCACGACGTGCGCGCCGAGCGCGCGGAGCCCCTCGTCGAGGAGGGCGCTCCCCCTCGGCGTGGCGAGCATGTCGCGCATCGCGTCCGGGGCGAGCCCGAGCTCGAGGTCGAGCCGCACGAGCGCCGCGGAGATCGCGGGCGTCGCCTCGGCGGCCTTCGCGCGCGCCCGCCGCGCGACCACGCCGGCGGACAGCTTGTCCACGAGCGCGTCCTCGCTCGTCCGCGGCCCCTGCGCGGCGCGGAGCGCGTCGGAGACCCCTCGGTACACGTCCTCCAGCGCGGCGGGCACCGCGAGCGCGCGCGCGAGCCGCTCGCTCGCCTCCTCCTCGTCGACGCCGCGCGCCTTCGCGTACGTCGGCGCGAGGACCGTCACGAGGTCCGCCCGCGTCAGGACGTGCGGCAGGCGCCGCGAGAAGAGGGCCATGCGGCACGTGTACCGCGGCGCGCGCCCCGATGCACGCGGCCGCGAAGCGCCGGCGCCGCCCGTTCCGGTACACTCGCCCGATGCCACCCCGCTCCGAGGCCGACCCCGCGTACGACGCGCGCATCCGCGAGAGCTTCGCGCGCCAGCGGTTCCTCCACGCGATTGGCGCGACGCTCGAGCGCGTCGCGCCGGGCGAGGTGGACATCCGGCTGCCGTTCCGCGCCGATCTCACGCAGCAGCACGGCTTCCTCCACGCCGGGGCGATGACGACCGTCGTCGACACGGCCTGCGGGTACGCGGCGCTGACGCTCATGCCGCCGGACGCGGCGGTGCTCTCGGTGGAGTTCAAGGTGAACCTGCTCGCGCCGGGGAAGGGCGACGCGGTCGTCGCGCGCGCGCGTGTGCTGAAGAGCGGGCGCACGCTGTCGGTCGTGCGCGGCGACGTGTTCGCGGTCGAGCGGGGCGAGGAGAAGCTCGTCGCGACGATGCTCGCGACGATGATGGCGGTGCGGGATCGCGGGCTGTCGGGCTGAGCCGCTCCCCGAGCGCCTCCGGGCCGTGGCTTCCTGCCGCACCCCCGCGCCCGCGGCCCGGGCGCATCCTGCGCTGGGTGTCGCGATGACGTTGCCCTTCACCGTCGAGGAGTTCCTCGCCGTCTTCGAGCGCTACAACCGCGCCATCGGGCCGGCGCCGCTCCTCGCCTATGCGCTCGCCGCGCTCGCGCTCGCGCTCGCGTGGCGGGGCGGCCGTCCGGCGAGCCGCGCGGTCCTCGGGATCCTCGCGGGCTTCTGGGCGATGAACGGCGCCGGCTACCACCTCGGCTTCTTTCGCGCGGTGAACCCCGCGGCGACGATCTTCGGCGCGCTCTTCCTCGCGCAGGCGGCGCTCTACGCGGCGGCCGCGGCGAGGGCCGAGCCGCTCGCGTTCCGGTTCCGGCGGACGCCGCGGCACGCGCTGGCGCTCGCGCTCGCGGCGTACGCGGCGATCCTGTACCCGCTCCTGGGGCTGACCCTCGGCCACGTGTACCCGCGCGCGCCGCTGCTCGGGGTCGCGCCGTGCCCCACGACGATCTTCACCTTCGCGATCCTGCTCCTCGCGGAGGGGCCCGTCCCCCTGACGCTGTACGCGATCCCGTTCCTGTGGTCGATCGTGGGCGGGTCGGCGGCGGTCCAGCTCGGCATCCGGGAGGACTGGGGGCTCGCCGTCGCCGGGCTCGCCGGGACCGCGATCCTCGTCGGCCGCCGCCTGCACCGCCGCACCGGGGCGCACGGCGGCGCCTGACCTCCGGCGCCGGCTCGCGGCCTGCGGGGGGCGCGCTCCACCGGATCGCGTTCGCGAAGTGCGTCGAGCTCGGCGTGAGCGCCCCCGGCGAGGGCGCCCCGCCGGGAGGCGCGCGCCCCCGGCGCGCGATACCTTCCCCGGATGCGCGTCCCCGTCGAGCTCCGCCGCTCGTACCGCCTCCTGAACCACGGCCCGGTCGTCCTCGTCACGTCCGCCGCAGCGGGGCAGACGAACGTGATGCCCGCAGCGTGGGTGATGCCGGTGGACTTCGAGCCGCCGCTCGTCGCCGCGGTCATCGCCGGGGGCACCGCGACGCGCGCGCTCGTGGATGCGTCCGGCGAGCTCGCCCTCTCCATCCCGCCCGCGTCGCTGCTCGACGCGGTCTACGAGGCCGGCCAGGTGGACGGGCGCGAGGTGGACAAGTGGGCCCGCTTCGGCCTCCGGCCCGCCCCGGCGTCCCGCGTCGCCGCGCCGCTCGTCGAGGGCTGCCTCGGGTGGCTCGAGTGCCGCGTCGTGGATTGCTCGCTCGCGGAGCGGATGGACCTCTTCGTCTGCGAGACGGTGGCGGCGTGGGCCGACGACGACGTGTTCCGGGACGGCGAGTGGCGGTTCTCGGAGCCGGACCGGCGCTCGGTGCACCACGTCGCCGCGGGGCGGTTCTTCGTGACGGGCGAGGCGCGCGTGGCGCGGGCGAAGGCGGAGCGATAGCATCGACGCTCCCAGGGCGGACGGAGCGGAGGCGGGATGTCGATCGACTCATGCCGGGAGTGCCGCCGCGAGGTCTCGGACCAGGCGACCTCGTGTCCGGGGTGCGGAGCGCCCTTCCCGGCGCGGCCGCGGTGGGACGGCTTCGGGTTCGAGTACCGGTCCGCCCTCGCCGTGGCGGGCCTGCCCCTCCTGCACGTCTCGTTCAAGTACCGCCCGAACCGGGTTCCGGTCGTGGCGCGGGGCTGGATCGCGATCGGGCAGTTCGCCGTGGGCGGCCTCACGATCTCGCAGTTCGGGATCGGCGTCGTGAGCGTGAGCCAGTTCACCGTCGCCGGGCTCGCGCTCGCGCAGTTCGGGGCGGCGTGGTCGCTCGTGGCGCAGTTCGGCGTGTTCGTGCACGACGGCCGCGGCCAGCTGGTCTTCGACGCGCTCCGGCTGCTCGGTCTCCGCTGAGCGACCGCGGGCGCCGGGCAGGGATCGGCCCCGTCGCGCTGCGTGCGCGCTCGACCCTGCGGCGTTATCCAGTCGCCATGAGCGCGGGCACGCACGAGACCACTGGCGGCGAGCCGTCGATCCAGCACGCGGAGGACGCGGGCGGAGGGTCGTTCTTCGTGGAGGTCGGCGGCGAGCGGCTCGCCGAGATGACGTACCTCCGGCCGTCGCCGGGGCGCGCGGTCATCGAGCACACGACGGTGTCCGACCGGCTCGGCGGACGCGGCGTCGGGAAGCGGCTCGTCCTCGCGGGCGTGGAGTGGGCGCGCGCGACCGGCACGAAGGTCACCCCGCACTGCTCTTACGCGCGCGCGGTGATCCAGAAGGATCCCTCGCTCCAAGACGTGCTCGACCGCGGCGCTTGACCGCGCCTCCGGGGCCGCACGCGTCGTGTAGACTGCCCGGATGGAGCGCCCGATCGAGCTCGGCCCGGCCGCGCTGGCCGTCACGCTGTTCGAGCAGGGGTTCACGTGCGGCCCGGCGGTGCTCGCCGCGTTCGCGGGGCGCCACGGGCTCGACCGCGACACCGCGCTCCGGGTGGCCTGCGCCTACGGCGGCGGGATCGCGCTCGGCGGGAGCACCTGCGGCGCGGTGAGCGGCGCGCTCATGGCGATCGGGCTCGCCCACGGTCGGACGCGCGTCGAGGACGAGGCGGCGCGCGAGAAGACCTACGAGGCGGCGCGCACGTTCCTCGAGCGGTTCCGGCGCGAGAACGGGTCCGACGTCTGCCACGAGCTGCTCGGGGTGGACATCTCCACGCCGGAGGGGCGCGAGGCGGCCGCCAAGGACGGCCTCTTCCGGACGCGGTGCCCGCAGCTCGTCCGCTCCGCCGCACGGATCGTCGCCTCGCTCACCTGAGGCGCCGGCGATCGGCCCACCGCTTCGACACCGCTGCCCGGCGAATCGGCACGCCGTGCCCGCCGGGCGAGCAGCGCTCGACGGCGGGGTGGCTGCAGCGCGCGGCGGGCGCGCCGCGTCGGCGTGGCAAGCGAGTTGCTTCCCCTCGACGCATGCCCTCCGCCTCCGATTTCGCGCTCCCCGCCGGGGTCTCGTTGCCCGGCCCCGTCACGCCGGGATCGACGCTGACGTGCCGGCTCGTCCGCAGGAGCCCCCGGCGGTTCACGCTCCACCTGTCGGGCTCGCTCCACCCTGCCTGGGCGGGCCGCCTCGCCGCCGGGCTCGGCGCCCGCGACGTGAGCGTCGTCCGGGCGAGCGCCCGGCGCGGCTCGGCGCGCTGGACCGCCGAGATCGAGATCGAGGTCCCCGAGGGCGTCGCCGAGCCGTCCGCCGTCGACTTCGTCGCGCTCATGAAGGAGCACCGCGATCCCTCGAGCGCGGCCCCCGTCGCGCTCGCGAGCTGGCGCGTGCAGCCGACGCGCACGGACGTCGAGGTCGAGATCCGGGCGGCGGACTCGGTCGGCTTCCTGGGGCGCATCCTGCTCGTGTTCGCCGATCTCGGCCTGTTCCCGCGCGCGATGCGGGTCGACACCGTGGGCTCCGCCGTGCGCGACGTCTTCCTGCTCCAGGGGCTCTCGGGGGAGGCGCCGCCGGAGGGCGTGGTCTCGCTGCTGAGGAGGCGGCTCGACGCGCTCGTGCCGCAGGACTGAGCGGCTCCACGGCCCCACGCGGCGGGGCGGGGCTTCAGCGCGGGTGCCGCTCGCGCCCGTCCTTCGTGACGCGGGCCCACCAGAGGAGATCGTCGATCGCGGCCTTGGCCTTCCGCGCGTAGATCGGGTCGGCGGGGTTGCCGCGCTCGTCGGCGGCGTACCCGACGAGCCGCACGTTCACCTCGTCGCGGACCGGCACCATCCGCAGCTCGACGGCGACGAGCCGCAGCTGCTCCACGGCGCGGGCGCCGCTCGCGAACCCGCCGTAGCTCACGAAGGCGACGGGCTTGTGGCTCCACCCGGCGTACACCGCGTCGAGCGCGTTCTTCAGCTGGCCGGGATAGGCGTGGTTGTACTCCGGCGTGACGACGACGAACGCGTCGAGCGCGGCGATCCGGTCGCGCCAGCGGCCCTGCAGGCTCTCCGGCGCGTAGGCCTGCTCCGCGGCATTCGGCGTCTCCTTCGCCGTCCAGGGCGGGAGCGGCCAGTCCCTGAGATCGAGCAGCTCCGCCGCGACCCGGGGGCGCTCGGCGACGAGGCCGTGGATCCACCGCGCGAACGCCTCGCCCCTGCGGCCCTCGCGGACGCTCGCGAGGATCACGCCGACCCGGATTCCGCTCTCCGCCATCCCCCTCTGGTATCCCGCAGGGGCTCGCCGCGCTCGCGAACCGCCCGCGCGGCGTGCCGCACCGGACCCGCCGCCAGCCGCGGCGTCAATGCGAGGGAGTCCCGCCTCCGCCCGGCTTCGGCGCCTCCACCGTCACCTGGAGGATGCGGCGAAACGTCCCGGCGGATCCCGTCACGGCGCAGACCGTCTTCCCCGGGGAGACCCCCCGCAGCACGGTGCCGGCCGGGCCGTTCTCGATCCGCGCGACCTTCGGGTCGTCGCACATGAACATGGTCACCGGGCAAGGGACCACCCCGGACGTACAGAGGTTCTGCGTGGTCCCGACGTCGAGGGCGACCGGGGTCCCGTCCTGCGCGAGGGCGGGGGCGAGCGCGACGGCGCAGATCGCAGCGGCGAGGAGGGCGCGAGCGTTCATGGCGTGGATTCGAATACGGTCGGGAGCATCCGTCAATCGCCCGTCACCGGGACTCGTGCGCCTTCTTCGTCCCGGTGACGTGCACGAACCCGGACTCTCCCTGCCGGAACACGACCGGCTTCCTCGCGACCGGCGCGCCCTCCTTCCCGGTCCCGAGGACGAGGTCCTTCTCGAAGCGGACGACGAGCCGGCCGCCCTCGAGCGACACCTTCGCGAACGGCGTCGGGTCCTCCTCGCCGAGGTCCCCCGGCACCCCCGCGTCGATCGCGCCCAGCTCGCGGATCTCCGTCCCGGCGATCTCGTAGACGCGCAGCCCCTGGCTGTACTCCGTCGCGAGCTCCGCGAGCACGACCGTGCGCCCGCCGCCGACGAACACCACCGGGCTCAGGCTGTGGGCCTCGCCCGCCCCGCGCGTCCGCGACAGCTCGCGGATCTCGCCGCGCGCGCTCTGGAGGAGGATGAGGCAGCGCCCGAAGTCCTCTCCGGTCTTCCCGCCGAAGTCCGAGGCGAGGAACGTCCCCGCCCGCCCCGGGACCCGGACGATCTCCGGCCTCGACTCCCCGAGCCGCCGCAGGTACGCGGCGACCGCCCCCGCGTCGTCCGGCGAGATGCCTTTCTCCTGCCAGTAGGTCTCGTCGCCCTTCGCCACCTCGACCATCGGGCCCGTCGCGCGCTTGAGCGGCACGCTGGGGCCGGCCGCGGTCGCGGCGGAGAGGAGGAGCGCGGCGGCGAGGGTCGGGAGCATGGTCTAGCCTCCGCGGCAATCAATCACGCCGGACGCGGGAACGCCACCGCGCCTGATTGGCGCCGATAGGGCGTCGAAGGCTGCGTCCGCTCGACGGGACCACCGGTCGGGACGCCGCGGTCCGTTTCCTGCGCCGACCCCTTCCAAATTTGGGGCCGCCCCTCGCGGGGCGCTCCGCGGGGTGTTCTCCTCCCGGCCGTCTGGACACGGGGCGTCCCTCAACGGATGGTGGCCGACCGAGGGAGAACCCGTCATGCGCCACGTCCTGCTTTCGTCCGTCCTGCTCGCCGCCGTCCTCGCCGCCTGCGGCACTCACGGCAACAATGTCTCCTCGCCCCTGTCGCCCGATGCCGCCGTGTCGGCCGTGCTCGCGGAGTCGGGCGTGCAGTGCACGCCGGCGCTGCCCCCGCCCGCGGTCCAGGCGTGCAGCGGAAGCGCGGCGGGCGACCCGTGCACCGTCACGCGCGACGACCACACGGCGACCGGTACGTGCAACGAAGACGACGGCCGCCTCATGTGCGCGCCGCCCGACGGGGACGACGATCACGAGGACGGGGAAGATGATCACGAGACCTCGTCACCCGCCGTGGCGGCCTGCTCCGGCATGACAGCGAGCGACGCCTGCTCGTTCACGCTGGGTGGCACGACCTTCACGGGCGCCTGCGTGAGCTTCCCGCACGGCCTCCTCGCGTGCGTGCCCTCTCCGTCGTCGATCCCGGCGCTCACCGCGCCGTGCACGGGAAAGGCCGCGGGCGACGCCTGCACCGTCACCTTCGGGATGATGGGGGATCACGGCTTCGACGGCGTCTGCACCGCGGGCACGGACGGAATCCTCGCGTGCCTGCCGCCGCCGCCCGCCCCGGTGCAGGCCTGCGCGGGCCACGCGTCCGGGGACCCCTGCTCGGTGACGACCGGGCAGCACACGTACACCGGGACCTGCGCCGCGCTCCCCGACAGCGGGATCGTCGCGTGCCTCCCGCCGCCGCCTCCTCCGCCGCCCATCGTGACCGCCTGCTCCGGGAAGGCCACGGGAGACGCCTGCGCGTTCACGGACGACGGCAGGACCATCGACGGTGTCTGCCGCGAGGTCGGGATGCGCGCCACGCTCGCGTGCTTGCCTCCGCCGCCGCCCACTCCGCCGCGCGTCGCCGCCTGCACCGGGATGGCCGCCGGCGACGCGTGCACCGTGACCGACGACGGGAAGAGCCACGCGGGCATCTGCCGGCAGCTCCGCGGGAGCGGCCCGCTGCTCTGCCTGCACGCCCCGCCGCCGCCGCCCCAGGCCGCGGTCCAGGCGTGCGCGACCGGCGCGGTCGGCGACGCGTGCTCGTTCAGCTGGGACGAGCACACCGTGAACGGCGCGTGCCGCGCCACACCCGACGGCACCCTGGTCTGCTCGCCCGCCTGCGGGCGATGACCGGCGTCGGCGAGCGGCGGCCCGGCGGGTTGCCCGCCGGGCCGCCGGACCGCCGCGCGCTCACCGCAGCCCGACGGTCCGCCGCTCATTTCCGGTTCACCCGGATCGTCCTGGGAAGGACGACCCGGTCCACCCCGCACGCGGCCGCGTGCCGCTCGAGGCACGCGAGGAGCGCGGCGCGGTCGAGATCTCCCCCCGGCTCCGCCCAGACCGCGCGGACGCGGAGCGCGCCGCGGGCGATCGCTCCGTCGAGCCGGCCCACGAGCGCGTCGCCGCGCAGGAGCGGGCACACGTACCATCCGAACCGGCGCAGGTGGGCCGGGCGGTACACCTCCCAGGAGTACTCGAACCCGAACGCGGCGCGGACGAGGGCGCGATCCCAGACGAGCGGATCGAGCGGACCGAGCAGCCGCACCCGGCCGTCAGGCGCCGGATGGCGGCGCTCGGCGAGCCCGCGCGGGGCGAGGTACGTCCGCGCCGAGCCGGCGACCTGGACCTCCTCGACCGCGCCCTCCGCGAGGAGCGCGTCCGGGACGCCTGCGCGGCGCGCCGGGTCGAGCGTGGACCAGGTGGAGCCGGCGCCGCGCGCGAGGAGGCCGGCCGCCTCGACGCGCTCGAGGAGCGCCCAGCGCCGGAACGCGTCGACCCGGGCCGCGGCGCGACGGCCCGGCGGGTGGACGCGCGCGCGCGCGACGTCCGGGAGCGCGCGCTCGGGGACGTCGTAGATCTTGCCCCGCGGGCCGCGCCCGCTGACCACCACGTCGCAGCGGGTCTGGAGCACCTCGAGCGCCATCTTCGCGGCGCGCGCCGTGCCGGTCCAGCCGCTCCAGTCGAGCGGCTCGACGCGGCCGTGGTCGGAGAGGTCGTCCGCCGCGACGGGCCCGCGCGCGCGGACCTCGTCGAGGACCTTCTCGACGACGCCCTTCGGGAGCCGGCGGAGCCGCTCGGCGTGCGACCACCACGGCGCCTCGACCGCGAGCTCCGCCCGGTACCAGGGGAACGCGCGCGCCGGGAGCAGGCACCGCTCCTTCGCGAAGTGCTCGAACGCGTGGCCGGGGAGGAGGTGCCGGTACACGTCCCCCTTCGCGATGCCGTCCACGCGCGCGAGCGCCACGAGGTCCGCGTTCGTGCCGAGGGGATCGAGCGGGTCGAGCTGGATGCAGCGGAGCCGCTCGACGAGGGCGCGGACGCCCGCCGCGCCTCGCGGGAGCTCGGGGGCGGACAGGGCGTGGTGGCCGACGAGCCACGCGCGGGCCTCGGCGGGGGTGAGGACGGTGACCGCACGCGGGCGGGCGGCGCGGCGCGGCGGCGAGGGGGCCACCCGGGCTTCCTACTCGCCGGAGGGCGTCCTGGCCAGGCTGCTCGCCCGGAGGCAGCTCGGCGAGCAAGCCCGCTCCGCCCCCGTTCTCGAAAGAACCATCATGGCGATGGTCGAGACGATCGCCTTCACCTTCATCACACCTCCGCGAGCTGGATCCCCATCGCCCCCGCACACGCGCGCATCCGGTCGTCGTACGTCGCCAGCGCGATGGGCTGGCGGCTCGTCACGAGGAACTGCACGGTCGCGAGGTGGAGCGCGTCGAGGGTCCGCACGGGCGCGGGGAACGGCTCGAGCGCGCGCGCGAGCACCGTGGGCGCGAGCTCGACGAGTGACACGCGCGCGAGGACGTCGCGGACCACCTCGCCGTGGGTCCGCGTCGCGCCGCGCGCGTTCACGCGCGTCCAGAGCTCGTACTCGAGCAGGCGGCTCGACACGAGCGCTTCGCGCCAGAGGGCCTCCGGGGGGCGCCGATCTTCGGCGAACAGCTCCGCGAGCGCGACGGAGGTGTCGAGGTAGATCACCGCTCGGACCGATCGTCGTCGAGCTCCGCGAGCACGTCGCGCAGCTTGTCCGTCGGGGGCGGCGCCCGCGGCCGTGTGCCGGGCCCGACCATCGCCGGCGTCACGACGCCCTCCCGCACGAGCGACGCGAGCACCGCGTCGGAGACCGTGTCCGCGCGGCCCGGCTGCGGCGGGACGAGTTCGGCGACCACGCGATCGCGGTCAGCGATGAGCACGGTCTCGCCCTGCGAGGCGAGCCGCACGTACTCGGAGAGCTTGTTCTTGAGGACCTTGAGGCCGACGGTGCGCACGGCGCAAATGTAGCTTCCGGAAGCTACCTTCGCAACTCCGAGGCTGCGCCCGTCTCAGCGCGTCTTTTCCCTCCACCCCCGCACCCTCGGGATCGACCGCGGCACGTGGGCGCGAAACGTCGCGTACTCCTCGCCGAAGGCCCCGGCCAGCGTGGGCTCCTCGTAGAGCACCACGAACAGGTGGACCGCGAGCCAGACGAGCAGGGCGTACCCGAGCAGCGTCGGGCTCCCGAGCAGGAGCGCTTGCCCGAGGATGGCGGCGAGGAGGCCGGCGTACATGGGATTTCGCACGTGACGGTACAGCCCGGTCACGACGAGGTGCCGCGGCGGCGCCACGGGCGCGGGCGTGCCCAGGCCGCGCAGCGCGAACCGCGCGAAAGAGTCCAGGAGGGCCGCGGCGCCGAGGGCGAGCAGCGCAGCGCCCACGAGCCGGAACTCGGCCGCGCCGAGGAAGGGCCGCTGCACCTGCCACCGCGAGATCCACCACGGCACGAGACCCGCGACCGTCCCGGGCGCGACCACCAGGAACGCGAGCGAGCCGAGGAGCGCGCCGGCGCGAGTCATCCAGGACCCTCGGTCCGCGCGCACGGGCCCTTGACGAGCCCCGTGCGAACGGCCCATGACCATATCCGCCGATTCAAGAGTGATCGGCCCCTCGGCCCCGCGCCGTGCGCAGGCGGGGCACCGCAAATTATCTTTTCGCGGCGCGCCGTTGGGCACGCCCGAGCCTGTCAGTAGCGCCTGCTAGAAGGCCTGCCGCATGCCCGACTTCGTCCACCTGCACCTCCACACGCTCTACTCGCTCCTCGACGGCGCGATCCGCATCAAGGATCTCCTCAAGACGGTCCAGGCGAAGGGGATGAAGTCGGTCGCGGTCACCGACCACGGGAACCTCTTCGGCGCGCTCGACTTCTACAAGAAGGCGAAGGAAGCGGGGGTGAAGCCGATCCTCGGGATGGAGTCCTACGTCGCGGGGCCGAAGGGCCGGCTCGACCGCTCGGAGCGCGTCGGCCGCCACCTCATCCTGCTCGCGAGGAACGCGGAGGGCTGGGCGAACCTCCGCCACCTCTCCTCCAAGGCCTTCATCGAGGGCTTCTACTACGACCCGCGCATCGACAAGCAGCTCCTGCGCGAGCACTCGAAGGGGCTCATCGGCCTCACCGCCTGCCTCGCGGGCGAGATCCCGCGCCTCATCCGCCACGGCGAGATGGACGCCGCGCGCGAGGCGGCGCGCGAGTACAAGTCGATCTTCGAGCCGGGCTCCTTCTTCCTCGAGGTGCAGTCGAACGGGATGAAGGAGCAGCTCGAGGTGAACGCCAAGATGGCGCAGCTGTCGCGCGACGAGGGCATCCCGCTCGTGGCGACGGCCGACGCCCACTACGTGCGCCGCGAGGACGCGAAGGCGCACGAGGTCCTCATGTGCATCGCGTCCAACAAGACCTTCCAGGACCCGAAGCGCCTCCACCACGACACGGACGGCCTCTACATCACCTCGCCCGACGACATGGTCGCGGCCCTCCCCGACTTCGAGGACGCGGTCGCGCGCTCCGCCGAGATCGCGGAGATGTGCAACGTCGAGCTGCCGCTCGGGAAGACCTACCTGCCGCGCTTCGCGCTGCCCGACGGGATGACGGAGGACGGGTACATCGAGAAGCTCGCGAAGGACGGGCTCGACCGGCGCTTCAGGGAGATCGAGGGCAAGTACCCGCACGACCGGGACGCCTACCGCGGCCAGCTCGAGATGGAGCTCGGCGTCATCGAGAAGATGGGGTTCAGCGGGTACTTCCTCATCGTCCAGGACTTCATCAACTGGGCGAAGGAGCGCGACATCCCGGTCGGCCCGGGCCGCGGCTCGGGCGCGGGCTCCATCGTCGCGTGGTCGCTCCGCATCACCGACCTCGACCCGCTCCGCTGGAACCTCCTCTTCGAGCGCTTCCTCAACCCGGAGCGCGTGTCGATGCCGGACTTCGACATCGACTTCTGCCAGGACCGGCGCGACGAGGTGATCCGCTACGTCCGCGGCAAGTACGGCCAGGACAACGTCGGCCAGATCATCACCTTCGGCTCGCTCAAGGCGCGCTCGGTCATCCGCGACGTCGTGCGCGTGATGGGCCTCCCCTTCGCCGAGGGCGACCGGATCGCGAAGCTCGTCCCGGACCCGGTGCAGGGCAAGACGCCGCCGCTCAAGGAGTGCATCGAGAACGAGCCGCGCCTCCGGGAGCTCTACGAGAAGCCCACGCTCATCTCGCAGTGGGTGGACGACAAGGGCGTCCAGCAGACCGTCACCACCAAGGACCTGCTCGACATCGGGATGGCGCTCGAGGGGCTGAACCGGCAGGCGGGCCTCCACGCCGCCGGCGTCGTCATCGCCGACAAGCCGCTCTGGGAGTACGTCCCGGCCTACAAGGACGACAAGTCCGACATGCTCGTCTCGCAGTTCGCGAAGGACGAGGTGGAGAAGGCCGGGCTCGTGAAGTTCGACTTCCTGGGCCTCACGACCCTCACCGTCATCGACAACGCGCTCCGGCTCGTCCGCGCGAACCACCCGGACCGCAAGGGCCTCAAGGCGTCCGACCTCCCGCTCGACGACCCCGCGGTCTACAAGCTCATCAGCCGCGGCGACACCGGCGGCGTGTTCCAGATGGAGTCCTCCGGCTTCACCGAGATGGTGACCAGGATGAAACCCTCGCGGTTCGAGGACGTCATCGCCGCCGGCGCGCTCTACCGCCCCGGCCCGCTCGACCAGAAGCTCGAGGACGGGCGGACGATGGTGGACGTCTACATCGACCGCAAGCACGGCCGCGAGCCGGTGCGCTATCCCCACCCGGATCTGGAGAAGGTGCTCGAGCCGACGTACGGCGTCATCGTCTACCAGGAGCAGGTGATGCAGATCTCGCAGGTCCTCGCCGGCTACAGCCTCGGCCGCGCGGACCTGCTCCGCCGCGCGATGGGGAAGAAGAAGGCGGAGGAGATGGCGAAGGAGCGCGTCGGCTTCCTCGACGGCGCGCGCGCCCGCGGCGTGGACGAGAAGGTCGCGAGCGGCATCTTCGACCTCATGGAGAAGTTCGCGGCGTACGGCTTCAACAAGTCGCACTCCGCCGCCTACGGGCTCCTCACCGTCCAGACCGCGTGGCTCAAGGCGCACTACCCGGTCGAGTTCATGGCGGCGCTCATCTCGAGCGAGGCCTCGAACACGGACAAGGTCGTCCTGCACGTCGCCGAGGCCCGGCAGGACGGGATCGAGGTGCTGCCGCCCGACGTGAACGAGTCGGGGAAGGACTTCGGTGCGTTCCCGCCCGCCGAGGGCGCGAAGAAGGACGTGAAGGGACGGATCCGGTTCGGGCTCGGCGCCGTGCGCGGCGTCGGCGAGTCGGCGGTCGAGGCGATCCTGCAGGCGCGGCAGGAGGGCGGGGCGTTCAAGCACCTCTTCGACTTCGCCTCCCGCGTCGACTCGCGGCGCATCAACAAGAAGGTGGTCGAGGCGCTCGTGAAGGGCGGCGCGTTCGACTTCGAGGTCGTGCCGCGGTGGCAGCTCTTCGCCGGGATCGAGGCGGCGTTCGCGGCGGGCGCCGCCGCGCAGGCGGATCGCGCCTCCGGCCAGGCGAGCCTCTTCGGCGGGGCGGCGGCGGCGCAGGTCGAGCAGAGGCCGCGCTACCCGAAGCCGGGCGACATGGTCGGGGAGCTGACGGTGGAGGAGTGGCCGGAGCGCGTCCGGCTCGCCTTCGAGAAGGAGGCCCTCGGGTTCTACCTCACCGGCCACCCGCTCCAGGGCTACGAGAAGGAGGCGCGCCGGTACGCGTCCACCACCTGCGCCGCCGTCGCGCAGAAGCGTCACGGGGACAAGGTCTCCGCCGTCGGCATCGTCGCGGCGCTCCGCGAGCGGGTCACGAAGGAGAAGGGGACGCGCTTCGGCATCCTCACGCTCGAGGACCTCACCGGCACCGTCGAGGTCGTCTGCTGGGGCGGGCGTCCCGCGCAGAACGGCCGGCCCGCGCAGAAGGGCTGGATGGACTGGGAGGGCTTCGTGAAGTCGGAGGAGCCGATCCTCGTCCACGGCGAGGTCCGCGTGAACACGCGCGACGAGGAGAACCCGAAGGCGGAGCTGACGGCCATCGACATCGAGCCGCTCTCGCAGGTGCGGCGGCACAAGACCTCGGAGGTCATGTTCCGGATCGACGCCGACCGGCTCACCGGCGAGCGCGCCGCGGGCCTCAAGGCGCTCCTCGGCAAGCACCCGGGGGGCACCGCCGTCACGGTCCGGGCGGTGATCCCTTCGCAGACCGAGACGACGCTCGCCGTGCCGCTCAAGGTGCAGCCGGCCGACGACCTCCTCGAGGCGGCGCGCAGGCTCGGGTTCGAGGTGGAGCTGAGGTGAGACGAGGCCCTCGCCGCCGCCCGGGCGGGACGCGGTAGAGTGCCGCCCTCCATGACCGCCGTCGTCCTCGCGCTGGTCGGTGTCCTCGCCGGGCTCCTCGGCTCCCTCATGGGCGTCGGCGGCGGCATCATCGTCGTCCCCGCCCTGTCCGAGCTGTACGGCGTCCCGTTCCGCGAGGCGGTGGCGGTCTCGCTCGTCGTGATCATCGCGAACTCCTCCGCGTCGGCCGCGGCCTACGTCGAGCGCGGCGCGTCCGACCTGAAGGTCGGCGTCGTCCTCGAGCTCGCGACGGTGACGGGCGCGATCCTGGGGAGCTCCGTCGCCGGGCTCGCGCCCGTGAGGACGCTGAAGCTGCTCTTCGCCGCGGTGGCCGTCTACTCCGCGGTGAGCCTCTGGCTCCGGCGCCACGGGACGAGCGAGGCGCAGGTCGCCGGCGCGTACGCGGTGAAGGGCTGGGTGCCGGGGCTCGCGGTGAGCACCGCCGCCGGCGCGCTGTCGGGCCTGCTCGGCGTCGGCGGAGGCGTCTTCAAGATGCCGGCGATGACGCTCGGGATGGGGATCCCGTTCAAGGTCGCCGCCGCGACGTCGAACTTCATGATCGGCGTGACCGCCGCCGCGGGCGCGTACGTCTACTGGGGACGCGGCGAGGTGAACGCCGAGCTCGCCGCGCCGGTCGTCGTCGGCACGTTCCTCGGCGCGCGGCTCGGCAGCTCGCTCCTCGCGAAGCTCCCGGCGAGGCGGCTGCAGGTGGCGTTCGCGGGGATCCTCGTCTTCCTCGGTGGCCGGATGGCGTGGACCGTCCTCGGAGGTGCGGGGTGAACCGCGCCGTCTCGCTCGCGCTCTGGGTCGGCACGTTCACCGGCGTCGGCCTCTGCCTCGCGGCAGCGGTCGCGCACGCGGCCGGGCTCTCGATCGCGGCGCGGCTCGCCTCGCTCGGCGTGATCGCGCTCCTCCTCACGCCTCCGCTCCGCCTCGCCGTCACGGCCGCGGCGTTCTGGCGCGAGGGCGGCCGGAGGTACGCGGCCGCCGCCGCGGTCGTGCTGGCCGCGCTCCTCGTCGCTGGCTTTCGCGCGGTCTCGCGTTAGCGAGGCGCAGCGGGCGAGACCTAAGCCTTCGATTTCCGGCCCACTCTCCTGAGACCTGCCGTGGGGGCGTGGCCGCGCACGGCCCCGGTCCCGGGCGGCACGCCGCGTACGGACCCGCCCCGGTCAGACGCGAGATCGTTCGCGTCATACTGCCGCGGCGCCACGGCGACTGCCCCGGGTACCGGTACGTGCGCGCGGCGGGGCGGCCCCTGAACCCCGCCGATTTTCCAGGCTTGGTGCGAGAGCGGGGTCTCGTTCGGGCGCGTAGAGCCCGTACCCTGCGTCCCCGTCGCAGGGGACGGACGCACCGTAAACCGCGCAAACCCAAAAGAGCGTCGCCCGGCAACCACGCGAACGGGTGACCACTCGTCGCTACCCCTGTAGTATGGGGTAGGTGGTGAGGGTAACTGCAACTGAGGGGGGTGCAGGCATGATGCGCGCGAACGTTCGCGTCCCGGCACCGCGCGGAGCGGCAGCCCACTGCGATGCCAGCGGGGTGCTGCACTGCGACCGTCAGGCCGAGGAGATGCTGAGGGTCTTCTTCGGCGACGCCACGGACGGCGTGACCGCTCCTGCCGAGCTGCGGGGGCTGACCGAGGCGGCCCAGGCGGGGACGCCGGGGATCCGGCGGACGCTCGTGATGGAGGGGCACGGCGAGCGCCTGCGGATCGAGGTGACAGCCGTCGGCAAGGGGAAGACCCAGCTCCACCTCTGGCGCGAGCCCCTGCCGGAGCCGATGCACATCGGGCCCGAGCCCGTCGCGACTCCGTCGCCGGCGGACGGCCTCACGCAGCGTGAACGCGAGGTGGCGCTCCTCGTCGCCGACGGCCTGCGCTCCCGCGAGGTCGCCGAGCGGCTCGGCATCGCGTCGCAGACGGTGAAGAGCCACCTGAAGACCATCTTCGACAAGCTCGGCGTGCGCAACCGCGTCGAGCTCGCGCGCCGCCTCGTGCAGCACTAGGGCGAGCCGGTCTCGACCAGGAGCGGGCCGCAGGGAGCGGGCCGGCACATTTCGCTTCGCGAAAAGTGCCGGGCCCGGGTATGGGAGCGGCCCGATGGTGACCCTCCACGACGTCCAGGCGGCGCTCGGCCGCATCCGCGACCGCATCTACCTCTCCCCCTGCGCGCGCAGCGAGACGCTCTCGCGCCTCACCGGCACGAGCGCGCACCTCAAGCTCGAGAATCTGCAGATGACGGGCGCCTACAAGGAGCGCGGCGCCCTGAACCGGCTCCTGCTCATGCCGCCCGCCGAGCGCGAGCGCGGCCTCATCGCGGCGAGCGCCGGGAACCACGCGCAGGCGGTCGCGTACCACGCCGGCCGGCTCGGCGTGGGCTCGACGATCGTGATGCCCGAGGCGACGCCGATCATGAAGGTCGCCAACACGCGCGCGCACGGAGCGCGGATCGTCCTCCACGGCGCGAACTACGACGAGGCGTACGCGGAGGCGCGCCGGCTCGAGCAGGTGGAGCGGCTCACCTTCGTGCACCCGTTCGACGACCCCGACATCATCGCGGGCCAGGGGACGGTCGCGCTCGAGGTGCTCGCGCAGGAGCCCGAGACGGACGCGTTCGTCGTGCCCGTCGGCGGCGGCGGGCTCGTCTCCGGGGTCGCCGTGGCGGCGAAGGCGCTCCGGCCCGGCGTCAAGGTGATCGGCGTCGAGACGGAGGTCCTGCCGTCGATGCTGCAGGCGCTCGAGGCGGGGCATCCCGTGACGCTCGAGCCGGGGAACACCCTCGCGGACGGGATCGCCGTGAAGCGCGCGGGCGACCTCACCTTCGAGCACGTGAAGGCGTACGTCGACGAGATCGTCACCGTGTCGGAGGAGGAGATCGCGAGCGCGATCCTCTACCTGCTCGAGCGGGAGAAGACCGTCGTGGAGGGGGCCGGGGCGGTGGGCGTCGCCGCGCTCATGCAGCGGAAGATCCGCGGCCTCGACGGGAAGCGGGTGGTTGCCATCGTCACCGGCGGCAACATCGACGTGAACCTCGTCGCGCGCGTGATCGAGCGCGGCCTCGTGAAGGACGGGCGGCTCGTCCGGGTGAGCGTCGCGCTGCAGGACAAGCCCGGGCAGCTCGCCAAGGTCTCGGCGATCATCGCGAACCACCGCGCGAACGTGATCGAGGTCCACCACACTCGCGCCTTCGCCTACCGCTTCGGCGACACGACGCTCCAGCTCACGCTCGAGACCCGCGGGCCGGAGCACGTCGAGGAGATCCTCCGCGCGCTCCGCGAGCGCGGCTACCACGTCCAGCAGATGGGCCTCTGACGTGCGATCCGTCTCGCGGCGCGTGCTCGTGTTCTGGATCGTGTCGCTCGTCGTCGCCGCGCTCGCCGGTGCGTGGTTCCACCACGTCCTCACGCCGCCCGACACCGACGAGCGCGTCCGCCAGGAGGCGGAGCGGATCAAGGAGCGGGTCCGCGGCATGACGCACTGACGCTACCCGCGCCGGCCGAGCAGCCAGAGCAGGAGCGACAGCACGACCGAGAGCAGGATCGACGTGCCGAGCGGGAAGTAGAAGCTCCAGCGCTCGCGCTCGATCGCGACGTCGCCCGGGAGCCGGCCGATGCGCAGCCCCGGGAACCGCTCCGCCACGATGAGCAGGATGCCGACGATCGCGAGGAGCGCCCCGACGCCGAGGAGCATGCGGCCGAGGGTGCCGAGCGGTCCGGGGGTCACGGGGCGATCATAGCTCCCGCCGCCGCCGCCGCACGCGCACGACGACGAACGCCACGACGAGAACCGCCGCGAGCACCGAGAGCTCGACCAGCCGGACGTCCCGCCGCGCCTCGCCGAGGTGGTGCGCGAACAGGTAGCCCGCGCCCACCACGAGCGGCACCGACACCATCGCGGAGAGCCCGTCGGCGAGGACGAACGTGGCGGTACGCACTCCCGTCGCGCCGGCGAGCGCGAACGCCGCGAACCGCACGCCGCCCAGGTGGCGCGCCACGGCGACCGTGAGGAACGCGTGGCGCGTGAAGTGGCGCTCGAGCCTCGCCCGGCGCCCGGGCGTGAGCACCCGCCTCACGAGACGCGAGTCGAGCGCGCGCGGCCCGTGGCGGCGCGCGACGAGGAAGAGGACCATGTCCCCGGCGAGGATGCCGGCCCAGACGACCGGCAGCGTGACGGAGAGCCTCAGGTAACCCTCGTGGGAGAGCACGCCCGCGGTGAGCTGCGTCAGCTCCTCCGGCACGGGAACGCCGACGCCCGCGACGAGGAGCATCGCGAACACCGCCGCGTAGCCGAAGTGCTCGAGCAGGCCCTGCAAGGCGACGAGCTTACCGGAACGGCGCGGCCGCGCGGGTCACGAGCGCGACGAGGAAGGCGCCGGCAGCTCGCGGACGACCTCCTCGAGCGCACCCAGGAACGCGTCCACCTGCTCCGGAGCGTGCGTGGCCGTGAGCGACACCCGGAGCCGGCTCGTGCCGCGCGGCACGGTCGGCGGGCGGATCGCGCGCACGAAGAACCCGCGCGCCCGCATCGCCCGCGACGCGGCGAGCGCGCGCTCCTCCGTGCCGAGCACGACCGGGAAGATCGGCGCGACGACGCGCGCCACGTCGAACCCGAGCCGCGCCAGCCCCTGCTTCATGCGCGCGGCGAGGGCGCCGAGCCGCTCGCGCCGCCCGGGCTCCCCCGCGACGACGTCGAGCGCCGCGAGCGCGGCGCCGCAGGCCGCGGGCGGGAGCGCCGTCGTGAAGACGAACGTCCGCGCCCTCGACACGAGGAGGTCGACGAGCCGCCGCTCGCCCGCGACGTAGGCGCCGAAGGACCCGAGCGCCTTCCCGAGCGTGCCCATGTGCACGTCGACCCGGTCCGCGACGCCGAGCGCCTCCGCGAGGCCGGCGCCGGTCGGGCCGAGCACCCCGGCGGCGTGCGCCTCGTCGACGTAGAGCATCGCGCCGTGGCGGTCGCAGAGGTCCGCGATCTCCCGGAGCGGAGCGGCGTCGCCGTCCATGCCGAACACCGTGTCCGTGACGACGAGCTTGCGCCGCGCCTTCGTCCGCGCGAGCAGGTCCGCGAGCTCCGCGACGTCGAGGTGCCGGTACCGGACGAGCTCCGCGCGCGAGAGGAAGCACCCGTCGATGATCGACGCGTGGTTCAGGACGTCCGAGAAGATCGCGTCCCCCCGCCCGACGAGCGCGGCCGGCACGCCGGCGTTCGCGTGGTAGCCGGAGTTGAAGAGGAGCGCCGCCTCGGTCCCCTTGAAGGCCGCGAGGCGCGCCTCGAGCGCGCCGTGGATCGGCAGGTCCCCGGCGACGAGCCGCGCCGCGCCGGCGCCGGCCCCCTCGCGCTCGGCGGCCGCGGCCGCGGCCGCCCGCAGGCGCGCGTCGCCCGCGAGCCCGAGGTAGTCGTTCGAGCAGAGGTTCACGAGGGAGCGGCCGTCGACGGTGACGACCGGGCCCTGCATCGACGCGAGCGGCTCGAGCGAGCGCCGCAGCCCCTTGGCCGCGAGCGCCTCCAGCTCCCCGTCGACCCAGTCGAGGGCAGCGCGTCCCATCGCGCTCAGCGCACGACGGGCAGGGCGTGGCGCCTCGCGGGCGCGGCCGCCCGCTCGTTCCAGTCGGCGTCGTGGGGGGCGTGCCCGTCGTAGCTCCACGCCTTCCCGGTGTCCGGCGCGCGCAGCGCGAGCCCCTGGGCCGCCACCATGCCCACCGTCGCGTCCGGTGCGCGGCCGGCGCTCGTGAGGTAGTTCCCGACCATCGTGCCGTTCGCGCCCGCGTAGAAGATGAGGTCCTGCCGCTCGCCGAGGTTCACCTCGCGCCCGCCCATCACGAAGATGTGCGCCGCCGGCATCATGAGCCGGAAGACCGCGATCGCGGCGAGGCACTCCTCGGGCGTGATCGCCTTCACCTTCTCCATCGGCGTGCCCGGCCGCGGGTTGAGGAAGTTCATCGGCACGCAGTCCACGCCGACGTCCCGGATCGTCTCGGCGAGCTCGACGCGCTGCTCCGGCGTCTCGCCCATGCCGAGGATGCCGCCCGAGCAGAGCTTGAGGCCGAGCCCCTTCGCCGCGCGGATCGTCTCGAGCTGCGCGTCGTACGAGTGGGTCGTGCAGACCTGGTCGAAGAAGCTCCGCGCCGTCTCGAGGTTGTGGTGGTAGTGCATGAGCCCGGCCGCCTTGAGCCGGGCGAGCTCGGGCTCGCGCATGAGGCCGAGCGAAGCGCACGGCTCGACGGCGGTCTCGTCCCGGAGCCGGCGCACCGCGTGCTCCAGCACCGCGAGCTCCTCCTGCCGCGCGATGCGGGTCCCGGACGTGACGATCGAGAACTCTCGCGCGCCGGCGCGCTCGGCGGCCTTCGCCTGCGCGACGATCTCCTCCGCGCCGACGAGGGGGTACACCGGCGCGTCCGCGTCGGGGAAGTGGGCCGACTGCGAGCAGAACCCGCAGTCCTCCGGGCAGCGCCCGCTCTTCGCGTTCGTGATGCCGCAGAGCGCGACCTCGCTCCCGTGGACCGCCTCGCGGACCGCGTTCGCGCGCGCGAGCAGCTCGGCGAACTCGGGCCCCTCGGTGCGGCGGATGAGCTGGCGCGCCTCGTCGGCGGAGATCGGCTCGATGCCCGGCGGCAGGGGCTTCGGCTTCGGGGTCTCGCACATGGGAGCCGGAACATACCAGCCCGGATCGGCTCGTCAACCCGGTGCCCGGAATGGGTTGACGAGCCGCGAGCGCGCCAAGGGCCCGGAAGTGAAACGAATTCTCTCTTCCGTCGCCCGGGTCGCGAGCCGCGGGCGCGCCGTCCGGCGGAAAGGTCCGGCTTGCCGGCACCTCCGCGCCTCTGGCACGCTTCGCAGGTGGGCACCTCCACGCGATCGCCGGCCGTCCGCGCGAGCTCGGCGCGCGACATGCTGAGCGCCACCGACGCCTTCGCCGCGGGCACCGAGGCGGCCGTCCGGGCCATCATCCCGCCCGAGTCCCTGCGCGCCATCGACACGACGCCGGGCGTCTCGTGGCTCGATTTCGAGCACGATCACTGGCTGATGGACGGCACCCTCGCCGTGCTCGGGAAGGATCGCGCCGTCGAGGCGTGGCACCACGCGATGGGGCAGATGATCAAGAAGCCCCTCCTCAGGAACTTCGTCGAGGCGGGGCTGCGGCTGTTCCTCGGCCAGCCCGGCCAGATCCTCCAGCTGCTCCCGAAGGGCTGGCCGCTCGCGTACCGCGACTTCTGCGCGCCGGCGTACCGGCGGCTCGCGCCCGACTGCGCCGAGATCCGCTTCGAGGAGATCGCCCCCGAGGTCTTCCGGTCGGAGGGCTACCTCCACTGCTGGCACGCCGTCTGCCTCGGCGTCTTCGATCTCGAGCGCCCGCGCGACGGGCGCGTCGCGTTCGAGATCGACCGCGATCGCGCGGCCGCGATCGCCACCTTCCGCTGGTCGTAGCCGGGCCGCCCGGGAGCCGGGGGAGCGCGGCGCCTTGCGGCGCTCCGGCTCGCCCGGTGAGACGTGTCGGAGCGCCGTGTTACTTCCGCGTTCGATGTCGCGCCCGGCCGCCAGAGCGAAGACCGTCTACGCCTGCGCCGAGTGCGGCCAGACGAGCCCGAAGTGGCTCGGGCAGTGCCCCGCCTGCCGCCGCTGGAACACGATGCAGGAGGAGGTGGCGGCGCCCGAGCCGAAGGGGCCGCCGCGCGGCTGGGGGCCGCAGGGCACGTCGAGGCCGATCCCGCTGCGCGACGTCGAGGCGCGCGACGAGGAGCGCCGCCGCACCGGGATCGGCGAGCTCGACCGCGTCCTCGGCGGCGGCCTCGTCCCGGGCGCGCTCGTGCTGCTCGGCGGCGATCCCGGCATCGGGAAGTCCACGCTCCTCCTCGCGGCGCTCGACCGGCTCGCCCGCGCCGAGCCGGACCGTCCGATCCTCTACGTCTCCGGCGAGGAGTCCGCGCGACAGATGAAGCTGCGCGCCGACCGGCTCGGCTGCGCCGCCGAGGGTCTGTGCGTGCTCGCCGAGACGGACGCGGAGAAGGTGCTCCGCGCGGCGGAGGCGCTCAAGCCCGCGGTGATCGCGGTGGACTCGATCCAGACGCAGTACCTGCCCGAGCTGCAGAGCGCGCCGGGCACGGTGACGCAGATCCGCGAGTGCGCGGCGCGGTTCATGGCGCTCGCGAAGACCACCGAGACGCCGGTGTTCCTCGTCGGCCACGTGACGAAGGACGGCGCCATCGCCGGCCCGCGCGTCCTCGAGCACATGGTGGACACCGTCCTCTACTTCGAGGGCGGCGGCGCCCACCCGTACCGCGTCCTGCGCGCGCACAAGAACCGCTTCGGCTCGGCGAGCGAGATCGGCGTGTTCGAGATGAAGGCGGGCGGCCTCGCGGAGGTGGCGAACCCGTCCGCGCTGTTCCTCTCGGAGCGGCCTGAGGACGCGCCCGGGAGCGCGGTGACGGCGGTGCTGAACGGCACGCGCACCGTGCTCGTCGAGGTGCAGGCGCTCGTCGCCCCCACGGGCTACGGCACGCCGCGGCGCACGGCGCTCGGGATCGACTCGAACCGGGTCGCGCTGCTCGCGGCGGTGCTCGAGAAGAAGGTGGGGATGGAGATCCTGTCCTGCGATCTCTTCGTGAACGTCGCCGGCGGCCTCTCGGTCGACGACCCCGCCGCCGACCTCGCCTGCGTCGCCGCGCTCGCGTCGTCGTTCCGCGACCGCACCCTGCCCGCTCGCACGCTCGTGCTCGGCGAGGTCGGCCTCGCGGGCGAGGTCCGCGCCGTGTCGCAGCCGGAGATCCGGCTCGCGGAGGCGGCCCGGCTCGGGTTCGAGCGCGCGATCGTGCCGACCGCGAACGCGCGCCACGCCGACGCGCCTGCCGGGATCGCGCTCGAGGGCGTCGCCACCGTCGCCGAGGCGCTCGACCGGCTCGAGTAGCGCGCACCGGGGAGAGACCCGCTGCGAGGGGCTACGCCGCCTCGACCGCCTTCCTCCACCGCGCGAGGTGCGCCTCGCGCTCCGTCGGCTTCATCCTGGGCTCGAAGCGCTTCCCGACCTTCCAGTTCCGGCGGATCTCCTCCCGGTCCCTCCACACGCCCGTCGCGAGCCCGGCGAGGAACGCCGCGCCGAGCGCGGTCGTCTCGATCATCCGGGGCCGCACGACCGGCACGTCGAGGAGGTCCGCCTGGAACTGCATCAGGAGATCGTTCTGGCACGCGCCGCCGTCCACCTTGAAGACGGGGATCGGCCGGTGGGCCTCGGCGCGCATCGCCTCGGCGAGATCGTTGATGAGGAACGCGATCCCCTCGAGCGTCGCGCGCGCGAGGTGGGCGGCCGTCGTGCCCCGGTCGATGCCACGGACGACGCCGCGCGCCTCCGGCCGCCAGTGCGGCGCGCCGAGCCCGGCGAGGGCGGGGACGAACACGAGGTCCCCCGTGTCCTTCACCTTGCGCGCGAGCGCCTCCACGTCGGCCGCCTTCTCGATGAGGCCGAGCCCGTCCCGGAGCCACTGCACCGCCGCCCCCGCGATGAACGACGACCCCTCGAGCGCGTACGCGACCTCGCCGCCGGCGCTCCAGGCGATCGTGGTGAGGAGCCCGCGCGAAGAGAACACCGGCTCGGGCCCGGTGTTCTGGAGGAGGAAGGCGCCGGTGCCGTACGTGCACTTCGCGTCGCCCGGCGAGAAGCAGGCCTGGCCGAAGAGCGCCGCCTGCTGGTCGCCCGCGATGCCGGCGACGGGGACGCCGTCGGGGAGCACCTTCACGCCCTTCGTGACGCCGTAGATCTGCGACGAGGGGCGGATCTCGGGGAGCACGCTCCGCGGCACGCCGAACAGATCGAGGAGGCCGCGGTCCCACTCCCGCGTCCGGAGGTCCACGAGGAGCGTCCGGCTCGCGTTCGAGACGTCGGTGACGTGCGCGAGCCCGCCGGTGAGCCGCCACGCGAGGAACGTGTCGATCGTGCCGAAGGCCAGCGCGCCGGCGCGCGCCCGGTCCTCCGCGCCCTTCACGTTGTCGAGGAGCCAGCGGATCTTCGTCGCCGAGAAGTACGGGTCGAGCACGAGGCCGGTCTTCTCGCGGACCGCGGGCTCGTGCCCGTCCGCCTTGAGCCGCGCGCAGGCCTCGGTGGTCCGCCGGTCCTGCCACACGATCGCGTGATGGATCGGGCGGCCGCTGCGCCGGTCCCAGAGCCCGGTCGTCTCGCGCTGGTTCGTGATGCCGATCGCCGCGACGTCGCGGCCGGCGAGCCCCGCCTCGCGGAGCGCGCGCTGCACGGTCGAGAGCGTCGAGCTCCAGATGTCCTCGAGGTCGTGCTCGACCCAGCCCGGCTTCGGGAAGATCTGCCTGAACTCCTGGTTCACCCTCGCGCGGACGGCGAGCCTCCGGTCGAGGATCAGGACCGTCGTGCCGGTCGTGCCCTGGTCGATCGCGAGGACGTGCGAGGCCGTCGCCATGTGTCACCTCGAGGTGCGTGCGGACGTGCGGGCCGGCGCCCTGCGCCGGCCGGGGAGCGGCAGGGAGGAGAGGAACGCCGCCGCGGCGGCGGCGCAGCGGTCGCGCTCGACGTCGATGCCGACGAGGTGCCAGCTCCGCGGGAGGAGGAGGAGCTCCGCCGGGCCGCTCCCGATCCGGCGCGCGAGGCGGCGGGCGCCGCCGACGGTCACCGTGTGGTCGCGCGCGCCCTGGACGACGAGCGCGGGCGCCGCGATCCCGGGGAGCTGCCCGTCCACGTGGCGCTGGAGCGCCTCGAGCTCGGCGACGGCGCCGATCGGGATCCCGTCCATGCAGGGGTTCCGCAGCCGCATCTCGGGGTCTGACACGTCCGAGCCGGCGCGCTTCGGCAGGACGAGGCCGGCGAGCGGCGGCACGCGCCCGAGCGCCGCGCCGAGGCGGCCCTGCAGGGCGAGCCGGAGCGCGGGCGCGAGCAGCACGAGCCCGTCGACGCGGGCCGGCTGGTCGTGCGCGAGGGCGCAGGCGACGAGCGCTCCCATCGAGCAGCCGACGACGAAGGTGCGCCGCGCGCCGTCGAGCCGCGCGAGGTCGCGCCGCGCCTTGCCCACCCACTCGGCCCATGGCACGCCGGCGAGGTCGGACGCCTTGCCGCCGTGGCCCGCCATCACCGGGGCGAGGCACCGCATCCCGGCCGCGTGCAGCGCGCGCGCGACCGGCACGAGCTCGAAGGTGGACCCGGTGAGCCCGTGCAGGAGCAGCACGGCGTCCGGTCCCCCCCGAAGCTCGAACTCCCTCCCGTGCTCGATCCCGGTCCGGGCCAATTCGATCCACGGTTACCGCTCCGGGGGCCGCCTTTCAACGTTCCGCTGCGGGGACGCCCCGAGTGGCCTCCCGCGCGTCCGGCAGACGGACGGTGAACGGCCGCCGGGGGCGATACCCGTGGCGGCCGAATCCTGCTAAGCCCTCCGCATGTCCGAGAAGCCCCCGACTCCGCAGACGATCCAGCTCCAGATCGAGATCGACCCGGCCACCGCGAACGGCGCCTTCATCAACATGGCGCTCGTGAACCACACCGAGACGGAGTTCACGATCGACCTCATCTACGTCCAGCCGCAGGCGCCGAAGGCGGTCGTGCGCGCGCGGGCGATCACGACGCCGAAGCACATGAAGCGGCTCCTCGCGGCGATCCAGGACAACCTCGCCAAGTACGAGGCCCGCTTCGGCACGGTCGACGTCGGCGAGACGCCGCACTTCCCGCAGGGCGGGATCGTGAACTAGGCCGCTTCGGTCCGCGCCGCGGCCGGCCGGTCCGTCCCTGAACCCGCGTTCCGTGCGCGCGCACCGTGATCCCGCGCGCTTCGCCGCGGCACGCGCGCTGCTCTCCCCGCCCCGGCGCGCGCGTCGCGCGCCCGAACGAAACGGAGAGAGACATGAGCGAGACGAACGGCGCCTCCGGTGGTCGCCGGCTGCAAGTCTGGGCCATCCCCGAGAGCCGCGACGGCGAGAAGGCCTTCTGGGTCAAGATCGGCGTCGCCTTCACCAACCGCGACGGCAGCATCAACCTCATCCTGGACGCGCTGCCGCTCGGCACGAACCGGCTGCAGATCCGGGAGCAGAAGGAGGACGCGAAGCCCGGCGCCGCGCCAACGCGCCGGAACGGGCTCGAGACGGTCGAGGTGCGGCCGTGAGCGCGCTCGCGAAGGCGCTCGCCGTCGCCGCGGCGCTCCTCGCGGCGGCCCCCGTGCTCGCGGCGAAGAAGGCGCTGCCCGCGGGCGAGCGGATTGACCTCAACCGCGCGAGCGTGACCGAGCTCATGCGGCTCCCCGGCGTCGGGGAGAAGCGCGCCCAGGCGATCGTCGCGTACCGGACGAAGCAGCCCTTCCGCCGGGTCGAGGACGTCGTCGCGGTGAAGGGGCTCGGGCCGGCCTGGCTGGCGAAGGTGAAGGGGAGCGTGCAGGTCGGCGGCGCGCCCGCCGCGCCGCCGCCGGCCGCCCCGGCGAGGCGCTGACCCGCCCGTCGCCGCGCGCCGGGCAGGTTCCCGGCGCGCGGCGGGCGCCGTCCCGCGGGGGAATCGCGAGCGGCGCGGCGCGCTTCCGCCCGGGCGCTTGACAGGGGCCGCGCGCGTTGGCTACTTGGGTCCCGGCTCGGAGGAACAGGGAAGCCGGTCCAAGTCCGGCGCGGTCCCGCCACTGTAGCCGGGGTGAAAAGCGTCCTCGTGCAGCACCACTGCCGCGGAGCATCGCGGTGGGAAGGTGGAGGGCGCGGCGCCGAGCGCGAGCTCGACGGCCCCGGAAGCCAGGAGACCTCCCTCCGAGCAGCCGCGCATGGTGCGCGGTCACGCCGTGCCCGGGTCCGAAGGAGACCCGGCGGAGTGAGCCCGATCTCCCGTGTCGCGGGGCGCGTCCGCGCCCTCGTCCTCGCGTGCACGACCGCCGGAGCGGTCGTGACGGGAGACGTGCGGGCGGAGGAGGCGGTGACCCCGACCGCGACCCCGACCGCGACCCCGACCTCGACCGCGACCTCGACCGCGACCCCGACCCCGACCCCGACCTCGACCGCGACCCCGACCTCGACCGCGACCTCGAACCCGACCTCGACCTCGAACCCGGCCGGGAGCCCGACGGAGGACATCGTCGTCGTCGGGACGCGCCGCAGGAGGACCCACGCGGCGCAGGACCCCACGGCAGCCGCGACGGTGGTCGAGGCGCAGCGCTTCGCCGGCGAGGCGAAGGGCGTCGCCGACCTCCTCGCGACCGCGCCCGGCGTCGCCGTGAACGACTACGGCGGCCTCGGTCGCCTCGCCACCGTGTCGATCCGGGGCTCCACCGCCAGCGGCGTCCTCGTCCTCCTCGATGGGCTCCCGCTCAACACCGGGCTCGGAGGTGGAGTGGACCTGTCGTCGATCCCGCGCTCGTGGATCGACCGGATCGAGATCGTTCGCGGCGCCGAGGGCGCGCACTACGGCTCCGGCTCGCTCGGCGGCGTGGTCAACGTGATCACGCGGCGAGCGCCGGCCGGCTCCTGGTCGGGAGAGACGAGCGCGGGCTCGTTCGACACGTTCGCGGCGTCCGCCGAGGGGACCGCGAGGGTGGGGCGCACGTCCCTCTTCGTCTCCGGCGCCGGCGAGACGACGGGTGGCGAGTTCCCGTACCTCTGGGCCTCGACCCCGAACGGCCCCTCCGGCCAGACCTGGCTCGCCTCGAGTCGGACCGGAAACGGCGCGTCCCGCGGCGGGTTCATGGCGAAGATCGGCGCTCCGCTCGGGGAGGCGAAGCTCGACGCGGTTGCGCAGCTCTCCGCCGGACGCCGCGAGCTGCCCGGCTGGCCGTACCACCTCACGCCCGGCGACTGGCAGGAGGATGCCCGCGCGCTCCTGTCGGCGCGGGTGTCCGGGGCGGGCCCCGGATCGGACCTGCTCGTCGCCGCGCGCGCCTCCCTCAGGCTCGACGCGCTCTCGACGCAGCTCGGCGGGAACGACTCCACGCAGCGCGGCGGAGCGGCCGGCATCCAGGGCGAGGCACGGCTCGGCCACGGGGCCGGCGTCCTGAGCCTCTCGGCGGAGGCGGAGGGCGAGGCGTTCCAGGGGACGGGGCTCGACGGTACCGTGAGCCGGCCGACGTTCGCGGCGACCGCGTCCGAGGAGCTCGGCCTCGCGGGCGATCGCGCCCGCATCTCCCCCGCGGTCCGCGTCGAACGGGTTGGCCCGTTCGGCGGCGTGTCCGGGAAGCTCGGCGGATCGTTCCGCGTCGCGGGCCCGGTCGCGCTGCGCGCAAGCGCCGGGCGCACGTTCCGGGCACCGAGCTTCGCGGAGCTGCACCTGCAACAGGGCCTCGCCGACCCGAACCCGGACCTCGTGCCGGAGGAGGGCATCGGCGCCGACGGGGGCGTGGTCGTGGACGCGGGCCCCGCGTACGCGACGCTCGGCGCGCACGCGACGCTCTACCGCGATTCTCATCTACTACCAGCAGGCGAGCCTGCAGCGGCTGAAGCCCTTCAACGCCGGGAAGGTCCTCGCCCGCGGGCTCGAGACCGAGCTGGCGACGGCGCCCGCGCGAGCCCTCCTCGGGCTGTCGCTCTCGGCGTCGTACACGCTCCTCTTCACCGAGATCCTGCGCGGGCCCGAGGGGACCCTCGGGAACGAGGTGCCCCACCGCGCGCGCCACCGGCTGTATGCACGCGCCGCGCTCGCGCCGGGTCCCGCCGGCCTCCACGTGGAGGCGCAATACGTCGGCCGGCAATGGGCCGACGATCAGAACCAGGCGCCCATCCCCGCGGCGCTGCTCTGGGGGGCGGGCGGGTCGCTCCGCCTGCGCCGCGCACCGTCCGTCCAGCTCTCGGTCGAGATCCGCAATCTGCTCGACGACCGCACCCAGCAGGACGGGTTCGGGAACCCGCTCCCCGGCCGCATGGTGCTCGTCGCCGTGCGCGCCGGCTCCACGCCACCGGAAGGAACGCCATGAAGGTCCTGCTCCTCGTCGCCTCCGCCGTCCTGCTCGCCGCCTGCGCGAAGGAACTCGTCTGCCCCGCGGGGGAGACCGGCTGCGGCGGACGCTGCGTCTCGCTCCTCACCGACACCGGCAACTGCGGCGCGTGCGGCGCGGCGGCCGGCCCGCTCGAGGTCTGCGCCGCCGGAACGCCGGCGTGCGCGGCGGGCGTCGACACGTGCGGCGGCGTCTGCACCAATCTCGCGCGCGACGCGGCGCACTGCGGCGCGTGCGGCAACGCCTGCGGGGCAGACGCGTTCTGCACGACCGCCGACGGCGCGACGTCCTGTACCAGCAGCTGCCCGGTCGGTTTCACCGCTTGTGGACGGAGCTGCGTCGACCTCCTCGCGGACCGGTTCCACTGCGGCACGTGCGGGAACGCGTGCGCCGCCGGTCAGGCGTGCCGCGACGGCGCCTGCCGCTCCGACCTCCAGGTGGCCTGCTACGCGACGAACGAGGTCGTCCCCGTCACGGCCGACCTCGCGCCGGCCGGCGCGGCGCGCACCACCGCGGCGAGCCCCGGCGCGCTCGTGGTCCTGGGCGACGCCGTGTACGCGGCGAATGGCTACCCCGCGGCGAGCGTCAGCGTCCTCCCGCTCGACCCCGCCCTCCCGGCGCGGTCGGTGCCGCTCGCGGGCTCGGACCTCCAGGCCATCGGCGCGCACGAGAACGTCGTGCTCGCGACGAACGCGGCGATCGGCACGCTCGTCCTCCTTCGGCCGACCGGGGACGTGCTCGACGAGATCGCGATGCCTGACCAGCAGTCCGGCCCGAACCCCCACGGCTTCGCGGTCGCCGGGGCGACGGCGTACGTGGCGCTCTACGGCAACGGGCCCGGGAGCGGGCAGTCGATCGCGAAGGTGGACCTGTCGTCGCTCGGGGCCTGCGCGTCGGGCGCCGCCGCGTCGTGCGGGGCCGTGACCGGCTCGATCGACCTCGCCGGCGTCGCGGGCGCCGCGGACGCCGGTGCGCTCCCGTTCCCGTCCGCCGCCCTCTCCGCGGGCGGCCGCGTCTACGTGACCCTCGCGAATCTGCGCGAGGACACGATCTCCTGTGGCCCGGGCTGCACCTACACCGGGTACGTGAGGCCGGCCGGGAGCGGGAAGCTCGCCGTGATCGACCCCTCCGCCGGGAACGCCCTGTCGATCGTGGACCTGACGGGCTGCGGGAATCCCGGTGCGCTGGCGCTCGCCGGCTCGACGCTGTGGGTGAGCTGCGGCGCCCTCTCGTACCCCGACCTCGCGCCGAGCGCGCTCGTCCCCGTGGACCTCGCGACGAACGCGCCCGCCGTCGGGACGCCGCTCGCGCTCCCGGCGATCGTCGCCGGGAAGGTGGCGTTCTGCGGCGGTGTGGGCTACGTGACGGACCAGGCGTCCGGCGCGGTGGTCCGGTTCGACCCCGCGAGCCGGACCGTGGGCGACCCGACGGTCGTCTGCCCCACGAGCGTGTCCGGCTGGGCGTGGGCCGCCGACGTCGCGTGCTCCCAGTGACGACCAGCCTCGCGATCCCCGCCGCCGTCGCCCTCGCGCTCGCCGCGGCCGCCGCCCCGGCGGCCGACGACCTCCGCCCGTCCGGCAAGGGCGCCGCGGAGGGCGGCGCGATCTCGGGTCGGCCCCCGGCCGCAGGCGCCGCCGCGCCGGGTCGTCGTCCTCGCGCCGAGCCTCACCGACGTCGTCGTCGCGATGGGGCTCGCGGACCGGCTCGCGGGTGTCACCCGCCTCGACGACGCGCCCGAGGTCGCGAAGCTCCCGCGCGTCGGCGGGTTCCTCGACCCGAGCCCCGAGGCCGTGCTCGCCCTCTCGCCCGACCTCGTCCTGTGGGTCACCGACGGAGGCGCCCTCGCCGCGGTCCGCCGGATCGCCAGTCTCTCGCTCGGGTCCTCGCGCCCCTTCCCGATCCTGGCGATCCCGATCGTGAACGTCGCCGACGTCGTCGCGACGCCCCGCATCCTCGGCGACGCGCTGGGCGACCGCGCCGCGGGCGAACGGCTCTCCCGCGCGCTCGCCGACGATGTCGAGGCGGTGCGCCGGAAAGCGGCGGGGCTCGCCCGCAGGCGCGCGCTGTTCGTGGTCGGGCACGAGCCGCTCGTGGTGGCCGGACCGCACAGCTTCCCGGACGAGCTGCTCCGGATCTGCGCCGCCGAGAACGTGGTGCACGGCGAGCGCCCGTGGCCGATCTACCCCGTCGAGAAGGCGGTGGCGGACGACCCGGACGTCGTCGTGGACGCCGCGCCGCAGGAGCCCGCGGAGGGGATCAAGCGGCTCTCGGCGGTCCGCGCGGTGCGCGAGGGGCGCGTGCTCCGGCTCGCGAACGACGACCTCATCCGCCCGGGGCCGCGCATGATCCGCGGCCTCGGCGACCTCTTCCGCGGGCTCCACCCGGAGGCGGCGCGGTGATCGCCTCGCGCCGCACACGCCTCGCCCTCGCGCTCGCGGCGGGCGTCCTCGCGGTCGTCCTCGCCGTCGCGGCGTCGGCCGCGCTCGGCGCTCAGCCGATCTCGCTCTCCGCCGCGTTCGCGGGCCGGGACCCGGACGCCTCGATCCTCTTCTCCCTCCGGCTCCCGCGCGCGCTCCTCGCCGCGCTCGTCGGCTGCGCCCTCGCGGCCGCCGGGACCGCCCTCCAGGCCCTGCTCCGCAACCCGCTCGCCGAGCCCTTCGTGCTCGGCGTCTCCGGCGGCGCCGCCCTCGGCGGCTCGCTCGTGCTCGTCGCCTCGGCGGCCCTCGGGCGGCTCGCCGGCCCGGCCGGCGATCTCCTCGGGTCCGCGCCGCCCGTCGCGGTGGGCGCCGTCGCCGGCGCCGTGTTCTCCACCTTCCTCGTCTTCGGCCTCGGCCGCATCGGCGGGCGGCTCGTCCCGGAGGCGGCGCTCCTCGTCGGGATCGTCTTCAACGCCTTCGTCGCGGGCGTCATCACGCTCATGAAGATGCTGGTCCCGCCCGAGCAGGCGAGCCGCCTCCTCTACTGGCTCGTCGGCGCGGTCGGCTACGAGTCGCCCGGCACGCTCGCCGTGGGCGCGGTGCTCATCGCGGTCTCCGTCGCCACGCTCGTCGCGCTCTCCGCCCGGCTCAACCTCCTCACCCTCGGCGACGAGGAGGCCGCCTCGCTCGGCCTCGACGTCCGGCGCGCGCGAGCCTGGGTGTTCTTCGCCGCGAGCGCCGCGACCGGCGCGGCAGTCGCGCTCGCCGGGATGGTCGGCTTCGTCGGCCTCATCGTGCCGCACCTCGTCCGGCGCGCGGTCGGACCCGACCACCGCCTCCTCGTCCCCGCCTCCGCACTCTTCGGCGCGGCGTTCCTCGTCCTCGCGGACGCGCTCGCCCGGCTCGCCTTCCTGCCGCTCGGCACCGAGCCGCCGGTGGGCGCCGTGACCGCGTTCCTCGGCGGCCCGTTCTTCCTGTGGCTCCTGCGCCGGACGGCGCGCCCCGAGGAGGCCGCCTCGTGACCGCCCACGAGCCGGGGCCGGCCGGCGACGGGGCGGGCGGCGAGCCCGCGCCGTGGCCCGATCCGATCGTGGACGTGCGGGGCGCGACGTTCGCCTACGGCGCGGCGCTCGCGCTGTCGGACGTGTCGTTCACCGCCCGCGCGGGCGAGTTCGTCGGCCTCCTCGGCCCGAACGGCGCGGGGAAGTCCACCCTCGTACGGCTCGTGGCCGGGCTCGCGGCGCCGCGCCAGGGCGAGGTGCGCCTCGCCGGGCTCGACCCCTTCCGCGCGCCGCGCCGGCAGGTCGCGCGCGTCTGCGCGCTCGTCCCGCAGGAGCCGCGCGTCTCGTGGCCGTTCACGGTGCGCGAGGCCGTGATGATGGGGCGCGCGCCGCGCCAGGGGCTCCTCGCGGTGCCGGATCGCCTCGACCACGGCGCCGTCCGCGGCGCGCTCGAGGCCTGCGACCTCGTCCACCTCGCCGACCGCCGCCTCGACGCCCTCTCCGGCGGCGAGCGGCGCCGCGTGTTCTTCGCGCGCGCGCTCGCGCAGGAGCCACGGGTGCTCCTCCTCGACGAGCCGACCGCGTTCCTCGACCTCGGCCACCAGGTCGCCGCGATGCGCATGGCGCAGCTCGCGGCGCGCGGCGGGCTCTGCGTCGTCGCGGTGCTCCACGACCTGAACCTCGCCGCCGCCGCGTGCGACCGCGTCGTCGTGCTCTCGCGGGGGCGCGTGGTCGCCGAGGGGCCGCCCGCGGCGGTGCTCACCGAGGACCGCGTGCGCGAGGTCTGGGACGTGCCGGTCTGGCGAGGAGAGAACGCCGCGACGGGCGCCACGGTGGTGCTCCCGGTGCTGCGGCGGCCGTGAGCGCGGCCCCGCGCGCCGGCTCGGCGCTCGAGGAGCCGCGCGGCCGCAGCCTCACTGGAACAGGAAGACCTTGAGCGCTCCGGCGATCGTGCGCGCGCTCGGGTCGTCGAGCGACTGCCGGTAGCCGACGTCGAGAGAGACGCCTGCGCGCGTGACGAGCCCGACGCCGACGGACCACCAGCTTCCGCCGAGCGTCTCGTCCCTCATCCACCCGGCCCGCACGGGCACGAGCTCCCCGAGCAGGACCTCCGCGCCGACGGCCCAGCGGTTCGTGGTCTTCGGCGCCCGGTCGAGATCGGCGCGCCAGTCGGCGGTCAGCTGGAACGAGCGGTCGCTCCCGATCCCGACGCCCGCGCCGTAGCCCATCGGCGCGACGCCCGGGGCGTCGATCGAGACGAGGTTGTAGCCGGCGACACCGAGCGAGAACTGGTCGGCGACCTGCCAGAACACCCCGGCGTCGACCGTCCCGGCGCTCACGTTCCGGGGGCCCTTGAACGAGAGGTACTTGCCCGCGACGCCGAGGTAGAGCCCCTGCGCGATCGGGCCGGAGATCACGCCGTTCCAGGCGCTCCCGATGTAGGGGCCCTCGTCCGCGCGCATGTACGCGATGCCGGCGGCGACCGGAGCGCTGATCGAGTCCACGACCGAGCCGCCGTAGAACCGGGCCGTCGTGTCCGCGCCGCGCCGGTCGACGAAGACGTCGGTCTCGACGGAGTATCGGCGCCGTGCGCCGATCGCGCCCGGGTTCACCCACATGCCCTCGTTGCTCGCGGCGACGCCGGTGGACGCGGAGAGCGCCAGCGCGCGGGGGCCGACGAGGTCGGGGTAGCCGGCGGGGAGCGGGGCGTCGCCCGCCCGCGCGGCGCCGGCGGCGAGGAGCGCGATCCCGAGGAAGATTCGTGCGATCACACGGGCGAGGATACGGGCGTGCCGCGCCCCCGGCAAGGATGCTTGTCGCCCGTTGCACGAACGCGCTAGCGTTCGATCAGGTGCGTGGAAAGGAGCTTCCCATGCGCAAGCGCGAGGTCGAACGATACCGCACGCTGCTCGAGGGGCAGCTCGCGTCGCTCGTCGGCACGAGCGAGAAGACCGTGCACCAGATGGTCGGGGACGGCGGCGAGGAGATCCCCGACCCGAACGATCGCGCCACGGTCGAGGAGGGCCGCAACTGGTCGCTGCGCCTGCGGGACCGCGACCGGCGCCTGATCGGCAAGATCGAGGAGGCGCTCGCGCGGCTCCAGACCGGGACGTTCGGCAAGTGCACGGCGTGCGGCCAGCCGATCTCGGCGGCGCGGCTGCGCGCCCGCCCCGTGACCGACCGCTGCATCGACTGCAAGACCGAGGCGGAGCGCGTCGAGAAGTAGACACGGCCCCCCGGCCGTGGGATGCGCTCTCCGCCTTGGCGCTTCAAGGCGGCGGCCGGCCGGGCTACATTGCGCGGCACCATGCCCACGCAGAAGGTCCGCAAGGCCGTGATCCCCGCCGCGGGGCTCGGCACGCGCTTCCTCCCGGCGACGAAGGCGGTCCCGAAGGAGCTGCTCCCGATCGTGGACACGCCCACGATCCAGTACATCGTCGCGGAGGCCGTCGCCGCCGGCGTGCGCGACGTGATCCTCATCTGCGCGCGCGGCAAGGACTCCATCGTCGACCACTTCGACATCGCGCCCGAGCTCGAGGCGCACCTCGAGCGGACCGGCAAGAGCGCGCTCCGCCAGCAGATGCGGGACATCGCGCAGATGGCGAACGTGGTCACCATCCGCCAGCAGGAGCCGCTCGGGCTCGGGCACGCGGTGCTCTGCGCGAAGGACGTCGTCGGGAACGAACCGTTCGTCGTCATGCTCGGCGACGACGTCATCGACGCGCCGGTGCCCGGCGCGAAGCAGCTCGCGGACTGCTGGGAGCGCCACGGCCTCGGGACCATCGCCCTCATGGATGTGCCGCGCGAGGAGACGCACCTCTACGGCATCGCCGCCGGCGCGGCGGTGGACGGCCGGACGATCCGCATCGACCGGCTCGTGGAGAAGCCGAAGCAGGACCCGCCCTCGACCCTCGCCGTGATCGGGCGATACGTCCTCCCGCCGGAGATCTTCGGGATCCTCGAGCAGGTGCGGCCCGGGGTCGGCGGCGAGATCCAGCTCACCGACGCGCTCGCGGTGCTCGCGCGCGACCGGGGGCTCCTCGGCTACCGGTTCGAGGGCGACCGCTACGACGCCGGCGACAAGCTCGGCTACCTCAAGGCGAACGTCGCCTTCGCGCTGAAGCGCCCGGAGCTGCGTTCCCACCTGCAGGACTGGCTGCGCGAGGTGAGCCGGTGAGCCCCACCGCCCGCCGCGCCGCCGCCGCGCTCGCGATGGCGGCCGCGCTCCCAGCGCTCGCGTACGTGCTCCCCGTCCCCGCCATCCTGAAGCGCATGGGGGAGCGCCGCGCGGCGCTCGAGCTCACTTCGCTCGAGGTGACCGGCACCCTCGTCGCGGACGGGGAGGCGGCGGAGCGGCTCGCCGGGGTGCTCGGCCAGCGCGCCGCCGGGCCCACGACCTCCGTCCCCGCGCGCCTCGCCGTCAAGGTCCCCGGCCGCTGCCGGCTGGAGCTCGCGCCGCCCGGGGTCGCCGAGGGCGCGCGCCCGTTCGTGGCGGTGCGCGACGGAAAGCTCGCCTCGGGCGGCGGTCTCGGCGACGTCCCGGCCGCGATCGCGCTCGTGCGCGGCGCGTGCACGCTCCTCGCGGTGCCGACCGGCGGCGACGCCTCCGCCGGCTACGCCACCGCGCTCGGGCGCCGCGGCGTCCCGCTCCAGGACGCGTCGCTGGCCCGGTTCGACGGGCAGATCGCGTACGTGATCGGCGCGCGCGCGAACGACGCCAAGCCGCGCGTCTTCGTCGGGAAGGACGCCTTCCAGCCGCTCCGCCTCGTCGCGGAGGACGGCGGCACGCTGCGCGACGTCCGGCTCCTCGGCTGGGGATCTCCCACCGGCGGCGACTGGTTCCCGCGCGCCGCGGAGGTCTGGGAGGGCGACAAGCAGAAGCTCCGGTTCACCACCGAGCGCGCGGCGGCGAACCCGAAGCTCGCGGAGCTGCTGTTCCCCTAGCTGCCGGCGCGGAGCAGCGACCGAGACCCGATGCCGACCTACGCGATCGCCCTGCTCTCGCCCTCGTCCCCGCCGTCCGGCTCGACGTCGCTGCGGTACTTGCGCAGCACGCGCTTGAAGTTCGAGCGGTCCATCCCGGCCTTGCGCGCGGCGGCCGAGATGTTGTTGTCGCAGGCCTTCATGAGCGCCTCGACGTAGCCCTTCTCGAACCTGCGGAGCGCGTTCTCCTTCGCGGCCGCGTACGACTGGGCGAGCCAGGCGGACTCGTCGCCGTTCGCGGGCACCTCGCGGACGAGCGGCGCGGTCCGGCCGGTCACGGCGGGCGGGAGGTCGGTCGCCGTGACCGCGTCGCTGCGGCAGAGGACGACGGCGCGCTCGACGGCGTTCTCGAGCTCCCGGACGTTGCCGGGCCAGCGGTAACCGCAGAGGAGCTCGATCGCGTCCGGCGCGAGCGTGCGGACCTTCTTCGCGAGCCGCTCCGCGTACCGGCGCAGGAAGTGGTGCGCGAGGAGCGGCACGTCGTCCACGCGCTCGCGCAGGGGCGGGAGCGGGATGTTGATGACGTTCAGGCGGTAGAAGAGGTCCTCGCGGAACTTTCCGGTCTTCACGAGCTTCGGGAGATCGCGGTGCGTCGCGGCGATGACCCGCACGTCCACCCGGACCGAGTCCGCCGCGCCGACGCGCTTGATCTCGCCCTCCTGCAGCACGCGGAGTAGGCGCACCTGCGTCGGCATCGGGATGTCGCCGATCTCGTCGAGGAAGATGGTGCCGCCGTCGGCGGCGTCGAAGAGCCCCTTCTGGTCGCGCTGCGCGCCGGTGAAGGCCCCCTTCACGTGGCCGAACAGCTCGGACTCGAGCAGCGTCTCGGTGAGCGCGCCGCAGTTCAGCGCGACGAACGGCTGCGCCTTCCGCGGGCTGCGCGCGTGGAGCGCGCGGGCGACGAGCTCCTTGCCCGTGCCCGACTCGCCGGTGACGAGCACCGTGGCGGCGCTGTAGGCGACCGCCTCGATCATGCGGGTGACCTCCCGGATGCCGGCGGAGTTGCCGACGAGCCCGGCCTCGGGCGCGCCCTCGCGCTCGCGGAGCGCCGTCTCGAGCTGCCGGTTCCGGTCGAAGAGGTGCTTGCGCTCGGCGGCCTTCGCCACCGCCCGGGCGACGAGCTCGACGTCGTCGAACGGCTTCGTGAGGAAGTCGTACGCGCCGGCCTTCACGGCCTGGAGCGCCGTCTCGATGGTGCCGTGGCCGGTCATCATGATGACCTCAATCTCCGGCCGGCGGTGCTTCACGGCGTTCAGGAGCTCGAGCCCGGAGAGCTGCGGCATCTTGATGTCGAGCAGCGCGACGTCGAAGTCCTCCTGCGCGAGCTGCTGCGTCGCCGCAATCGGCGACTCGAGCGCCACCACGTCGTGCCCGTGCCGGCGCAGCAGCGCCTCGAGCGCCTTGAGCAGCGTCGGCTCGTCGTCCACGACGAGCACGCGCGCCGGTCTCGACTCCTGGTTCTCGGCCATGTCGGGTCCCCTCTCCTCGCTGCGATGCTTCACGATGCGTTCGGGCTCGCGCCGGGCGCGGCCGGCACCTCGAGCACGAAGCAGGCGCCGCGCTCGGCCGTGGGCTCGAGCTTGATGGTGCCGCCGTGCTCCTCGGCGATCTGGTAGCAGATGGACAGCCCGAGCCCGGTGCCCTGCCCCTCGGGCTTCGTGGTGAAGAAGGGCTCGAAGATCCGCTTCGCGTGCTCGGGGCGGACGCCCGGGCCGGTGTCGGTGACGGACAGGCGCACGCGCCCCGCCCCCCCCGGCCCGACCGCGACGGTGATCCGGCCGGCGCCCGCGACCGCCTGGATCGCGTTCACGAGCAGGTTCACGGCGATCTGCTGGAGCTGGTTCGAGTTGCCGAGGGCGATCGCTGGCGGGTGGAACGCGCGCACCACCTCGACGTTCCCGTCCTTCATCTGCGGCCGCACGAGGAAGAGCGCGTCGTCGGCGACCTTCTCGAGGTCCACCGGGCCCTTCTCCTCGCTCTGCGGGCGGCGCGAGAAGCGAAGCAGGCTCTCGACGATCCGCTTGGCGCGCATCGCCGCGTCCTGGATGAGCCTGAGGTTCTCGGCGTCGTCCTCGGAGCGCTCGTCGCGGCTCATGAGCTGCGCGAACGCCAGGATCCCGCCGAGCGGGTTGTTGATCTCGTGGGCGACGCCGCCCGCGAGCTGCCCCACCGCGGACATCTTCTCGGCGTGCGAAAGGCGCCGCGTGACCTCGCGCTCGTCCGTCACGTCCTTGAACACCACGACGAACGCCTCCTCCTCGAACGAGAAGGAGCGGATGAGCCAGGTGCGATCTCCGAACGCCGTCTCGCGCTCGGCGCCCGCGGCCGGCATGAGGCAGCGCGACGGGCACGGGAGCGCGCCGTACGCGTGATCGGTGCAGCGGAGCCCGGCGAGCATGTTCAGCGGCACGCCGGCCGCGCGCGCGAACGCGGCGTTCGCGCGCATCACCTCGCACCCGCCGCCGCGCATGATCGCGAGCGGGTCGCCGATCGCGTCGAAGCAGGCGCGCCACTCCTGCGCCGCCCGCACGAGCGCGGCGGAGCGCGCCGCGAGCTTCCCGTCGAGGTCGCGGTTCAGCCGCTCGAGCTCGTCGTTGCGCTGCCCGACGAGCGAGTGGAGCCGCGCGTTCTCCTCGACGGTCCAGAACTGGTCGATCGCGCTCTGGATCGTGATGAGCAGGTGGCCGTCGTCCCAGGGCTTCCAGATGAACCGGAAGATCTCGGACTGGTTCACCGCCTCCTCGATCGCGGTCGAGTCCGCCTGGCCGGTGAGGAGCACGCGCTGGATCCGCGGCCAGCGGTGCTTCACGGCGCGCAGGAACTCGACGCCCGACATGCCCGGCATGCGGTAGTCGGAGACGACCACCTGAACGGGCTCGTCCGAAAGCACCTTCAGGGCGGACTCCGCGTCGGGCGCCTCCAGGACGCGGCAGTTGGCCCGGCGGAGCACGCGGCGAAGCGCGCGGCGGACGTGCTCGTCGTCGTCCACGACGAGGAGGGTCGTCTCCGGGCGGTTCTCGCCGCGGATCTCGCCAACGGCCTGGTTCGCCTGCACTTCCATTGGACCCCCCCCTCCGGTGCATCCTGCGGTCCAAGTCCTGCGGGACCCGGAGACCGTCATTACGCGGAGTTGTTACGACCCGGAGAGCGGGGTCGCCGTCTCCCGGGTCATAGCATACCCTGGGACGGCACGCGGCTCGCGTTGACGGGGATCAGGCCTTCGGCGCGTCGTAGCGATACGCCTGCGCCTGGTACAGGCAGATGCTGTTCCGGCCGCCGCGCTTCGCGTTGTAGAGCGCCTGGTCCGCGAATCGCACGAGCAGCTCCCCGGAGGAGATGTCCTTCGACGGATAGAAGGCGATCCCGATGGAGGCGGTGACCCGGACCCTGAGGGGCTCCGGCTGGCCGTTCGCGGCGACGACGTACTCCTTCGCGCCGAGCTCCTTCCAGATGCGCTCGGCGACGACGAGCGCTCCGGACATGTGCGTCTTCGGGAGGATGACCGCGAACTCCTCGCCGCCGTAGCGGGCGCAGATGTCGGGGTCGCGGATCGAGGAGCGGAGGAGCGCGGCCGCCTCGCGCAGGACGACGTCGCCGGCCGGGTGGCCGTGGCGGTCGTTCACGTCCTTGAAGTGGTCGAGGTCGATCATGATGAGCGACAGCGTGTCGCCGTACCGCTGCGCCCGCCGGAACTCCTCGTGGAGCCGCTCGTCGAAGAAGCGCCGGTTCTTGATGCCGGTGAGCCCGTCGGTGATCGACTGCTCCTCGAGCTTCCTCTGCGCCTCGCGGAGCCTTTCCTGAAGCTGCTTGATCCGCAGCATCGTCGCGCAGCGGGCGACGAGCTCCTGCTCCGCGAACGGCTTCACGAGGAAGTCGTGCGCGCCGAGCCGCAGCCCCTCCACCTTCGAGTCGATGTCGGACTTCGAGGACTGGATGATCACCGGCAGGAACTGCTGCTCGTCGGCCGGCTTGATGAGCCGGAGCACCTCGAGGCCGGACATGTCCGGCAGCACCATGTCGAGCAGGACGAGGTCGGGCGCCTCGGTCCGCACCTTGCGGATGGCCTCCCTCCCCTCGGCCGCCGTCTGGACCGCGTAGCCCTCCTTCTCGAGCACCTGGACGAGCCAGTCGAGCTGGGCCTTCGAGTCGTCGACGACGAGGATCTTGGAGGCGGGCGCCACGCGGCGAGGATACCCCAGACCCCGGGTGGGTGCGCCCTCGTCGCCGGCGGCACCGTGTCCCATGAGGCACCCACATCCGGAGGGTTTCGCCCGGGGCGTACCGGCCTCTACGTTGCCCACATGAGGCGCGCGAGGGCGGGAGAGCAGGGCCGGATCCTCGGCGCGGCGCTCGCGCGCGCCCGGACGGCCGCGCCGGACGGGATCGCGGTGTTCGACCTCGACTCGACGCTCCTCGACAACCGTCCGCGCCAGGCCCGCATCGTCCAGGACTTCGGCCGCGCCGCCGGGCTGCCCGCGCTGCTCGGCGCGCGCCCCGAGCACTGGCGCGGCTGGGACCTCGAGGCGGCGCTCCTCGCGGCGGGGCTCGGGCGGCGCGACCTCCGGCGCCACTACGGCGCGTTCCGGCGCTTCTGGGCCGAGCGGTTCTTCACGAGCGCGTACTGCGCGCTCGACGTGCCGGTCCCGGGCGCCCCGGAGTTCGTGCGCGCCGTCGCCGCCGCGGGCGCGCGCGTCGCCTACGTGACCGGGCGGCCGGCGTGGATGGAGGACGGAACGCTCGACGTGTTCCGCCGGTTCGGCTTCGTCCTGCCCGACGCGGCGCGGGCGCACCTCCTCATGAAGCCCGGCGACGGGCTCTCCGACGACGCGTGGAAGGCGATCGCGCGCGAGGCGGTGGACGGCCTCGGGCGCGTCGTGCTCGCGTTCGACAACGAGCCGGCCCACGTGAACGCGTACGCGCGCGCCTGGCCCGGCGCGCTCGCGATCCACGTCGACACGGACCACAGCCCGCGCCCGGAGCAGGTCCTGACCGCGATCCCGTCGATCGCGGACTTCCGCGCGCCCGGGCTCCTCGGCGCCGGCGCGGAGCACGCCACGGCGCGAGTCCCGTGACGGGCCCCCCTTCTCGAGCCGCCCCATGACTCAGCCGGTGTACGGGGCCTCGCCGGGGATCACCGGAGCGCGTCCAGGACGTCGGCCGGGACGACCGGCGCGAGCCCGCCGCCTCCGAGGATGTTCACGATCGGCGAGGCGGCGGCGCGGACGACCGAGCCGTCCGGACGGGAGGGGCCGAGCCCGCAGTAGGTCGAGAGGTCGCGGTAGAGCTCGCCGCGCGTCGTGCCGTCCGGCGCGATGCGGGTCGCGGGCCGGCGCGCCGCGAAGATCCGCTCCTGCGCGACGAAGCCGCCGCCGCGCTCGTCCCGGACCGCCTCCTCGACGGCGCGAGCCCAGGCGTCCTGCGACAGCTCGGCGCCGAGGTGGACGCTCTTCCCGCCGTAGTCCCAGCTCCGCTTCACGACCCAGCGCGCGCGGTCCTCGAGGAGCCGCGGCGCGAGCCGCGCGTCGAGGCGGCGCGTCCACGGGAGGCGCCCGGCCGCGGCGCGCTCCCCCGCGTCGAGCCCGGCGAGCGCGGCGAGCGCGCCGTCCTCCGCGCACTCGCTGAGCCGCGCGAAGAGCGCCTTCGCCTCGAGCAGGCCGTTCACCGGGTTCGCGAGGACGAAGCGGTCGGGCGCGCGGAGCGCGCGCGCGAACGGCGCGGCGGGATCGACCCGGTGAGCCCAGACGTGCCGGTAGAGGACGTCCCAGCGCTCCGGCTCGCACTCGGACGGGACGAGGTTCGCCGCCTCGTGCCCCATCTGCCGGAAGTGCGCGGCGAGCCGGCGCAGCTCGCCGATCTGCGCGTCGCCGGGGCGCGCGACGAGCGCGATCGACGGCCGCTCGCGGGTCCCGCCGCGCGAGCGCCAGAAGGCGACGAGCGCCTCCCGGAGCCGCTCCATGTGGCTGCCGCAGGACGCGACGAGCGCGCCCGCCTGGCGCGGCGTCATCCCCCGCTCGGCGGCCGCCGCGCGGAGCCAGGAGAAGGCGGCGAGGTCGGCGTACGCCGGCATCGCCGGGATGGTGGCGTTGAGCTCGAGGGCGCGGGGCGGGCCGCCGCCCTCGGGCACGAGGAAGTCGACCCGCGCGACCATCACCGGGAGCGGCGCCGCGGAGAAGAGCTTCGCCATCGCCTCCGCCTCGAGCCCCGAGAACGGGCCCTCGAGCGCCGCGCGGTCCCGGTCGTCGCCGCGCTCGAGGAGCGCGCGCGCGAGCTTCACCGCGCCGGAGAGGACGAGCTGCGCCTCGCGCGCGGCGAGGGCGAGGTCGTCGCGCGAGAGCACCTCGGGCTCGGCGACGAGCGGGATCGGGACGACCGAGCCGTCCGGCCGGAGCACCGTCATGCCGGCGGCCCACGCCCGCCCCGCCGCGTCGCGCCCGATGCGCTCGAGCGCCTCTCCCTGGAAGATCGGCTCCATCGTTCGGTTGTGCGGGTCCGACCCCTCCGATAGTGTCCGGACCGTGAAGATCTACACGAAGACGGGCGACTCGGGAGAGACCGGCCTCTTCGGGGGCCCGCGCGTGAAGAAGAGCGATCCGCGGGTCGAGGCGTACGGGGAGGTCGACGAGCTGAACGCCGCGCTCGGCGCCGCGCGCGCGCTCGTCGAGGATCCGGAGGTCGACGCCCAGCTCGCCAAGATCCAGGAGGAGCTGTTCTGCGTCGGGGCGGAGCTCGCGACGCCGCACGGCGCGAAGGCGCGCACGGCGATCCCGCCGGTGGACGCGGCGTGGACCGCGCGGCTCGAGGCGGCGATGGACGCGTGGGATCGCGAGCTCCCGGCGCTCTCGAAGTTCGTCCTGCCGGGCGGGACGCGCACGGCCGCGGCCCTGCACGTCGCGCGGACCGTGTGCCGCCGGGCCGAGCGCCACGTGGTCTCGCTCGCGGCGGAGGTCGAGGTGGACCCCGTCGTGCTCGCGTACCTGAACCGCCTCTCCGACTTCCTCTTCGTCGCCGCCCGCGTCGTGAACCACCGCGCGCGGAAGGAGGAGCCGCTCTGGGACCCCGCGCGCGGAAGGTGAGCCGGCCGGGGCGCCGGGGCCGTCCCGTCGCCCTGGTGACGGGGGCCGGCGTCCGGGTCGGGAGCGCCATCGCGCGCGGCCTCGCGCGCGACGGCTGGATCGTCGCGGGGCACTACCGGACGCACGCGCCGCGCGGGCTCGCCGCCGCGCTGCAGGCGGACCTGGCGGACGCCGACGGCCCGGCGCGGCTCGCCGCGGCGTTCCGCGGGCGCTTCGACCGGCTCGATCTCCTCGTGAACGCTGCGGCGGCGTTCGACGCGGCGGCGGTCGAGGAGACCGACGCGGCCCTGTTCGACGCCCAGATGGACCTGAACGCGCGCGCGCCGCTCCTGCTCGTGAAGGCGCTCCTGCCGCTCCTCCGGCGGTCGCGCGGCTCGGTCGTGAACGTCGCCGACGTCGGCGGCGGGCTCGTGCCGTGGCGTCGGTACGCGGCCTACGCGGCGTCCAAGGCGGCGCTCGTCCGGCTGACCGAGTGCCTCGCGCTCGAGCTCGCGCCGGCGGTGCGGGTGAACGCGGTCGCCCCGGGGACGGTGCTCTTCCCGGAGGCGTACCCGGCGGCACGGCGGCGGGCGCTCGCGGCGCGGATCCCGCTCGGCCGCGAGGGGACTCCGGAGGACGTCGCGGCCGCCGTCCGGTACCTCGCCTCGGCGCCCTTCGTCACGGGGGCAGTGCTCCCGGTGGACGGCGGGCGCCACCTTTCGGGGCGCGCGCCCGAGTGACGCCCCGCTGCGGCGCGACAGGCGCTAGCGTAGAAGGAGTGACGGGGCGCCGCGCGCCTCGGGCAGTTCCATTTGATGCGGCAGGTTGTCGCTGTTAGAATCGCTTGCGCTCGGTCAACCCGGGCCATTCCCACGGAGTTCCGGACACATGGACGCGACCACCCTCCAGTCTCCCGTCACGCCGTCCCCCGCCGACCTCGGCGCGGACACCCCCCCAGTCGTCTTCACGGCCAAGGCCGTCGAGATGGTGAAGGACGCCATCCAGCGCGAGGGGCTCGCGGGCTACGGCATCCGCGTCGGCGTCATGGGCGGCGGCTGCGCCGGGTTCCAGTACTCGATGGACTTCGAGAAGGACCCGAAGGACGGCGACCTGACGTTCGACCAGGACGGCATCAAGCTGTACGTCGATCCGATGAGCTCGATGTACCTCCAGGGCGTGACCGTCGACTACGTCGTCGGGCTCCAGGGCGCGGGCTTCAAGTTCAACAACCCGAACGCCCGCACCACCTGCGGCTGCGGCTCGTCGTTCTCGACCTGAGCGGCGCCCCGCGCGCGGCAGCGTGAAGGCGGAGGGGCGGAGCGATGCTCGTCGTCCGGCACGCCGTCGTGGGCCCGTTCGCGGCGAACGCGTACCTTGCCGCGTGCAGCCGCACCGGCGAGACGGTGCTCCTCGATCCCGGCGGCGACGTGCCGCGTGTCCTCGCGCTCCGCGAGCCGGGCTGGCGCATCGTCCGGATCTTCTGCACCCACGGTCACATCGACCACGTCGCCGGCGCCGCCGAGGCGCGCGAGGCGACCGGCGCGCCGCTCCAGATCCACGCGGGCGACGAGGGCTGGCTCGCGGCGTTGCCAAAGCAGGCGGAGATGTTCGGGTTCGACCCCGTCGAGCCGCCCACGGTGGACCACCGGCACGCCGACGGCGAGACGTTCAGGGTGGGCGCCCTCGAGGCCCGCGTGATCCACACGCCCGGCCACAGCCCGGGGTCGTCCTGCCTTTGGTTCCCGGAGGCCAGGATCCTCTTCACCGGCGACACGCTCTTCTCGGGCTCGGTCGGGCGCACCGACCTCCCCGGCGGCGACGTGGACGCGCTCTTCAAGTCGATCAAGGAGAAGCTCTTCACCCTCGGCGACGCCGTGCAGTTCCACCCCGGCCACGGGCCGGCGGGGCTGCTCGGGGACGAGCGGCGCGCGAACCCGTTCGTGGGCGACGAGACCCGGCGCGGGCGGTTCCTGTAAGCGCCCGTAGACCGCGCGAGGGACCGTCGAGCGGGAGCGCCCCCGGCGGGGCGAGCCATGCCCATCGCGTGTCCGTCGCGGCGTGGACAGACGATCGAGGCGCCCCCACGACGCGCGCATCCCGACGTGCGGCGGCGCTGCCGCACGCTAGAGCGGCAGTCTGCCGCAGCATCCTTCTGCGGCGGAAGGAGATCGCCAATGTCGTCGGAGAGCAAGAGCAGGATCTGGATGTCTGGCCGGCTCGCCGTCGTCGCCGTCGTGCTCGCGTACGCGTGGAGCGCGGCGGCGCGCCCCGATGTCGAGGACGTCCGGAACGCCCGGAAGGAGAAGACGCTGTACGTGTGGGCCGGCGACCAGGCGCGCCTCGCGCCGGACTTCCTCGCCGTGATCGACTTCGACGAGCGCTCGGCGACCTACGGGGCCGTCCTGAAGACGGTCCCGTTGCCGCCCGGCGGCAACCTGAGGAACGAGCCGCACCACTGCCACCTCTCGTACGACCGGAACGTGCTCGCGTGCGGCGGGCTCCTCTCGCTCCTCTCCGGGCAGAACGGGATGTTCTTCTTCGACGTCTCGGAGCCTCGGGACCCGGTGTACCTCGGCTCCACCCGCTCGCCGAACTCGGCGGTGACGGACGACTTCTTGCCCCTGCCGGGCGGCGGCTTCCTCGTCACCGACATGGGCTCGGCGACCGGCGGTGCGCCGGGGCGGATCGTGGAGCTCGATCGCGACCTGGACGTGGTGGCCGAGTACCCCAGGTGCCAGCCCTCGGACGGCTTCGACCCTCCCGGCAACGGTGCACGAGCCGACTGCCCGCCGGCGGACTTCAACCCGCACGGCATCGACGCTCGCCCCGACCTGAACCTGCTCGTCACGAGCGACTTCCTGAACCCGGTCACGACCCTGAACGTCTGGCCCGGGGACATCCAGCTCCGCGGCTCGCTGCGCTTCTGGAATCTCGCCGCGCGCAAGCTGCGGCAGACGGTGGCGATGCCGGGCGCGTTCGGGACGATGGACGTGAAGTTCATCCCGGGCGACCCGCACGGCCGCGCCGTCACCGCGAACATGTTCAGCGGGTTCGTCTACACCGTCGACCCCACCGACGGCAGCGTCGCGCTGGCCTTCGACTGCGAGAGCATCGTCCCGCACGTCGAGGTGCCGGTCCGCGGAGGCATGGTCCAGCTCCTCGCGATGCCCCACTGGGGCAACCGGCTCATCTTCGCGTCGTTCCAGGCCGGCCAGGTCGGGATGCTGGACATCACCGACCCCGGGCGCTTCGTCCAGCAGTCGATCGTGAGCCTCGGCGCCGGCGCCGGGCCGCACAACATCGCGCTCACCGCGGACGACTCGCGGCTCGTCGTCTCCGACTACTTCCTGAACGAGGACGACTTCGGGAAGGTCGCGTTCGAGGGCGATCACAAGGTGCGGGTCATCCAGGTGACGCCCGACGCGCTGACCCTCGACCCGCGCTTCGAGGTCGACTTCGACACGGCCTTCCCGACCGGGCCGGCGCGGCCGCACGGGCTCGCGATGAAGTAGCGGGGCGGGCGCCTTCCCGCCCTGCTCCGTCGGTTCCGACGCGACGCGGGTCAGCCCATCGAAACCACGCCGACGATGTTCTGCCCGGCGTCGACGTGGTGCACCTCGCCCGTCACGTTCTTCGCGAGGTCGGAGCACAGGTAGAGCGCCGCGCGCGCGACGTCGTCGTGGTCGATGTTGCGCCGGAGCGGCGTCCGCTCGGCGTTCTCGGAGAGCATCGTCCGCATGCCCTTGATGCCCGCGGCCGCGAGCGTCTTCACGGGGCCCGCGCTGATCGCGTTCACGCGGATCCCGTCGAGGCCGAGGTCGTCCGCCATGTAGCGCGTCGCGCACTCGAGCGCGGCCTTCGCGACCCCCATCACGTTGTAGTTCCGGACCACCTTCTCCGCGCCGTAGTACGTGAGCGAGACGATGCTCGACCCGGGCGGCATGAGCGGCTTGAACGCGCGGGCGAGGCCGACGAGCGAGTAGGCCGACACGTCCATCGCGATCCGCCACGCCTCGCGCGTCGTCACCTCGGTGAACCGGCCGTCGAGCGCCTCGCGCGGCGCGTAGCCGATCGAGTGCACGAGCACGTCCACCCGATCCCACACCTTGCGGATGTCCTCGACGGTGCGGTCGATGTCCTCGTCCTTCCCCACGTCGCAGTCGAGGATGGCCTTCGCGCCGAGGCTCTCCGCGAGCGGGCGGACGCGCCGCTCCATCCCCTCGCCGGGATAGGTGAACGCGAGCTCCGCGCCCTCCCCATGGAAGAGCTGCGCGATCCCCCACGCGAGGGAGCGATCGTTCGCGACGCCGGTGATCACCGCGTGCTTGCCGCGCATGAGGCCGCCGTAGGCGGAGGAGGACCGGACGTCCTCCGTCTGCGCTCTCGCGCGGGCGATCTCGACGTCCTTCGGGTCGATGGGACTCATCTCGCTCCTCGAGCGCGGACGGCCTCGAGCGCAAGGCCCAGCTCGTTCCGCGCGTGCATGTCGTTCGCCCGGGTCGCCGCGGCGATCCCGTCCTCGTAGGCCTTCGCGGCGTCCGCGTCGCGGCCGAGCGACTCCAGCGTCTGGCCGTGCATGAGGTAGGCCGGGACGTACCCGGGCTTCCGCGCGCGCAGCTCCTGGAACTCGGCCGCGGCTTCCTCGCCGCGCCCCGAGGTCCGGAGCGCCATCGCGAGCGCGTAGCGCGCGAAGGCGTCGTCCGGACTCTTCGTCACGAAGGCCCGGAAAGCCTCGATTCGCTGCTCCGGGGTCATGGGGGAACGGGGTTTTACCCGAATCCCACCTGCACTGCCACTCCCGCGCCCCCGCCCTTGCCGCTCCGCGTTAGACTCCGCGCGCGATGGACGCCGCCCCGATCGCCGGCTGCACGGGTGCCCTCCTCGCGGGCGGCGCCGCCACCCGCATGGGCGGCGTGCCGAAGGGGCTGCTGCGCGTCGGCGGCGACACGATCGCGGCCCGCTCCGTCGCGCTGTTCCGGAGGCTGTTCGGCCGCGCGATCGTCGTCGCGAACGAGGCCGCGCCCTACGCCGGGCTCGGCGTCCCCGTCGTCGGCGACGTGTTCGCGGGGCGCGGCGCGCCGGGCGGGCTGCACGCCGCGCTCGCCGCGGCGGCGACGCCGTGGGTCTTCCTGGCCGGCTGCGACATGCCGTTCCTCGACGCCGACGCCATCGCGTTCCTCGCGGCGCGCCGCGAGGGCGCGGACGTCGTGATGGTCCGGTTCCGCGGGCACCTCGAGCCGCTCCACGCGCTCTGGTCGCGCGCCTGCCTTCCGGTGCTCGACCGGCTCCTCGCCGACGGCGAGCCGTCCCTGCGCGACGTCGCGGCCGAGGTCCGGACGCGGATCGTCGAGGAGGAGGAGTGGCGCGCCGTCGACCCGGAGGGGCGCGCCTTCGCCAACGCCAACACGCCCGGGGACGTGCGGCGGCTCGGGCTCGACCTCGGGGCGGCCGCGCCCGACCCGGGCTATGCTGCGCCCCACCCCAGGGAGGACACCGCGATGGATCTCGCCGGCTGGCTGAAGGACAACGAGGCGCGCTTCGTCTCCGAGCTCGTCGACTTCCTCAAGATCCCCTCGATCAGCTCGTCGTCGCAGCACAGGCCCGACGTCGCCCGCGCCGCGGCGTTCCTGCGGGACGAGATGCGGAAGCTCGGGATCGAGGCGCAGGTGTTCCCGACCGACGGGCACCCGGTGGTGTACGGCGAGTGGATGGGCGCCGGCGCGGACCGGCCGACGATCCTCGTGTACGGCCACTACGACGTCCAGCCGGTGGACCCGCTCGAGCTCTGGAAGAGCCCGCCCTTCGACCCGGAGGTCCGCGACGGCGCGCTCTACGCCCGGGGCGCGGTGGACGACAAGGGCCAGGTGTGGCTCCACCTCAAGGCGTTCGAGGCCTGGCGCCAGGCGGGTGGACCGCCCGTGAACGTCAAGATGATCTTCGAGGGCGAGGAGGAGGTCGGTTCCGCGAACCTCGGCCCCTTCCTCGAGAAGGAGAAGGCGCGGCTCGCCGCCGACGCGGTCGTCGTCTCGGACAGCCCGATGTTCGCGAAGGGCGTGCCCTCCATCTGCTACGGGCTGCGCGGCCTCGCCTATCTTCAGGTGGACGTCGAGGGCCCGGCCGTGGACCTCCACTCCGGGAGCTTCGGCGGCGCGGTGCTGAACCCGGCGAACGCCCTCGCGCGGATCGTCGCCGGCCTGCAGGACGCGTCCGGCAAGGTCCTCATCCCCGGGTTCTACGACCGGGTGCGGAGGCTCACGGCCCGCGAGCGCGCCAACACGAGGCGGCTGCCGTTCTCCCGGAAGGAGTGGCTCGCCGCGGCGGGCAGCCCGCCCGCGGCGTGGGGCGAGGGCGGGTTCCACGTCCTCGAGCGGATCTGGGCGCGCCCCACGCTCGAGGTGAACGGGATCTGGGGCGGGTTCCAGGGCGAGGGCGCGAAGACGATCATCCCGTCCAAGGCCGGCGCGAAGATCTCGATGCGCCTCGTGCCGGACCAGACGCCCGAGGAGATCGCGCGGAAGTTCTCCGCGTACGTGAAGAAGATCGCGCCGCGCGAGGTCAAGGTGACCGTCCGGAACCTCCACGGCGGCTCGGCGTTCCTCTCCGAGGTGGACGCGCCGGCGTTCCGCGCGACGGAGCGCGCGCTCGAGCGCGCCTTCGGGAAGAAGCCCGTGCTCACGCGCGAGGGCGGCTCGATCCCGTTCACCGCGACCATCCAGGCGGCCCTGCGCTGCCCGGTGATCCTGATGGGCTTCGGGCTCCCCGACGAGAACAGCCACGCGCCGAACGAGCGGCTCGACCTCGAGAACTACCAGAAGGGGATCCTGTCGGCGGTCTACCTGTACGAGGAGCTCGCGCGCCCGCCGGAGGCCAGCGCGCCCGCGCAGGCGAGCGGGAAGCGAGCCGCGCGCCGGCCGGCCCGGAAGCCGGCGCGGCGGCGCGCGCGGTAGCGGGGAGCGCGGGAGCGCGCGGTCAGCCCGCGATCCAGCGGCCCGCCGCGAACCCGGCGAACCCGGCGACCAGGCACCCGGCGACGGTCAGCCCCAGGTTCGCGGCGGCGAGGCCAGGGCTGCCGCCGTCGAGGAGCGACAGCGTCTCCGTGTTGAACGACGAGTACGTCGTGTAGCCGCCCATGATCCCGGCGCCGAGGAACAGCCTCGTGTCCGGGGACACGAGGCCGGGCCGGAGCGACACGATGAACGCGAGGAGGAAGGACCCCGTGACGTTCACGATGAGCGTGCCACGGGGGAAGTCGGCGCCGAGGTGGAGCGCGGCCCAGGTCGAGACGAGGTACCGCGCGCCCGAGCCGAGCGCGCCGCCCGCGCAGACGAGGAGGAGCCGCGTCACCCGCCGACGTTTACCCCGCCGCGACGGTCCGGGGCAATCGCGGCGGAGGGGACGCGATCACGGCTCCGCCGCCCGGGCCCGCCACGCCTCCGCCGAGAGCGCCTCGAGGGCGCGGGCGTACGCGCCCGGGTCGAACCGGGCGCCGGAGAGGGCGCCCTGCGCCGCCGCGGCCACGACCGAGGCGATCGCGTGGACCGCCTCGTGCCGGGAGAGCCCCGCCCGGACGAGCCGGTCCATCGCGCGGCGCGCCTCGGGCGGCGTGCCGGAGGCGAGCTGGCTCTCGACGACGAGGTGGATCGCCGCGTGGACGCGCGGCTGCCGCACGGCCGGATGCGGCGCCGCGAGCGCGCGGTGGTGCGCCTCGACGGCGGTGAGCCGGTCCGCCTCGGGCGCGGCGGACCACGCAGCGGGGTCGGGGGCGCGTTCGGCGTCGTAGTCCACGGTGGCTCCTCGGCGCGTGCGCGCGCGGCGCCGAGTCTAGCGCGGCCGGCGCGGCGCGGCCGCGGACGGGCCCGCCCGGACGCTCTGCCCCGGTCCGCTTCAGCGGACGAGCGTCCCGTCATGGCCCTGACGGGACGCTCGTCCGCCCTCCGGGATGCCGCCCGCGACGCGCCGCCCGACCGTCATCCGCTTGACAAGAGGGATGTCCGCTACCTAGGATTCATCCGCTACACCGGACACCGTGGCGATTTGCGGCGTATTGCGGCCACGTAAAACCAACCGCTAAAAGGCCTCTCGCCCGCGGAGACGCCGGGTGGGGCAGAAGGAAGAGACGACATGTCCCCGCCCTCCGCGGCGGCGCTCCTCGCGCCGCCCGATCGCGTCCGAGCCCCGGGCCCGGCGCTCGCGCCCCTCGTCTGCCGCCTCTGCGGCGCCCGCTTCGATCCTGGCCCGGTGGCGGTCTGCGCGGACTGCCTGGGCCCCCTCGAGCCGGCCTACGATCCGGCGCGCCGGCTCCCGACGCGCGCCGAGATCGAGGCGCGCCCCCGCTCGATCTGGCGCTACCGGGAGTTCCTCCCCGTCCTCGGCGAGCCCGTCCTCTCGCTCGACACCGGCTTCACGCCGCTCCTCGACGCCCCCGCCCTCGCGCGGGCGCTCGGCGTGCGGCGCGCGGTCGTGAAGAACGACGCGGTCTCGCACCCCACCCTGTCGTTCAAGGACCGCGTCGTCGCGGTCGCGCTCAACGCCGCCGCGGGGCTCGGCCTCGAGACGGTCGGTTGCGCGTCGACGGGCAACCTCGCGAACGCCGTCGCCGCGCAGGCCGCGCGGGCGGGGTTCGCAGCCTGGATCTTCGTCCCGGAGGACCTCGAGCTCGGGAAGATCGTCGGCACCGCCATCTACGGGCCGCGGCTCGTGCGCGTGCGCGGCACCTACGACGACGTGAACCGGCTCTGCGCGCAGGTCGCGGACCGCTTCGGCTGGGGGCTCGTGAACCTGAACCTCCGGAGCTACTACGGCGAGGGCTCGAAGACGATGGCCTTCGAGATCGCCGAGCAGCTCGGGTGGCGCTTCCCGGACGCGGTGATCGCTCCGATGGCGGGAGGGTCCCTCGTGACGAAGCTCGACAAGGGCTTCCACGAGCTCGCCGCCGCGGGGCTCGCCCTCGGGACCTCTCCGCGGATGTACGGCGCCCAGGCGTCCGGCTGCGCCCCGATCGTGGACCTCGTCTCGCGCGGCGGCGAGGCGATCACGCCCGTCGTCCCGAGGACCATCGCCCGCTCCATCGCCATCGGAAACCCGGCGGACGGCCCGTCCGCCGCGAAGGCGATCCGCGGCTCCGGCGGCGACGCGCAGGCGGTCAGCGACGAGGAGCTCGTCGAGGGGATCAAGCTCCTCGCCGAGACGACCGGCGTCTTCACCGAGACCGCGGGCGGCGTCACCGTCGCCGCCGCGCGCAGGCTGGCCCGGGCGGGGAAGTTGAAGCCCTCCGACGAGCTCGTCCTCTGCATCACCGGAAACGGCCTCAAGACGGTCGAGGCGGTCACCCCCGCCCTCGCCCAGACCCCCGTCATCGCCCCGAAGCTCCGTGAGGTCGCGGCGCTCGTCGGTTCCCCTTAAGACAGCCAGGAGAGGAATCCATGCCCGTGACCCTGAGGCTCCCCACCGTGCTCGCCCGGAACGCCGGCGGCCAGACCGTCCACGAGGCGAAGGGCGCCACCGTCGGCGACGTGGTCGCGGACGTGTCCACCCGCTTTCCCGACCTCGCCCCGCGCCTCCGCGACGCGAAGGGCGAGCCGTACCCCTACGTCATCTTCTACCTGGACGACGAGGACATCCGGTTCCAGAAGGGGTTCGCGACACCCGTCGCCGACGGCGCGGAGATCGTGGTCGTCCCGGCGATCGCCGGAGGGTAGCCATGCCGATCGGCCGCCCCCCGTCCGAGCTGCCTCGGCTCTCGAACGACGAGATCCTCCGCTACAGCCGCCACCTGATCATCCCGGAGGTCGGCGTCGAGGGGCAGCGCCGCCTCAAGGACGCCCGCATCCTCATGGTGGGCGCCGGAGGGCTCGGCTCCCCGATCGGCCTCTACCTCGCCGCCGCAGGCGTGGGGCGCCTCGGGATCGTGGAGCCGGACGTCGTGGACGTGACGAACCTCCAGCGCCAGGTGCTGCACGGCACGAAGGACGTCGGGCGCAAGAAGGTCGAGTCGGCGCGCGACCGGATCCGCGACCTGAACCCGCACGTCGAGGTGGTCGCGCACGACACCTGGCTCACGTCGGAGAACGCCCTCGAGATCATCGGGCAGTACGACCTCGTCGTCGACGGGACGGACAACTTCGCGACGCGCTACCTCGTGAACGACGCGTGCGTCCTGCTCGGCAAGCCGAACGTCTACGGCTCGATCTTTCGCTTCGAGGGGCAGTCCACGGTGTTCTGCACCGCGGAGGGGCCCTGCTACCGGTGCCTCTACCCGGAGCCGCCGCCGCCCGGCCTCGTGCCGTCCTGCGCCGAGGGCGGCGTGCTCGGGATCCTCCCCGGGCTCCTCGGCGTCATCCAGGCGACCGAGGCGGTGAAGCTCGTGACCGGGATCGGCGAACCGCTCGTCGGGCGTCTCCTCCTCGTCGAGGCGGCGCGGATGGAGTTCCGGACGGTGAAGATCCGGAAGAACCCGCGCTGTCCCGCCTGCGGCACCCGCGAGATCAAGGCGCTCATCGACTACCAGCAGTTCTGCGGCATCCGCGGCGACGAGGACGACGTCACCGGGATCCCGGCGATCAGCGTCGGCGAGCTGGACGCGCGCCGCCGGCGCGGCGAGGACCTCGACCTCGTCGACGTCCGGGAGCCGCACGAGTGGGACATCGCCCGGATCGAGGGGGCGCGCCTCGCGCCGCTCTCGCGCTTCGCCGAGTCGCTCAAGACCTTCGACAGCGCGCGCGACGTCGTCCTCTACTGCAAGGTCGGCGCGCGCAGCGCGAAGGCGGTGCGCCAGCTCCAGGACGCGGGCTTCCGCCGCGTGTGGAACCTCGAGGGCGGGATCCTGCGCTGGAGCGAGGAGATCGACCCGACCGTCCCCCGGTACTGAGCGGTTCGAGATGCCCGCCGCCAACCCGACCCGGCCGCGCGCTGCGCCGCCGCTCGAGTCGATCCTCGACGCGGTGGGCGGCACGCCCGTGGTGCGCCTCGCGCGGGTCGGAGATCCCGCGGGCGCGGACGTGTACGCGAAGCTCGAGTCGCTGAACCCCGGCGGCTCCGTGAAGGACCGGATCGCGGTCGCGATGGTCGCGGCGGCGGAGCGGGACGGGAGGCTCGCGCCCGGCGCCCGCGTCGTCGAGCCGACGAGCGGGAACACCGGGCTCGGGCTCGCGCTGGCGTGCGCCGTGAAGGGATACCGGCTCACGCTCGTGATGCCCGACTCGACCGCGCTCGAGCACCGGCAGGCCGTCGAGGCGTACGGCGCGGAGGTCGTCCTCACCCCGGCGGGGGGCGGCATGGCGCCGGCCGTCGCGCGGGCCACCGAGATCGCGCGCGCCGAGGGCGCGTTCCTCCCGCAGCAGTTCGAGAACCCGGCGAACCCGGCCGCGCACCGGGAGACGACCGGGCCCGAGCTCGTCGAGGCGTTCCGCGCGCTCGGCGCGCTCCCGGACGCGTTCGTGGCGGGCGTCGGCACGGGCGGGACGCTGACCGGGGTCGCGGGCGTGCTCCGGCGCGCGCGCCCCGGCGTCCTCCTCGTCGCCGTCGAGCCGGCGGCCTGCGCGGTCCTGTCCGGCGGCGCGCCCGGGCCGACGCGGATCCAGGGGCTCGGGGCCGGGTTCGTGCCGGCGGTGCTGGACCGCGCCGCGTACGACCGCGTCGTCACCGTGACCGACGAGGACGCGTGGGCCATGAAGGTGCGGCTCGCCCGCGAGGAGGGACTCCTCGTCGGCGTCTCGAGCGGCGCCGCCGTGGTCGCGGCGCTCGCGGTCGCCCGGGGGCTCGGGCGCGGGAGGATCGTGGCGACCGTGCTCGCCGACACCGGCGAGCGCTACTTCTCCATGGCGGAGTGGTTCGAGCCGGCGCGCGGGGGCGAGCGGTGATCCCGCGGCACGGCCCGAGGCCCGTCGAGACCGCCGCCCGGCTCGTCGGGAGCACGCCGCTCGTGCGGCTGCGCCGGATCGGCGACGGGCTGCGCGGGATCCGGCTCTACGCCAAGTGCGAGTTCATGAACCCCGGCGGCTCGGTGAAGGACCGGGCCGCGCTCGGAATGATCGAGGCGGCGCTGCGCGACGGGCGGCTCGGGGCGGGACGCACGCTCGTCGACTCGACGAGCGGGAACACCGGCGTCGCGTACGCCTGGATCTGCGCCACGCTCGGCCTCCGCTGCGCGCTCGTCATGCCGCGGAACGTGAGCGCCGCCCGCAAGCGCATCTCCGCGGCCTACGGCGCCGAGCTGATCTTCTCGGATCCGCTCGAGGGCTCCGACGGCGCGATCCGGCAGGTCCGTGAGCTCGTGGCCACCGAGCCGGAGCGGTGGTTCTACACCGACCAGTACTCGAACCCGGAGAACCCGCGCGCGCACGAGCGCGGGACCGCGGTGGAGATCGCGGAGGCGCTCGACGGGCGCGTCGCAGCCTTCGTCGCCGGGATCGGCACGAGCGGCACGGTGATGGGTGCGAGCCGGGGCCTGCGCGCGCTCGCGCCGGGCGTCCGCTGCTTCGCCGTCGAGCCGGCGGAGTCGCTGCACGGGCTCGAGGGGCTGAAGCACATGGCGTCGTCGCTCGTGCCGCCCATCTGGAAGCCCGCCGAGCTGGACGGCGTGATCCCCGTCGAGACCGCCGCGGGATGGGCGATGGCGGAGCGGCTCGGGCGCGAGGAGGGGCTGCGCGTCGGTCCCTCCGCCGGCGCGGCGGTCGCGGGCGCGCTCGACGTGGCCCGGAGGATGGCCGCGAACGAGGAGAGCGGGAACGTGGTCATGGTGCTCCCGGATCGCGCCGACCGCTACTTCGAGCCGCGCCGGTGGGATCGGAGGATCGCGTGGTGAACGGCGTCGCGTACGGCCCCGAGATCGTGGCGCGCCTCGTCGCGCTGTGCGAGGCGGATCCGGCCCGCGAGGTGTGCGGCTTCGTCCTCCGCCGCGCGGGGGCGCTCCACGTGATCCCCGTGGCGAACGTCGCCGACCGCTACCACGCGGCCGACCCCGGGACGTTCCCGCGCACGAGCCGCGACTCGTACCTGATGGACCCGAAGGAGCAGCTCCGGGTCCTCCGGGAGCTCGAGTCCTGGGGCGGAGAGATCGCGGCGGTGTGGCACTCGCACGTGGAGGTCGGCGCGTACTTCTCCGAGAAGGATCGCGCCGACGCGCTCGTGGACGGCGTCCAGACCGTCCCCGGCGCGGAGTACCTCGTCCTCGGCGTCCGCGGCGGACGCGTGACCGAGGTGAGGCGGTACCGGCTCGACGGGGGTGCCTTCGTCGAGTCCGAGCTCGCCTGAAGGCGCCGCCGAGACCGGCGCGCGGTCGGTCCGGTGGCGCGCCAGGCCTCATCCGTTATACTAGACCTTCATCCGTTCTGCCTGGAGGACCCATGGCCGCCCGCAACGCCGACCCCTACCGCGACCTCGCCGTCATCGACGCGCGCGCGCCGCGCTTCAACCAGGCCGTGATCGGCGCCGTCGCGCTGCTCGCTGTCGCCACGGGCTGGTGGGGGCTCTTCGCGCTCCCCGCGCTCCAGCTGACGCTCGGCCTCGCGCTGGGCCGGCGCTGGTGCCTGCCGTGCGTCTTCTACTTCGAGGTGGTCCAGCCCCGCCTCGGCGAGGGGCCGCTCGAGGACAGCCGCCCGCCGCGGTTCGCGAACCAGGTCGGCGCGACGTTCCTGTGGTCGGCGGCGGCGGCGAGCGCGCTCGGCCTGCACCGGCTCGGCCTCGTGCTCGGCGGCACCGTCGCGGCGCTCGCCCTCCTCGCCGCCGCGACGGGCTTCTGCACCGGCTGCGTCCTCTACCGCTTCGGCGCTCGCGTCCGCGGCGTGCGTGAGCTCGCGCTGCACCGCGTCGATCTCGCCGAGCTCGGCGTGCCCCGGGGCCGGGGCGCGGTGGTCCAGTTCACGCACCCGCTCTGCTCCGACTGCCACGACCTCACGAGCCGGCTGGAGCGCTCGGACCGTGCGCCCGTGCTGATCGACGTCTCCCGGCGGCCGGATCTCGCGCGCCGGTACGGCGTCGCGATCGTGCCGCTCGCGGTCGAGGTGGGCGCGGACGGCTCGGTCTTGCGACGGCTCGCGGACTAGCCATGCCGTCTCGGCACGTCTAGGCCCATGGGCGGCAGATAATCGTCGTCGCGCGGTGGCGGCGCCGCCGGGTGGGCGCGACGGACCGCCCGACCCGAACCGTCGTGACCGTGAGCCTTCGTCGGCATCAGCTTCTCCCGTGCGAGCACGCGGTGCGCGACCTGCTCGCCGACGGCGACCCCGCCGACCTTGGCCTGGCCGTCGGGGATCTTCGCGAGCGAGGAGGAGAAGGCCGCGTCGATCGCCGCCTTCCGGGCGGGCACGAACGCCGAGAGCACCGCGTGCGCTGCTGCGGCGGCGGCGGCCTCCTCGGCAGCGCCGGGCGGCGCCTCCAGCTTCTCCGCGTTCGGCTCGTACCGGCGGATCACCGCGTTCACGGCGTCGTGAATCGCCTCGTTCATGACCGCGTACGCGCGGGCCCGCGGCGACGCGCCGCCGGACGTGACGGCGATCGCGGTCATGTTCCAGTCCGTGACCACGTCGGCGCTGGCCGGCGCCGCCAGGAGCGCCAGCGCGAGCGCCGCGGCCCTTCGGGCGCGCGAGCCGGCGCTGGCTGGAGCGCGTCCACGCCCCTCGTTCTCGTCGAGCTTCATGACCTCTCCTCCGATCGAGCACGGCGAAGGCGGACGCGTGATGCGGACCGCTGTCCTCGCCGGCGTCGCTCCGGTGACCGTTCACCGGGGCCTTTGCGACCGTTCCCTTTCGGGGCTCGCTGGAGTACGAGGTCCGGCATGAGCGTCCCTGCCGGTCCCAAGGTCCGCAGCGTCTTCGAGGTCCCCAAGATGGACTGCCCGGCCGAGGAGCGCGTGATCCGGATGTCGCTCGGAGGCGTCGACGGCGTCGCGGCGCTCGAGTTCGATCTCGCCGCGCGGCGGCTCGCGGTGGTGCACCAGGGCTCCGCCGCCCCGATCGTGGAGCGCCTCGAGCCGCTCGGGTTCGGGGCCCGCCTCGTCGGAACGGCGGCCGTGGAGGCGAGCGCCGGGCCGCCCGTCGAACTTCCCGCCGAGGACGCGCGCGAGCGGCGGACGCTCCGCTGGGTGCTCGCCATCAACGCCGCCATGTTCGTGGTCGAGCTCGGCGCGGGGTGGCTCGCGGAGTCGACCGGGCTCATCGCCGACTCGCTCGACATGCTCGCCGACGCGAGCGTCTACGCGCTCTCGCTCTACGCGGTGGGCCGCGCCGGGAGGCTCAAGCTCCGCGCCGCGCGCGCGTCCGGGATCCTCCAGACCGCGCTCGCGCTCGGCGCGCTCGAGGAGGTGGCGCGGAGGGCCCTCACCGGGAGCGCCCCCGAGGCCCCCGCGATGATCGGCGTCTCGCTCCTCGCGCTCGCGGCGAACGCCGCCTCGCTCCTGCTCGTGTCGCGTCACCGCGACGGCGGCGCCCACATGAAGGCGAGCGTGATCTTCTCGACGAACGACGTGCTCGCGAACCTCGGCGTCATGGGCGCGGGCGCGCTCGTCGCCTGGACGGGGTCGCGCCTGCCGGACCTCGCCGTGGGAGCGGCCGTGGCGCTGCTCGTGCTCTCCGGCGGCGTCCGGATCCTGCGGCTGCGCTAGACCGGGCGCCGGAGCGCCCGGGCCCGAAGGCGCGCTAGCCGGGGTTCGCGGCCCGCTTCGCGACGACGTCGTGCCCGAGCCAGAGGACCGGCGCGGCCGGCTCCCAGGACGCGTCGAACATGAGCCGGCCGACGGCGCTCACGACGGTGCGCGACAGCTCCGCGCACACGGGGTTCTTCGGGTCGGCGCTCATGGCGAGGAGGTCGTCCGAGGCGGCGAGCATCGCCTCCATCTGCGCCGGGGCCGAGTGCTGCGGCCACGCGGCGCGGTCCCGGAACGGCGCCGCTGCGTCGGAGGCGAGGTACCGCTCCGCGCGCTCGAGGTGACCCTCGAGCGTCGCGCCGTCGCGCAGGAGCGCCCGGCAGCGCGCCCAGACCTCGTCGGGCACGGGCGAGCCGGGACCCTCCCGGCGGAGCGCCGCGAGGAGCGGGTAGAGCGCGACCTCGACGCCGAGGAAGAGCGCGCTCGAGTTCGTCCAGATCTCCGGCGCGTCGAAGACGGCGCAGCGAACGCCCTCGGTCCAGGCCTCCGCCGAGAGCCGCTCGAGGAGGAGCTTCGCCCAGCCCTGCAAGTACGGGACGTAGCTCTGCCACGTGTAGCGGCCGCCGACGAGCACCTCGCAGCCGTGGTAGCCGTACGCGACGTAGCGGACGCGCCGCCCGCCCGCGCCCGCCCCCAGGCGCGTGGTCGCCGCGACGAGGCGCCCGAACGTGCGCGCGGTGACCTCCTCGAAGCCGGCCGCCCAGAGCTTCCCGAGGTCGCTCGCCCAGAACGGTGCGGAGGGAACGAGCTTGTCGCCCGTGCCGCGGAAGACGCGCGTCATGAGGGGCATGAGCGCGCGGGCGCGCGGGAACCCGCCCGCCATCGTGTGGACGAGGAGCACGTTCGCGCCGCCCGGGACGAGCCGCTCGAGCTCCGCCGCGAACGCCGCGGCGTTCCGCTCGAAGCGCCGCGCGCCCGCCTCGCGCGAGCGCGCCACGGCGTCCCAGTCGAGCCGGAAGTCCCCCCAGGCGGCCGCCTTGAGCCCCTTCAGCTGGTCCACCGGGGACGGGCCGCCCGGCGCCGCCGGCTCGAGGTCGAACCCCGCCTCGAGCGGCACGTTCACGATCCGTCCGCCGAGGCTCGCCTCCGCCTGTGCGAGCTCGTCGGGCGAGAGCGGCCGGAGCGCGCCGTCCGCGTCGCGCCGGCCCACCGTGGCCCCGACGACCGTCATCCCGGCCCGGCGCGCCTCGTCCACGACGCCGTTCGCGTACCCCCGGCCGAACAGCTCGCCGAGGACGACGAGGACGTCGCCGTTCCGCCAGCCGGCGCGGGGTGGGAGGTCGCGTAGGGGGCTGTAGGTCACGAATCGCTCGCCAGGTCGAGCCGGAAGCTAGCACGACTCGCGAGCCGATCTCCGCCCCCGCCGCGGGCAGGGTCCGCTCCCCTGCCCGCCCGGCGACGCGCCTACCGGGTCCTGATCACGTACAGCCGCGTCCCGTCGATGACGTAGAGCCGGTCGTCGCCGGGGACCATCTTCATGTTCTGGACGTTCCCCGAGAGCGTGACGGTCGTGAGCAGCACGTACGAGGTCGTGTCGTAGACCCGCACCGTCGCGCCCGTCGCGGCGTAGAACACGCCGGTGGACGGATTGGTGGCGATGCTCGTGAAGCTCGTCGACGGGAAGCTCTTGAGCGTCGCGTACGTGACCGCGTCGCGCACCTGGAAGCTGCCGTCGTTCGCGCCGACGTAGAGGCGCGGGAGCGCGGCGTCGGCCGCCTGGACGTAGCCGGTGAACGGGACGCTCGTCGCGAATCCGGAGGTGATCCGGAGCGGCGCCGTCACGTACCCCGCCGCGTAGTTCGGGGTGAGGTTCTGGAGCACGCTCCCGGTGAACGGGTCGAAGACCACGTTCGAGCCGGTGCCGGCGCTCCCGACGTTCGCGAGGATCGCCATCTCGCCCTCGCCGTACACGGCGAGGTGGTCGTCGCACTGCGAGCTCACGAAGAAGCGCCCCCGCGTCGGATCCGAGTCCATCGCGCCGGGACAGCCGGAGAGCGGCTCGACGTCGTAGAGGCTGTCGTTCACGTTGAACACGAAGAGCGTGGCACCCCAGCCGTTCGTCGTCGCGTACCGGCCGGTCTGGCTGTCCGCCGCGATGCCGCCGCCGTACGGCAGCCCGACCTGGGTCATGCTCGCGGGGTTCGTCGCGTCGATGCGGATGAGCCCGCTCTGGGCGATGCTCCCGGACACGTAGACCCGCCTCCGGGTCGAGTCCACGGCCATGTCGCCGCCGCCCGCGCCGGCGTACGCATACGTACCGAGGACGATCGGCGGCGTGAGCGGCGTCGCCGTCGCGACGGGCGCCGACTCAGCGCTCTCGCCGGTCGCGTCCACCGCCGTCACGACGAAGTAGTACGGCGTCCCGGGGGTGATCCCGACCACGGGCCTGCCGCTCACCGCCCCGATGATCCTGGCCCCGTTGGTCTTCGAGACGGCCGGGGAGGTCGAGTAGTAGAGGTTGTACGCCCTCGCGCCGGGGGAAGCGCTCCAGGACACCGCGGCGCCGTTCGGCTTCGCGATCGCCGTCACGCCGGTCGGAGCCGCGGGGCCGGAGCCGGCGGCCCGCGTCTGGATCACGTAGAGCTGGCCGGAGCCGCCGCCCGTCCCGACGAGGACGTAGAGCCGGTCGTCGCCCGGGACCAGCTTCATGTTCTGGACGGTGGCCGGGAGCGTCAGCGTCGTGAGCAGCGCGTACGTGTTCCCGTCGTAGACCCGGACGTCCGGGCCGATCGCGGCGTAGAAGACGGCGAGCGACGGATCGGCGGCCACGCTGGTGAAGGCGGTCGAGGCGAACGTCTGGAGCGTCGCGAAGGTCGTGCTGTCGAGCACCCGGAACGCGCCGTCGTTCCCGGCGACGAAGAGGTGGCCGAGCGCGCCGTCCGCCGCCCGGACGAACCCGGTGATGGGCGTGCTCGTCGCGTACGCGGGGGTCACGACGAGCGGCGCGACGACGTTCCCCGTCGCGTGGTTCGGCGTGAGGTTCTGCAGGGCGTTCCCGGTCGAGGGATCGAACACGACGCTGGAGCCGACGCCGTTGCTCGTGACGTTCGCGACGAGGCTCGCCGACGCCTGACTGTACACGGCGAGGTGATCGCTGCACTGCGAGCTCACGAAGAACCGCCCGCCCCCCGTGTCCGCGTCCATCGAGCCGCCGCAGCCGGTGATCGCCTCGACGTCGTAGAGCGCGTCGTTCGAGTTGTAGACGTAGAGCGTCGCGCCGTAGCCGTTCGTGGTGGCGTAGCGGCCGGTCTTGCTGTCCACGGCGATCCCGCCGCCGTTGGGCAACGCCACCTGGCTCATGCTCGTCGGGTTCGTCGCGTCGATCCGGATGAGGCCGCTCTGGCCGACGCTGCCGGAGACGTAGACCCGCTTCGCCGTCGCGTCGACCCCCATCTCGACGTTCCCTGCGCCGGCGTACGAGAACTTGCCGAGGATGTTCGGGAGCGGCGTCGCCGCGACCGCGGGCGAGGAGTCGGCGCTCTCGCCGCCCAGGTTCACCGCCGTCACCACGAGGTAGAGCGCCTTCGCCGCCACCTGCGCCCCCAGCGTGTACGGAGCCGTCGCGCCCGTCACCTTCGTGCCGTTCGCCTTCGACACGCTCGCCGACGACGAGTAGTAGAGGTTGTACGAGGTCGCGCCGGACGCCGCCGTCCAGGACACCGTGACCTGGCCGATACCCGCCACGACCGTGACGCCGGTGGGGGCCGCCGGGACGGGCGGCACCGGCGTCGCCGAGGCGGCCGGGGACGACTCTGCGCTCTCGCCGCCGAGGTTCACGGCGGTCACGACGAAGTAGTACCCGGTGCCGTTCGTCAGGCCGGTCACGGCGCCGCCGCTCGTCGCGCCGGTCACCTTCGTGCCGTTCGACTTCGAGACGCTGGAGGACGTCGACCAGTAGAGGTCGTACGAGGTCGCGCCGGGCGACGCCGTCCACGCCACGGTCACCTGCCCGTCGCCCGCCGTCGCCGTGACGCCCGTCGGCGCCGCGGGGATGGGCGGCACGGGCATTGCCGAGGCGGCGGGCGTGGACTCCGCGCCCTCGCCCGCCAGGTTCACGGCCGTGACGACGAAGTAGCAGGTGATCCCGTTCACGAGCCCGGTCACCGCGCCCCCGCTCGCGACGCCGGTCACCTTCGTGCCCGTCGCCTTCGAGACGTCCGCCGACGTCGACCAGTAGACGTTGTACGAGTCCGCGCGCGGCGACGCCGTCCACGACACCGTGGCGCTCTGGTCGCCGGCGACCGCGGAGACCGCGGTCGGCGCGGCGGGGATGGGCGGCAGCGGGGTCGCCGAGGCGGCCGGGGACGACTCCGCGCTCTCGCCGCCGAGGTTCACGGAGGTCACGACGAACCAGTACGACGTGCCGTTCACGAGCCCGGTCACCGCGGCTCCGCTCGTCGCGCCGGTCACCTTCGTGCCCGTCGCCTTCGAGACGCTCGGGCTGGTCGAGTAGTAGAGGTCGTACGAGGTCGCACCGCTCGAGCCCGTCCACGACACCGTGGCCTGGCCATCGCCCGCCACCGCGGAGACCGCGGTCGGCGCCGCCGGGATGGGCGGGAGCGGCGTCGCCGAGACGGCCGGCGACGACTCCGGCCCCTCGCCGCCGAGGTTCACCGCCGTCACGACGAAGTAGTACGGGGTGCCGTTCGCGAGGCCGGTCACGGCCCCGCCGCTCGTCGCGCCGGTCACCTTCGTGCCGGTCGCCTTCGACACGCCGGGCGAGGTCGACCAGTAGACGTCGTACGAGTCCGCCCGCGGTACCGCGGTCCAGGAGATCGTGACCTGGCCATCGCCTGCGCCCGCGGAGACGCCCGTCGGCGCCGCGGGGATCGGCGGCAGCGGCGTCGCCGACGCGACCGGGGACGACTCCGCGCTCTCGCCGCCGAGGTTCACGGAGGTCACGACGAAGTAGTACGTCGTGCCGTTCACGAGCCCCGTCACGGCTGCGCCGCTCGTCGCGCCGGTCACCGGGATCCCGGTCGCCTTCGAAGCGCTCGCCGAGGTGGACCAGTAGAGGTTGTACGAGTCCGCGCCGGAGGACCCGGTCCAGGCGATCACGACCTCACCGTCGCCCGCCACGGCCGCGACGGCGGTGGGCGCCGCCGGGATCGGCGGCAGCGGCGTCGCCGACGCGTCCGGGGACGACTCCGCGCTCTCGCCGCCGAGGTTCACGGCCGTGACGACGAAGTAGTACCTCGTGCCGTTCGCGAGGCCGGTCACCGCGGCGCCACTCGTCGCGCCGGACGCCTTCGTCCCCGTCGCCTTCGAGACGCCCGGGGAGGTCGAGTAGTAGAGGTCGTACGACGTCGCGCCGGTCGAGCCGGTCCACGACACCGTGACCCTGCCGTCGCCCGCGACGGCCGAGACGGCGGTCGGCGCCGCGGGGATGGGCGGCAGCGGGGTCGCCGACGCGACGGGAGTCGAGTCGGCGCTCTCGCCCGCGAGGTTCACGGCCGTGACCACGAAGTGGTACGTCGTGCCGTTCACGAGCCCGGTGACGGCGACGCCGCTCGTCGCGCCCGTCACCGGGATCCCGGTCGCCTTCGACACGCTCGCGGAGGTCGACCAGTAGAGGTTGTACGAGTCCGCGCGCGAGGACGCGGCCCAGGTGACGGTGACCTCGCCGTCGCCCGCGACGGCCGCGACGGCGCTCGGGGCGGCCGGGATCGGCGGGAGCGGCGTCGCCGACGCGGCCGGAGACGACTCCGCGCTCTCGCCGCCGAGGTTCACGGCGATGACGACGAACCAGTGCGGCGTGCCGTTCACGAGTCCGTCGATCACGGCGCCGCTCGTCGCGCCGGCCACCTTCGTGCCCGTCCCCTTCGACACGCCCGCGGACGTCGACCAGTAGACGTCGTAGGAGTCCGCGCCGCTCGACGCGGTCCACGTCAGCGTGACCTGCCCGTCGCCGGCCTCCGCGGTGACGCCGGTCGGCGCCGCGGCGATCGGCGGCAGCGGCGTCGCCGATGCTGCCGGTGAGGAGTCCGCGCTCTCGCCGCCCGCGTTCACCGCGGTGACGACGAACCAGTAGGGGGTGCCGTTCGCGAGCGCGGTGATGGCGCCGCCGCTGGTCGCGCCGGCCACCTTCGTCCCGCTCGCCTTCGAGACGCTCGCGGACGCCGACCAGTAGAGATTGTAGGAGTCCGCGCCGGGGGACGCGGTCCAGGACACCGTGACCCGTCCGTCGCCCGCGGCGGCGCTCACGCCGGTCGGCGAGGCAGGAGGCGTCGGGCCCTCGCCGCCGCCAGAGCCACCGCAACCCATCGCACCCAGCACCGCGGCCAACGTCACCGCCGTCGCGAAGCTCCGGCTCATGAACGGCCTCCGAGGATCGCCGTGCGAGAACCGCACGGGCACGGTCCATGGAGTCAGGTTGGACGTGCGACGAACAGTCCGGCGTTCGCAGGACTCGCGTCATCCGCGCGGGTACGACAGCATCGCACCGCCAATCGGGCGAGTCGCCGCCGTTGGTTTGCCAACGAATTCGAGGACGGATGTGGAGCTCACCGGTCGGAGGCGCGGGATCACCGCCTCGCCCTCGCGCTCGCCTCGGCGGCTCGAGCCTCGGGCGACGACCGCGGGTGCGGGGGCGCGCGAGCGCCCGCCTCGTCGCTCCGGAGCGTCGCCGCCGTCACAGCGCGAGCTGCCGCTCGCAGTCGGTCCTCGCGGCGAGCCGCTTCAGCCGGAGCTCCTCGCGCGCCCGCTTGATCGCGGGCCACCGGCCCGGCGCGGTCGGCTTCGGCTCGGCGACCGCCGAGACGATGCGCTCGATGCACGCGTTCAGGTCGCGGTCGCGAGCGCCCGGGGCCGCAGCCGCCGCCGGCTCGACGAAGGCGACGGCGGTGGGAACCGGGGGCACGGTGCCCGGGGCCGGCCCCTTCGTAGGAAGGGTCGCGCCCGCGGGCGGGGCGGAGGCGATGGCCGCTTCTGCGAGCGCGGACGGCGCCGCCGGAGAGAAGGAGGCGTCTCCGTCGTACGCGAGGTGGACGGCGAGGATCGAGCTCGCGAAGAAGAGCAGGATCCCGCCGGCCGCCCGCTTCGGTCCCTTCATCGCGTCCGCCGGGCGGGCGGCGAGCGGCGGGCTGGGGACACGGGACTTGGGACCTCTCGAGTTCATGGCGTGATCCACCCCGACACGGGCTCGAGCTCGCCCGCGCCCGTGACCTTGACGATGTAGCTCCCCTTCGAGGCGAAGCGCTGATCCGGCCCGAGGCTCACGCGCGGGTAGAGCGAGGGCGCGACGGTGTTCCCGACGAGGTGCTCGACGCGCTCCACGAAGAACTCGCGCGAGAACAGGTCTGCCATGTGGGTCGCCACGTCCGCGGCGACGGCGACGGCGAAGTACGCGTTCATCTGGACCGTCTCGTCCGACAGCGCGATCCCCTTCTCGTGCAGCCACCGCTTCACCCGGAGCAACCGGGCGCCGCGCGACCGCGGGAGGTCGGTCGGGTGCACGAGTCGCACCCGGCCGTCGCCGCTCGACCCGAGCCCAGGGCGCTCGTCGCCGAGCAGCGTCGTCGAGAGGAAGACGGCCTGGACCGGCGAGCCCGGCTCGACGAGCGCGCCCGCGTCCGCGAGGTCGTCCTCGCCGAGCCAGAGCACGAGCGTCGCGCCCGGCCTCTCCCTCGCGAGCTGCTCCCAGCGCTCGCGCGAGATGGCCCCGTCCACGGGACGGTCGTCCACCGCGATGCCTCCGCCCGCCGCCATCGCCTCCCGGAACGCCGCTGCGGCGGCCGCGCTCGTCTCGTCCCGGCGGAAGACCTGCGCGAGCGGGCCGCGCTCGCCCCGGTCGCGGAGGTGCTTCGCGAGCGCCTCGGCCTCGAGGGTGATTCCCCTCGAGAGGTACACCGTGTAGAAGCCTTGCCCCGACGTCGAGGGGAGATCGACCTGCGGGAAGAGGCACGGGACGCCGAGCCGCTCGCTCCAGCCGTGGACGGGACGCCAGCTCGTCTTCCCGAGGCCGCCGAGCAGCGCGAACACGGGCTCGCGCGCGTAGAGCGCGTCGAGCTGCGCCTCCCAGCCTTCGGCGGGGCCGGTCAGGTCCCAGACGTGCAGGACCCACCTCCGGTAGGCGCGGTACTCGCGCTCGATGCCCGCCTCGCGACGCTGCACCTCGGACCGCGTGCCCCCGTTCTTGTCGCGCACGAAGGCCTGCAGGACCTCGAGCATCGCGCGGCGCTTCGCGGGGTCGACGCCGGGCTGGATCACCGTCGCGAAGTGGATCTCCTCGTCGTTGACGCCCGGCGACGCCTGCGCGGAGAGCGTCCTCAGGTACGCGACGAGCGCCTTCATCTCGTCGTCGCCGAGCGCGTAGCGCGGCATGCCGGGGCCGAGCGGCCGGCCCGTCACGTCGACGCCGTCGCGGATGGCCCGCGCCAGGGACGCGTCGTCGTACGGCGGGCGCCGCTCCGCGCCTCGCTGCGCCGCGATCCGGGCGGTGCGGGCCGCCATCCGCGCGGCGCGGGCCGCGGCGGCGGCGTTCGCGGGGGCGGTCGTGACGGACGCCGCCGCGGGCGCGACCGCGGGGACGGCCGGGACGGCCTCTCGCCATCCGAACAGCGCGGCGATGGACGGGATCCGGATCGGGCCTTCGCTCGCGCCGAAGCCGCTGCGGCGGTGGCAGGCGGCGCACGCCGCGTCCTGACCGACCCGCGGGATCCCGCGCTGCGCCGTTCCCTCGAGCGGCTTCCCGGAAGGCAGCACGCCCTCGCGGTAGATCCGGAGCCCCGTGCGCCGCGCGTCCGCGGCCGGCGCGGGCGCCGCCTGCGGCCGGCCGGCGGCCGCCGCGGGGGTGAGGAGCGCCAGGACGACGAGCGGCGCGAGCCGGCTCGGGCGCGGACGCCTCTTCCGAGCGAGGGGGGTCATCGGACCGCGACCTTCTCGAACTCCCGCGCGAGCTCCGCGGGGCTGGCGAAGCCGTCGAGGCGGACCCACGGGCGGCCGGCGCCGGCCCGCAGGAGCGTCAGCGGCTCGTGGTTCATCTTGTCCCCGCGGTACGCGTCGAAGGCGCGCTCCACCGCCTCGACGTCCTGGACGCTCCCGGTCAGGAAGCTCCAGCGCGGCCCGGCGCCGAAGCGCTCGGCGTACGCGCGGAGCCGGGCCGGGGTGTCCTGCTCGGGGTCGATGGAGATCGAGATGAGGCGCAGGCGCCCGGCCTCGCTCCCGAGCGCCTTCGGGACGCGGGCGAAGATCCCGGTCATCACCGGGCAGATCGCGGTGCAGGTCGTGAAGATGAAGTTCAGCATCACGGGCTCGTCCGCGGCGAGCGCCTCGCGAAGGCGAACGGGCCGGGAGCCGTCGTCCACGAGCGTCACGTCGGGCACCGCATACGTCCGCTCCGAACGCGCGTACCCCCCTCCCCGCCTGGCCTCGTCCTGCGTCTCGCCCTTCGACGGCGCGTCGGCGTGGTGGCAGTGCTCGCACCCCCCCTTCGCCTTCGGGAGGGCCTCCTCGGCGCGTCCGGCGGAGGAGGCGAGCAGGAGTCCGCCGACGGCGGCGGTGGTCCAGGTCAGCCGATGCCACTTCACTCGAGCGGTCGTCGTCATCGTCGGAGCTCCTCGGTTCGGCTTCACTTCACGTTGATGGACACCGTGGCGACGTTCGAGCGCGCGCCGCGGTCGTCCTGCACGTCGTACGTGAACGTCTCCGTGCCCCTGAAGCGCAGCTTCGGCGTGTAGGACACCGTCCCGTTCGCGCCGACCACGACCACGCCGCCCTTGCCGGGCGCCTTCACGATCCGGACGCTGCTCGCCACGAGCATCCCGTCGGGGTCGCGATCGTTCGCGAGGACGGAGAGCACCTGCGGCGTGTAGCTCGTGCTCTTCCGGTACGGCGCCGTGAAGGCGTCGTTCGCTGCGACGGGCGGCTGGTTCATCGGGGCGACGACCGTCAGGGTCACGGTCGCGGGTGCGGCGAGGAGGTCGCCGTCCGTGGCCGCGTACGTGAAGGAGTCGGTGCCGGCGAACCCGGCGGCGGCGGTGTAGACGAAGGACCCGTTGGCCGCGAGCGCGAGCGCCCCGTGGGCCGGCCCGGACGACAGCACCGCCGTGATCGGGTCGCCGTCGGGATCGGAGTCGTTCGACAGCACGCCCGGGGCGGCCACGCCGAGCGCGACGCCCGCCGTGGCCCCGTAGGCGTCGCCGACCGACACGGGGGCGCGGTTCGCCGGCGCCACGACGATCGTGAAGCCCTGCGTGGAGGAGAGGCCCGACGCGTCCGTGGCGCGCGCCACCACCGCGTTCGCGCCCACCTGCCCGGCGCCCGGCGTCCACGTGACGAACCCGCTGTCCGCCCCGACCGCCATTCCGGCCGGCGCGACGTCGAGCGAGAAGGTGACGGCGGTACCCTCCGGATCCGTCGCCTGGAGCTGGTAGAGATAGAGCGCGCCCTCGGCGGCGGTCGTGACGGGCGCCGAGGTGATCCGCGGCGCGCCCCCTGCCCCGCCTGCGAGGATCGCGGAGGCCGCGGCGACGTCCACGAGGCCGTGGCCGGAGTCGGGGTCGGCTCCGGCAGCGCCCAGGTCCGCCGCCCCCTGCACGAGCGCCGACCTGAGCTCGCCGACCGACGCCGCCGGGAACGCCGCGGCGAGGAGCGCCGTCGCGCCGGCGACGTGCGGGGCGGAGAACGAGGTGCCGGACACGACCGCGTACGACGGGAACCCTCCGTACGAGAGATTGGACGTCCAGACGTCCACGCCGGGCGCCACCAGCGTGGGGAAGACCCCGCCGTCGCAGGCGGAGGGACCCCGGCTGCTGAACGTCGCGACGGCCGACGCGGCATCGACCGCGCCCGCGGAGAAGGCGCCGGGGTTGTTCGCGGGGCTCTCGCTCGTCCCTGGCGTGGGCCCGCCGTTCCCCGCGGCGAGGACGACCGCGATGCCCGCGGCCTCGAGCGCGAGGAGGTCCGCCTGGAACTCGAGGTCGCAGGCCCCGGCGGCGCCGCCCGTGAGCGTCCACGATGCGTTGACGACGTCCGGCGCGTCCTGGGTCGCGGGGTCGCCGTCCGGGTCGAGCAGCCACTGGAACGCGAGGTGGATGTTGCTCAGCGTCCCACGCCCGGCGTCGTCGAAGATCCTCGCCGCGATCCAGCGTGCGTCGGGCGCGATCCCGATGGCGGACCCGCCGGCGGCGCCACCCACCATGATCCCCATGGTCTGCGTGCCGTGGCCAATCCCGTCGTAGGGTGAGGCGTGCTGACCGGTGGGGTCGAACCAGTCGCCCGCTCCGCCGCGCCACTTGCCGACGAGGTCCGGGTGCACCGGATCCACTCCCGTGTCCATCCCGGCGACCACGGCGCCGGCACCGGTCACGCCGGCGGACCAGAGCTCGGGCGCATGCACGGCGGCGATGTTCCACTCGGGGGTGGCGGAGGCCGACGCGCCGCTCGAGGGCGCCTGCACGACGGCGTCGAGCCGGATGCTGCGCACCCCGGGGTGCCGCGCGAGGCGCTCCACCGCCGCGGCCGGGACGGTGGCGGCGAGGCCGTTGAGGAGCCACAGCTCCCTCACCCGCCTCGCCCCGGCCGCCTCGAGCGCCGCCCTGAGCGGCGGGAGGCGCCGCGCGGCGTGCGCCTTCAGCGCGACGTGGAGGCGGTTGTCGCGATGGCGGCGGTCCTTCACGGCGAACGCGCGCGGGTCCACCCCGTCCGCCAGCTCGACGATGATCGGCACGTCCACGCCGGCGCCGCGCGCTCGCAGCTCGCGCGCGAGCTCCGGCGCGACCACTTGAGCCGCGGCCTCGCGCGGCGCGGAGGCGCAGAGAAGGCTCACGAGGACCACGGCCCTGCTCGTCCCTCTGGAATGAGATCGCATCGCCGTCCCCACTCACTCGACCGTGAGCCCAGGCACCCTCGCGTCGCCGACGACCAGCGTCACGCTGTCGCCGGCGTGCAGGTACTTGCCGGGGTTCGCGAACAGGATGAAGTAGCTGTGCGCCGTCGAGACCTTCCCGTTCCGGGAGGTCTGGCGCAGGCTCCCGAGGATCGGCGTGTCCGGCACGCCGAGCTTGGCGCCGCGCCCGTCGAGCAGGTACGGGCGCTGCTTGCCGTCGAGCAGCGGCGCCGCCTTGGCGGGGTCCACCACCCGGTAGCGGAAATCGAGGATGTAGCCGGCGGCCGAGAGCCGCAGCGCCTCGACCCGGATGCCGGCCGCGTCGACTCCGGCGGCGTGCGCCGTCGGCCGCGACGCGGCGCACGCGCTGACGAGCGCGAGCCCGAGCACCCAGCCGGCGGAGACGGCGCTCGCGGTCGCCGCGCGCTCGAATGGCCTACGTCCGGGGGTCGTCACGTTCGCTTCCTTTCGTGGTCCGCGCTCGGGGCAGCTCGGGGGTTGCGACCGGACGCCCGGGGGCGTCCGGTCGCAGCTTTCACTGCACGTTGACTCGCACGGTGGCCGGGCTGGACAGCGCCCCGGGGCTACCCCGGTTGTCACGCACCGTGTACCTGAACGTCTCCGTCCCCCTGAAGTTGAGCCGAGGCGTGTACGAGACGGTGCCGTTCGGGTTCACGGTGGCCGTGCCGCCCTGGTTGGGCGCGGTCGCGATCGCGACCGTGGACGGGGCGATCTGGTTGGTCGGGTCGATGGCCCCGTCCGGATCGGAGTCGTTGGCGAGCACCGCCAGGACGACCGGGAACGCTCCGGGGTTCGACCTCGTCCGCCTCGGCGCGTTGAAGGTGTCGTTCGCCGCCGTCGGCGGCCGGTTGGCCTGGACGTTCACGGTGACGGTCGCCGGAGCGCTCGTCGCCAGGGCCGGGTCGCGCGCCTGATAGGTGAACGTCCTCGTCCCGGTGCTCCCCATGGGCAGGGCCCACGAGAAGGAGCCGTTGGCGCTCCCGGTGAGCGTCCCGATGGAGGCCGAGTAGGAGACCGCGGTCAGCGGGTTGCCGTCCGGGTCGGAGTCGTTGGCGAGCACCCCGGGCGCGGCCCTGGAGAGCGTCCCGCCTTCCACCCACGGGAACGGGCCGTCGGCGACGGCGACGGGCGGGTCGTTGACGTTCGCGACCGTCACCGTGAACGCCTGGGTCGCGAAGAGCGCGCCCGAGTCGGTCACGCGGACGGTGACCGGGTTCTGGCCGCCGTTCGTGATGGCCTGCGCGTTGGTCGGGGTCCACTGGACGAGGCCGCTCGCCGAGATCGTCATCCCGGCCGGTCCGGCGACGAGCGACCACGCCTGGGTGTCGCCCGGGTTCGGATCCGTCGCGGTCGCCTGGTAGGTGTAGAGGACCCCCTGCGTGCCGCCCGTCGGGGGGGTCGAGGTGATCGCCGGTGCGACGTTGCCGTCGCGCACGGTCACCGAGAACGACTGCGTGGCGAACAGCCCGCCCGGGTCGGTCGCCCTCACGGTGACCGGGAAGCTGCCGGCCGCGGCCGGCGTCCACGCGACGAGGCCGGCCGGCGTGATCGTCATGTCCGCGGGCCCGAGGTCGAGCGCGTACGCGAGCGTGTCGCCCGGGTTGGGGTCGATCGCGGTGACCTGGTACGACCAGGCCGCGCCGACGAGCGCGTTCGTGTCCGGAGACGAGGTGATGACCGGCGCCGCGGGGCCCGAAGCGACCGCGAGGAACGCGATGAGCCCGCCGTCGGGCGCGCCGGCGTTGGTCACGTCGAGGCGGCGATCGAGGATGGGGAGGCTCGCGTCGCCGGGCCCGACGTTGATCGGCGTGACGATGGCGTCGAGGGTCTTCGCCGCGGAGAGCTCGGCGGTGACCTGCAGGCGCGGATGAGCCGGCCACGGGTACGGGCTGCCGTCCTCCGCGATCATCTCCATGTGCTGCCCGAGCAGCATCGGCACGTGCGTCTTGAGGCCGGCGTTCACGAACCGCAGCAGCACCCGGTCGCCGCCCGTGACCGTGGCGAGCGGCGGCGTGCCGGCGGCGTACGGCTCGCCGTTCACGAGGAAGTACTTCGGCCGGTAGTCGAACGTGCTGGTCGGGCCGGTGATGCCGTAGGCGCCGCTCCCGACCGCGTCGTGCAGCGCCGGGTCGATCTCGCCGTAGACGATCGTCACCGACCGGTCGTACTCGACGCCCGCGTAGGCCTGCGCCCGCGCGGGAGCCGCCGCGTCGACGGCGTTCTGGACGAGCGCGCCGTACAGCCCCATCTGCACCTGGACCTGCGGGTGCGTGCCGCTCTCGTACAGGTAGGTCCCCGGCCGGAGGCTCGGCCACACGTAGTCGCCAGAGCCGCCGGAGGGCGTCTCGTGCGTGAAGGAGCGCACGCGCGCGGTGACGTTGCCGGCGGGCCGCGCCCCGGCGTAGGTCACGGCGCTGCCGGGCTCGAACCAGACCGGCGTCATGGTCGTGATCTGGCCCGGGATGACGAGCGACGTCGGCTCCGGGAGCCCGTTCTCGAGGTGCACCGTGAGCGAGGTGTCGCCCGCGGCGACGACCAGCTCGGGGCCGGGCACCGTCACCGCCCCGCACGAGGCGAACCCCGCCGCGCACTCGGCGTAGCCCCACATCGCGATCGGCGTCGCGCTCCCAGGCATCGACTTCGTCGTCGTGCCCGCGCGCAGCCACACCTCCGCGGCCTGCGCCTGCGTCGCCGCCAGCGCGAGGACCGCGAGCACGAGCAGCAGCCTGGTGCCGCGCCCCGCCTCGTGTGTCTTGCTCGTCATGATCGTGCCCTCGCTCTCAGGGGATGGGGATCCACGGGGCCTCGATGACGAGCATCGTCATCATCCCGCCGGGGAAGATGTCGTCGGTGGTCACTTCCTTCTCGTTGTGCGAGTGCCACATGTGGAAGTGACCGGCGTTCGGGTTCAGGTTGGGCACGCCGGGAGGCAGGATCCCGAAGGAGCCGAGGAACGGCGAGCCGGAGTAGTAGGGGCCGAAGGCGAGGTCGAACGAGCCCGGGATGATCACCGGGATCGCCTTGCCGTGGGACCCGGGGTCCTCGCCCGGCTGGAGCGGATCGCCCGGCGCATGGCCGTAGACGTCCCAGTCGAGCCCCTTCCCCGTCCACTCGAAGACGAGGTCCATCGTCTGGCCGGGGACGGAGTTGACGGTGAAGTCGAAGGTGGCGAGGTCGGGCGCGCGCGTGGCGTCGCCCGGGTCGCTCGAGAGCACGCGGCCGTCGCGCGCGATCGCGAGGGCGTGGTTCGCGTGGTGGTGGAACGGGTGCAGGTCGCGCCCCGCGTCGATCACCCGCATCAGCAGCCGCTCGCCGGGGTGCATGCGCGGCAGGCAGCCGTACGGCTGCGTCGGCAGCCACGGCACGCCCGAGTCCTGCATCGTGTCCACCGCGTTGCGCCCGTTGATGAACCAGATCGTCGGGCGGAAGGCGGTGGTGTCCACCGAGACCGGCTGGCCCGCCGCCACCTGGTCGTAGACCTGGGCGTGGATCGCGGGATCCATCTCGGTCAGCAGGAACAGGTGCTCGCGGTCGTACTCGGTGCCGGGCTGGGGGTACGCGCGTCCGGCGACCGCGGGCCGGACGATGAGCGCGCCCACGAGCCCCATGTCCACCTGCAGCGCGGGGTCCGTACCGCTCTGGTAGAGGTACGTCCCCGCCTGCGCGGCGACGAACGTGTACGTGACGATCGTGGCCGGCGCGGCGGCCGGCACCTCGCGCGTGAGCGTCCCCTGCACCCCGCCGCTCGCGACGACGCCCGACTGGCCGGGGAAGACGATCGAGACCGGCACCGGCAGCCGGTTCGCGAGCCGGACGGTGACGGTGGCGCCCTGGGGGACGATGAGCGTCGGCCCGGGGTACTGCATCCGGCCCGTGCCGAGGGCGTAGCCCCAGGCGTAGTGGCTGTTGCCGTCGGCGGTGCTGATGATGTCCTGCCTGGCGGTCAGGTCGAAGGTCGTCCCGCTGACACCGTCCACGACGGCGCGCGCCTCGGCGCCGGCGCACAGCAGGAGGGTCGCGACGGTCGCGCGGAGCGGCCACCACGGGGACTTCGGGATCGAGGTCATGTCTCGTCTCCTCGCGCTCGGCGTGACTTTCACGGACGGTCGATGACGATCTCGGTCATCATCCCGCCGTAGTCCTGTTCGAAGTTGCTGAGGAAGTTCAGGTTGGTCGTGTAGAGGAAGTAGGTGCCCGGCGCGACCGCGGCGGTGTCGATCATGACCTCCGTCGACTCCCCGCCGCCGAGCGTCACCGAGGTCGTGTCGAAGGAGACGTCCTTCCCGTCGGGCCCGCGGAGCTGGCGCGCGCCGCGGCCCACCACCTTCATCGGGAGGCCGAGCGCCGTGACCGTGTAGTGGTTCGTGACGTTGAGGTTCGAGAGCCGCAGCAGGACCCGCTGCCCCTGCGTCGCGCGGACGAGCGACGTGACCTTCTGCGACTCGAACCCGCCGTTCTCCTCGGGAGCGGGCAGCGGATCCGGGTTGATGGAGTCCGGATACCCGCGCCCGTTGATCATCGGGTACGTGTCCCGCATGTTGGCGAACGGGAGCGGCTGGACCCCGAGGTGCAGCTCGTGGAACACGTGGTCCATCGAGCCGAGCTGCAGCGCCGCCGCCGTGTCGTAGCCGGTCGAGCCGTCGCCGTCGTCGTAGACGAAGCGCGTGTACGTCCGGCCGCCGAAGGTCTTCGCGGTGCCGTCCTGGAGCGGGCGCACGAAGAGGTTCCCGAGCATGCCCATCTGCATGTGCTCGGTCGCCTCCTGGTGGCAGTGGTACATGTACGTGCCGGGCTCGGGGTGCGCGTAGTAGTAGGTGAACGAGGAGCCCATGTTCACTCCGAATGAACCCTCGGGCATCCCGTCGAACATCGGCGCGGCGTTCGCCTTGCCGTGGAAGTGGACGGTGTGCGGGTCGAAGAGGTCCGGGCGCATCGTCATCCCGACGTTGGTGAGCGTCAGGTAGAAGTCCTGCGCCTCCGAGAGCTCGATGGTCGGCGCCGCGAAGTTCGCGGCGGTCGGGTCCATCGTGATCTGACCGGGCGGCGTGCCGGTCACGTCGTTGAAGCCGAACGTGTAGAGGACGCGGCCGTCCGCCATCCGGATGAATCCGTCGCCCGCGGTGAGGTGCATGCAGTGCACCCCCGCCGACAGCGGGTTCGTCGGATCCGGGACGGCGTCCTGGTCCGGGTCGAGGTTGGCGCCGGGCGGCCCGCACTGCACGAGCACGGCCGCGTTCGCCGGCGGGGAGACCGCCATCGCGGCGAGGAGCGCCGCTGCCACGAGGAGCCTGCGAGAGCCGTCGAATGTCATGCTGCCTCCGTCCCTGCGGCTCCCCGCCGGGCTCCCGCCCGGCGGGGAGGTCTGCGTGCGTTGCTCGGCGCTCACAGCTCGTCCGCCCCGATGTCCAGGTTCGAGGGGTTGTTCGGTCGCGGCTGCCCGTCGTAGTCGGTGGTGGGCGTCACGCCGGTCACGCCCATGCCGTTGTTCCGCGGCGTGGTGAGCCCGGCGCCGACCCCGGTGATGTGGTAGTCGCCGAACAGCGGGCAGTTCCCGAACGTCTGCGGCGCGCCGGGGGCACAGCTCCACTGCGTGAGCGGGCCGTAGCGGATGTCGATGAAGTTGCCGCCCTCGTCCACCGTCGCGGCCGTCTGGATGGTCGTCGTGATCCCCGGCACGATGAGCGACGGCTGCCGGCTGCCGTTCACGTACGAGCGCACGAACCGCGCGTCCGGCAGCGCGAGGTTGTGGGTGAGGAGGAACGGCCCGTAGCTCGCCGCGCTGGCGACGTCGGCCGTCTGCGAGAGGACGCAGAACATCGGGTTCAGCTTGTCCACGCCCGCGCCGACCCAGCCGCCGGCGAAGGTGCCCTGGTTCGGCGTGTCGAGCACCGCGAGGTCGCGGTAGACGGGGGTCGTCCCGGCCGGCGTGTTGGCGATCGGGTCGTAGAGCCCGAACACCGGCTGCTGCGTGACCGGGTCGAGGACGTTCTCGTCGATCTTCCAGTAGAAGGACCGGTTGTGCCAGATGATGTCGTCGAGCAGCGTCGGGTGGGAGAACGGCCTCGCCTTGATCGGGGCGACCAGCAGGCCGTTCCCGATCGCGGCCTGCAGCGCCGGGCTGTTCGCGTGCGTCACGAGGCCCGCGGGCTGCGGGTCGGACTGGCTCGGGTTCGCCGAGAACGACTGCTGGTTGGTGGCCGTGCTGTCGTTGTTGGCGATGGTGTTGCTGACGATGCTCGAGACGAGCGCGTCCTTCACCGACACGCCGCCCCCTGCGTAGGCCGCGACGTTGTTCGCGATCATGTTGTTGACCATCGAGACGCGGTACCAGGGCGCCTGGTTGTTCGGCGTGCGCGAGACGTCGAGCCCGTTCACCTGCGCGAGCCGCACGCCGCCGCCCTCGCCCGCTCCCGAGTTGTTCCCCTGGACGAGGTTGGCCGAGATCGTGACGGAGCCGCTCCCGGCCGAGAGCGCGCCGCCGACCGCCAGGGCCGGCTCGCCGCCGACGAAGATGCCGCCGCCGGTGACGTTGGCGCTCTGGTTGAACGTCTGGTTGAAGATGATCGCGTTGTTCGAGATGACGCCGCCGTCGGAGAGGCCGAGGTGGCCGATGCCGCCGCCGTCCGCCATCGAGAAGTTCCCGCAGACGTGGTTGTTCGTGACGGCGTAGCCGGTCGAGCCGTTGCCGAGGGTGATGCCCCCGCCGGCGCCCGCCTCGGTGCTGCCGTTCTCGGCGATCCAGTTGGACAGGATCTTGACGCGCGGGTTGGCGGAGTCGGTGTAGCCGCCGAAGAGGGTGTTCGCGGCGTCGAGCAGCGCGGTGTGGCCGACGCGGACACCGCCGCCGTAGGTCCCGTAGTTGCCGAAGATCCGGTTGTCGCTCACCTGGAGGTCCCCGACGTAGCCGCTCGCCAGGATGCCGCCGCCGGCATCACCGCCGGTGATGGTGAAGCCCGTCGATGCGCGCGTTGACCCACGTCGTGATTGCTGGGATTGGGATTGGTGAACCGGTGCGCGTTCGGCGACGGCGCGGCGGGGTTCGCGCCCACCAGGAGGATCCCCGGCCCCTCCTCGGCGCCGAAGAGCAGGGGCTCGTTGTTCGTGATCGCGGTCCCGAGCGTCTGGCCCGGCAGCAGGTCGAAGGTCCGGTTCCCGCCGGACGTCACCGGGCAGGCCCCGGTGTCCGGGTCGGGCGCCGGGCAGGTCGCGGGCTGCTGCGCGTCGATCTTCCTCGCCAGCAGCCGCCGCCAGCTCTTGAGCCCGTCGGCGTTGAGCTTCGCCGCGTTGATGATGGTCGAGGGCGCGCCCCAGCCCTGGAGCCGGATCCTCTTGTCCATGATCACGTACTCGTTGTACGTGCCGGGCGCGACGATGACGAGGTCGCCGTCGAGCGTGGTCGGAGCGTCGATGACCGCCTGGATGCTCTGCCCGGGCGCCACGTACTTCGGGAGCGGCGCCGTGGCCGAGACCGACGTGACGGAGACGCCGACCTTGCTGGCCCGCCGCCCAGGGCGGTGTTCCGCTTCACCATCAGCTGTCCGCTGGCGAAGCCCACCGGGACGCGGGCGACGATGACGCCGTTGCTCCAGGAGACGATGGGGAGGGTGGCGCCCGCGAGGGTCACCGTGCCGTCGCCCTGGGTCGCGCCGAAGCCGTAGTCGCGCGGGATCGTCGGCGTCGAGCCCGCGACGGCCGGGTCGTAGCTCGGGTTCGGGACCTGCTGGACCCCGGCGGAGACGATGACGAGCCTCGGCTGGCTCGCGGGCGGAGTCCCGCCCGTGCGGACGAACGGTCCGTTGTACGACTGGCCGGTCGAGCTCCTGCCCTCGACGCTGTAGATCACGGGCGTGCCGTCCTCGAACTCGCAGTCGACCGGGAACTGGCCCGGCCCCGCGAACGCGGCGACCGGCACCACCGGCGTGTCGAGGTAGGTCGTCTTGCCCGGGCAGGTACTGGAGCGTGTAGCAGAACTGGCTGTACTGCCGGTCGAAGTACGGGTCGATGATCATCTGCCCGAAGGTCGGCGAGCCGACCTGCGTGTCCTTGATCGGACCCGGGGAGTTCATGCACGAGACGACCATGTTCGGCGAGACGCCCGACGGGAACGGCGGGTTGATCGTGAAGGTCGACGGGACGAGGAAGTTGTAGGTGCCCGAACTCGTCGGAGTAGACGCGGTTGATCTCGCGCCCGGTCCAGTCGCGGATGGAGATCGGCAGCCACGGCGGCGCGTGCTTCTCGCCGAACGTCGGCGCGTTCGGGTCGAACTCGCTCGACAGGTCGTCGAGGATGAAGCCGACCGCGTGGCCGGCGACGGGCGCCTCGGTGAACAGGAAGAAGTTCGGCGCGGGGTTCTGCCCGGAGCGCAGCGAGACCGTCTTCATGTCGCAGCGGTTCCACTTCGCGCCAGGCGCGTACATCGGGTTCGGCTCCTGGGCCCCGGGGAAGAGGTTCAGGAACTCGGGGACGTCGAGCTCGGGCCCCACGCAGCGCGGCGGGAGCACCTGCGGGCTCGGCGAGACCACGTCGCCGAACACCACGTTCTTGTCGCCGTTGCCCTGGTGCCTGTACCCGGGCGGCGCGACCGCCTCGACCACGTAGTCGACGTTCGGCAACTCGGATTGGAACGCGACTCGGCCGAAGGCGTAGCCGCCGTCGAACACCGCCGGCCGCGCCTGATTGAAGGCGCGAAGCCCGTCGTAGCAGTCCAGCTTCGTGCCCGCGTCGGAGCCGTACGGGATCACGTAGTGGTTGCCCAGCGGATCCGGCTGGCAGCCGGTGGGGAGCGAGTCGTCCCATGAGTCGGTCGCGGAGAGGCCGACGTACGGAGCGCCGCCGGCGTCGGGGTCGGAGCCCCAGGTGAAGACGTCGCCGTAGCTGAAGGTCGTCCCGTCACCGCTGCGGACGACGTCCTCGGGACCCTTCTCGGGGTCCGTCTTGCCGCACGACGCGGGATCGCGCCAGCAGAAGGGAGGGTTGTCGACGTCCGCGAGCTGCGCGACGTGGCCCGCCGAGCTCAGCGCGAGGCAGGTTCCCGGCGCGGCGTGATCGGGCTGGTCGATCTTCCCGTCCTTGTCGCAGTCGACGTAGAGGTCCACCTGGACGCGGGGGATGCCCGGCTCCCACGGCTCCGCGGCGGCGAGCCGCGGGTCGTCCTCGGCGCGCGTGATCCCGTACTGGACGATGCCGGCGATGCCGCCGTTCTCGCCGAAGTCGTAGAACTTCTTGCCGAACTCGATGTGGACGGTCTGGCCGAGGAAGGACTGGATCCCCTCGAGCAGCACCGTGCCGGTCTCGGTCCGCGACAGGTTGTTGCCCGAGTTCGGGTTGACGGCGGGAGTGGTCGTCGCGGCCCCGGTGACCGGGTCCGTCTCGAACTGCGCCTGCGGGTTGAGGCGGCCGAACGACGGCACGCCGAGGAGGCCGGTGTCGGGCGGGACCTCTCCGCCCGCGTCGACGACGACGGTGGCGCCGGTCGCCTTGAAGCGCGCGTAGTCGACCTCGGCGATCATCCAGTTGAAGAAGGGGAACAGCTCCGGGAACTCGAACGTGCCGTCGTCGGAGGTGGCGGACGCCTGGTAGATGCTGCCGTCGCGGAACCGGATGTCGACGGGCACCTCCTTCATTCCGGGCTTCGGGTTGCCCGAGGCGTCGAGCGGGAAGCCGTTCTCGTCCTGGTCGTAGAAGATCCGGCCCTCGTAGCGCGCGAACCAGTTGAAGACCGGCACCTCGATCAGATCGACGACGCTGTCGCCCGGGGCCACGGTGATGTTCGTCGCGGCGATGATCGCGTCGAGCGGCTCGTCCCAGACGACGAGCTCCCACGTGCCCGCCGGGACGCTCGAGATCGAGAAGTTGCTGTTGGCGTCGCAGGGCGCGGTGACGAGCGCGCGGCCGCCGTTCGGCTCGTTGAGCCCCACCCAGCACTTCGGGATCGGGGCGCCGTTGTAGAACGTGTAGTCCGGCGGGCGCGAGTTGTGGATGTTGACGACCTTCCCGGTGATGGTCTTCCCGCCGTTCATCACGGACGGCACGAGCACACCGCGGTGGGTGAAGCCGACGAAGACGTGGTGACCGGGCGGGCCGAACTCCTGGAAGAAGGGAGGCTCCGCGTTCTTGACCCACGCGTCGTCGCCCTTCGTGCCCTCGATCGTGGACGTCTGGAGCCAGTCGGAGCCCGCCGGGGCACGGATGTGGATCGTGTACTTCGCGGGGAAGAGGTTCTTGATGACGGCCGTGCCCTCCGGCCCGGTCGTGACGATCCCGCTGCCCACCTCGAGCACGTTGCCAGCGGCGTCGTACGTCGTGCCGAGCGGGTTGCCGTAGGCGTCCTGCGTCACCTGGCCGCCCGACATACCGTACGTCCCGCCCGCCTCGACGAGCTCGACGAAGAAGCCCGCGAGCCCCTGCTCCGCGGGGAGGTCCGGCGCTCCGTTGAGCGGCTGGCTGTCGTTGAAGACCAGGACCGAGAGCTGCGCCGCGGGAACCGGGAACTTGTTGACGTAGACGGTCACCGCCGTCTGGCCGGGCGCGACCGGCGCGGCGCCCATCTGGTAGCCGTTCGCCGGTCCGTCCTGATCCGGCAGGACCGACACGTAGTAGCGCCTCCCCGGGTCGAGCTCGGGGAACGGCTGGTAGACGCGATCCGGGTCCGGGTCGGTGGGCTCGTGCCCGGTGAACGGCACGCCCGCCACGACCTTCCCGGCCGCCACGACGGGCATGTAGCTCGCGTGGAACCCGTAGGAGTAGTTCGTGAGGTTCGCCGGGACGCCCGGGATCGAGGGCTTCGTGGCGTCCTCCTCCACCGTCCAGCGGAAGTTCGTGACCGGCGTCTGGGCCCCGGCCCGATCGACGCCGATCACCGTGACGCTGATCGGCGCGGCCAGCGCGGCGCCCGGCGATGCGGCGGCGAGCGCCGAGATCACGATCGCGAGCGTGGTCCAGAGCCTGGACCCGGCGAGCTGCGTTCCACGTCCGTCGTTCCGTCGGCCGCTGATGAGTGGCTCCATGTGTCCCTCTCGCACGAGCGTTTCGCGCCGCCCGGACCGTGCACGGCGAGTCGCTTCGGTCCGGGCGAGTGCGGGCGAGATTGGGAACCGCGGGCGTGAATTGCCTGAGGGAGTCGTGAAGGAATCGTGAATTCACGGTGCGTATACCCGGGTGGAGCGTCGCCACGCGCGAGCGACGCATCGGCGGCGCCGCCTCGGCCGCGCGGGCCGGCTCCGGGCGCCGGGAGCGACGACGACGGCGCGTCGCGGGGCTCGCCCGCAACCGCGCCAACCGTGATCCGGGAGGAACGTCTAGGGCTTGTCGCCGACGAGCGCCGACGCGCCCGTCAGCCGCGAGCCCGCGGAGCCGCTCCGCTCCAGGCGTGCAGGCGCCCACGCGCCCGCGCCGGCGTCCAGCGCGGCGCCGGAGCGGCGCATCCGGGTGACGAGCGCGCGGAACCGCGCGTGATCGTGGAGCGCGGTGAGGCTGAGCCCCGAGTCGACGTGCGGCAGCCACGGGACACCCTCGGCGACGGCGCGCTCGACCTGCCGCACCGCCTTCTCCGTCTCGCCGAGCGCCGCCAGGATCTCGGCGACGTCGAGCCGCGACGCCCGGCGGTCCCGCGGGCGCCGCTCGAGCTCGGAGAGGAGCTTCCGCGCCTCGTCCGGGGACCCGCCGCGGGCGTGGGCGCGCGCGAGGGCGGCCACGTAGGTCGGGCTGCTGCCCGACAGCCGGACGGCCTGCTGGAACGCCGCCACCGCCTCGGCATCCTGGCCCTTCGCCTGGTAGGCCCATCCCAGGACGTCGTACGCAGCGGCGAAGCCGGGCGTGTGGCGGAGCGCACCGAGCGCCTGATCGATGGCGGCGTCGTTCTGACCGGAGTGGTAGTAGGTCTCCGCGAGCGTCGTCGCGGCGGAGGGGCAGGTCGGGGCGAGGTCGCGCGCGACGCGGGCCTCCGCGATCGCCTGCTCGTGCCGGTCCCTGACGGTGAGCAGGTCCGCGTACCTCTCGTGCACCGTCGCGATCGAGGCGTCGAGGCTCAGGGCGCGCTGATAGCTCGCCTCGGCCGCGTCGAAGTCCCACCGCGCTGCAGCGACCGCGCCGAGCACCGCGTGCGCCTCCGCGAGCCGGGGATCCAGCTCGAGCGCACGCTTCGCGGCGGCCTCGGCCCCCGCCAGGGCCTCCTCGGGCCCGAGGGCGCGCTCCTCGGCGCCGAGGAGGTATGCGTCGGCCATCCCGACGAAGGCCGGCGCGTACCCGCGGTCGCGCTCCGCGGCCGCCGTGAAGTGCGCGAGCGCCTCGCGGACGACATGGGGCGTGCGCCGGCTCAGGAACTCGCGCGCGAGGGCGCACTCCCACTGCGCCGCGGCACGATCCGAGGCCCCCTCGCTCGCGCGGTCCCCCTCGAGCGCGGCGAGCCGCGCCACGATCGTCTGCGCGATGCGGTCCTCGGTCTCGAGGAACGAGACGGGATCCGAGTCGTAGACCTCCGCCCACGCGAGCCGCTTCGTCTTCGCGTCGATGATCTCCGCCGTGAGCCGGATCCTGCCCTCGGCGCTCAGCAGCGAGCTCTCCACGATCGCGTCGACGCCCGCCGCCTGCCGCTCCGTCGCCGGAACGCTCGCGACCTCCACGCGCAGCCCTGGCACGGCGCGCAGATCGTTCATCAGCTCCGCGGTGAGGGTCTCCGCCATCCGGTCGTGGTGGGCGTCTCCGGTGAGGTTCGCGAACGGCTGGACGACGACGGAGCGGCCGGCGAGCGAGGGGATCCGCGCGTGGGTGCGGAGGACCTTCCATCCCGCCCCGAGCCCGAGCACCCCGAGGACGACGACCGCCGCCGGCGCGAGCCACGCGGTGCGGCGGGGAGGCTTCCTCCCCCGCCGGATCTCCGCGGCGGCCGGGCCGATCGCGGGCGAAGGCGGCGCATCCGCCGTCGCCACGGCGGCGGGGGCGGTAAGCGGCGCCCCGGAAGCGGCGGGCGCGCTCGCCCCGGGGTCGTGCAGCGCCGGCTGCGGCGCCGGCGTCCACACCGGGACGCTCGAGCGATCGACGTTCGCGACCGGCGCCACGAACCGGTAGCCGCGCCGCGGCAACGTCTCGATGTACGTCGGCACGCGGGCGTCGTCGCCCAGCGCCCGCCTCAGCCCCGCGACGTGCTGCGAGAGGTTGCATTCCTCGACGGCGAGCCCTCGCCAGACCTGATCGAAGAACCGGCTCTTCTCCACGATCTCGCCGTGCCGCTCGACGAGCGCGACGAGGACGTCGATCTCCCTCGGCGTGAGCCGCAGCAGCTCGCGATCGCGCCAGAGCACGCGCTGGCTTGCGTCGAGAACGAAGGGGCCGAATGCGTAAAGGCCTTCGTCGTGCAACGGGTCCCCCGCCACGCATTGCCGCGCGCTGGCGCGCAGCCGTTCGAGTGAGGGAAGCTACTTACTCCTCGCGGTACGGAGCCTGCGAGTCCCTCGCACGCGGCTCCATGCGAGCGTGTCTCTCGTTCGAGGTTACCCGCGCAAGGCGTCGGGCCGGCTCTCGGCGCGGGGCCTCTCCCGGGGCGCGCCTCGCTTCAACCTGCGATTCCGCGCCGGTAAATTCCGGCAGACCGACGATGCGTCACGTCTCCCTCCCTGCGCCTGCCTCGCTCGCGCGCCCTCGGTGAGACGTGGTCTCCCTGATGGGTTCGTTACACTCATGGTGAGTAGGGCACGTCCGGGAGCATTCGACCTCATACGTGCGGTGAAGCTCCCCGCAGCGGACGGCCCGCGCGCGGCGCACGATCGTCACACGGGCGTCAGTTCCGCTCCCAGAGCCTCGTGGACCGAGGGCCACATGCCCCGTTCGCGCCCCCGTTGGGGCTTTCGTCCAATTCCCCGCGCCCCCGGAACATGGAAGGCCTTGGGCGTGACCCCCTCCAAGATCGCCCTCGCCGCCGCAGCGCTCGTCGCAGCCGGCGCCGCCCGTTCCGCCCAGCCGCCCGCCTCGATCACCATCTCCGGAGGCGTCAGCCTCGGGGCGTACGAGGCGGGGCTCGTCTACTACACGGTCGAGGGGATGCGCCTCAACCCGAGCGCCGCCACGCCGCGCATCGTCACCGGCGCGTCGGCGGGCTCGGTGAACGGGTTCATGACGATCCTCCAGTCCTGCGGCGCGGCGGTCCCCGACCCGTCCGCGAGCCTCCTCTGGAACGCCTGGATCCCGCTCGGCCTCGAGAAGCTCCACGTCAAGGGCCAGGCGGGGAAGACGAGCGCGTTCTCTCGCGCCGCGTTCGACGCGCCGCTCGACTCGATCGTGCGCGCCTGGAAGGCGGGGCTCCCGGAGTCGTGCGACGCGGTGTTCGCCCTCTCCGTGACGCGGCTCGTGCCGCGGGTCGTCACGACGGAGGGCGAGAGGCTCCGGCTGCCGCGCGTCGAGGAGCACTTCCAGGTGCGCGTCCAGGGGCGCGGCGCGGGAAAGCCGCCGCGGCTCACCAACTACGTGGACCCGACGTGGCCGGGGGAGCAGGCGCTCCTCCCCGAGAAGAACGGCGAGGTCGTCTTCGAGCGGCTCGTGGACGCGCTCTTCGCCTCGACCGCGTTCCCGGGCGCGTTCCCTCCCCAGTCGGTGCAGCACTGCGTCGTCCGCGGCGGCGGCGCGAAGGTGCGGTGCCCGGTCGACGAGGCGCGGGCGGACCTCTTCGTGGACGGCGGCGTCTTCGACAACACTCCGGTCCGGCTCGCCACCCGCCTCGCCGCCGCGGGGCTCCGCGTCGACGACGCGGGGACGGCGCGGTGGCTCGACGAGCCGAAGCTCTCGGTCCGGACGCTGCCACGCTCGCTCGTCATCTCCTACGTCTCGACCGAGGCCCAGACCTTCCCCGAGCCGACGCAGGAGACGAAGCCCGCGAAGCTCGACTCGATCCTCGCCGTCACGGCGCAGGTCGGGGGCTCGTTCCTCGCGACGGCCCGCGCGAAGAACCTCCTCTACGTCCACGACGACCAGCCGGACGTCTTCGAGCAGCTGCTCATCCCCGAGCGCCACCTGCCGGCGGCGAGCGCGCCGCTCGGGGCGTTCTTCGGGTTCGTCGAGCGCGAGCTCCGCGAGTTCGACTTCGCGCTCGGGATGTACGACGGCCGGCGGGTCGCCGACGACCGTATCGGCGCGCGGCTCAAGAAGGCGGGCGCGGCCGAGGGGCCGCGGTTCCCCGAGAACACGCCCGCTGCCCGCGCCGCGACCGCGGGGTGGCGCCGCTACCGGTGCCTCCAGGCCGTCATGGACGGCGCGCCCGGAGCGAAGGACGCGTGCGCGGGCGACGACCTGCGCGACTTCCGGATCGTGTTCCAGACCTCGGTCGAGCGGCTGTGGGACAGCTGCTCGCGCCTGCAGGAAGGGAACGAGGCGTTCGACGACGACCCGCGCTGCCGGAGCGCGCGCCTCGGGCAGCCGGTGATGGCCGTCCCGTTCGTCGAGCCGCTCCCGGGCGACGCGTGGCGGCTGCGACCGGGCGAGAACGACGCGGCGTACTCGATGCGCCTCCTCGCGGCGCACGGCTTCGCGTTCAAGGACCTCGGCCTCACCCGCGACGAGGCGGCGAAGGCCCCGGCGGTGCTCCGCGCGCGCTTCCTCGAGATCGGCGACGACGTCGCGAAGACGCAGCCGTCCGGCGAGGGTCTCATCGTGAGCACGATCGTCAAGATGGGCGCCGACTCCATCGCATACGTGCCGCCACGGTTCACGATATGGGCGATGTACGGGCGCGATCCCGAGATCGGCATCAGCAAGGGGTTCGCGGTCGGCGGCGTCTTCGTCTCCCCGGTCAGGTTCCACGCCGCCGTCCAGTTCGTCGGCAGCGACCAGTACTTCTCGTCGGAGGGCGGCCACTGGGTCGGCACCGTCGTGGCCGGCGCCGAGTACCTGCCGTCCTGGTGGTCGAGCACGCGGCTCCAGCCGAGCCTGCTGCTCCGCGCCGGATGGATGTTCTCGTCGAAGGACGACGGAGGCTTCGGGACCTGCCCGGATCCGGGGAACGACACCATCGGCTACTGCTCCCGGCCCACGATCCAGGGGGGCGTCTCCGCCACGGTGCTCGAGCGGGTCCGCCTCCAGGTCACGGGCAACTGGTACCCGCCCGCGAAGAGCGGCGAGAAGAACCAGTGGGCGATCGGGCCCGGCATCGGCGTCCAGTGGGGGTTCTGATGCGCGCGCGCCCGATCTTCGCCCTCGCCGCCGCGGCGCTCGCGCTCGCCGGCTGCGCCCACTGGCCGGAGAACGCGGCCCTCGCGAAGGCCGACCCGCGGGCTGGCTACCGGCTCGAGAACGTGAAGCGGCCGAACCAGTCCGAGGACCTGCTCCTGTTCCTCGCGTTCTCGGGGGGCGGCACGCGCGCGGCCTCGCTCTCCTACGGCGTCCTCGAGGAGCTCGCCCGGACCGAGGTGACCGCGGGCGGGGCCCGCCGCCGGCTCCTCGACGAGGTGGACGTCATCTCCGCCGTCTCGGGCGGCACGTTCCCGGCGACCTATTACGCGCTCCGCGGCGACAGGATCTTCGAGGAGTTCCAGGGCAAGTTCCTGAAGCGGAACATCGAGAGCGCCCTCGCCTGGCGGGTGCTGTCGCCGAGGAACTGGTTCCGCCTGCCGTCGGGGACCTTCAACCGCTCGGACATCGCGGCGGAGCTCTACGACGAGACGGTGTTCGACCACGCGACCTACGCGGACCTCATGAAGAGCGGCGGACCGTTCGTGGTCGTGAACGGCGCCGACGTGACGACCGGGGCGCGTTTCCCGTTCACGCAGGAGACCTTCGACGTCCTCTGCTCGGACCTGTCGGCGTACCCGATCGCGCGCGCCGTCGCGACGTCGTCCGCGCTGCCGCCGCTGCTCATGCCGATCTCGCTCCGGAACCGCGCCGGGAGCTGCGGGTGGCAGCCGCCGGCGTGGGCGGCCGAGGCTGGCGCCGGCGCGGCGCTCGGGCGAGGCGGCCTTCGCGCCCGCGAGCTCCGCTCGTACGCGAGCTCGGCCGACCGGCCCTACGTCCACCTCTTCGACGGCGGCATCGCGGAGAACCTCGGCCTGCGCGCGCTCGTCGAGGCGCTCGACGCGATCGCGGCGGCACCGCCGTCGCTCGCGCCGGGGCTCCCCGGCGGACCGCGGGAGATCGTCGCCATCGTCGTGAACGCGCACAAGGAACCGTCGCGCGACTGGGACCGCTCGCCGGAGCCGCCCGGGAAGGGCGACCTCATGGATCAGGCGAGCTCGATCCCGGTCGATCGCTACTCGCTCGAGGCGGTCGAGGCCGCCCGTGATCAGCTCTCGCGCTGGGAGAAGGCGGCGCCGGGCCGGCGCGCCCACCTCGTCGAGGTGAGCTTCGAGGGCATCGCCGACCCCGCCGAGCGGCGCTGGTTCTACGACCTGCCGACGAGCTTCAAGCTGAAGCCCGAGCAGGTGGACCGGCTCCGGGAGATCGCCGGGCGGCTCCTCCGCGACTCCGCCGAGTACCAGCAGGTGCTCGCCGAGCTCGGGGGCGGTACCGTCGCGCCGAAGCCTGCCCAAGGACCCGCCGGGCCGGCGCCGACCACACGCTGACGCTCCCGCACCGGGGCGGGGCCACAGAGGAGGACGACATGAGGACGATCGCTGGAGTGACGTTCATCGCGCTGCTCGCCGCCGGGAGCGCGCGCGCGGAGGACGCGTGCCGCCCGGACGTCGAGCGGCTGTGCGCCGGGATCCCGCAGGGCGGCGGCCGGATCGCCGCCTGCCTCAAGGCGAACGAGGCCCAGGTCTCTGCGGCGTGCAAGGCGGAGATCGCCTCGGTCGCCCGGAAGGCGAGGGAGGTCGGGGAGGCCTGCGCCGACGACGTCCGCTCGTTCTGCTCGGACGTGACGCCCGGCAAGGGCGCCGTGCTGAAGTGCCTCGCCGACAACCGGGGGAGCCTCACGCCGCAGTGCCAGGCGATCGTGCAGAGCGCGCGGGAGAAGCTCGCCGAGTTCAGGAAGGCGTGCGGCGGCGACGCGAAGAAGTTCTGCAAGGGGATCCCCGAGGGCCAGGGGCGCGTCCTCGCGTGCCTGAAGTCGAAGGAGGCGGAGCTCTCGCCGAAGTGCCAGGCGCTGATGAAGTGACCCGCCGCGCCGCGGACCTGCCGCCGGCGTGCCCGCCGGCCACCGAGGGCGTGGCGGCGGCGCCTGCCATCACATCGAGACCTGGATGGGCCGGCCGTTCGCCGGCTGCAGCGGCCTTGCGTTGTGCGGGTACAGCCTCTTGAACGCGTCGAGCTCCGCCTTCGACATCGTGGCGTGCTGCTGCAGCACGAGCCACCGCACGCCCTCGCTGCAGGGCGGGGTGGTGAGCGAGCCCTCGAACGCATAGTAGCCACGCTTCGCCGGCAGGACCGCCGCCGGATTCGAGCTTCACCCCCTCCAGCGCGACCTCCGTCTCGGGCTTCGCGGGCAGCTTCGCGAACACCGGCTTCAGCGCGGCGCTCTCGGCGCCAACGTCGAAGAGGACCGCGACCACCGCGAGCTTCCCTTCCGCGTCCTTGTGGACGAAATGGGCGACGAGGGCCGCGCGCTTGCCCGCGATCGCCTCCTCGCTCGGCGCATGGAAGTGGAGCTGCTGGAGCTCGTACACGTGGCCGCCGACGGTGATCGTGCTGCCCGGGGGCGGCGTCACTTGGATGGTGTGGCCGTTGTTCACGACCTTCACCTCGCCGGGCTGGTAGCCGAGCTGGATTGGCGGGAGCTCGGCCTTCTTCGCGCCCTTGATGTCGATGGGCGACTGGAGCTTGCCGAGACCGCAGGTGGCGAACTCGGGGCTCAGCTCGGACCACGTGGCGGGCCCGCCGTGTCCCTCGTACGTCCAGTGAGGATGACCGCCGTCGGCGAACACCGGCGCCGCGGCGAGGCAGACCGACAAGACGGAAGGCAGCACCATGCGGCACGACATGTGGAACCTCCGGGTCGAAGCGATGGACGTCACGCCTCCGAGAACTGCACCACCACCTTGACGTCGTCGGGCTTGCGCTCGAGCGCCTTCGCGAACGCCTCGGGCCGCTCGCGCCGCGTGATGAGGCGGGCGAGCCACGCGCGGTCGGCGCGCGCCAGCGCCTGTCCCGCCCGGTACCAGTGCCGGCGGTTCGCGTTCACGCTGCCGACGATGACCTTGTTCTTCAGCACCGCGTCCGTGGCGAGGTCGGCGGCGGAGGGACCGCCGGGGCGGCCGCCGGTCCCGACGCCGGTGAGGCACACGACGCCGCCCGGGCCGACCGCCTGGATCGCGTCGGTGATGACCTGCCCGACGCCGGTGCACTCGATCGACCACGTCCGGCTCGAACCCGATCTTCGACATCGCGCCCGCGTGGTAGGTCGCGCCGAGCGCGCGCACGAGGTCCGGCTTCAGGCCCGACTCGACGCGGTCGAGGACGTGGACCTCGAGCCCGCGCATCCGGAGGAGCATCGCGGCGAGCAGGCCGATCGGGCCGGCGCCGGTGACGAGCGCCGACCGCGGCTCGAAGAAGCCGCGGTCGCTCACGGCGACCACCTGCTCGAGCGCCTTCGTGACGACGGTCGTCGGCTCGAGCAGCACGCCGAGGAGACCGAGCGACCGGTCGAGCTTCACCGCGTACTCCGGCTCGATCCGCCACCGCTCGGACATGTACCCGTCGATCTGCTTGATGCCGCGCTCGGTGTACTTGCCGTTGCGGCACATGTCCCACTCGCCGACGGCGCAGTTCGGGCAAGGGACCGGGTCCGGCCGGCGCACGATGCCCACGACGAGATCGCCCCTCGCGAGCCCGGCCGCCGGCCCGGGATCGAGGACGCGGCCGAGCGACTCGTGCCCGAGCACGAGCCGGCCCTTCCCAGGGGGAGCCCAGCCGTACTTGCCCTCGACGATCTCGACGTCCGTCCCGCAGACGCCCACCCCGATCCCCTCCACGAGGACCGAGCCGTCGCGCGCGTCGGGCTCGGGGACCTCCTCGAGCCGCGCGCTGCCCGCCTTGAGCGGCTCCACCGTGATCGCCTTCATCTCGACCTCCTCGCAGCCTGGAGATTGGATCTTGCCCGGCGAGCCGGTCGGCGGATGTTGGACGAAGGGCTGATGTCCCGCGTCGGAGGGTGTCGTCCGTACGGGTGAAGCGGCCGGGTGACGGCCGCGGGTCAGCGGGCCGGCGGTGCGACCGGCGGCGCGACCGGCGCGGCGGCGGGTGCCGGGGCGGCTGCGGGCGCCGCGGACGGCGCCGCGTATTCGGATCGCGTCCCGTCGGCCCAGTCGATCCGGCTCACCTGGCCCGGGCCGAAGCGCCGCTCGGCGCCATCGACGAGCCGCGCGACGACGCCGTCGGGCCCGTCCTCGACGACGAGGCACCGCACGCGGCCGCCGCGCACGAGGTACACGGTGTCGAGCTTCTCGATCGGGATCGCCATGCCCGGGGGCTTCGACGCGGCGGCAGCGGGCGCGGCCGCGACCGCGACCGCGGGCTGCACGCCGGGAGCGGCAGCGGTGGCCGGCGCGGCCTGCGCCACCGGGGCGGCCGCAGCGGCGGCAGGCGCTGCAGCGGGAGCAGCGGCGGCCGGAGCAGCGGACTGCGCCACCGGAGCCGCGGCCGGTGCCGCCTGCGCCGCGACCGCGGCCGGCGCGGGCTTCCAGCTGGTTCCGTCGGCGAAGTCGATGCGCGACACCTGCGCGGCCTCGAGCTTCCGCTGCGACCCGTCCGCGAGCTGCACCGTCACGCCGCCCGGCCCCGCGTCCAGGATCGTCCCGCGCATCCGGCCGCCCTCGGCGGTGTACACCGTGCCTCCCTGCGGAGAGAACGCGAGCAGAGCGGCGAGCACGATTCCGAGCATGGTGAACCTCCGGAGCGGGCTACGGGAAGAGGGTCAGCCTGAGGCCGACCTGGGCGGTCGTGTGCGAGGCCCGCTCGATCGACGAGGTGACGCCGGTCGAGTCCTTGAAGCGATCATACTCACCGACCGAGAAGCTTCCATACAGCCCAAGGCCTATGACGTCGTTCGAGCGGAAGTCCACACCCGCGCCGAGGCGCAGGTACTCCCGCCCGCGGTAGGTGATGAGCTCGTTGCGGCTCCCGCCGCCCCCGTTGTCGACGACGACGCCGCCGGTCTCCCAGCCCGTGCCGAGGGAGAGCCAGGTGGGCCGCCGCGACAGCGGGCTCCACGTGTGCCGCACGAGGAAGCCGTAGTGCGCCGTCTCGGCAGTGCAGTCGAGGGCCTGCAGCTGGCACTGATCGCGGATCGCCGACGCCGGGTCGCCGCCGCCGACGTCACCGTAGACGCCGAGCGCGAACGACGGGCTGAGGCGCAGCCCGATCTCGCCCGCCACGTGCGCCTGCTGCGTCTCGATCACGCTGCTCATGGGCACGCCCGGCTCGGCGTCTCCGCCGAGGAAGGTCACGCCGACGCCGAGCGCCAGGTACAGCGGGAACGCCTGGGGCTTCTCGTCCTTGAGCGGCGGCGCCGGCTGGGGCGGCGGCGCGGCGGTGGGCTGCGGCACGGGCGCCGGGGCGACCGGGGCCGGCACGGGCGCGGGTGGCGTCACGCGGCGCGACACCGACCCGTCCGCGTACTCGATCCGGACGAGGTCTCCCGTGCGTAGGTCTGGATGGAGCCGTCGAGCAGGCGGACCTTCACGCCGGTCTTCGGGTTCTCCTCGATGACGGTGCCGCGCACGCGGCCGCCGCCGAGGAAGAAGACGTTGTCGACGGGCGCGCGCGCCGGCTCCGCGGTCTTCGCGCGCGGCACGGGAGGGGCGGCCGCCGCTTGCGGCGTCGACACGGTCCCGTCCGCGTACTCGATGCGCGTGACCTCGTCCGCCGGGTAGTTCCGGATCGAGCCGTCGAGGAGCTTGACCTTCACGCCGGTCGAGGCGCTCTCCTCCATGACCGTGCCCCGCACCCGGCCGCCGCCGCGGAAGTACGCGGTGTCGACCGGGCCCGCCGCGGGAGCGGCGGCGGGAGCGGCCGCGGCCGCCGCCGCGGCGGGGGCCGGCGCCTGCACGGTCGAGACGGTCCCGTCCGCGAACTCGATCCGCTGGACCTGGTTGCGGTCGAGCCGCCGCACGGAGCCGTCGGGCGTCTGGACCGTGACGCCTGCCGTCGGGCTCTCCTCGAGGACGGTCCCGGTGATCGGCCGCCGTCGACGGTGTAGACGGTGTCCGACGGCGGGGCGGCGGCGAGGAAGGCAGCGATGAGCACCGGGATCATGGGACTCCTCCGAAAGACATGCGGGGGCTTCGCCTCATGCTTTCGCGAAGATTGTGCCAGGTAACGAGCGCGTGTCTCCTGGGGATTTCGGGGGTGGGGCGGAGAGCGGCACGCACACCTGTGGCACGAACTTCACGATCACGCAGTCCGGAGGCGCGCGCGGGCGCGCGCGTGACACCGCAACGTTTGCGACCGTCGGCGCGCGCGCAGGTGCCCGGGATTTTCGGGCCTGGGTCACCCTCACGGACTGCCCATGCGCGGCCGATGAGCCCATCCGGGTATGCGGTCAGGCGCGCGCCCATCGGAGCCGTCCGTGCAGCGTGGGTCCCATCCCCTCGCACTGCTGCTCGAAAGCGCAGGTCGATCGCGGTGAGCGTGCTCCCAGAGTGAGCGACGCCGTCCACCACGAGCCGGCCGGTGCTCCGCCCGGATTCGGCTATCATATATTTTTATCGATCAACCACTTATCATAAAATCATTCTAATGCTAAAAAATCTTTTCAAGACGGCTGTAAGACATATATTGAAACATTTTGGCTACAGCGCTCTCAATATCATCGGACTCACTATTGGCATTACCAAGCTCACTTTTCCTGATCATTTATGTGACCGATGAGGTAAGTTATGACCGGTACCATGACAAAGCTGACAGAATCTACAGAGTATCATCAAAGATAACGGAGACTGATGACCAGTTCACCTGGAATGTTGCCAGATCCCTTTTGGTCCACAGGTTGCTCAGGACTATCCTGAGGTTCAGTCGTTTGTCAGGTTTTTCAATATGCCGCAGGGGGTGTATAAATATGAAGAGAAAGAATTCAATGAAGAAAATTTTTATTATGCTGACTCTACCCTGTTCGACATATTTACCTATAAAGTAATCAGCGGTGATGTCAGGCGGGCTCTTCGGGAGCCCAACAAGATTGTGCTTACTGAAAAAGATTGCCACGAGGTATTTTGGGAAAGAGATCCTATCGGAAAAATTCTTACGACAGGAACAAGTACATTTGAGGTCACAGGTGTTATTGAAAATGTGCCCAAATAACTCCCATTTCCGGTTTGACGCTATTGCTTCAAGGAATAATCTTCCAAAGCAACTTGGTTCCTGGGGCAACTTTGGCGTATTTACTTATTTGCTGTTTCCTGAGAATTTCGATGTAAAAGCATTTGAAACTAGAGAAAATGCAGGGAATGTATGATGCATACATGAAGACTATATTCGAATCAATGAAGATTAAAGTAGAATATATTCTCGAACCG
>CAWGDE010000021.1:0-122847 GCA_963821195.1 uncultured delta proteobacterium
GCAGGAGGGGGAGATCCTCACGACCTTGTCCGACAACAGCGTGATGTGGGTCTACTTCAACGTGCCCGAGGCCCGCTACCTCGAATACATGGCCGACCTGAAGGAGCACAAGGACGATCTGCAAGATCGAACTCGTGCTGGCCAACGGCGAGACGTTTCCGCACGCCCGGCAAGATCGGCGCGATCGAGGCCGACTTCAACAACGAGACCGGGAACATCCCCTTCCGCGCCGATTTTCCCAACCCGGACCGCCTGCTGCGTCACGGCCAGACCGGCACCGTGTTGATCAGCCGCGTGCAGAAGGACGCCATCGTCATTCCGCAGCGGGCGACCTTCGAGATTCTCGACAAGCGGTACGTCTACGTCGTCGACGAGGACGACGTGGCGCATCAGCGCGAGATCGTCGTCCAGAACGAACTGGACGACATCTTCGTCATCAAGAAGGGACTCGGCGTGGACGACAAGATCGTTCTCGAGGGAATCCGACAGGTTCGCGACGGCGAGAAGGTGGAATACGAGGTTCGCACAGCCGGAGCAAGTTGCCGCACACCTGAAGTACCACGCGGAATAGCAACCGCTCGCCGCGTACGGAACCAGCTACCAGACTCGCTCAGCACCATGTTCTCAAAAATCCTCCATCGACCGGCGTTGGCGATCGTCATCTCGATCATCATCCTGTTCCTGGGCGGGTTGTCGATCAAGACGCTGCCGATCTCCCAGTTCCCCAACGTCGCGCCGCCGAGCGTGGTGGTCACGGTTGCTTATCCCGGCGCCAGCGCCAACGTGCTGGTCGACTCGGTGCTGGTCATCCTGGAGCAGGCCATCAACGGCGTCCAGGACATGCGCTACATGGCCTCCGCCGCCACCAGCGCCGGCGAAGCGACGATCATGATCATCTTCGAGCCGGGCACGGACCCGAACGTGGCGGTCTTGAACGTGCAAAACCGGATCCAGATCGTGAAGAACAGGCTCCCGCCCCTGGTGGAGCGGGAGGGCATCATCGTCATGCAGGCCATGACGAGCATGCTGATGTACGTGAACATCTACAGCACGGACGAAGGCCACGACCAGAACTTTCTCTACAACTACGCCTTCGTCAACCTCCTGCCCGAGATCAAGCGGATCCGGGGCATCGGCAGCGCCACGATTCTCGGCAACCGCGCAGTACGCCATGCGGGTCTGGCTGAATCTCGACCGCATGCGGGCCTACAACGTGTCCTCCGACGACGTCATGAAGGCCGTCGGCGAACAGAGCATGATCGGCTCGCCCGGACGACTCGGCCAGGCGACGGGCCTGGCGAAGGCAAATAAGCCCTGCGCACCAGTGTCGGCGAGTTTCCCCGCTTGGCCAACGGTCTGGACGGTATCATTTTTATCTTTAGGGTTGGTATATTTGGCATTGAGGCCGACGGTCCCGCCATCCGTATGCTGAACTTCGATCATCCGGACCTCGATCATCACCTGGGTCGGCGAGATATCCAATTCCTTGATCAACTTTTCCAGCCTGGGCAGATAATCCGAAGAGGTCTGGACCACCAGAACATTATAAGTATCGTCGGCAGAAACACTGCTGCCGGCCGGCAGGATCCCCTTGATCAGGTCAGCCAGATCGGAAGGACGAGCATTCTCCAGATAATAGGTCCGCATGATCTTTTTGGTTGAGATAAAGATCGTCCCTGCTTCTTCGAACCAATCCAGCCCTTTTGTCCGGAGGACCGCTTCCAAACCTTCCCGCGGGTCCTGGCTCGAACTGGACCGTATTGCTCGGTTCAGCTTCAAGATGGAGACGGTGAAGAGCGGGAAGCTGAAGGACGCCGGCAACCCGTTCCGCGACATGACCCCGGATGACCGCGCCTACTGGCAGTCGCTCGTCGACCGCGTGTACGGGCAGTTCCTCGCCGCGGTCGCCGACGGGCGCAAGCTCAAGGAGCAGGACGTCCGCAAGGTCGCGGACGGCCGCGTGATCACCGGCGCCGAGGCGAAGGACCTCGGGCTCGTCGACGCGCTCGGGAACTTCTACGACGCGGTCGAGCTCGCGAAGACGGAGGCGAAGCTCTCCGGCGAGCCGAACCTCGTGTACCCGCCGGACGAGCGCGGCCGCTTCCTCGAGCAGCTCATGGGGAACGCCGCGGGCGCGGTCGCGGACGCGCTGTCGGCCCGCCTGTCGCGTGAGGCGCACGCGGCGCAGGCGCCGGGCGTGTACTTCCTCGCGCAGTGAGCGGAGGCGACGTGGAGCGGCCGATCTCGGGCACCGTGGCGGATGGAGTACATCGCCGGGCCGAAGCCGACGGGGTGCATCTTCTGCCAGTTCCCCGCGGCGCCGGAGTCGGACGACCGCGCGAACCTCCTCGTTCATCGCTCGACCCACGCGTTCACCTGCCTGAACCGGTTCCCGTACACCTCGGGGCACGTGATGGTGATCCCGCGGGCGCACGTGTCCGACGTCTCGGCGCTCCCGCACGAGGCCTGGGCCGACCTGCAGGACGAGCTGCGCCGCGCCGTCGCGGCCGTCCAGGCGTCGTACCGCCCGGAGGGGCTGAACCTCGGGATGAACCTCGGAAAGGCCGCCGGCGCCGGGATCGAGCCTCACCTCCACTGGCACGTCGTGCCGCGGTGGGTCGGCGACAACAACTTCATGCCCGTGATCGCCGACCGGCGGGTCGTCCCGGAGGCCCTCGATGCGGCGTGGGAGCGGATCCGCGCCGGGTTCCAGGCCGCCGCCCCGTGACCGCCCTCTGGATCACGATCGCCGCCGCGTCGTTCGCCGGGTTCGTCGGCGTGCTCGTGGCGGACCGCTTCAGGAAGCGGCGCGACGAGGCGCAGGCCTACCTCCGGTCGTTCCGCTCGGTGATCTCGGGCGATCCGGACGCGGCCATCGAGGCGCTCTCCGACGCCGCGCGGCTCGGGACGCCGCAGGCGGTCGAGACCTACCTCGCGCTCGGCGCGCTCTTCCGGCGGACCGGCGACCTCTCGCGCGCGGTGCGGCTGCACCGGAACATGCTGCTCGGACCGGCGCTCGACCTCGTGGGCCGGGCTGAGGTGGAGCGCGAGCTCGCGGAGGACTACCGCCGGAGCGGCATGCTCGCCGAGGCCGCGGAGATCTACGAGAAGCTCGCCGTCCGGGACCCGGCCGCCGCGGAGGGGCTCCGCGACGTCCGCCTCGACCAGGGCGACGTCGCGGGGGCGATCGAGGTGCAGCGGCGGCTCGGCGCCGCGCGTCCGGACCCCGTCCTCGCGCACCTCCTCGCGGCCCGGGCGCGCGCGATCGCCGCGGCGGATCCCGCCGGCGCGGCGGCGCTCGCGGCGGAGGCGGTCGAGACCGACCCGGCGAGCGCGGACGCCCGGCTCGCCGCGGCGGAGGTCCAGGCCGCGCGCGGCGACGGCGGCGCCGCCATCGAGACGGTGGGGCGCGCGCTCGACGCGGACGCGCGGACGGCCACGCTCGCGTGGCCGGCGCTCGCGGCCGTCCGCGACGCAGCCGCGGTCGAGGGGTTCCTGCGGGCGCGCCTCGACGCGCGGCCGGACGACGCGGCGCTCCACCTGCTCCACGGCCGCGCCCTGCACCGGCTCGGCCGCACGCCCGACGCCCTCGCGGCGCTGCGGCGCGCGCTCGAGAAGGACGCGACGGGAGAGGTGACGGTCGCGATGCGGGAGCTCCTCCGCGAGGCGGAGGAGCCCGGGCCGGACGACCTCGCGGCGCGCCACGACCTGCTCGTCACCGCGCTGCTGCGGCGTGGGAGGCCCCTGCGCTGCACGAGGTGCGGCGCGGACGCGCCGGCACGGGCCTGGCGGTGCCGGAGGTGCGGAGCGTTCGATCCGTATCCGTGATCCGGACCCGGACGGCGCCCTCGACCCGGCAGGCGCGCGCTTGCGCCCCGCCGTTCGGACCGGTATGACGCGGCACCCATGGTCCGAGATCGCGTCATCGAGCTCTTCCGCCAGGCGCTCGCGAAGGGGGCCGCGGAGGGGCGCTGGCCCTCCGCGGACGTGACCTTCACGGTCGAGTCGCCGCGCGACCCGAAGCATGGCGACTTCGCGGTGAACGCCGCGATGGTCCTCGCCAAGGCCGCCGGGAAGCCGCCGCGCGAGCTCGCCGCGGCCATCGTGGACGCGGTGCGCGCGGTGGACTCGGGGGGCGACGTCGCGTCGCTCGAGATCGCGGGGCCGGGGTTCGTGAACGTGCGGCTCGCCCCCGACCTGTGGCTCCGCGCGCTCGAGCGCTCGCTCGCGGCCGGGCGCGAGTACGGCCGCACGGGGGTAGGGAAGGGGAAGAAGGTCATCGTCGAGTACGTCTCGGCGAACCCGACCGGCCCCATGCACGTCGGCCACGGCCGGAACGCGGTCGTCGGCGACGGCGTCCAGAGCCTGCTGCGGTGGGCGGGCTTCGACGTCACCCGCGAGTACTACGTGAACGACTACGGCGCGCAGGTCCAGACGCTCGCGCGCTCCGTCCACCTCCGGTACCAGGAGCTGTTCGGGCGGCAGGTGACGATGCCGCCGAAGAGCTACCCGGGCGAGTACGTGAAGGACGTCGCGGCCCGAATCCGGGCGGAGCACGGCGACCGGTTCCTCGACGCGCCCGAGCAGGACTGGCTCGCGCTGTTCCGCGACACCGCCGTGCAGTACGTGCTCGGGCTCATCCGCGAGGACCTCGCCGGGATCAACGTCTCGTTCGACGTCTGGGCTTCGGAGAAGGCGCTCTACGAGAGCGGCACGGTGGACCGCTTCCTGAGGACGCTCGAGGAGAAGGGGCTCGTCTACGTCGGGAAGCTCCCGCCGCCGAAGTCCAAGAAGGGCGCGCAGCCGGTTCCCGAGCCGCACGGCGACACCGGCGAGGAGGGTCTGACCTGGTCGGACATTCTGACGCTCTTCCGCTCGTCGCAGTACGGCGACGAGGTGGACCGCCCGGTGAAGAAGTCGGACGGCACCCCGACCTACTTCTGCGCCGACATCGCCTACCACTGGGCGAAGCGGCAGCGGGCCGACGCGCTCGTGGACGTGCTCGGCGCGGACCACGGCGGCTACGTGCCGCGGCTCGAGGCGGCGCTCCAGGCGTTCGGCTACGCGAAGGACGACCTCCACGTCGTCCTCATCCAGATGGTGAACCTGACGCGCGGCGGCGAGGCCGTGAAGATGTCGAAGCGCGCCGGCACGGTCGTCACGCTGCGCGAGCTCGTCGACGAGGTCGGGCGCGACGCCGCCCGGTTCGTGTTCCTGACGCGCCGCTCGGACGCGCAGCTCGACTTCGACGTCGAGCTCGCGAAGAAGCAGACCCTCGACAACCCGGTCTTCTACGTGCAGTACGGCCACGCGCGGCTCGCAGCCATCGCCCGCAAGGCGGCGGAGTCGGGCGTCCCCGAGCCGGCCTTCGACCTCGACGCGGCCCGCGCCCTCACGATGCCGGAGGAGCAGGACCTCGTGCGCCGGATCGCGGCGTTCCCGGACGTGCTCTCCGGCGCGGCGCTCGCGTACGAGCCGCATCGGATCGCCTTCTGGCTGCAGGAGACGATCGCGGCCTTCCACTCCTACTACACGCAGGGGAAGAAGACGGGCGAGCGCGTCATCGGGAGCGACCCGCGCAAGACGGCGGGGCGCCTGCTCCTGTGCCGGGCGCTCCGCCAGGTGCTCGCGAACGGGCTCGCCGTCCTCGGCGTCTCCGCCCCCGACCGCATGGAGAGTCCGGAAACTCGCGACGACGGCGAGGACGCGTAGGATCGGGCCGCCATGAGAGAGCCGAACGGCCGGGTCCGGAGCCGCGAGAGGTTCGAGCTGTCCCTCGACGGACGGCAGGTCGCGTCCATCGTGGTGGGCGCGCTCGTGATCCTCGGCGTCGTCTTCGTCCTCGGGCTGAACGTCGGGAAGCAGATCGGGATGCGGCAGGCGGAGTCCGCCGTGGCGCCCGGCGATCTCGAGGCGCTCGATCGCGCGCCGGCCCCCGCGCCCGCCGCGAAGGAGCCGCTCACGTTCCACGACCGGCTCACGAAGGACACGCCGGCACCGCCGCCGCCGGCACCGTCCGCCGCCCCACCCCCGACCTCGACTCCGCCCCCGCCGCCGGCCGCCGCCGCGCCCCAGGCACAGAAGGCCGAGCCGGCCACGCCCGCGCCGGCTTCGAAGCCCGTCGAGCCGGCGCCGGCCGCGGAGCCACCCGCGGACCGCCCCTGGACCGTCCAGCTCGCGGCGGCGCAGGATCGCGCGGAGGCGGAGCGGACCGCGGCGAGGTTCGCCGCCCTGAACCCGCGCATCGAGCAGGCGGAGGTCCCGGGCAAGGGGCGCTTCTGGCGCGTGCGGGTCGGCGCGTTCGAGACGAGGCAGGCGGCCGAGCGGTACCTGCGCGACGTCGCGCGCGAAACGGGAGCGAAGGGGTTCGTCACCCCCTCGCGCTGAGCATAGGGTTCCAGCATGAGCGCCTTCGAGAAGCCGAAGCGGGTCGAGAAGCCGTGGGGGTACGAGCTCTGGTGGGCCCGCACGGATTGCTACGTCGGCAAGCTCCTCCACGTGAAGGCGGGGGCGCAGCTGTCGCTGCAGTACCACGTGAAGAAGGACGAGACGATCCACCTCTGGAGCGGCGACATGGTGCTCGTGCTCGGCGCCGAGGGCGGGAGCGTCGTCGATCACCCGATGCGCCCCGGCGACAGCTACCGCGTGCGCCCCGGCACCGTGCACCGGATGCGGGCGGTGACCGACTGCGACGTGCTCGAGGTCTCGACCCCCGAGGTCGAGGACGTCGTCCGGCTCGAGGACGACTACGGCCGCTAGGCCGTACGATCTCCGGGCAGTCGAGGCCCCCGAACGCGCGAGAACGACGGTTCCCACTTCTCACGAAGTGTGAAGTCGGCTTCGCGCCCACGGCGGGGCGCGGCGCCGCGCCGCGTCACAGGGCCAGGAGGATCCCGATCCCCGTCGCGACGGCGATCGCGGCGGCGAGCAGGAGCGCCATCTTCTTCGGGTCGGCCTTGATCTCGCGCACTCCGTGCAGTGCCGGCATCGCGCCCGCGCGGACCCAGACCGTGGCGCGCTCGGACCGCACCAGGTCGTCGTCGGTGAGGAAGCCGTCCGTGTACAGCCGGTGGAGGTCGTACAGCGTCGGCACGACCAGCTCCTCGCCCTGCGCGTTCTTGACGTGGTACCGCATCAGGCCGGCCCCAGCTCCGCGCAGATCGCCTCGGCGACGCGCAGCCCGTCCACCGCCGACGAGACGATGCCGCCCGCGTACCCCGCCCCCTCGCCGGCCGGGTACACGCCCCGGAGCGCGGGCGACTGGAGATCGTCGCCTCGTACGAGCCGGCAGGGCGAGCTGGTGCGGGTCTCGACGCCGACGAGCAGCGCCTCGTCCGTGACGAACCCGTGCATCCGCCGCTCGAACGTCCTGAGCCCCGCCCGCAGCGCCTCCTGCACCCGCGCCGGGTAGAGCTCGGAGAGGGCCGCGGGCGTGACGCCCGGCCGGTACGAGGTCTCGCCGGGAACGGTCCCCGGCTTCCCGGCGAGGTACGCCGCGAGCCGCTGCGCGGGCGCGCGGTATCCGCCGCCGCCCAGCCGGAACGCGGCGCGCTCCCACTTGCGCTGCCAGGCGAGCCCCGCGAGCGGCCCGTCGAACCCCTCGGCCGCGTAGTCGGCGGGCGAGACCGCGACGACGATGCCCGCGTTCGCGAGCGGCGACGAGCGGTGCGAGTTGGACATCCCGTTGGTGCACAGCATCTCGGGCTCGGTCGGGGTGGGCACGACCACGCCGCCCGGGCACATGCAGAACGAGAACACGCCGCGCGCCTCACCGGCCACCTTCGGGTTGTCGGCGAGCCGGTAGTCGGCGGGCGGGAGCTTCGGGTGGCGGCGCGGCGCCCCGTACTGGATCCGGTCGATGAGCGCCTGCGGGTGCTCGGCCCGGAACCCGGCGGCGAAGGGCTTCGCCTCGATGGGCCAGCCGCGCGCGGCGAAGAGCTCGAAGAGCTCGCGCGCGCTGTTCCCGGGCGCGAGGACGAGCCGGTCGGAGTCGACCGTCCGCCCGTCGGCGAGCCGGAGCCCGCGAAAGCGGCCGCTCTCGAGCTCGAGGTCCTCCGCCCGTGCCCCCCAGAGGAACGTGCAGCCGCCCCGCTCGAGCTCCGCGACCATGGCGGAGATGGCGCCCGGCAGGACGTCGGAGCCGACGTGGGGCTTCCCCTCGGCGAGGATGCGCGACGCGTTCCCGAACCGTGCGAACAGCTCGACCACCGTGCGCACCGCGGGGTGGTGGATGCGCGTGCCGAGCTTCCCGTCCGTGTACGCGCCGGCGCCCCCCTCGCCGAAGTTCATGTTGGACTCGGGATCGAGGTGACCCTCCCTCATGAGCGCCGCCACGTCGCGGCGCCGGGCCCCCACGGGCTTTCCGCGGTCGACGACGACCGACGAGACGCCTCGCTCGAGGAGGGCCCACGCACAGAACAACCCCGCGGGGCCGGCCCCGAGGACGATCGGCGGCGCCGCCGGGGCGCGGACGCGGGGTGGCGGCGGGGCCGGGTCGGGGACCACGCTGACGTCGGCCGGCGCGCCGGCGACGAGGCCTTCCACCGTGACCTCGAGGTTCACGAGCCACCGCGCGTGCCCCTTCTTGCGCGCGTCGAGGGAGCGCCGGACGACGAGGGCGTCTCGGACGTGCTCGGGAGAGACGCCGAGTCGCTCGGCAGCTCGACGGACGAGCAGCCCCTCGTCCTCGTCGAGCCAGAGCGGGAGGTTCAGGACGCGGTAGCGCAAGTGTTCGTTACCTGCGAAGGAACGTACGCGGAGCGAGGGGGGATCGGCCAGGGAATGCGAACGCGGCTACGCACCTCGGGTGTGGAGTTGACGAGCGCCCTCCGCGTGCAAGTCGCCGGGATCATTCATATCAGTCGCCGAACCGAGGACTGGCCTGGGGCTTGCTCGAGGAGAGGGTCACCGCGGCAGGCGTCGTCTCGTAGCCGCGCGCCCGGGAGATCGCAATGGTGCCGAGCATTCTCGACAACAAGGGAACGAAGATCCTCGCGAAGTCCCTGTTCAAGGAACTGCGCGGCAACGGGTACTCGACAAACCAGATCCTGAGCCTCTCGACCGAGCTCATCGAGCTCGTCACCCAGGACCTCAAGGACGAGCACGCGCAGGCGGCGGCCGCGCAGGCGGCGGCCGCGAACCAGCCCGCCGTCGAGCAGCGGGCGGCCATCTAGCTCGCCGAGCCGATTTCGAGCGCAGCACGGGGACGGTGCCACCGAGGCGCCGTCCCTTTTCGTCTCTCCTCACTTGGTTTCCGTTGACGCTCCACCCGTCGGCGGGTAGGGTAGCCGCCTCTTTTCGCCCCTCTTTCTCATCCCTTGGAGGATCCCAGGATGGCGCGGATCGCAATCAACGGCTTCGGTCGGATCGGACGCTGCATCGTGCGCGCGGCCCTCGATCACGGCGTGAAGCGACCTCGAGTTCGTCTCGATCAACGACATCACCGACACGAAGACGCTCGCGCACCTCCTCAAGTACGACTCCGTCCACGGGACTCTCGACGCCGACGTGAAGGCGAGCGAGAAGGGCATCGTCGTGACGGCAAGAGCATCCGCGTATTCAGCGAGCGGTCGACGCCGGCGAGCTGCCCTGGAAGCGACCCGGCGTGGACGTCGTCCTCGAGTGCACCGGCCTCTTCACCGAGCGGGAGAAGGCCGACGGCCACCTCGGCGGGCGCGCCAAGAAGGTCCTCATCTCGGCGCCGGCCAAGGGCGCGGACATCACCGTCTGCTTCGGCGTCAACCACCAGCGCTACGACCCGGCGAAGCACCACGATCGTCTCGAACGCGTCCTGCACCACGAACTGCCTGGCGCCGGTGGCCAAGGTCCTGCACGAGACGTTCGGCATCAAGCGCGGCCTGATGACGACGATCCACTCCTACACGAACGACCAGAACATCCTCGACCTGCCGCACAAGGACCTGCGGCGGGCCCGCGCCGCCGCGCTCTCCATGATCCCGACGACGACCGGCGCCGCGAAGGCGGTCGCCGAGGTGCTTCCCGGCGCTCAAGGGCAAGCTCGACGGCATCGCGATCCGCGTCCCGACGCCGAACGTCTCGCTCGTCGACCTGACCGTCGAGCTCGAGAAGACCGCGACCGAGGAGGAGATCAACGCCGCGTTCAAGAAGGCCGCGGACGGCGCGCTGAAGGGCGTGCTCAAGTACTCCGACGCGCCGACTGGTGTCGATCGACTTCAACGGCGACCCGGCCTCGTCGATCGTCGACGCCCGGCTGACCAACGTCATCGACGGCAACTTCGCGAAGGTGCTTCGCCTGGTACGACAACGAGTGGGGCTTCTCGAACCGCATGGTCGACGTCGCGACTGATCGCTGACGAAGTGAGCCATGGCGCTTCAACGACCCTCGACGCCCTCGACCTCGCGGGCAAGCGCGTCTTCATCCGCGTCGACTTCAACGTCCCGCTCGACGCGCAGGGGCACGTCACCGACGACACGCGCATCCGCGCGGCGCTGCCGACGATCCAGTACGCCGTGAAGGCGAAGGCGAAGGTGATCCTCGGCTCGCACCTCGGCCGCCCGAAGGGGAAGCCCGAGGACAAGCAGAAGCTGACCCTCGAGCCCGCCGCCGAGCAGCTTCAGAAGCTGCTCGGTCAGGACGTCATCCTCGCGGACGACTGCGTCGGCGACGGCGTCCGGAAGGCCGTGAAGGACATGAAGGACGGCCAGGTCCTCCTCCTCGAGAACCTCCGCTTCCACCCGGAGGAGGAGAAGAACGACGAGAACTTCGCGAAGGAGCTCGCGAGCCTCGCCGACGTCTGGGTGAACGACGCGTTCGGCACCGCCCACCGCGCCCACGCCTCGACCGCCGGCATGGCGAAGTTCGTGAAGGAGAAGGCCGCCGGCTTCCTCATCCAGAAGGAGGTCGAGTACCTCGGCAAGGCGCTCGGCTCGCCGGCGCGCCCCTTCGTCGCGGTCATCGGCGGCGCGAAGGTCTCCGACAAGATCAAGGTGCTCGAGAACCTCCTCGCGAAGGCCGACGCGGTCTGCATCGGCGGCGCGATGGCGTACACGTTCCTCGCGGCGCAGGACGTCCCGGTCGGCAAGAGCCTCGTCGAGAAGGACAAGCTCGACCTCGCGCGGCAGATCCTGGAGCGCGCCGCGGCGAAGAAGGTCGATCTCATGCTCCCGGTCGACCACATCTGCGGCGCGGAGCCCACCGAGACCGCGAAGCGGATCGTCGTGAACGACCGCGCCATCCCGGCCGACCTCATGGGGCTCGACATCGGGCCGAAGACGCTCGACCGCTACCGCCAGCGGATCCTCGCGGCGAAGACGGTCTTCTGGAACGGCCCGATGGGCCTCTTCGAGCAGAAGCCGTGGGCCGAGGGGACCTTCGGCGTCGCGAAGGCGATGGCGGAGAGCCGGGCGGTCACGGTCGTCGGCGGCGGCGACAGCGCCGCGGCGGTCGAGGAAGCCGGGCTCGTCGACAAGATGAAGCACGTCTCCACGGGCGGCGGCGCCTCCCTCGAGTTCATCGAGGGGCGGGTGCTGCCCGGCATCCAGGTCCTCGAGGAGTAGGCCGTGGCGCGCCGGAAATTCGTCTGCGGGAACTGGAAGATGCACCGGACCGTCGCCGAGGCGGTCGCGCTCGCGCGCGACGTCGGGGCGGGGCTCGCCCAGGCGTCGGGCGGGAAGGTGCAGGTCGCGGTCGCGCCGCCGTTCACCGCGATCCACGCGGTGGCAGGCGCCGTCCGCGGGACCGGCCTCGAGGTCGCCGCGCAGGACGTCCACTGGGAGGCGCAGGGCGCCTTCACCGGCGAGATCTCGGCGGCCATGCTCGCCGAGGCCGGCTGCAGGCACGGCATCGTCGGGCACAGCGAGCGCCGCCAGCTCTTCGGCGAGACCGACGAGTCCGTCCGCAAGAAGGTCGGCGCGCTCCTCGCCGCGAACGTGCTCCCCATCGTCTGCGTCGGCGAGACGCTCGCCGAGCGCGAGGCCGGCAAGACCCTCGCCGTCGTCGAGCGGCAGGTGCGCGGCGCGCTCGCCGGGATCCCGTCCTCCGCGCTCGCCGCGCTCACCGTCGCCTACGAGCCGGTGTGGGCGATCGGGACCGGCAAGACCGCCACCGCGGCGCAGGCGCAGGAGGTCCACGCCGCGATCCGCAAGATCCTCCGGGAGATCGGCGCTGACGCCGCCGACGCGATCCGGATCCAGTACGGCGGCTCGGTGAAGCCGGACAACGCCGCCGAGCTCATGTCCCAGCCCGACGTCGACGGCGCGCTCGTCGGCGGGGCCAGCTTGAAGGCGACGGACTTCCTCGCGATCGTGAAGGGTGCACTCCGTTAGAGGCACCCCCGCCGCCGGCGCGCGCCGCAAGCGGGACCCGCAACCCACGGCGAAGGACTTCCTCGCCGCCGTCATGAAAGGTGCACCACGTTGATCACGCTCGTCACCGTCGTCCACGTCGTCGTCTGCATCTTCCTGATCCTCGTGATCCTGCTGCAGGCCGGGAAGGGCGGCGGCATGGGCGGGGCGTTCGGGGGCGCCGGCGCGCAGACCGTCTTCGGCGGCCGGGGCGCGACGACCTTCCTCGGGAAGCTCACCGCCGGCGCGGCGGCGATCTTCATGCTCACCTCGCTCACGCTCGCCTACCAGGCGTCGCGCTCCACCTCCGAGGTCGAGCGCGAGGCGGCGGCGCCGGCGGTTCCCCCGCCCGGCGGCATGCCCGCACCCGGCCTGCCCGCGCCCGCGCAGATCCCCGCGGCGCCCCAGGCGCCCGCTCCCACGCAGCCCGCGCCCGCGCACGCGCCCACGAAGTAGGAGCTGCGCCGGGACGGGCGCTTGCGCCCGCGTCGGCCGTTTGCTAGAACCCGTCCCCGCTTCGCCCAGGTGGTGGAACTGGTAGACACACCATCTTGAGGGGGTGGCGCCGTAAGGCGTGCGAGTTCGAATCTCGCCCTGGGCACTTCTGAAACGGGGATCCGGCGCAGCCGGATCCCCGTTTCCGTTTGTACGGGTGCCGACACGGAAGATGCGGTCCTCGATCCGTGCGCACGGGCGATTGCGCGGGCTGGCGCCCGCGCAGCTGGGCGCCGGCGCTACAGCCCCTCCAGCATCTGTCGCTTGTCCTCCTTGTCCTTCCAGGCGTCGGCGTCGGGCAGGGCGTCCTTCTTCTCGGTGATGTTCGGCCACCTCGTGCAGAGGTCCTTGTTGAGCTGCACGTACTCCGTCCACCTCGGCGGCAGGCTCTCCTCCGGGAAGATCGCCTTCGTCGGGCAGGCCGGCTCGCAGGCGCCGCAGTCGATGCACTCGTCGGGGTGGATCACGAGGAAGTTCGGCCCCTCGTAGAAGCAGTCCACCGGGCAGACCTCGACGCAGTCGGTGTACTTGCACTTGATGCAGGGCTCGGCGACGACGTAGGCCATGGCACCTCCGGGGCGCGGTCGCCCCGGGCAGACCTGGCGGCGCGAGAGGCCCACCGCAAGCCCCTCGCGAGACGTTCACTTCTCGTAGTAGTCCAGGCCGAGGTGGGTGATGAGCTCCTCGCCCGCGACGTGGCGCAGCGTGTTCTTGAGCTTCGTGAGCTGGATGAAGAGGTCGTGCTCCGGGTAGAGCCCCTCTCCGACCATCGGGCTCTTGAAGTAGAACGACAGCCACTCCTGGATCCCGGCGAGCCCCGCGCGCTGCGCGAGGTCGAGGAAGAGGGCGACGTCGAGCGCGACCGGTGCGGCGAGGATCGAGTCCCGGCAGAGGAAGTCCACCTTGATCTGCATCGGGTACCCGAGCCACCCCACGATGTCGATCGCGTCCCAGCCCTCCTTGTTGTCGCCGCGCGGCCGGTAGTAGTTGATCTGCACCTTGTGGTCGATGCGGCCGTAGAGGTCCGGGTAGAGCTTGGGCTGCAGGATGTGCTCGAGGACGGAGAGCTTCGAGACCTCCTTCGTCTTGAAGCTCCCGGGGTCGTCGAGCACCTCGCCGTCGCGGTTCCCGAGGATGTTCGTCGAGAACCACCCGTCGAGGCCGAGCATCCGCGCCTTGAGCATCGGGGCGAGGACGGTCTTCAGCATCGTCTGGCCGGTCTTGAAGTCCTTGCCGGCGATCGGCAGCCCCTTCCGCTTCGCGAGCTCCTGGAGGGCCGGGAGGTCGACGGTGAGGTTCGGGGCGCCGTTCGCGAACGGGATGCCCTCCTGGAGCGCCGCCCACGCGTAGATCATCGACGGCGCGATCGCCGGATCGTTCGCGGCCATCGCGGCCTCGAACCTCCCGAGTTCGGCGTGGACGGCGGACGGCTGGAGGTACACCTCCGTCGACGCGCACCAGACCATCACGCCGCGCGCGCAGTCGTTCTCCTTCATGAACCGCCGGATGTCCTCGCGGAGCGCCTCGCCGAGGTCGCGCTTCGTCGGCGCCTTCTTCACGTTCGGGCCGTCGAGGCGCCGCACGTACTCGGGCGAGAAGACCGCCGCCATCGGCTTCACGGCCTGGAGCGGCTCCCGCAGCTGGTCGAGCGAGGTCCTGCTCGAGCACCTTCGCGTGGCACGCGGACTCGTAGGCGTCGTCCGGGAAGACGTCCCACGCACCGAACCGGAGGTCGTCCAGCGCCGCGATCGGGACGAGGTCCTTGATCGGGGCGACCGATTCTCGGTCCGCTTTCCGAGCCGGACCGACGCGAGCTGCGTCAGCGAGCCGATGGGCTTCGCCATGCCGCGCTTCACGGCCTCCACGCCGGCGATGAGCGTCGTCGCGACGGCGCCGAGGCCGGGGATGAGGACCGCGAGCCGGCCCTGGGCAGGAGCGATGGTTCGAGGCTTTCTCACGGGTGAGCCCTCCGTTCGAGTATTGCCCAGGGCAAGCTTGGGGCAGCCCGCGCCGCGGCAAGGGCCCGCGGACGCCGATCGGGCTGTTGGCGGCTCCGAGCCCCGAAAGGTACGATGAAACGCGATGCAGGACGAGAAGCGTCGCGATCCGCGCTTCGGCGCCGAGCTGAGGCTGCGGCTCGCCTACGGCTCCATGGACGAGTTCATCGAGCAGTACGCGACCAACGTGTCGCGCGGCGGCATCTTCGTCCGGACGCGGGACCCCAGGCCGCCCGGGTCGGAGCTCGCGCTCGACATCTCGCTCGAGAGCGGGGACCAGGTGATCCGCGGGCGCGGCGTGGTGCGGTGGACGACGCCGCCGTCCGCGCCGGGCGAGCCGCCGCGCGACCCCGGGATGGGCATCCGGTTCACGGAGCTGGCGCCGGAGAGCCGCGCGCTCGTGGACCTCGTCGTGGCGACGCTGGGAGGGGCGGCGCGCAGCGAGGAGCCGCCGGTTCCCGAGGACGTCGATCTGGACGATCTCGACGTGGGGCCTCGCGCGCGCGGGGCGACCGCGAACCCAGCCCAGCCCCCGACCTCGACCGACCCGACCCCGACACCCGACCTCGACCCCGACCGCCGACCCCGACCTCGACCCCGGCCTCGGCCCCGACCTCGTCCGTCCCGACGCGCCCCCGCCCGAAGCGCGCCGGCCCCGTCATCGGCATCGACCTCGGGACGACGTACTCCTGCGCCGCCGTCGTCCGGAACGGGAAGGTGGAGGTCCTCGAGTCGCGCCAGGGGTACCGGACCATCCCATCCGTGGTCGCGTACGACCCGCAGGGACGGCTGCTCGTCGGCCACGCCGCGAAGGCGCAGATGATCGTGAACCCGCGCCACACCGTCTACGGCTCGAAGCGGCTCGTCGGCCGCCCGTTCGCCTCGCCGACCGTCCAGGCCTGCCGCGACCGGTTCCACTACGAGATCGTCGAGGCGGCGGGGGGCGGGTGCGCGGTGCGGTTCGCCGGCCGCGAGTACACCCTCCAGCAGGTCTCCGCGCTCGTCCTGCGGGAGATGAAGGAGGTCGCGGCCCAGGCGATCGGCGAGCCGGTCGAGCGGGCCGTCGTCACCGTGCCGGCCTACTACAACGACCACCAGCGGACGGCGGTGCGCGAGGCGGGCGCGCTCGCCGGGCTCCACGTCGAGCGGATCGTGAACGAGCCGACCGCCGCCGCGCTCGCCTTCGGCCACGGCCGCGACGTCCAGAAGCGGGTGCTCGTCTACGATCTCGGCGGCGGCACGTTCGACGCGTCGGTCGTCGAGATCCAGGGCGACCTCTACGAGGTCGTCTCGACCGGCGGCGACACCTTCCTCGGCGGCGTGGACTTCGACGATCAGCTCGTGGACCACCTGGTGTGGAGGTTCACCGAGCAGCACGGCGTCCGGCCGCCGGAGGACCGCGCCGCGTGGCAGCGGATCCGCGACGCCGCGGAGGAGCTCAAGATCGCGCTGTCGTCGGCGGAGCGGGCGCTCGCGCGCGTCCCGTTCCTCGCGAAGGGACCGGATGGCGGCGATCTCGCGCTCGAGGTCGAGGTCACGCGGGAAGAGCTCGAGGAGCTCACCGCACGCCTCGTGGAGCGCACGCTCGAGGTCTGCCGCGAGGTCCTCGCCGAGAAGAAGCTCTCCGCGAGCGACGTCGAGGAGGTGCTCCTCGTCGGCGGCCAGAGCCGCATGCCCCTCGTGTGGCGCCGCATCGCCGAGGCGTTCGGGCGCGAGCCGAACAAGAGCGTCCACCCCGACGAGGCGGTCGCCATCGGGGCCGCGCTCCTCGCCGACTCGGCGAGCCGCATCGACTCCGTCGTGCTCGTGGACGTCCTCGCCATGGGGATCGGGGTGGGGCTCCCGGGCGGCCGCATGGCGACCGTCCTCCCGCGGAACACGTCGCTCCCGGCCCGGAAGGCCTACGAGATCGCGACCACGAAGGACGGGCAGCGCGAGCTCGAGCTGCAGGTGTTCCAGGGGGACGCGCACCAGGTCTCGGAGTGCGAGTACCTCGGCACGCTCCGGATCCCCGGGCTCCCGCCGCGCCCGCGCGGCGCCATCAAGGTCTCGGTCGAGTTCGCGCTCGGCGCGGAGGGTCTCCTCGAGGTGACCGCGAAGGACCTCGCCTCGGGGCGCACCGCCGCCGTCAAGCTCGCGACGCTCGACACGCCGGAGTCGCTGCGGGAGAAGCTCGGCGTGCCGGCGCCGCAGAGCGCCCCCCGGGGCGCGCGCCCCCTCCCGCCAGCCGCGCCGCCCGCCGCGGCGTCCCGCGGCGAGAAGAAGGGGCTCTTCGGCCGGCTCTTCGGAGGACGCCGGTGAGCGAGACCGGGCCGCTCGTCGTCCTGCTGCACCGGGCCGGGTGGACGGACCGCTACCAGGCCGTCACGCTCGCGGTCACCGCTGCGGCGCTCGGCGAGCGCGTGACGGTCGCGCTCTTCTTCGACGCGCTCCGGCTCTGGGTCGACGGGCGCTTCGACGACGGCGCGCCGCCCGAGGCGGCCGCCGCGCGGGTCGCGCCCCTGCGCGAGAGCCTCGAGGAGGCCCGGCGCGGGCTCGGGCTCGAGGTCGTCGCCTGCGACACCGCCGTCCGCCTCGCCGGGCTCGAGCCGGACGCCATCCGGGGAGCGGTCGATCGGATCGTCACGCTCCCGGCGCTCTGGAAGGCGGCGCGGGACGGGCGGCAGGTGTCGATCTGACCGTCCGCGCGGGCGCGGACCGGCGCGAGGACGCTGCTTGCCGCTCCCCGGCGCGCGGGATATACGCCTCGTCGCGATGGACCTCACGCGCAAGAGCGCGCTCGTCGTGGGCGCGGGCGGCCTGGGCGGGCCGGCGATCCTGGTCCTCGCCGCGGCGGGCGTCGGGCGGATCGTCCTCGTCGAGGATGACGCGGTCGAGACGTCGAACCTGAACCGGCAGCCGCTCTTCGGTGAGGCGGACCTCGGCGCCCGGAAGGCCGCCGCCGCGGCCGAGCGCGTGCGCGCGCTCTTCCCGGCGGTGACGATCGAGGCGCGCGACGAGCGCTTCGCGCCCGGGAACGCGTTCGAGCTCGCGCGCGCCGCGGAGATCGTCGTGGACGGCTCCGACAACTTCGCGACGAAGTTCCTCGCGAACGACGCGGCCCTCCGCGCGCGGCGTCCGCTCGTGCACGGCGGCGTGCTCCGGACGACCGCGCAGCTCCTCACCGTCGTTCCGGGGGGCCTCGGCGGCTGCCTGCGCTGCCTGTTCGAGGGTCCCCCGCCGGCAGGGTCCGTGCCGTCCTGCGCGGAGGCGGGCATCCTCGGTCCGGTCGCGGGCCTCGCTGGATCGCTCATGGGCGCCGAGGCCCTGCGGGTGCTGGCGGGCGAGCGCGGCGCGTACGAGGGGCGGCTCCTCGTGTTCGAGGCGCGGACTGCGAAGTCCCGGCTCGTGCTCGTGCGCAAGCGCCCGGGCTGCGCCGCGTGCGCCGGGACGCAGCCGCTCGAGGCCGGCGCGGTCGCGTGCGAGACGACGTCGTCGCGGCCGGGAGGGGCGCCGTGACCGTCCCGCGCGCCACCGTCGACCTGCGTCCGTACGCCTGCCCGATCACGTTCGTCAAGACGCGGATCGCCCTCGACCGGCTCGGGCCGGGAGAGGTGCTCGAGGTGTGGCTCTCGGGCGGCGAGCCGGCGGAGAGCGTGCCGCGGAGCGCCGCGGAGGAGGGACACCGCGTGCTGGGCGTCGAGCCGCTCGGGCGCGGCGAGCCAGGCGAGGTGCGCGTGTGGCTCGAGAAGGGCGCGGCGGCCATCGGGGCGGGAGGGCTGCAGTGACCCTCGGCGACGATCGGATCGCGCGCTACGCGCGGCAGCTCCTCGTCCCCGGGTTCGGGGAGGCGGCGCAGGAGCGGCTCGCCGACGCGCGCGTGCGCGCGGTGGGCGCGGAGGGCGCCGCGACCGCCGCGCTCGTCTACCTCGTGCAGGCGGGGATCGGCCGGCTCTGGATCGACGACCCCGAGCACGTCTCGCCGGCGGACGCGGGCGGGTGGCTCTACGGGCAGGCGTCCGTCGGGGCGTCGCGCGCCGACGCGGCGCGCGACGCGCTGCGACGGCTGTCGCGCTTCTGCGACGTCGAGCCCTATCCGACCGGCGGCGTCCCGACGGCGACGATCGTCGCGGCCCCCTCCGTCGCGCAGGCGCTGCACGCGGCGGAGGCGGCGCGGCGCGCGGGCGTCCCGCACGTCGTGCTGGAGCCGGACGCCGACGGCGGCGCGATCGTGTCCGTCCCGCCGGGCGCACCGTGCTACGCCTGCGCCCGCGCGACGACCGGTGCCGGGCGGCCGCCGCTCCCCGGCGCCGCCGCGCTCTCCGCGCTCGCCGCGAGCGAGCTCGTCCAGATGATCGCCGTGCCGGGCGCGATCCCGGGACGGCGGCTCGACCTCGTCCGCGGTGTCGTCACGACGCGCCCGACGACACGTCTCGCGGGCTGCGCCTGCGGCGCCTCCGCCGCTGCGCAATCGCAGCCGGCCGGCGACGCGAGCGCACCCTCGAATTGACGGACAGGAAACGTCCGTCACGACGTAAGCGTCTGGAATCGCTCCGTAAACCGGAATTATCGGCGACCGGGGCGATTTGGCGTTCGCGCACCTGCGGGGTATACTGGCTGGATACACGTCTTTCGCGAGCCGGGACGCGAGCTTCCGGCCATGGCCCGCGACCGGAGGCACGGATGAACGACCAGCAGGGCAACGGCTTCGCGATCTGGCTCACCGGGATGAACCGGGCGGGCAAGAGCACGCTCGCCGCGCACGTCTCCTCGAGGCTCGCCGCGGCTGGCCGCCGCGTCGAGCTCCTCGACGAGAACGGCGACGCCGCGGTTCTCCTGGACGGGCTCGGGCCGTCGAAGGAGGACCACGCGAAGGCCGTCGCGCGGCTCGGGTTCGTCGCGAAGGCCGTGATGCGCTCGGGCGGGATCGCGGTGTGCGCCGCGCTCTCCCCGTACCGCGACGCGCGCGAGCAGCTCCGCAAGGAGGCGCGGCGCTTCGTCGAGATCTTCGTCGATTGCTCGATGGAGAAGCTGCAGGAGCGCGACCCGGAGGGCATCTACCGGCGCGCGCTCGCGGGCGAGCTCACGCAGGTGCCGGGCGTGGACGTTCCGTACGAGCCGCCCTCGCACGCGGACCTCACGGTCCACACGGACCAGGTCTCGGTCGCGGAGGCGGGCACGCGCGTGTTCCAGGCGCTCGTCGACCTCAAGTACGTCGGGCCGACGGAGTTCGGCCGGCTCACCGGCGGGCTCCGGCCGCGCCGCGGCAAGGCGGCGCGCGGCGGCGCCCGCAAGAAGCTCGCGGCCCGCGCGGCGGCGCGGAAGGCGCCCCGCAAGGTGGCGGCGCGCACCGCGAAGCCGGCGAAGAAGCGCCGGTAGGCCGCTCCAGGCCGCTCCGATCTCCGGGCCCAGGCCGCTCCCATCTCCGGGCCAGGCACTTGTCGCGAAGCGACATGTGCCGGCCCGTTCTCTACGGCCTGCGGGTTCCTCGTGGCTGACGTGGCTGGCGAATGGGCACTCGCCAGCGCTATAAGCACGGCGCCATGTCCGCCGTCTCGCTCGAGTCCCTGCGGCGCGCCTCCGAGGCGAAGCTCGCCCGCATGAAGGCCGAGGTGTCCGGCTGCGGGAGCGCGCTCGTCGCGTTCTCGGCCGGCGTCGACTCGACCTTCGTCCTCGCCGTCGCCGCGGAGCTGCTCGGGCCGCGCGCCGTCGCGCTCACCGCGCACTCCCCGGCCGTCCCGGGGGCGGAGCGCGCCGAGGCCCGCCGGATCGCCGCGCGGCTCGGCGTGCGGCACGTGGAGCGCGAGAGCCTCGAGCAGGACGACCCGCGCTACGTCGCGAACCCGGAGGACCGCTGCTACTACTGCAAGCGCGAGCTCTACCGGCTGTGCGGCGAGGTCGCGCGCGCCGAGGGGATCGCGGCGGTGCTCGACGGGTTCAACGCCGACGACCGGCGAGACCACCGCCCAGGCCACCGCGCCGCGGTGGAGGTGCGCGTCCGCTCGCCGCTCGCGGAGGCGGGGCTCACGAAGGACGAGGTCCGCGCGTGGAGCGAGGCGTACGGGCTGCCGACCTGGGACAAGCCGCAGATGGCGTGCCTCGCCTCGCGCATCCCCTACGGCACGCCCGTGACGCCGGAGCGGCTCGGGCAGGTCGAGCGGGCCGAGGCGGCGGTGCGGGCGCTCGGGTTCCGCGACCTGCGCGTGCGGCACCACGGCGAGATCGGGCGCGTCGAGATCGGGGAGGGCGAGCTCGAGGCCGCCTTCGCGCGGCGGGCGGAGATCTCCCGCGCCGTGAAGGACGCGGGGTTCCGGATCGCCGCCCTCGATCTCGATCCCTTCCGCTCCGGTCGCATGAACGAGCTCGCCGGCATCGCCCTGCCGGTCGTGCACGGATGAGCGCTGCCGTGCGCCGGGCGCTCGCGGCCGCCGCCTCGCTGGCCGCCGCGGCCATCCCCGGGGGCGCCGGCGCGCTCGAGCCGCGGTTCGACCACCGCGACAGCCACGGGCCGTTCGCGGACGCGCTCCTCTCGTACGACGCCGTCGCCCGCGCGGGCGCGACGACCGCCACCGGCTGGCGTACCGGGCTGCACGCGGGCTGGGGCTTCGACGTGACGGGGGAGGGCGACGACCTCCTCATCGGCGCCACCGTCGCGCTGCCCTGGCCCGACGATCCCGATCGGATGAAGGTCCTGCTCGCCCTGGACGCGCGCTACCGCGGCTACTTCGGAACGGAGCAGCTCAAGACGTTCTTCGACGTGGGCGCATGGGCACCGCTCCGCTCGCGGCTCGCGATCGGCCCTCTCGTGGGGATCGGCCTCGCCTGGGACTACGGGCGGGGCGGAGGGGTGTACGCCGCCGCTTCGTTTGCGACCGCGTTCGGCGAGGCCCGGATCGCTTCGCTCTCGATCTCGGCCGGGGCGCAGGTCCGCTTCGATCTGCCCTGACGGGGTCGCTCGCGGGCGCCCTGCGTGCCTCAGCGTCGCTCCCGATCCGCGGATGCATCGGAAATCACGAGAGCGTCACTTTTCTTGCCAGCAGAATATCGGGTGGTAGCGTGTAGGTAAACGTAATCCCATGTCGCAAGGAGCCTACATGACCACCGCCCTCGATGTCGACAGCCCGATGATGAGCCCCACCGAGAGCCCCCCCCGTCTGGAGCCCATGCTCATCCGCCTGCCTCCCGCTTTCGCGGCAGAGCTCCGCAGCCTCGCCCGGAAGACGCGCGTCCGGCAGTCGGACTACCTCCGGGAGGCCGTCGCCGACCTCCTCGCCAAGTACGGCCACCTCCCCACCGACGGGAGCCCGATGTGATCGCGCCCGCCGCGCGCGCCTCGGCGCCGGTCGCGCCTCCCCCGGCGCCGATGGCGATCGGCCGCGTCCGGCTCGTGCGCGTTGCCGCGGTGCGGCGCGCGGACGGAGCCGTCATCCCGCTGGTCGCTCCGGGGTCAGGGTGCCCGGAGCGTAGTGCACCGCCGCGAGCGTGAGCCCCCAGCCCGGGGCCCGGACGCCGCGATACCGCCCGCGCGCCGCGAGGAGATCGCGGATCAGCGCGGGCGGCCCGACGCCGAGCCCCGCCGCTACGGCCGTTCCGACGAGGTTCCGCACCATCGCGCGCAGGAACCCGCGTCCCTCGAGCACGATGGCGTGGAGCGGCGCCCAGGTCGCGGAGACGACCTCCGCCCGGAGCAGCGTGCGGACGGCGCCGCGCTGCTCGCCGGGCCGCGCGAACCCCGTGAAATCGTGGGTCCCGACGGCGTGCGAGAGCGCCTCGCGCACCGCATCCGGATCGAGCCGGACCTCACCGAGCCCCGGAAACGCGCGCTCGTCGGGAAGCGCCCACGCGTACGGCGCGAGCCCGTCCGGTGGCGGCGCGCCCACGAGGTAGACGTAGGTGCGCCCGACGGCGCTGTTCCGCGCGTGGAACGAGGGGCCGACGCGGTGGACCGCCCGCGCCAGGATCCCCTCGGGCAGGGCGGCGTTGAGGCCGCGCCGCAACGCCTCCGGGTCGAGCACCGCCCGCGCGCCGAAGCTGACCACCTGCCCCACCGCGTGCACGCCCGCGTCCGTCCGGGCCGCCACCGCGAGCGGCGCGCGCACACCCACCGACGCGAGCGCCGTCTCGAGGGCGTCCTGCACGGTGGGGAGCCCGGGCTGCCGCTGAAAGCCCCGGAAGCGCGTCCCGTCGTAGGCGATCTCGACGGCGTAGAAGCGCCTTTCCATGTCGTGCTAACTATCCTCGAACTCGATGGCCGACCGAAGCCGAGAGACCTCCCTGGAGAAGGACCCGAAGCTCGAGGGGGGCGAGTGGCTGTTCCGTCGCGCCGGCCAGGTGTTCGGCCCGGTCGACTCGCGAGGGATCGCGGCGATGCTCTACCGCGGGGAGATCGACGGGGCAACGCCGCTGTCCGCCGGCGACGGGAGCTGGCGAAAGCTCTCCGAGATCCCGATCTTCCTCGTTCACGCGAAGAAGGCGGAGGCGGGGCTGCGGGTCGAGCGCGAGATCACCGGCGCGCGTCTCCTCCACGCGCGCAAGCGGCGCCGGAAGCTCGCCGCCGCCGTCGTCGGCGTCGTCCTGCTCGTCGCGGGCTCGATCGTCGGGGTCCTCCAGCTCACGCCCGATCAGAGCAAGACGAGCGCGCTCCTCGAGGACTTCGGCGCGGGGATCCGGATCGCGTCCGCGGCGCGCGTGGGCGTCTCGCGGCGCGAGTCGCGCGACGACCTCGTCGAGGTGACGCTCGCGGGTCCCGACGCGGACCGGAGCGCCCCGCGGCGGCCGGCGAGGCGCGCACCGGCCGCGGGGGCGCCGTCCGGGGCGGTCGAGGGCGGCGACATCGTCCTCGCGCAGTTCGACGAGAGGAAGATCCAGGCGGTCGTGGGCCGGGAGCAGCGGACGCTCGCGCCCTGCTTCCGCGCGGAGGCGCAGCGCTCGCCGGACTTCGAGGGCGACGTCCCCATCGAGTTCGCGATCGGCAACGACGGAAGGGTGGCGCAGCTCTGGATCGACGAGCCCCGGTTCAAGCAGGGGGGGCTCCGCGACTGCCTCCAGGCGGCGCTCGGGGGCTGGCGGTTCGATCCGTTCCCCGGCCAGCGGCCGACGGTCTCGCTCGCGTTCCGGATCGGCCGATGACGTCCGCCGCCGAGAAGCTGGTCGCCCGAGCGGAGGACCTGCCCGAGGGGTCGGTCCGCCGCCGGGTCCTCGAGGGCGCGCGCCGCTTCAAGGCCGCCTGGGTGGAGTTCGGGCGGCTCCTCAGCGAGGTGAGGCGCGAGGGGCTGTGGCGCGAGTGGGGCTACCCGAGCTTCGAGCGGTACTGCACGAGGGAGCTCTTCATCCGCGCCACGACGGCCGAGAAGCTGACGATGAGCTACGGCTTCCTGGAGCGGCACGAGCCGGAGCTGGCGAGGCCGCGGGCCGACGCGAAGGCGCCGCCGTTCGAGGTGGTCGAGGTGCTCTCGCGCGCGGAGGCGTCCGGGCAGCTGTCGAACGCCGCCTGGCGCGAGCTCCGCGACGAGGTGCTCGAGCGGCCGCCGTCGGCCGCCGCGATGAGCCGCCGCCTCGCCGAGAAGCTCGGGCCGCCGCCCGCGCGCCCCGCGCCCCCGAAGGCGGACCGGCTCCGCGCCCTGGCGGCGCTCGCCCGCCGGCTCGCGGAGGCGTGCAAGGCCGAGAGCGGTGTGCCCCGTCCGGTGGCCCGCCGCGCCGAGGACCTCGCGGGGGAGATCGGGACCCTCGCCGGCGACGACCCGGACGCGTGAGGTCCGTCACGGGCCCCGCACGTTGTGGGAGCGGCGCGCACGCATGCTGGTTATCTCCCCGGAGCGGAGCCGCGAGGTCGCGGGCGTCCGTTTTGGTGGTAACATCCGGCGGGCGAGGAGACTGTGAGCCGCAAAGAGCACCACCACGGAAACCTGTCGTGCTCCTTCTGCGGGAAGGGGCAGCGCGAGGTCCGCAAGCTCATCGCCGGGCCCACCGTCTACATCTGCGACGAGTGCATCCGCCTCTGCAACGACATCATCGCGGAGGAGGCGGAGCGCGACGAGGGCCGCCCCGCGGTCTCGCTGCCGACGCCCGCGGAGATCAAGAGCTTCCTCGACGACTACGTCGTCGGGCAGGACCGCGCGAAGAAGGTCCTCTCGGTCGCCGTCTACAACCACTACAAGCGCGTCTACTCGCGAAAGCCCGCGCGGGCGCAGCGGCCCGGCCAGGCGCGCCCCGGCGGCGAGGACGTCGAGCTCCAGAAGTCGAACATCCTCCTCATCGGGCCGACCGGCTCGGGCAAGACGCTCCTCGCCCAGTCGCTCGCGCGGTTCCTGAACGTCCCGTTCACGATCGCCGACGCGACGAGCCTCACCGAGGCGGGGTACGTCGGCGAGGACGTCGAGAACATCATCCAGAACCTGCTGCACAACGCCGACTACGACGTCGAGAAGGCGGCGCGCGGCATCGTCTACGTCGACGAGATCGACAAGATCGCCCGGAAGGGCGACACGCCGAGCCCGACGCGCGACGTCGGCGGCGAGGGCGTGCAGCAGGCGCTCCTCAAGATCATCGAGGGCACGCGCGCGAACGTCACGCCCCGCGGCGGCAAGAAGTACAACCAGCAGGAGTACATCCAGGTCGACACCTCGAACATCCTCTTCATCGTCGGCGGCGCGTTCTGCGGGCTGGAGCAGGTGATCCGGCGGCGGGCGGGCGTGAAGGGGCTCGGGTTCGGCGCGAAGATCGAGCGCAAGGAGGAGGCGAGCCTCGGCGAGCTCCTCGCGCGCGTCGAGCCGGGCGACCTCATCAAGTTCGGGATGATCCCGGAGTTCGTCGGCCGCTTGCCGATGATCGCGACGCTGTCCGACCTCTCCGAGGACGACCTCGTCACGATCCTGACGCAGCCGAAGAACGCGCTCACGAAGCAGTACGTGAAGCTGTTCGAGCTCGAGAAGGTGAAGCTCTCCTTCACGAAGGAGGCGCTGCGCGCGACCGCCCGCGAGGCGATGCGGCGGAAGTCCGGCGCCCGGGGCCTCCGCGCCATCCTCGAGCAGGCGATGCTCGACATCATGTACGACGTGCCGTACCGGGAAGGCGTGAAGGAGTGCAAGATCACGGAGGGCGTCATCCTGAACAAGGAGCCGCCGCTCTTGAGCTTCGAGAAGGAGAAGAAGCTCGCCTGACCCGCGCGGCCGGCTCCCGGTCTCTGCCGGGGGTGGCGCCGACGGGTGGGTTCGCCCTGGACGGGCGAACGGGTGAAGCCCCCGCACAGTGTGCCCGCGGCGCCGCGCCCCGCGCCCAAAATCCCGCAGCAATTCCCACGGTTCCTCCGGCATCCTGCTTGCTTCTGAGATGTAGCGGAGGTGGTGCGTCATGAGGCGTTCCATCGAAATCGCGCTCGGAGCCGTCCTCGCCGTGGCAGTCGTCCCGGCGGGCGCTCGCGCGGACGAGTGGGAGCAGGACCCGCCCGGCTGGACCGAGCCGCCCCCGACCGAGAACTACGACGTCTCCGTCGACGTGAACCCCGGCGGCGTCACGCTCGAGACGTTCCAGGCTCCGCTGTCCCCGTACGGCGAATGGGTGTACGCACCGCGGTACGGCCAGGTCTGGCGGCCGCACGTCGCCGCCGGCTGGCGCCCGTACTACTACGGGCGCTGGGAGTGGACGAACGAGGGCTGGCTCTGGGTGTCGGACGAGCCCTGGGGCTGGGCGGCCTACCACTACGGGCGCTGGGCCTACGACAACTACTACGGGTGGATCTGGGTGCCGGGCTACCAGTGGGCGCCGGCCTGGGTGTCGTGGCGGTACTCGGGCGACGCGATCGGCTGGGCGCCGCTCGCGCCGGGCTTCTCGCTGTACGTGAGCACGTACCCGTTCATCGACTTCTGGTGGACGTTCGTCCCGACGGTCAGCTTCGTGTCGATGCCGGTGTACCAGGTGGCGTACGCGCCGTCGTACACCCGGCAGTGGTACTACCGAACCGCTCCCGCGCCCGCGCGCCCCGCGCCGCGCCCCGGCGTCCGGCCCGCGCCGATGACGTCGCCGGCCTGGGGCGGCCCCGCGCCGCGGCTCGTCTCCGAGCGGATCGGCCGGCCCATCGCGCCCGCGCGCATCGTCGCGGCGCCTGCCCCCGGCGTGCGCGCGACCGGCGCGCGCGCGGGCGAGATCTCCGTCTTCCGGCCGGAGACGCGCGGCGGTCCCGGCCGCGCCACTGGCGCGTATCCCGCGCCGGCGCGGCGCGAGGGCGCCTGGGCGCCGGCCCCCGGCGGCAGCGGCGGGCGCGGCCCCGGCGCGTACCCCGCGCCCGGCCGCGGCGGCGGGGCGTGGACGCCTCCTCCGTCGAGCGGCGGACCGGGCCGCGGTCCGGCGGCGGCACCTGCGCCCGGCCAGGGCGGCGGCCGCTCCGGCTTCGCGCCGCCCGCCGCGGGCGGCGGCCGCAGCTCCGGCGCGGCCGCGCCCGCTCCCGCCCGTCCGGCCCCTGCGCCGGCCCGCGGCGGAGGCGGAGGCGGCCGGCACGAGCGCTGAGGCGAACGCGGGGGGGGGAACCTAGCCCGGCGTCACGCGGACGGTCGTGTTCATGTGCCGGCCGGTGTCGAGGTCGCGCGCGCTCATCGTGAGGATTCCCTCGACGTTCACCTCGAAGAGGATCTCGAGCCGCGTCTCGCCCGCGCGCGCAGGGCGGACGCCGCTGAACGTGAACTCGCCGAGGATCTCGTTGCTCGAGGACTCGGGCTGGTCGCCCTGGTAGATGCGCACGACGAGCTCGGTCTGCTCGTCGACGGCGTTCGTGGCGGAGACCGTGCGCGCGTTCGGGATCGCGGCGTTCCGCGGGAAGACGACGTGCATGCGCCCCCCGGCCTGCTCGATCCCGATCGCCATCGGGATGACGTCGAGGAGCTGGAGCTTCAGATCGGAGTTCTCCTGGAGCGACCAGCCGTAGAGCGCGGCGCCGATCGCCACCGCCTCGTCGGGGTGGACCGCCTTCGACGGCGGCTTCCCGAAGAACTTCGTGAGCCGCTCCTGGACGACCGGCATCCGCGTCTGGCCGCCGACGAGCATCACCTCGTCGATGTCCTTCGGCTCGACGTCCGCGTCGGTCATCACGGCCATCGTGATCTCGAACGTCCGCTCGACGAGGTGCTGCGTCAGCGCCTCGAGGAGCTTCCGGTCGAACTTCACGTCCATGTTGAGCGGCTGCCCCTGCGGCGTCATCGTGATGAACGGGATCGAGAACGGGGCCTCGGCGCGGGACGAGAGGTCGATCTTCGTCCGCTCGGCGAGGTCCTTGATCCGCTGCATCGCGACGGGATCCGAGGAGAGGTCGATCCCGTGCCGCTTCTTGAAGTCGTCGAGGACGAACTGGATGATCGCGTTGTCGAAGTCGATCCCGCCGAGGAAGATGTCGCCGCCGGTCGCCTTCACCTCGAAGACGCGGTCGCGGATCTCGATGATCGACACGTCGAAGGTGCCGCCGCCGAGGTCGAACACGAGCACCCGCTCGTCGAGCCGCTTCCCGATGCCGTAGGCGAGGGCGGCCGCGGTCGGCTCGTTGATGATCCGGACGACGTCCAGCCCGACGAGCCCACCCGCCTCCTTCACCGCCTGCCGCTGCCGGTCGGTGAAGTAGGCCGGGACGGTGACGACCGCCCGCTCGACCTTGAACCCGAGGTGGTCGGACGCGACGTCCCGGATCTTCGCGAGGATCTTCGCGCTGATCTCGTGGATGTGGAAGTTTCGGCCGTGGCACTCCACCTCGACGTCGTTCTCGGCGCCGGCGCGCACGCGGTACTGCACCGAGCGCTGGACGGTCTCGACGACGTCGTCCTTCGGCGCCCGCCCGATGAGCCGCTTCGTCGCGTACAGCGTGTTCTTCGGGTTGAGCTGCCACTGCCGCTTCGCTTCCTGCCCGAGGAGCTCGTTCCCCTTGTCGTCGATCGCGTAGATGGAGGGGATCGTGTACTCGCCCCCCTTGTACGGGATGAGCTTCACCTGGCCGTCCCCGTAGGCGACCGCGCCGCAGGAGTTCGTGGTCCCGAGGTCGATTCCGATGATCGTGTCGCGGGGAGCCGCTCCATCTGCTCCGAGGGTACTACGGCGAGGGGGCCCGGGTGGAGTTCCCGCCCGACTTGCGTCACCATACGACGCGGGAGGGGAGGCCTGGAGGTCTCCTTGGACGCGCGCCGCTGGCTCTCCACCGTCGGGACGGGCGTGAAGGGCGCCTTCGTCGAGAACCGCTCGATCCTCTCGTACGAGGAATACCTGGGCGCGTTCCTGGAGGCACCCCGGCTGCAGGCGCGCTCCTCGGCCCAGTACCTGCGCGACGTCCTCGATCACTTCGGCTCGGAGGAACGCGACACCCCGGTCGGGCGTGTCCGGCGCTGGAGGGCGTTCGACCTCCCGTTCGATCCCGACGCCCGTGCCCACCGCGTCGCCGGGCACGAGGAGGTGCAGGCCGCGCTGTACCGCGCGGTCGGCACGTTCGTCCGGTCGGGGCGCGTCGACAAGCTCGTCCTGCTCCACGGCCCGAACGGCTCGGCGAAGTCGTCCCTCGTCTCGGCGATCGTCCGGGCGATGGAGGCGTACTCGCGGACGCGCGACGGGGCGCTCTACCGGTACCACTGGGTGTTCCCGGCGGAGCGGAAGCTCCGGGGCGGCGGGCTCGGCTTCGGCCCGCGCGAGGACGCCGGCGACCTCGCCTCCTTCGCGCACCTCGACGGCGAGGCGCTCGACGCGCGCCTCTCCTGCCCGATGAAGGATCACCCGCTGCTGCTCCTTCCGCGCGACGAGCGGCGGCGCCTCCTCGAGGAGCGCTGCCGTCCGCGTCACGACGGGACCGGCGAGCCCGAGTTCGTCCTCTCCGAGTACCTGCTCGAGGGCGAGCCGTGCCACCTGTGCCGGCAGGTTCACGACGCGCTCCTCGCGACGTACCGCGGCGACTGGCTGAAGGTGCTCCGGCACGTGCAGGTCGAGCGGTTCTACGCGTCGGCGCGGTACCAGCAGGCGGCGGTCACGGTGGAGCCGCAGCACTTCGTCGACGCCGCCGTGCGCCAGGTGACGGCGGACCGCAGCGTCGCCGCGCTCCCGCCCGCGCTCCACGCGCTCTCGCTCCTCGAGCCGTACGGGCCGCTCGTCGCGGCGAACCGCGGCATCGTCGAGTACTCGGACCTCCTGAAGCGCGACCCCGCCGCGTTCAAGTACCTGCTCGGAACGGCGGAGACGGGACGGGTCGCCCTCGAGCACCTCGTCCTGCAGCTCGACGTCGTCCTCCTCGCGAGCGCGAACGAGAAGCAGCTCGCCGCGTTCAAGGAGACGCCGGAGTTCGCGTCCTTCCGGGGGCGGCTCGAGCTCGTCCGCGTGCCGTACCTGCGCCGCGCCTCCGTCGAGCGCGAGGTCTACGACCGGCAGATCACGCCCGCGTCGGTCGGCAAGCACGTCGCCCCCCACGCGACCGCGGTCGCCGCCCAGTGGGCGACCCTCACGCGGCTCAAGCGGCCGCTCCCGGACCGCTACCCGGCGGAGGTCCGCGAGCTCGTCGAGGACCTCGCCCCGCTCGAGAAGCTGCGGCTCTACGACACCGGCGCGGCACCGGACCGGCTGCCGCTCGCCGAGGCGAAGGTCCTCCGCAAGCACGCGCCGGACCTGTACCACGAGTCCGACGCGTACCCGCGCTACGAGGGCTCGACCGGCGCCTCCGCGCGGGAGATCAAGACGGCGCTCTTCAACGCCTCGCAGGCTCCCGGCGCGCCCTGCCTCACGCCGCTCGCGGTGCTCGAGGAGCTGCAGGCGCTCTGCCGCGACAAGACCGTCCACGACTTCCTGCTCCAGGAGGTCGTGGACGGGTACCACGACCACGAGCAGTTCGTGCGCGCCGTGGAGGCGGAGTACCTCGACCTCATCGACGAGGAGATCCGCGACGCGATGGGGCTCGTCTCGGAGGCGCAGTACCGGGAGCTGTTCGTGCGGTACGTGACGCTCGTGTCGCACTGGACGAAGGGCGAGCGGGTGCGCGACCCGCACACCGGCGCCGCCGCGCCCGCGGACGAGCGGCGGATGATCGAGCTCGAGCGGGTCGTCATGCCGCCCGGCGACGACCGGACCGAGTTCCGTCGCGGGCTCATCTCCGCGATCGGCGCCTACCGGCTCGATCACCCGGACGGCGACGCGATCGACTACGCCGCCATCTTCCCCGACCTGTTCCGGCGGCTGCGCGACCGCGCGCACGAGGAGCGCAAGCGGGAGGTCCGCGCGCGGCGCGAGGACGTGCTGCGGTACCTCTCCGACGACCGGGCGTCGCTCGACGAGAAGGCGCGGGGGCGCGTGGAGGAGACGCTCCGGACCATGCGGGAGCGGTACGGGTACTGCGAGCACTGCGCGCAGCACGCGCTCTTGTTCCTCATCCGGCGGAGGTACGCGTGAGGCGACCGCTCGCCGCGCCGGACCCGGGCCGCTAGGGGGGCGTCACGCCGGCGGAGCCCGCTCCGCTCGCGCCGGTCCCCGGGCCCGCGCCGGCCGCCTGCGGGGCGAGCGGCGCCGCCGTCCCGGGGCCGGCGCGCTCGCCGGCGGGCGCGCTCCCGCCGCCGGCGGGCCCCGGGCCCTGGCCGGGCGTCGGCGCCGGGGGCGGCTGCGTCGCGCGCACCTGGACCCAGAACGCGAGGAACTCGGCGTTCCTCCCCGCCCGGATTCGAACGCCCGGCGTCACGTCGAGCACCGTCCCGAGCCCGGTCGCCGTGTAGACCATCGTGTTGCGGTCGAGGGAGAGCGTCACAGGCCCCGACGCGGTCTCGACCCGCAGCGTGTGGTTCCGCCGGTCGATGTCGGCGACCTTGCCGGAGACCTCCTCGAGGACCGTGCCGCGCTCCACCGGCTTCTTGGGGAGCGCCGCGGACGACGAGGTGGGCGGCGCGGGCGACGCGGCCGGCGGCGCGGGCGCGGCCGGCGGCGCGGGCGCAGCCGCCGGCGCGGGCGTGGCGACGGACGGGTGCGGGCCGGGGATGGCGGCGCCCGGCGAGGCCGGGGTCTGGGCGCCGGCCGGGGCGGCGGCGAAGGCCAGGACGAGCGCGAGGGCGGTCTTCGTCATGGCGCGATGTTAACCCTCCCGCGGCCCCGGCGTCGGCCCCGTGCGGTACGATGCCCGGCTCCAGGAGGCCCGATGGACACGCGCGTCAGCTGGGACGAGTACTTCATGAACATCGCCCGCGTGGTGGCGACCCGAGCGACCTGCGATCGCAAGCACGTCGGCGCCGTGCTCGTCCGGGACAAGACGATCCTCTCCACCGGGTACAACGGATCGATCCGGGGGCTGCCGCACTGCAACGAGGCCGGCCACATGATGGAGGAGGGCCACTGCGTCGCGACGGTGCACGCGGAGGCGAACGCCATCATCCAGGCGGCGAAGAACGGCGTCGCGATCGAGGGCGCGACCATCTACACGACGGCGTCCCCGTGCTGGCCGTGCTTCAAGCTCATCGCGAACGCCGGCTGCCGCCGCATCGTGTTCGGCGAGTTCTACCGGGACAACCGGATCTTCGAGTACGCGCAGCGGCTCGGGATCGAGCTCGTGGAGCTGAAGGTCCCCTCCCGGCCGGACGTTCAGCCCGCGGACACCGGGCACGCGCGCCCGGTCACGGAGCCGCGGTAGGCCGCCCCCATCTTCGGGCCAGGCACTTTTCCAGGCCGCCCCCATCTCCGGGCCAGGCACTTTTCCAGGCCGCACCCATCTCCGGGCCAGGCACTTTTCGCGAAGCGAAATGTGCCGGCCCGCTCCCTACGGCCTGCTTCCTGACCCGCGCAAGGTGGCGCGCGACGCCTGAGCTACGGGCCCGCCCGCGGCGCCAGCTCCGCGGGCGAGAGCGTCCGCACGAGGTCCTCGCCCACGATTGCGCCGACCGCGGCGCGCCGAGATGCGAGAAGCGCCTCGCGGCGGCGGAGCGCCGTCCAGCGCGGCTGCGCGTCGGCCGGGATCGGGTCCGGGAAGCGCGAGAGCTCGGCCCGGACCTCCGCGAGCGCGCGGTCCACGGCGACGACGCGGATGGCGGGCCGCCGGCCTGGCTCCGCCTTCGCGTCGATCTCCGCCGTGTCGTTCTCGGTCCAGAGCGGCAGCGCGTCGGCGCCGTCCACCTCGACGCGCACGACGCCGCGCCCGTAGTCGCGGCGCGCGAGGGCGACCCGGAGCAGGAGGCCGTCGCGCGTCGCGGCGGCCTCCTCCGGCGTGACGCCGTGGACGTACTTCCGCGACTGGTTCGAGACGAAGTTCCCGAGCGAGTAGGCGATCACCGCCGTCCGGCCGTCGGCGCACCGGTAGAGCTCCACCGGCTGGAGCACGTGCGGGTGGTGCCCGAGCACCACCAGCGCGCCCGCGTCGGCGAGGGCGTGAGCGAGCTCGATGTCCTCGGGGCGCGGCTGCGTCTGGTACTCGACGCCCCAGTGGAGCGACACGACGACGGCGTCCGCCTGCCCTGCGGCCGCCCGCACCGCCTCGATCGCGCGGGCGCGATCGAGCTGCGCCGCCTGGACGCAAGGCGACGCGCCCGGCCTCGCGGGCGGACATGCGTTCCCGTCCTGGTTGAAGAACTGCGCCCAGCCGAGGAACGCGATGGAGAGGCCGCCCCCGGTCACGACGGCCGGCCCCGCGGACCGGTCCGCGGGGCCGGCGCCGACGGCGCGGAGGCCGCCCGCCTCGACGCGCCGGAGCGTCTCCTCGAACCCCGCACGGCCCTGGTCGAAGGCGTGGTTGTTCGCGACGGAGACGACGTCCACGCCCGCGTCGCGGAGCGCGGCGACCGCGTCGGGCGGCGCGTTGAACACGTACTCGCGCGTGCCGGCGCCCGCCGCGGGCGCGATCGGCGTCTCGAGGTTCGCGAAGGTCAGATCGGGCGCCGACAGGAGGTCGGCGATCGGCGCGTAGAGCCAGGCGTAGCCCGCGTCCGGCGCGCCGCGCCCGTGCGCCGCCGCGCTCCGCTTCACGGCCTCGTGCATGAGGACGTCGCCCACGGCGCCGATCGTCGCGCGCGCAAGGACGCGCACCGGAGGCTCGAGCGCCGGGGCGAGCGCGACCGGTCCGCCCCGGGAGGGCATCGCCGGGCCGGGCGGCGGCGCGGCCGGCTCGGCGGCCGGGCGCGCGGGCGGCGGACGCCCCGGCGTGGTGCACGCGGAGGCGAGGGTGAGGGCCGAGGCGAGGGCGGCGAGGCGATGAAGGGCGATCACGGCGTCTCCGCAGTGTAGGCTATCCTGCCGTCAGGCCTGAAACACGCCCCGGCACCACGCAGCTCAGGGACCGGCCCGGAGAGCCCGCGATGGACCCGTTCGCAGCAGGCGCAGCGTTCCTGGATTCTTCCGGCGCGGTCGTCACCGCGGACGCGGGCTTCTGCGCGCTGCTCGGGGTCGGCGAGGGGGATGCGCGCGGCGTGCTCCGCGCCCGGGCGGAGGCAGAGCCGGCGCTCCGCGCGTTCGTCTCGGGCGAGGGGCCGGCCACGGTCGCCGCGACGGGCGCGGACGGGCTCCCGATCGAGCTCGAGCGCGTGGCGGCGCCCGGCGGCGCGCTCGTCGTCGCGCGCGTCGCAGCGCTCGGCGAAGCGCTCGAGCACGCGATGCGCTCCGTCGCCCTCGGCCGCGTCGCGAGCGGCGTCGTCCACGACATCAAGAACCCGCTCAACGCGATGGCGCTCCAGATCGCGCTCCTCGGCGAGAAGATCTCCGTGTCCCCGGAGGCGAGCGCCGCGGCGGCGAGCCACCTCTCGGCGCTCCGCGAGCAGGTGAACCGGGTGAACGAGGTCCTGCGGCGGTTCCTCGACGTCGCCGACCCCGGCGCCACGCTCGGCTACACCGACGTGGGCGCGCTCCTGACCGACGTCGCGACGCTCCTCGGCCACGAGGGGAGGCGGCGCCGGATCGCGGTGGCCGTGGACGCGCCCCCTGGCGGCCTTCGCTCGTCCTGCGATCCCGATCGGGTCGCCCGGCTCGTGCTGGGGCTGTTCGCTCGCGCGCTCGCCGAGACGCCCGACGGGGGGCGACTCCGCGCCCGTGCGGCCGCGGACGCGGCCGGCATCACGATCGGGATCGAGCATGCAGTGGGTGATCCAGACCCGGCGGGCGGGTATTACACGGAGGCGGCCGTCGCCGGGGCGAGGCGCCTCGGAGGCTCGCTCGCGGAGGAGCGGCGCGACGGCGTCGCGCGGGTCACGCTCGCCCTGCCGAGGAACGAACCCCGATGAGATACCGGGTCCTCATCGTCGACGACGAGGCGGACAGCCGCGACGCCCTCGCCGAGCTGACGCAGCGCTGGGGCTACGACGTCCAGATGGCGACCGACGGCAGCGAGGCGCTCCGCCGCGCGATCGAGGGGCACCCGGACGTCATCCTGACCGACCTCGTCATGCCCGGGATGGACGGGCTCTGGCTCCTGCGCGCGCTCCGCGCCGAGCTGCCCGACTGCCCGGTCGTGCTCCTCACCGGCCGCGGCACGATCCAGAACGCCGTCCAGGCCATCAAGGAAGGGGCCTACGACTTCATCGAGAAGCCGCTCGAGGTGCCGCGGCTCCGCATCGTGCTCGAGCGCGCGCTCGAGAAGAAGGAGACGATGCGCGAGGTCCAGCTCCTGCGGCGGCGCCTCGCGGCGCTCGCGCCCGGGACGGACATGATCGGCGCGGGCCCGGCGATGCAGCGGGTCGCCGAGCTCGTGCAGAAGGTCGCGCCGTCCAACGCGAGCGTCGTCATCACCGGCGAGAGCGGGACCGGCAAGGAGGTCGTCGCCCGCGCGATCCACAACCTCTCGCCCCGCAAGGACAAGGCCTTCGTCGCCCTCAACTGCTCGGCGATCCCCGCGACGCTCATCGAGTCCGAGCTGTTCGGGTACGAGCGCGGCGCCTTCACCGGCGCGGAGCAGCGCCGGCTCGGGAACTTCGAGCTCGCGCACAACGGCACGCTGTTCCTCGACGAGATCGGCGAGCTGCCGCTCGAGGTGCAGGCGAAGTTCCTGCGCGTCCTCGAGGAGCGCAAGATCCGGCGGCTCGGCGGCCGCGGCGAGGTCGAGGTGGACGTGCGCGTGCTGTGCGCGACGAACCGCGACCTGAAGGAGGAGATCCAGCGCGGGCGCTTCCGCGAGGACCTCTACTTCCGGCTCCACGTGTTCACGATCGCGCTCCCGACGCTGAAGGAGCGGCGCGAGGACATCCCCGTCCTCGTCCACCACTTCATCGAGAAGTACAACGCGGAGACCGGCAAGCGCGTGCAGGGCGTGTCCCCCGGCGCGCTCGAGGTGCTCCGCGCCTACGCCTGGCCGGGGAACATCCGCGAGCTCCGGAACACCGTCGAGCGCGCGATGATCCTCGCGGAGGGCGACGTGATCGGCGAGGAGCACCTGCCGCCCGACATGATGGGGAGCCGCCCCGAGGAGGCGACGCTCCGCGTGCCGCTCGGCATCCCCCTGGACAAGGTCGAGAAGGAGTACATCCTCGCCTCCCTCCAGCGGAGCGGCGGCAACAAGGCGCGCACGGCGGAGCTGATCGGGATCAGCGAGAAGACCCTCTACAACAAGCTGAACCGGTACGCCGCGGAGGCCCGCGAGCGCGCGGGCGAGGGCGGGGAGACCGAGCCGCCCACCGCGGGCGCGAAGGGGTAGGGCGGCCCGCGGGCGGGGTCCGAGAAGGCCACCGCGCCGAAACGGGAGCGCGGCGCGAGCAGGCGAGCGGCCTCCGCGCGCACGGGCGAGGTGCGCGCCGCGAGCGGCGCGCAGCTAGGCGTGCTCGCGGGGGCCCGCCTCGGAGATCGACGGCGCGACAGCGACGCGCCCGCGCCCCGCGCGCTTCGCGCGGTAGAGCGCGGCGTCCGCCGCGGCGACCAGGGTGTCCGCGGTCATGTCGGCCGCGTCCTCCGGGAAGCACGCGACGCCGAAGGACGCGCCGAGCGACACCGAGCGGCCGCCGACGTCGAGGATCGCCTGCTTGAGCCGCGCGCAGATGCGCTCCGCCAGGACGCGCCCCTCGTCCGCGGAGGTGTGCGGGAGGAGGATGACGAACTCGTCGCCGCCGTACCGGGCGCCGAAGTCGGTCTCGCGGAGCTCCGCGCGGATCACCGCCGCGATCGCGGCGATGGCGCGGTCGCCCGCCGCGTGCCCGAGCTCGTCGTTGATGGGCTTCAGGTAGTCCATGTCCGCCATGACGGCGGTGAGCGGCGTGCGGTAGCGGCGGGCCCGCTTCACCTCGTCGTCGAGGCGGGTCCGGAACGCGCGCAGGTTCGCGAGCCCGGTGAGGGGATCGGTCTGCGCGAGCTCGCGGAGCGCGGTCTGGTTCCGTGCGAGGCGGATCGTGCGCTCGACGCGCGCGCGGAGCTCGCGGTCGGAGAATGGCTTCTGGAGATAGTCCACCGCCCCGAGCTCGAACGTTCGCGCCTTCACCGCATCGTCGGTGCCCGCCGACACGAAGATCACCGGGATGTCGGCGGTCGCCGGATCGGACCGGATCCGGTCGAGGGCCTGGAGCCCGTCGAGGCGCGGCATGAACACGTCCATGAGGACGAGGTCCGGGTGCTCGGAGCGGACGCGCTCGACGGCGCTCTCGCCGTCCGCGACCGACGTGACGTCGTAGTCCCCCTGCAGGATCATGACGAGGGCGTCGCGCGCGTCGTCCTCGTCGTCCGCCACGAGGACGCGCGGCCGGGAGGAACCCGCGGCGTGGGCGGCGTGGTCGCGCGACGGGGGCTCGCTGGGCGCCCGTAGGGCCCGCTCGAGATCCTCCGCGACCCGCCGGAGACGCGCGACCTCCTCCTCTCGACCGGAGGACCCGTGCGACGAGAGGACGTCGGCGGCCGCGCGGAGCTCGACCGCCGCGGCGGCGACGAGCGCCTCGCGCTGGAACGTCGCCTCGCGCAGCCGCCGGTTCGAGTCCGCGACCTCGGCGACGGCGGACGGGAGCGCCTCCCGGACGCGGCGCGCGACCTCCGGCCCGGGCAGCCCCGCGGCGGAGACGAGCACCTCGAGCAGGGGCGCGAGCGGATCGGGCGAGCCGTCCTCGCCGCCGAGGCCCCGGTTCCGCTCGTCGTGTTTCGCGCCGGACATTCGGTCGGTGCGTGGAGTGGGGCGGGTTCGGTCTACCCGGGGGGTCTCTCCTCGCCGCGGCCCCCGTTCGCGGCGAGCGACCTCCCGCGATTCCGCGGGCTCAAGATGTCAGCCTATAGCCTCGCGGCGGGGGCATCCACTTCATTCCCCACCCGGGCTGCGGCTCGACGCCGCTGCGGCGCGGGGCGAGTGCGCCGCCGACGGCGCGGCGATATCGTCACGGGGAGGAGGCTGCGATGGCCGAAGCCGTGCTGATCTACGGGAAGGACACCTGAGGCTACACCTCCGCCGCCCGTGAGGAATACGGCGCCAGAGGAGCTCGGGTCGAGTACTTCGACGTGAAGAGGGACGCGGAGGCGATGAAGCGATTCCTCGCGCTGTCCGGAGGGGAGCGTCGCGTCCCGCTCATCGTGGAGGGCGGGCGCGTGACGGTGGGGTTCGGCGGGACCTGAGGCGTGTGACCGCTCCCGGTCGGGGGCGCTTCACCCACGGTAGATCGCGCGGCGGCTCCCGCGGAATCCCCCGCCGACGAACTGCGGCGGCGGGTCCTCGAGGCGGAACTGGAACCACTGCTCCTGGTAGACCTTGCCGAGCTTCAGCTTCTTGCCGTTCTGCAGGATCTGGAGCCCGGCCTTGAGCTTCTCGTCGGAGGGGTTCGCCGCCGCGCCGCGGCCGAGCACGCGGATCGCCTCCTCGTGCCGGCCCTCCTTCTCGAGGATCCAGGCGTAGAGCGCCCAGAGCACGCCCTCCTTCTTGTTCACCTTCACGGCGTCCTCGAGGACCTTCGTGGCGCCCGCGAGGTCGCGCTTGCGGTATCGCGCGGCCCCGAGCATCCCCTGCGCGATCCAGTGGCGCGAGAAGGCCTTCTCGAGGTGGGGCAGGGCGGCGTCCATCTCCTGGCGGATGTAGAGCAGCATCCCGATCTGCGCGTGGAGCTGCGACGCGACGAGGAACTGCCAGGGCGCGAGGGAGAACCCGCCCTGCAGCGTCTGGACGGCCTTGTCGAGCTTCTGTGCCTGCGCCTCGCGCTGGACCACCTCGAAGATCGCCTCGACCTTCTTGAACGTGCGGCGCGCGAGGACGAAGTAGGCGACGGAGGCGGCGAGCAGGCCGGGGAAGACGGCCGCGGCGACGCCGAGGTTCGTGCCGAGCGCGAGCGCGAGCGCGACGGCGACGCCGATCGCGAGGCTGATGAGGAGGTTGTACATGAGGTCCGGTCCTTTGGCCGGCGTACCGATACACGCGCGCGCCCGCCGCCCGCAAGGGGAAACGCCTCGGCGGGGGCCGGGACGCTCGCGGGCGAGTGGCCCTCCCCGGACTCGAACCGGGACGGGGGGTCGCCCCACTCGATTTTGAGTCGAGCGCGTCTACCGTTCCGCCAGAGGGCCCGCGGGCACGGACCGTAGCAGAAAACGGGCGGGCGAGGGCGGCAGCGCGCCGGGCGCGGGCGGCCGCGCGGCCGATCGACCCGCCCTGCCGCCGCCGCCGGGCCGCCGGGGTCCGCCACCGGCGCCGCGCGGGCGACCGGGTCCCGAGGGGCGTCCCTGCCTCTGCGGGCGGTTGGGTCCGGGGGCACGTCCGGACCCGCGCGGCCCACCGGGACCGCGGGACCCCTGCGAACCGCGCGGCCCGCTCCCACGGCCCGCCGGGCGGGCGGACGAGGCACCGGCCGCGGACGACGGGCGGGGCGCGCCGCGCGGGCGCAGGCCGGGGCGGCTCGGCTTCGCGGACCGACCGGGCCCGCCGGCGCGCGCCGGAGCGGGCGCGCCGTGCCGCGGACCGAACCGCGCCGGCTTTGGCCGGGCCGCGGCGGCCGCCGAGGCGCCGGACCTCGGCCGCCATCCCGCGCCGCCCCGGCCAGCGGCCGGCGCGCGCGGCGCCGCCGGCCCGAGGTCGAGGCCGAACCGCGCCGCGAGCGCCTCCGCGTCCGGGCGCGCGACCGAGAGGCTGCGCCCGAGCGCAGCCGCGACTGGCTCGCCGCCGGCGCGGAGCGCGCGCAGGTGCTCCGGGAGGCGGGCGCGCAGGTCGCGCTCGAACTCGTCGAGCATCTCGAGGTCCCGGAGCCGCGGCTCGTCCGAGAGCAGCAGCCGGACCCGCTCCGCGAGCGTCGCGCGCCCGCGGAGCTCTTCCCGGCGGTCCTCGCGGATCCGCTCCGCCTGCGCGGTCGCGCCGAGCCGAGCGAGCGCGGCCACGAGCCCGTCGGGATCGAGCCCGAGCCGCCCGGCGGCGGCGCCGCGCACACCCCCCGCGGCGCGGAGGGCATGCAGCACCTCGTCGCGCTCGCGGCGCTCGAAGGCGCGCCCGAGGCCGTGGTGGTCGAGGAGTGACGAGAGCTCGGCGTCGCCCGGCGGGACGCCGCCGGGGCCGCTCCACCCGGAAGCGAGCGCGGCGACGATCGGCGCGCGGCGTGCGCCGTGGCGCCGGACGAGCCGCTCCAGCACGGAGCGCCCCTCGGGGCGTCGCAGCTCGTCGATCGGCGGGAGCGACGCGGGCGGGGCGAGCTCCGGGGCGGCGCGATCCCGCGCGCGGCGGATCACGACGCCCGGGCCGCGCCGGCGGCGGCGCTTCATGGGGACGGGCGGCAGACGGGCCGCGCCCGCGGGGGACCCGTCCCGGTCCCGCTCCTCCTCCGCGCCCGCGTCGTCTTCGCTCCGGTACCGGCCCGCGCGCTCGCGCTCGGCGGCGACGTCGGGAGGCGCGCCGCGCGCGAGGTCCGCGAGCGCGTGGGGCCCGAGCGGCCGCGCCGGCGGGGGATCGGCGAGCAGCGCTCGCACCACGAGCAGCTCGTCCCAGCCGAGCGGGGCGAGCGCCCGCCGGACGTCCACGGTCCCCACGTGGCGCCCCGCCTCTGCGCACCAGCGCACGGCGCGGTCGAGGAGCTCGGGATCGAGGTCGGGCATCGCGACGGGAAGCTGCGCCGACCGGACGCCCGGCGTCAAGCCGCGAGATCCGCGGCACCAGAGTGCATCCCGCAATCCGGCGCCGTCGCGAGACGCACGAGGGGATGCGCTCTAGCCGTTGCCGGGCCGCCCGCCGCGTGCTTCACTGCCGCGGGATGGCGACGCGCGAAAGGGTGGAGGGGGGCGGGGCGGCCGGGCCCGGCGGAGGTGCCCGGTTGCCGGCGTCCGTGCGGCCGGCGCGGTGGATCCTGTTCGCGCTCCTCCTCGCGTCCGCGGCCCTGACGCTGTTCGGCTTGCCCGAGCTCCAGCGCGCGGTCGCCGCCGGGCGCTGGCCGCCGCTCACGCTCGCCGCCGGTCCCGCGCTCCTCCTGCTCTTCGCGGTGGGCTACGCGGCCTACCGGATCGTGCTCGTCCGCGCCGGGCGGTACCCGGCGGGCAAGGCGCTCGTCCGGATCGCGCTCGTCGCCGCCGTGGTCGGCGTCGTCGCGGGGCTCGTGCGCGCGCCCCCCGACGCGGGCGCGCCGGGGCAGGGGCCCGTCGACCTCTCTCGCGCGCTGCTCTCGTCGGATCCAGAGGTGCGCGCGCTCGCCGCCGAGGCGGTCCGCCACCGCCCGCGGGCGGTGGCGCTCCCGGCCGTGCCGCGGCTCGTCGCGCTGCTCGAGGACGCGTCGCCCGAGGTCCGCCGCCAGGCGCGCGCGTCGCTGGTGGCGCTCGCGGGCAGCGACCCCGGCGGCGACGGTCCCGACGCCCCGGCGCGCTGGCGCGCTTACTGGCGCGACGCCGGCCGTTGATTGGAGCGCGCCGCCGAGCGGGCGCTCGCCCTGTGCCGCTCGCGTGCTCCGGGGGGCCTTGCCGCCCTGGCCGGTCTGTGATATCGATAATCGTTATCGACATGGGCGAGACGAACCGCGAGCCGAGGGAGAGCGGCAGGGAGGGCACGAAGGGCGCGCCGCGCCAGGCGGCCCCGTCCCCGGCGCACGCCCTGAGCACGTACATCGAGGAGAAGGGGCTCAAGCACTCGCGGCAGCGCAACCGGATCGCCGAGACGTTCTTCGCGATGGGCGGTCACGTGAGCGTCGAGGAGCTCGTCGCGCGCGTCCGCCGCATCGACCCGCGCGTCTCGGTCGCGACCGTCTACCGGACGATGAAGCTCCTCTCCGACTGCGGGCTTGCCATCCCGCGCCAGTTCGGCGGAGGCCAGACCCGCTTCGAGGCCGCCGCGGGGCGGGAGCACCACGATCACATGATCTGCACGCGCTGCGGCGACATCGTCGAGTTCGCGAACGAGAAGATCGAGTACCTTCAGGAGACCGTCGCGCGCAAGCACGGGTTCGCGGTCGAGACCCATAAGCTCGAGCTGTACGGGCGCTGCGCCCGGTGCCAGGGCGCGCGCGAGGCGACGCCGTGACGCCTCCTCCCCCTCCGGCCTCCGGCGCGGTGGCCCGTCACGAGGACGCCGGCCTCGAGAAGAAGCGGGTGGTGGCGGCCGCCCGGACCGCGATCCTGGTCGGCAACCCGAACGTCGGGAAGAGCGCGATGTTCGGCGCCCTCACCGGCAAGTACGTGACGGTCTCGAACTACCCCGGCACCACGGTCGAGGTGACGCGCGGCTCGGCGACGTTCGACGGCCACCCCTGGCACGTCATGGACACGCCGGGGACGAACAACCTGCTCCCGATGTCGGAGGACGAGCAGGTGACGCGCGACATCCTGCTCTCCGAGCGCGGCTACGTCGCCCTCCAGGTCTGCGACGCGAAGAACCTCCGGCGCGGCCTGCTGCTCTCGGCGCAGCTCGCGGAGGCGGGCGTCCCCTTCGTGCTCGCCCTCAACATGGCCGACGAGGCGGCGAGCCGGGGCTTCACGATCGACGACGCGAGGCTCTCGCAGGAGCTCGGCGTCGACGTGGTCCCCACCGTCGCCATCGAGCGGAAGGGGCTCGCCGCGGTGCAGGGCCGGCTCGCCGAAGCCCGCGTGTCGAAGCTCCAGCCGCACTACGACGCCCACATCGAGGCGGCCGTCGCGGAGGTGCTGCCGCTCATGCCGCGCGCGGCCATCGGGGCGCGCGCCCTCGCGATCATGGCGCTCGTCGGCGACGAGTCCCTCCGCGCCTACCTCGCCGGCCAGCTCACCGCGGCGGAGCTCGCCCGAATCGACGGGATCCGGCGGGCGCTCGCTGCCCGGTACCCCGAGTCACTCCGGTTCGTCGTGGCGCGCCAGCGCCTCGCGATGGTCGACCGGCTCCACGACTCCGTCGTCACGCGCGGCGGCGCGTCGGCGGCGAGCGGGTTCGCCCGGAAGCTCGGGACGTGGTCGACGCACCCGCTGTGGGGCATCCCCATCCTCGGCTTCGTCCTCTGGCTCGCGTACGAGTTCGTGGGGGTCCTCGGGGCCGGGAAGCTCGTCGACCTCCTCGAGCACAGGGTCTTCGCGGACTTCGTCGTGCCCTGGGCGGATCGGATCGTGCGGTGGGCGGTGCCGTGGGACGGGGTGGAGCGGTTCCTCGTCGGGCCGAGGGACGTGCCGTACCTCGAGCACGGCGGCTTCCTCATCGGGAAGTACGGCGTCCTCTCGATGGGGCTCTCGTACGGCATCGCGATCGTCCTCCCCATCGTGACGACCTTCTTCATCGCGTTCAGCGTCCTCGAGGACTCGGGCTACCTCCCGCGCCTCGCGGTGATGGTGAACAAGGTCTTCAAGCGCATGGGGCTGAACGGGAAGGCCGTCCTCCCCATGGTGCTCGGCCTCGGCTGCGACACGATGGCGACGATGACCGCGCGCATCATGGAGACGCGCAAGGAGCGGGTCATCGTGACGCTCCTCCTCGCGCTCGGCGTCCCGTGCAGCGCCCAGATGGCGGTCATCCTCGCGATGAGCTCGGGGCTGTCCGGCGCGGCGATCGCCTGGTTCGCGGGCTCGATCCTCCTCGTCATCTTCCTCGTCGGGTGGCTCGCGGCGAAGGTGCTGCCCGGGCGCGGCTCGGACTTCATGCTCGAGCTGCCACCGCTCCGCGTCCCGCAGGCCGGCAACATCGCGGTGAAGACGCTCGCCCGGATCGAGTGGTACCTCCGCGAGGCGCTCCCGCTCTTCGTGCTCGGCACGCTCATCCTCTGGACGCTCGACCGGTTCGGCGGCCTCGCCGTCCTCGAGCGCGCCGCCTCGCCCGTCGTCGTCGGGCTGCTCGACCTCCCGAAGGAGGCCGCGAGCGCGTTCATCCTCGGGTTCCTGCGGCGCGACTACGCCGCGGCGGGGCTCTTCCGCCACTTCGAGCCCTTCATGCGCGCGGGCACGATGACCTGGAACATGGAGGTCCAGGTCACGGTCGCGCTCGTGACCATCACGCTCTTCGTCCCGTGCATCGCGAACTTCTTCATGATCCTGAAGGAGCGCGGCTGGAAGACCGGCGTCGCCATCATGGGCTTCATCCTGCCGTTCTCGTTCGGCGTGGGCGCGCTGCTGAACGTGCTCATGCGGATCGGACATTGAGGGGACGCCGCGTGGACGCCGCGACCACACCGAAGACCGCCGCCCACCGGCTCGAGCACTGCCCGCTCTGCGGCGCGGACTTCGACGCGGAGGGGCAGGGGTGCCGCCCGAGCTGCCCGATGGCGAAGGGGTGCAGCGTCGTCTGCTGCCCGTCGTGCGGGTACAGCTTCCCCCAGGAGACGGGGCTCGCCGGCGGCCTGCGCCGGCTCATCGACCGGCTCGGCCGGCGGAACAAGGGGACCGCGTGAACGGGATGGAAGCGCAGCGGCTCGAGGAGATCCTCGAGCACGTCTGGACGGAGCGCGAGGACGGGCGGGACGGGGCGGCGGGGATCCTCGCGGCGTCCGCGACCGACCACGCGCCCGCGGCGCAGCCGGCCCATCTCCAGGAGCTCGCGGCGGCGGGGCTCGTCCGCCTCGCCGGCGAGCGGGTCGAGCTCTCCCCAGCGGGCGAGGCGCGTGCGCGCGGCGTGGTGCGGCGCCACCGGCTCGCGGAGCGCCTCTTCCGCGACCTGCTCGATCTCGGGGAGCGGACCATGGAGGCCCAGGCCTGCGAGTTCGAGCACATCCTCTCGCGCGAGGCGACGGATTCGGTGTGCACGCTCCTCGGCCACCCGCCGACGTGCCCGCACGGGAAGCCCATCCCGCCCGGCGAGTGCTGCGGCGCCTTCCAGCGCACGCTCCGGCCGCTCGTCACCGGGCTCCCGACCTTCGAGCTGGGCGCCACGGGCCGCATCGTCTTCATCGCGCCCAAGTTCCACGACCGCATGGACCGGCTCGCCGCGCTCGGCGTCATCCCCGGCAGCACGATCCGCCTGCACCAGCGCTCGCCGTCGTACGTCATCGAGGTCGGCGAGACCACGATCGCGCTCGATCCCGAGATCGCGCGAGAGATCTTCGTGAAGCCCGTCGAGTCCCGCTCCACCTAGCCCCCGTCGCACCCGACCCGCAGCCGACCCGCAGCCGAGGAGAGAGCCCCGCGCGGGCCACTAACGAGAATGATTCGCAGCATCGCGATGCTCGCCGCCGCCGCCCTGCTCGGGGTTCCCGCCTCCTCCCGCGCCGACCGCCGCTACTACGGCGAGACCTACAGCGCCGCCACCGCGCCGAGAGGCGCGCTCGACGTCGAGCTGTGGACCACGTACTACGAGCCGCCGAAGGACGCCTCCGGCGCGCCGAGCCTCTGGCGGCACCAGCTCGAGCTCGAGACCGGGCTCACCGATCGCTGGGACGTCGCGGTCTACGGCGTCGCGCGCCAGATCGAGAACGCGGACCTCGAGTTCGAGGCGGCGAAGGTCGAGTCGCGCCTCGCGCTCGCCGCGCCGGGCGCGTGGTTCGTCGATCCGGTGGTGTACGTCGAGCTCCAGAAGTCGTTCGTGGACGACAAGCCCTTCTCGATCGAGGAGAAGCTCATCCTCGCGAAGGACCTCGGGCGGCTCAACGTGTCGCTCAACGTCGCGGGCGAGCAGGAGTTCGTGGGCGGCGACGTGGAGCCGGAGTGGAGCTACGCCCTCGGCTCGTCGTGGGAGCTCGTCCCGGCGTTCCGGCTCGGGGCGGAGGTCTTCGGGCAACGCGCGAAGGAGGAGGTCTCGCCCGGCGTCGAGAGGACCGAGTCGCTCGCGTGGGCGGGGCCGGCCGCCTCCATCGCCTTCGGCCGGACCTGGCTCGTCCTCGCGGCCGGCTTCGGCCTGAGCGAGGAGAGCGACGCCTTCCGGGCCCGCGCGATCCTCGCGTTCCAGCTCTAGGAGCCGCCATGCGCACGCCGCTCGCCGCCGCCGTCCTCGCAGCCTCCGCCCTCGCCTGCGCGGTCGCCCCAGCCGCCGAGGCGGGCCCGGCCGGGGGAGAGCGCCTGTACCGGTCCAAGTGCTCCGCGTGCCACCGCGCCTACCCGCCCTCGAGCCGGGACCGCGAGCGATGGGCGGCGATGCTCTCGAGGATGGCGCCCCGGGCGAAGCTCTCCGAGCAGGAGCGGGCGCTCGTCCTCGAGTACCTCCAGTCGAACGCGAGGGACGCCTCCGGGGCCGGAGGCCGCCCCTGATCGGCTGCGTCTGCCGCAACCACTCCGACGCGGCGATCCGCGCCGAGCTCGAGTCGTCAACGGAGTAGGGCGCCCGCCCACACGCTATCCGCCGATTTCTGGACGGCCGCGGCCCCGCTGCTACGGTCGGGGACGGGATGTCCGGGACGCGCGGGCGCTGGGCGAGGTGGGGGGTCGTCGGAGCCGTCGCGGCCGCGGCGGTGGCCGCCGCCCTCGACCCGTCCGGCCTCCGGCGCCACGTCGAGCTCTCGGGCGAGGTCCGCCGGATGCGCGCCGAGAACGCACGCCTCACCGGCGAGAACGCGTCGCTCGCCCGCGAGGCGCACGCGCTCCGCTCGGATCCGGCCGCGCTCGAGCGCGCCGCCCGTGAGGAGCTCCGATTCGTGCGGCCCGGGGAGCGCGTCTACCGGGTCGGCCCGGGGGAGGGCGCCGCGCCGTGACGGTCTCCGCGACGCCGCTCCGCGGCCGCGCGCCGCCGGGATCGCCGCCGAGCGCGCGGGATCGCCTCGGCGGGAGCCGGTCGCGCCCGCTGCTCGTCCGGCTCTACGCCGCGGTGCTCGGTGAAGCGGGCGTCGCGGGCGCCCCGGCGCGTCGCCGCGCGCGGCGCTTCCTCCTTCGAAGCGCCCCGGCGGCGGTCATGGTGCTCGTCGCCGCGCTCCTCGGGCTCCGCGCCTTCGAGGCGCCGGCGCCGGGCTGGCCGCAGGCGGCCGCGATGGCGGCGCTCGCGGTCGCGCTCGGCGGCGTCGTGTGGCGCCGCGTGGCCGGGGCGGCCGCGGGGCAGGGGGCGGGCCGGCGCGAACAGCTCGAGCTCGGCGCGCTCATGATCGTCGCGGCGTACTCCGTCGCGCAGTCGGCGGGCGCCGGCGACGCCGAGTCGCCCTTCCAGGCGGTCGTCTACCTCGTGATGGCGTTCCTCGTCGCGTTCCTCGCGCGCGGCGTGGGGTTCGCGCTCGTCCTGCTCGCCGTCGCGCTCGAGGCGCTCCTCTGGGTCGCGCGCGGCGCCCGTCCGTGGGACGCGCCCGGCGCGGTCGTGCACGCCGGGTTCGTCGTCCTGTTCGCCGTGCTCTACCACGCGGTGCTCTCCGCCCAGGTCGCGTGGGGGCGGCGCTCCGAGGCGGCCGCGGTGGAGCGGCGCTTGAGGGAGATCGCCGAGCGCGCGCAGGAGCTGCGGCTCCTCGGGCCCTCCGCCGCCGAGGGGGACCCGGCCGGGCGAGAGCAGCGCTGGACGGAGGCGGCGGTCGTCGAGATCGAGGCCGCCGTGCGCGGCGCGCTCGAGGTCGCCGAGGTCGCGCTCCGGAGCCACACCTGCGCCGTGTTCCTCCTCTCGCCGGACGACCGCGAGCTGCGGCTCCGCGAGTGCCGGTCGTCGTCCGACGCCGTCTCGCGCGAGCCAATCCCGGCCGGCGAGGGCGCCCTCGGCGGCGCCGTGCGCCGCCGATCCCCCGTCCGCCTCCACGGCGAGGTCCGGTCGGTGAGCTACTACTCGGACGGGACGCGCCCGCGGTCGCTCCTCGCGGTCCCGCTCGTCGACCGGCGCGGGGATCACGTGCGCGGCGTCGTCGTGGCGGACCGGCTCGAGCCCGCGCCCTTCACGGACGAGGACGAGCGGCTGCTGCGGACCCTCTCGGGCGAGATTCTCCGCGCCGTCGAGGCGGAGCGGCTCATGATGGACATGAAGCGCACGCGGGACGAGAAGGAGCGCTTCTACGAGGCCATCGAGCGGCTCAACCGGACGACGAAGCCGCTCGAGGTGTTCGACGCCACGCTCGAGGTGGCGCGCGGCATGGTCGCCGTCGACTTCGCGGCGGTGACGCTCGTCGAGGACCGGGAAGGGAAGACCGTCCACCGGATCGCGCGGGTCCTTGGGGCGGAGGAGGGGAGGCCGAGCGCCGCCCTGGAGGGGCTCGAGTTCAAGGACGACACCGGCCTCGTCGCCTCCGCGGTGCGGCTCGGCTCGTGCCTGCCCGCGAAGGAGATCGACTTCGCGAAGGTCCCGGTGTTCGACTCGGCGACCCGCCTCAGGGGGCTCGCGTCGCTCAAGGTGATCCCGCTCCGGACCGCGCAGAAGGTGCTCGGCGCGGTCGTCCTCGGCGCGCGGCGCGCCGGCGCGTACGGGCCGGAGGCGGTCCGGCAGCTCGAGGTCGTGGCGATGCAGGCCGCCGAGTCCATCTACCGGGCCCGGCTCTTCGAGCAGACCGAGCGGCTCGCGACGACCGACGGCCTCACCGGCCTCCTCAACCACCGCACGTTCCAGGGCCGGCTCGACGAGCACGTCGCCCACGCCGAGCGCTACGGCAAGAAGCTGTCGCTCATCCTCTGCGACATCGACCACTTCAAGTCGGTGAACGACACCTACGGTCACCCGGCGGGCGACCTCGTCCTCAAGGCCGTCGCCCGCACCCTCGCGAAGGAGGCGCGCGCGACCGACCTGGTCGCCCGCTACGGCGGGGAGGAGTTCGCGGTCGTGATGCCGGAGACCGACTCCGCCGGCGCGGTCGTCATCGCCGAGCGGATCCGCGAGCGGATCGTCAAGCTCGCCCTGGAGACCGACCAGGGGCAACTTCGAGTGACGATGTCGCTCGGGGTCGCCACGTTCCCCGAGGATGGCGCGAAGAAGGGCGCGCTCGTCGAGCGCGCCGACGCGTGCCTCTACCACGCCAAGCGGAGCGGGCGGAACCGGACCGTCGCCGCCGGCGCCCAGAAGACTCCCGCGAGGGCTGCCGGGTGAGCGGCCGGGCCGGACCCCCGGTTCGCGCTGCGCGGGGCGGCCCTGCCCCTGCTAGACTCGACCCGTCCCGCCGCACGGGCGGGCCCCTCCCCGGAGCCGCTCCGACTTGAAAAAGAACTTCGTCCTGGACACGAACGTCCTCCTCCACGATCCGCGCAGCATCTTCGGGTTCGAGGACAACGACGTCGTCGTCCCGATCTACGTCATCGAGGAGATCGACAACTTCAAGCGCGATCTCTCGACGCTGGGCCGCAACGCTCGCCAGGTCGCGCGGATCCTCGACGAGTTCCGGATGCAGGGGAAGCTCGCGGAGGGCGTGCCCATCGCGCCGGACAAGGGGCGCATCCGCGTGCTGCTCGACGCGCGGAAGCTCCCGCACGGCGCCGGCGAGGGGCGGACGACCGACGACAAGATCCTCGGCGTCGCGCTCGACCTGCTCGAGCGCGAGAAGACGACGCCGACCGTCTTCGTCACGAAGGACACGAACCTCCGCATCCGGGCGGACGCGCTCGGGCTCCACTCGGTGGACTACGACGTCGAGGGGCTCGCCGCCCTCGACGAGCTGTGGAGCGGCGTCTCCGACGCGGAGGTCGGGCCCGAGGAGGTGAACGACTTCTACGCGAACGGCTCCCTGCCCTGGGCGCCGGCCGGCGACCCGCCGCCGCCGAACGCCTTCGTGGTCCTGCGCGACCGCACGAACCCGCAGCACTCGGCCGTGGGCAAGTACAGCGCGGCGAAGCAGGCGTTCGTGAAGCTCATCCAGACGCCGAAGGAGGGCGTCTGGGGCATCCGGCCCCGGAACAAGGAGCAGTCGTTCGCGCTCGACCTGCTCCTCAACGACGAGGTGCGGCTCGTCACCATCGTCGGGAAGGCCGGGACCGGCAAGACGCTCCTCGCCATCGCGGCGGGGCTCCAGAAGACGATGGAGGACGGCGTCTACCAGAAGCTCCTCGTGTCGCGGCCGATCTTCCCGCTCGGGCGGGACATCGGCTACCTGCCGGGCTCGGTCGAGGAGAAGCTCAACCCCTGGATGCAGCCGATCTTCGACAACGTCGAGTACCTCATGAACCTGTCGCGCTCGGAGAAGAAGGCCGGGCGCGGGTACCACGAGCTGCTCGACCTCGGAATCCTCGAGATCGAGCCGCTCACGTACATCCGAGGCCGCTCCATCCCGAACCAGTTCATCATCGTGGACGAGGCGCAGAACCTCACGCCCCACGAGGTGAAGACGATCATCACGCGCGTCGGCGACGGGACGAAGATCGTGCTCACCGGCGACCCGTACCAGATCGACAACCCGTACGTGGACCAGACCAACAACGGGCTCATCCACGTCGTGAACAGGTTCCAGCAGGAGCGGCTCGCCGGGCACGTCACGATGAGCAAGGGCGAGCGGAGCCCGCTGGCCGAGCTGGCTGCCAATCTTCTGTAGCTCCGCTGGCCCCCGCGGCCGGTGCGCCTTAGGCTGGGGAGCGTGGCAGGAACGGACGGCAAGGGGCCCCCCGCGTCGCCGACGCTGGACTACCCCCTCGACTACACCTTCAAGGTGATGGGGCTCGCGGCGGACGACTTCCCCGAGCACGCCCGCCTCCTCGTCGCGCGGGTGGTGGGCTCGGCACCGCCGGAGCGGGTCACCGTGCGCGCGAGCGCGGCCGGGAAGTACCACTCCGTCTCGGTGGTCGTGACGCTCGTGTCGGAGGCGCAGCGGCGCGCCGTCTACGAGGTGCTGCACGCGGACGCGCGCGTCGTCTACTACCTCTGACGCGCGGTGCGAGCGCAGGGGCAGCCGGATGAGGCTGCCCCGGAGCGAGCGGGGGCTCGGGGGGGCGCGAGGGCGAAGCCCGAGTGTCCCCCGCCTAGGCGGCCGCGCGCTCGGCGAAGTCGACGATCTCGACCGGGTTCGCGGCCATCCCGAACCCGACCTCCTCGCGCCAGCCCTCGGCGTCGCCGCCAATCTGCAGCGGCATCGGGCGCTCGAACCGGAGCGCGACGCGCTGGGCGTGGAAGTCGAGGAGCCCCTCGTGCGCGAATCCGCCCGACCAGATGCGCGGGAGGTTCATGACGAGCGTCGCCAGGTCGATCTTCGTCGCGACGCGGAGCTGCATCATGCCCTCGGCGCGGTCGGCGAAGGGGAACACGCGGAGCCCGAGGCCGTAGTAGGGGACCGTGCTCGCGGCCGCGAGCATGCACGGGCCGGCGTGGAGGAGCTCGCCGTGGCCGATGGGACGGCCAATCCGCTCGCCGGCGGCGTCGAGCCGCCACGCGGGCTGGCCGACGTTCACGATCTCGCAGTAGGTCGCGCGCCGCTCGAGGAGCGCGCGGGGCGCGGAGCGGAGCGCCACGGCGAGGCCGTACCCCGCGACCCCGAGGCCGAGCCGCGCGAGCGGCGTGCCGGCGAGCCGGGTGCGCAGCCAGTTGTAGTCGTTCAGCACGGCGGCATCGACGCCGACGCCCGCGAACGGGGTGCGGCGGCCCTCGCACGTGAGGAGGTCGAGCCGCCGGACGCGGTCCACCTCGCCGCGCAGGTACCGCGCGAGGTCGTGCGCGTGGCGGCGCGGGCGGGCGCCGACCATCTCGGCGACTGCGTTCCCGGTCCCGAGGGCGAGGACGCCGAACCGCGGCGGGCGCGCCGCGCGGCGCTCCGCCGCCTCGAGGATCCGGTTCACCCACGCGACGAAGGTCCCGTCGCCGCCGCCGGTGAACACCGTGGCGTAGCGCCGCTCGACGACGTGCTCCGCGATCCGGCTCGCCTCGTCGGGCGTCGTCGAGAAGAAGACGTGCTCGCCGGAGACGACCGCGTGGAGGGCGTCACGGACGCTCGCGTTCACCGACTTCGCGTTCGCGTTGAGGAGCACCGCGACGGGCGGCGCCCCGGCGGGCGAAGGGCGCTCGCGTCGACCGGCCTGCGCGGAGTTGACCACCATTCGGAGCATCGAGTCCCCAGTAGGCTGTGACGCGGCTGCCCCGGTACTCGAGCAATGCGGGTGCCACGCCGCGTCACTCAGCCATCCTCTGGGATTTCGAGCAGTTGCCTGTGTAGGTCCCTCTGCGTGGTGAGGCGTTCGGACGCGTCGCCACGGTGGCGGCGCGAAGGCCGCTACGCACCTCGGCGGGGCGGGGAGCGGGCGCCCGGCCCGTCGAGCTCCCCTCGGGCCGGCGGGCCCGAGGGGCCGCCCGAATCGTGGCCCACCGTTTGACAGGTGCGGACGCCGCCTTACGTTGCCCCCCGTCAGGAGGATTTGAAGACCATGGCCAAGATCATCGGCATCGACCTCGGCACGACGAACTCCGTCGTCGCGGTGATGGAGGGCAGGGAGGCCGTCGTCATCACGAACGAGGAAGGCTCCCGCATCACCCCGAGCGTCGTCGCCTACACGAAGGAGGGGGAGCGCCTCGTCGGGCAGGTGGCGAAGCGGCAGGCCATCACCAACCCGGAGAAGACCGTCTACTCCATCAAGCGGTTCATGGGGCGGCGCTTCTCCGAGGTCCAGGACGAGATGAAGCGCGTCCCCTACCACGTCGTGGAGGGGCCGAACGGCGACGCGCGCATCGAGATCGACGGCAAGCAGTACTCGCCGCCCGAGATCAGCGCGCAGGTGCTGCTCAAGCTGAAGCGCGCGGCGGAGAACTACCTCGGCGAGAAGGTGACCGACGCGGTCATCACCGTGCCCGCCTACTTCAACGACGCGCAGCGCCAGGCGACGAAGGACGCCGGCGAGATCGCCGGGCTGAACGTCCGCCGCATCGTGAACGAGCCGACCGCGGCGGCGCTGGCGTACGGCATCGACAAGAAGAAGAACGAGAAGATCGCCGTCTACGACTTCGGCGGCGGCACGTTCGACATCTCGATCCTCGAGGTGGGCGAGAACGTGGTCGAGGTGCTCGCCACGAACGGCGACACGCACCTCGGCGGCGACAACATCGACCAGAAGGTCATCGACTGGCTGATCGCCGAGTTCAAGAAGGACACCGGCATCGACGTGTCGAAGGACAAGATGGTGCTGCAGCGCCTCAAGGAGGCGGCGGAGAAGGCGAAGATCGAGCTCTCCTCCATGATGGAGACCGAGATCAACCTGCCGTTCCTCACCGCCGACCAGACCGGCCCGAAGCACCTGTCGATCAAGCTCACCCGGGCGAAGCTCGAGGCGATGGTCGAGGACCTCGTCGAGCGCTCGATCGAGCCGACCCGCAAGTGCCTCGCCGACGCGAAGCTGCAGCCGTCGCAGATCGACGAGGTGGTCCTCGTCGGCGGCCAGACGCGCATGCCGAAGATCTTCGAGACCGTGAAGAAGTTCTTCGGCGAAGGAGCCGAACCGCACCGTGAACCCCGACGAGGTGGTCGCGGTCGGCGCGGCCGTGCAGGCCGGCGTCCTCTCCGGCGAGGTGAAGGACATCCTCCTCCTCGACGTCACGCCGCTGTCGCTCGGCGTCGAGACGCTCGGCGGCGTCATGACCCGGCTCGTCGAGCGGAACACGACGATCCCGACCAAGAAGGCGGAGGTCTTCTCCACCGCGTCGGACAGCCAGACGTCCGTCGAGATCCACGTGCTCCAGGGCGAGCGCGAGATGGCGCGGGACAACCGCACCCTCGGCCGGTTCCACCTGGAGGGCCTCCCGCCCGCGCCGCGCGGCCTGCCGCAGATCGAGGTGACGTTCGACATCGACGCGAACGGCATCCTCAACGTGTCCGCCAAGGACAAGGGCACGGGCAAGGAGACCAAGATCACGATCACGCACTCGTCCGGCCTCGCGAAGGACGAGGTGGAGAAGATGGTCGGGGACGCGCGCACGCACGAGGCGGAGGACAAGCAGCGGCGCGAGGAGGTCGAGCAGAGGAACCGCGCCGAGAACCTCGCCTACCAGATGGAGAAGCTGCTCAAGGAGAACAAGGAGAAGCTCCCGGCGGCGATCGCGAAGGAGATCGAGGACGCGGTGCAGGAGGTCCACAAGGTCCGCGAGAAGGGGAGCGCCGCCGAGGTGAAGACCGCGATGGAGCGGCTCGAGAAGGCGAGCCACCGCGCCGCGGAGGAGCTCTACAAGACCGCCGCGCCCGGCGGCCCCGACGGCGGGGCCGGCGCGACGCCGCCCGGCGGCGGTCCGGGCGGCGAGGACAAGCCGAAGGACAACGTGGTGGACGCCGAGTACAAGCAGGTCTAGGCCGCTCCGATCCCCGGGCGAGGCGCTCTTCGCGAAGCGAGATGCGCCCGCCCGCTCCTTGCGGCCCGCTTCCTGGGCCGCCCGGTCCTTCCGGTCGGGCGAGGTTCTCGACGGGCTCCCGTCCTCGCTTTCGCGCCGCGGCGGCCTTACGATCCGCTCGCCGATGCGCCTCACGATCCTGTCGCGCTCCAGCTCCATCTACACGACGCGGCGCCTCGTCGAGGCGGCGCGCGAGCGCGGGGCCTCCCCGCGCGTCGTGGACCCGCTCGACGTCGAGATGGGGCTCGGCGACGGCCCCGCCCTGTACTGGCGCCGGAAGAGGTTTCCGCCCACCGACGTCGTGATCCCCCGGATCGGGCTGTCCGTGCACCAGTACGGGCTCTCGGTCGTGAGCCAGCTCGAGCTCATGGGGGTCCCGGTGCTGAACGGCGCGTACGGGATCGGGGCGAGCCGGAACAAGATGCGGAGCCTGCAGCTCCTCGCCGCAGCGGGCGTCCCGGTGCCGCGCACCGTGATGGCCTCCGACGCCACGGGGATCAAGCAGATGGTGAAGCTCGTCGGCGGCGTCCCCGTGCTCGTGAAGCTCCTCTCCGGCAACGAGCGGAGCGGCGCGATGATCTGCGAGAGCATGCAGTCGCTCGAGGCGGCGCTCGAGGCGATCCTCGGGCTCGGGCACGACATCGTGGTGCAGCAGTACCTGCGGGGCGCGAAGGGGCGCGACCTCCGCGTGCTCGTCGTGGGCGGCGAGGTGGCCGCCGCGATGCGCCGGAGCCCGCCGGTCGGCCGCTTCTCGAGAAACCTCCGTCGCGGCGCGAAGTTCGAGCGGGCGGAGCTGCCCGGGTCCTACGCCCGCCTCGCGGTCGCCGCCGCGCGCGTCATGCGCCTCGAGGTCTGCGCGGTCGACATGCTCGACGTGAAGGGCGGGCCGCGGGTGTTCGAGGTGAACGGGTCGCCGTCGATCCGCGAGCCGGAGGCGGCGTGCGGCGTCGACGCCGCGGGCCGGATCGTCGACCGCGCCCTCGCGCTCGCCCGGGCACGCCCGGTCCCGCGCCGGCGCCCCGCGCCCGCCGAGGCCGGGAGCCCGTGAATGTTGGCTCGCCCCCGTGCGTCCCTGCTATACAGCCGGGCGCAGGAGGCCTTCAGATGACTCGCACGTCCGTCGCCGTCGCCCTCTCGGCCCTGCTCGCCGCGCCGCTCGCGCGCGCCGGCGACCCGGGCGCCGAGGCCGCGAAGAGCTACCGGATCGACACGGCCGGCTCGACGCAGCAGCTCTCGAACGGCGGCAAGGGGACGCTCGTCCTCTCGATCGTCCCGCTCGCGAAGGTGCACGTGCACCCGCAGGCGCCGCTCAAGATCACCCTCGAGTCGACCCCCGGGCTGAAGCTCGCGAAGACGACCCTCGGCAAGGCGGACCCGGTGGACCCGAACGCCGACGGGCGCCGGTTCGAGGTCCCGTTCGTCGCGCAGGGCGCCGGCAAGCAGGAGGCGCGCGCGAAGCTCGACTTTTTCATCTGCTCCGACCAGTGGTGCGTGAAGCAGGTGAAGGACGTGACCGTCCCGGTCGACGTCCGGTGACGAGATGATCCCGACCCCGCGAGCGAAGCGAGCGCGCCGGGATGCGCCTCGCGCGGCGGCGGACGCCGCCGCGAGGCGCCAAGGGACCCGGCGAGCAGGGGTGGGGCGGCACGCCCCGTAGAAAGGAACGGTCCTGCGCGTCGTCTACGGCGTGAACCCCGTCCGCGAGCGGCTGCGCGCGGGCGGCGAGGGCGTCTCGGAGCTGTGGCTCGCGGAAGGCGCCACCCGGGGGGCGGCGTTCGCCGACCTCGAGCGGCTCGCCCGCGCCGCCGGCGCGAAGGTCCGCGAGGCGCCGCGGCAGAAGCTCGAGCGGCTCGCCGGCACCGACCGGCACCAGGGCGTCGTCGCCGTCGTCGCGGACTTCCGGTACGCCGAGCTCGACGACCTCCTCGCCGCGGCCGCCGCGAGCGGCCGGCCGCCGCTCCTCGTCGTGCTCGACGGCGTCGAGGACCCGCACAACCTCGGCGCGATCATCCGCTCGGCCCACGCGCTCGGCGCTCACGGCGTCGTGATCCCGAAGGACCGCGCCGTCGGCGTGACCCCCGCCGCCGCCAAGGCGTCGGCCGGCGCGGTCGAGCGCTGCCCCGTCGCGCGGGTGACGAACGTCGCGAAGACGCTCGAGGCGCTCAAGGAGGCGGGGGTCTGGTCGGTCGCCCTCGCTGCGGACGGCGACCAGCCCCTCGCCCAGGTGGACCTCCGCGGGCCGACCGCCCTCGTGCTGGGCAGCGAGGGGGAGGGGTTGCGACCGCTCGTCCGGAAGACCTGCGACCTGTCCGCGAGCATCCCCATGTCGGGGGAGATCGACTCGCTCTCCGTGTCCGCGTCGGCGGCCGTCGCCCTGTACGAGGCGGCCCGCCAGAGGCGGCCCTAGGCCCCGGTCCGGACGGCGCTTTGCCGTCCTTGACAAGATCCGGCGCATCCCATAAAAGACGCGGCTCCACAAAGGACCGGGCCCGTGGTCCGTGCCGGGGTGCGCGTCGTCACGGGCGAACCGATTTTCGGAGAGTTCACGCTGGCGTAGCTCAGCTGGTAGAGCAGCTGCCTTGTAAGCAGCAGGTCGCGGGTTCGAGTCCCACCGCCAGCTCCAGTGGGATTCACGCAACGTCGACGAGGAGATACGGAGGGGTTCCCGAGCGGCCAAAGGGAACAGACTGTAAATCTGTCGGTCCACGACCTACGGTGGTTCGAATCCACCCCCCTCCACTCTATGTGAAGCAGCGTGTCGAGGAGTTCCACCGGAGAAAGCTGCGGGAATAGCTCAGCTGGTAGAGCGTCAGCCTTCCAAGCTGAATGTCGCGGGTTCGAATCCCGTTTCCCGCTCCACCGAGGTCGAAAGGAAATCAGGCCCTCGTAGCTCAGTCGGTAGAGCGCGTCCTTGGTAAGGACGAGGTCTCCAGTTCAATCCTGGACGAGGGCTCCAGATCTTTCAGCGCGAAGTTCGACGGGGCTCGCGCCAACAGCAGGAGCGTATCCATGGCCAAGGAGAAGTTCGAGCGCAACAAGCCGCACGTGAACGTGGGGACGATCGGGCACGTCGACCACGGCAAGACCACGCTGACGGCGGCCATCACGAAGTACTGCGCGCAGAAGGGCCTCGCGCAGTTCATGGCCTACGACCAGATCGACAAGGCTCCCGAGGAGCGCGAGCGCGGCATCACGATCGCGACGGCGCACGTCGAGTACTCGACGGTGGCGCGGCACTACGCGCACGTCGACTGCCCGGGCCACGCGGACTACGTGAAGAACATGATCACCGGCGCTGCGCAGATGGACGGCGCGATCCTGGTGGTGTCGGCGGCGGACGGTCCGATGCCGCAGACGCGCGAGCACATCCTCCTCGCCCGGCAGGTCGGCGTGCCGTACATCGTGGTCTACCTGAACAAGGTGGACATGGTGGACGACAAGGAGCTGCTCGACCTCGTGGAGCTGGAGGTGCGCGAGCTGCTCAGCGAGTACGAGTTCCCGGGCAACGAGATCCCGATCATCAAGGGGTCGGCGCTGAAGGCGCTCGAGGGCGACAAGGGCGACCTCGGGGAGCCGTCGATCCAGCGGCTGCTCGACGCGGTGGACAGCTACATCCCGACGCCGAAGCGGCAGACGGACAAGCCGTTCCTGATGCCGGTCGAGGACGTGTTCTCGATCTCGGGCCGCGGGACGGTGGCGACGGGGCGCATCGAGCGCGGGATCATCAAGGTCGGCGAGGAGGTCGAGATCGTCGGCCTGAAGCCGACCACGAAGACGGTGGTGACCGGCGTGGAGATGTTCCGCAAGCTGCTCGACGAGGGGCAGGCGGGCGACAACGTCGGGTGCCTGCTCCGCGGCCTGAAGCGCGAGGAGGTGGAGCGCGGCCAGGTGCTCGCGAAGCCGGGCTCGATCACGCCGCACACGAAGTTCAAGGCCGAGGTGTACGTCCTGACGAAGGAGGAGGGCGGCCGCCACACGCCGTTCTTCAACGGGTACCGGCCCCAGTTCTACTTCCGCACGACGGACGTGACGGGGTCGGTGCAGCTGCCCGCCGGGGTCGAGATGATCATGCCGGGCGACAACATCACGATGGAGGTGGAGCTCATCACGCCCATCGCCATGGAGAAGGAGCTCCGCTTCGCGATCCGCGAGGGCGGCCGTACGGTCGGCGCGGGCGTCGTGGCCGAGGTCATCCAGTAAGGAAGGGAACCGATGGCCGGGAATCGCAGCATCATCACGCTCGAGTGCAAGACCTGCAAAGAGCGGAACTACACGACGACCAAGAACAAGAAGAAGACGCAGGACAAGCTGTCGCTCTCCAAGTACTGCCCGCGCTGCCGCAAGCACGTGGAGCACAAGGAGGCGAAGTAGCCCCGGCGTCCGGCGACATAGGCCAGTAGCTCGAACGGCTAGAGCAGCGGTCTCCAAAACCGCGGGTTGGGGGTTCGAATCCCTCCTGGCCTGCCACAAACGAAGCAGGGCGGTACGACGAGCGGCGGTCCCGCCTTCGTAGCGCGAACCAACAGGGAAGGGCGAGGCCGCTCGGGCGGCCTCGCCCTTCCGCCCGAAAGAAGGCCGAAGGAAGCGTCATGGAAAACGTCGGCGGCGTGGAGCAGCCCAGGCGGATCGTCGCGATCTCGTACGTGCTCGCGGCGATCGCCGCCGGCTTCTTCCTCGAGAAGGTGACGTCGATCCTGTTCGCGTACGTCCGCGTGAACGACTTCGAGGTGTTCGGCGGCTGGTCCCTGTCGACCATCATCGGCTTCGTGCTCGCGGCCGTCGTCGCGATCGTCGTGTGGCGGATCCCGAGGACGCAGACCGTCTCGCTCGAGGTGGCGCTCGAGCTGCGGCGGGTGACCTGGCCGACCCTGCGCGAGACGCGCGCCGCGACGGTCGCGGTGATCGTCGCCTCGGCCATCGCCGCGGTGATCCTCGGCTTCTTCGACATGGTGTGGAGCTGGCTCAGCTCGCAGATCTACTAGGCGGCGCCGGAGCCCGGGCGGCCGCGGCCGCCGGCGAGGCTCCGTCGCCGCGGGACGGACGGCGGCACGACTTGGAGAACGCGATGGCGAAGAAGTGGTACGTCGTCCACACCTACTCGGGCTTCGAGAACAAGGTGAAGAAGTCGCTCGAGGAGCGCATCAAGCAGCACGTCCTCGAGGACCGCTTCGGCGAGATCCTCATCCCGATGGAGGTCGTGCAGGAGATGGTGAAGGGGGAGAAGAAGACCTCGAAGCGGAAGTTCTTCCCCGGCTACATCCTCGTGAACATGGAGATGACGCTCGAGACCTGGCACCTCGTGAAGGGGACGGCCAAGGTCACCGGGTTCGTCGGGAACGCGAAGACGCCGAACGAGGTCCCCGCCGTCACCGACGTGGAGGTGCAGCGGCTCACCACGCAGATCTCCGAGGGCTCGCTCAAGCCCAAGCCCAAGGTGCAGTTCGAGGAGGGCGACTCGGTCCGCGTGACGGACGGCCCGTTCTCGAACTTCAACGGCACGGTCGAGGAGGTCAAGCCGGACAAGGGCAAGGTCCGGGTCCTCGTGTCGATCTTCGGGCGCGCGACGCCCGTGGAGCTGGATTTCATGCAGGTGGAGAAGACCTAGCTGCGCCGGCCCAGCTGCGCCGGCTTCAGCCGGCGCAGCTCCCGCGCGCACGGATCACCGAAGTGACAGCAGTGAACAGCGCGTGGAAGAGCAAGGAGCTCGCTAGCACCACGCAGGGCCGGAACAGGGGCCCGGAAGGAAAGAGGCGATGAAGAAGGTCACAGGCCAGATCAAGCTGCAGCTCCCCGCCGGGAAGGCGAACCCGGCTCCGCCCGTGGGCCCGGCGCTCGGCCAGCACGGCGTCAACATCATGGAGTTCTGCAAGCAGTTCAACGCCGCGACGCAGGCGCAGGCGAAGGAAGCCCTCATCATCCCGGTCATCATCACCGTCTACGCGGACCGGTCCTTCACCTTCCAGCTCAAGACGCCGCCCGCGGCCATCCTCCTCAAGAAGGCGGCCGGCCTCCACACGGAGAAGAAGAAGGGCTCCGGCGCGCACAAGCCCGGCAAGGAGCAGGTCGGGAAGGTGACACGCAAGCAGGTGGAGCAGATCGCGAAGATGAAGATGCAGGACATGACGGCGGGATCCGTCGAGGCCGCGATGCGGACCGTCGAGGGGACCGCCCGGTCCATGGGCATCGAGATCGTCGGCTGAGCGAGGAGGACACGCACATGGCACAGGGAAAGAAGTTCAAGGCGGCCCTCGCGAAGGTCGATCGGCAGAAGCGGTACAAGATCGACGACGCGATGAAGCTCGTGAAGGAGACCGCGACGAAGAAGTTCGACGAGACCGTCGACGCCGCGATCAACCTCGGCGTCGATCCCAAGCACGCGGATCAGGTGGTCCGCGGCGCGGTGGTCCTGCCCCACGGGATGGGCAAGGCGGTCAAGATCGCGGTGTTCGCCAAGGGCGACAAGGCGAAGGAGGCCGAGGGCGCCGGCGCGGACATCGTCGGCGCCGAGGACCTGGCGGAGAAGATCCAGGGCGGCTTCATGGACTTCGACAAGGTGCTCGCGACGCCGGACATGATGGGCGTCGTCGGCCGGCTCGGGAAGGTGCTCGGGCCCCGCGGCCTCATGCCGAACCCGAAGGTCGGCACCGTCTCGATGGACATCGCCCGCGCGGTGAAGGAGCAGAAGGCCGGCAAGGTCGAGTTCCGCGTCGAGAAGGCCGGCATCGTCCACGTGCCGTTCGGCAAGGCCTCGTTCGACCCCGACAAGCTGAAGGCCAACTTCACCGCCATCATGGAGATCATCTACAAGGCGAAGCCGCAGACCGCGAAGGGCGTCTACGTGAAGAACGTGACCGTCAGCACGACCATGGGGCCCGGCATCAAGGTCGACATGGCGGAGCTCACGGCGGCTCACGCCTAGGAGAGACAGAGATTCGAAGCTTCCCGGCGGCAATCGCGCCGCCGGGGTTCTGGTCCAAGACAGCGGGCCCGCCCGTCCCCGAGTGCGAGGAGTCGTAGGGGAGGGGCGGCCAAGCGGATCGAGGTCGATCCGACCCGCCGAGACGGGAACTGCGTTTCACCGCAGCGTCCCCTGCTTGGCCAGGGGGTTCCGTACCGGGACGTCCGGTCCGAAGCCCGAACGACGCCGACCGGCGAGGGATCGCCGGCGGACCGAAAGGTGGTGAGTTCGACTTGAACCGGACGGAAAAAGAGCAGGTCATCGGAGAGCTCCACGAGAAGATGGCGAAGGCGAAGGCGGCCATCGTCGCGGAGCCGAAGGGCCTCACGGTCGCGGTCGTCACGGAGCTCCGCAAGAAGCTCCGCGACGCGAAGGTGGAGTACCGCGTCGTGAAGAACACCCTCGCAGCGCGCGCCGCCAAGGGCACGTCGCTGGAGCCGCTGGCAGAGAAGTTCGTGGGGCCGACGGCGATCGTGATGAGCTACGACGACGTCGTCGTGCCGGCGAAGCTCCTCGTGGACTTCATGAAGGACCGCGAGAACTTCGCGATCCGCACGGCGGTCATCCAGGGGAAGGTCATCGACGCGAAGGGCGTGCAGGCGCTCGCGAAGATGCCCGGCCTCCAGGAGCTGCGAGCCCAGATCGCAGCGATGATCGCGCAGCCCGCGACGAAGCTCGCCCGCGTCCTCGGCACCCCCGGCCAGCAGCTGGCCCAGGTGCTCGCCGCGCGGCGCGACCAGCTCGAGAAGCAGGGGTAAACGGTACGTGAACCGCTCGCGCGGGGGACCGCGCGGGCACCAACGCTCACGGGCGCCGGGAGGCGCCCTGGAAGAAGGAAGGAAGACGCAGTCATGGCCGATCTCAACGCAATCGTCGATCAGCTCTCGGGCCTCACCGTCATGGAGGCCTCCGAGCTCGTGAAGCAGCTCGAGTCGAAGTGGGGCGTCTCCGCCGCCGCCGCGCCGGTGATGATGGCCGCCGGTGGTGGCGCGGCCGCCGCTCCGGCCGCCGAGGAGAAGACGGAGTTCACCGTCGTCCTCGCGGAGGCCGGCGCGAACAAGATCAACGTGATCAAGGAGGTCCGCGCGATCACGGGCCTCGGCCTCAAGGAGGCCAAGGATCTCGTCGAGGGCGCCCCCAAGGAGGTCAAGGCGGGCATCCCGAAGGCCGAGGCCGAGGAGCTCAGGAAGAAGCTCGAGGGCGCCGGCGCCAAGGTCGAGGTCAAGTAGCGGTTCGTGTGCACGGCGGGGCGGGGTTGCAGACCGCCCCACCGTGCGCCAGTTGGGAAGTTTGACGGGCGAGGGTAGAGCCGTTACAAACCCGCATCCCACTCACTGACCCGCGCATCACCGGCCGAGCGGCCGGACGAGCGAAGTAGCCGGCCGAGAGGCCGGCTCGTGCCGTTTGTGCAGGGCTCCACGGGGAAGGACCGCATTCGATGGCGACGACGATCCAGAACAATTTCCGCGTTCGGCAGGAACTTCGGGAAGATCAACAAGATCGCCGAGATCCCCAACCTGATCGCCATCCAGAAGCGCTCCTACGACAAGTTCCTCCAGGCGGACGTCCCGCCCGACAAGCGGGACGACACCGGCCTGCAGGGGGTCTTCAAGTCCGTCTTCCCGATCAAGGACTTCAACGAGACCGTCCTCGCTCGAGTTCGTCAGCTACCACCTCGAGAAGCCGAAGTACGACGTCGACGAGTGCCACCAGCGCGGCATGACGTTCTCCGCGCCCGATCAAGGTCGTCGTCCGCCTCGTCGTCTGGGACAAGGACGAGGAGACCGGCGCCCAGTCCATCCGCGACGTGAAGGAGCAGGAGGTCTACTTCGGCGAGATCCCGCTGATGACCGAGAACGGGACCTTCATCATCAACGGGACCGAGCGCGTCGTCGTCTCCCAGCTCCACCGCAGCCCGGGCGCCTTCTTCGACCACGACAAGGGCAAGAGCCACTCGTCGGGCAAGCTCCTCTACAACGCCCGGATCATCCCGTACCGCGGCTCGTGGATCGACTTCGAGTTCGACCACAAGGACATCCTCTACGTGCGCATCGACCGCCGCCGCAAGCTGCCGGCGACCGTCCTGCTCCGCGCGCTCGGCGGCGTGCCCGACACGGCGAAGAAGAACCCGGTCGAGTTCCACGGCACGGCCGAGGAGATCCTCAAGTACTACTACGACACCGAGACGATCCGCATCGAGGGCAAGGGCAAGTACGAGAAGGACCTCGATCCCCGAGCTCCTGCAAGGGCCAGCGCGCGACGCGCGACATCCGCGACACCGAAGACGAACGAGATCATCGTCAAGAAGAACCGGAAGTTCACGGAGAGCGCGATCAAGAAGCTCGTCGCGGCGAAGATCGAAGACGCTGCCGGTCGAGCCGGAGGAGGTCTACACCAAGGTCTCCGCCGAGGACGTCGTCGACGAGACGACCGGCGAGGTCCTCCTCGAGGTGAACGAGGAGGTCACCGAGGAGAAGCTCGAGGAGCTCCGCAAGCGGAACATCATCGAGTTCAAGGTCCTCTTCATCGACAACCTGAACGTCTGCCCGTCGCTGCGCGACACGCTGATGCAGGACAAGATCTCCGACGCCCGAGGAGGCGATCATGGAGATCTACCGGCGGCTGCGCCCGGGCGATCCGCCCACGCCCGAGACGGCGACGAACCTCTTCGTCAACCTCTTCTTCAACCCCGAGCGCTACGACCTCTCGAAGGTCGGCCGCCTCAAGCTGAACTACAAGTTCGGGATCGAGGAGCCGCTCGACAACAGCGTCCTCACGAAGCAGGACGTCCTCGAGGTCGTCCGCTTCCTCATCGACCTCAAGAACGGCAAGCCGAACCGCGACGTCGACGACATCGACCACCTCGGCAACCGGCGCGTCCGCGCGGTGGGCGAGCTGCTCGAGAACCAGTACCGCATCGGCCTCGTCCGCATGGAGCGCGCGATCAAGGAGCGCATGAGCCTCCAGGAGATCGAGACGCTCATGCCGCACGACCTGATCAACGCGAAGCCGGTGACCGCGGTGATCAAGGAGTTCTTCGGGTCCTCGCAGCTGTCGCAGTTCATGGACCAGACGAACCCGCTCTCCGAGGTCACGCACAAGCGGCGCCTCTCGGCCCTCGGGCCGGGCGGCCTCACCCGCGAGCGCGCCGGCTTCGAGGTGCGCGACGTCCACTCGACGCACTACGGCCGCATCTGCCCGATCGAGACGCCGGAAGGCCCGAACATCGGCCTCATCGCGTCGCTCTCCACGTACGCCCGCGTGAACGAGTACGGCTTCGTCGAGACGCCGTACCGGAAGGTCGAGAAGGGCCGGGTGACCGACGAGGTGTCCTTCTACTCCGCGCTCGAGGAGGAGAAGCACACGATCGCGCAGGCGAACGCGCCCGTCGACAAGCAGCGGCAACTTCCACGGAGAACACGATCTCGGCTGCCGGCAAGGAGGGCGAGTACGTCCACGCGAAGCCGGACGAGGTCGACCTCATGGACGTCTCGCCGAACCAGCTCGTCTCGGTGGCGGCGTCGCTCGTCCCGTTCCTCGAGAACGACGACGCGAACCGCGCGCTCATGGGCTCGAACATGCAGCGCCAGGCGGTGCCGCTGCTCCGCACCGAGGCGCCCGCTCGTCGGCACCGGCATCGAGGCCATCGTCGCCCGCGACTCGGGCGTGACGATGGTCGCGAAGCGCGACGGCGTCATCCAGTCGGTCGACGCCTCCCGCATCGTGGTGAAGGCGGACGTCGCGCCTCGTCGACGACCGACGTCGCGAACGAGGTCGACATCTACAACCTCATCAAGTACCAGCGCTCGAACCAGAACACCTGCATCAACCAGAAGCCCATCGTGAAGCCGGGCGACCGGGTGAAGAAGGGCGACGTCATCGCCGACGGCCCCGCGACCGAGATGGGCGAGCTCGCGCTCGGCCGGAACGTGGTCGTCGCGTTCATGCCCTGGCAGGGCTACAACTTCGAGGACTCGATCCTCGTCTCCGAGCGGCTCATCAAGGAGGACGTGTTCACCTCGATGCACATCGAGGAGTTCGAGTGCGTCGCGCGTGACACGAAGCTCGGCAAGGAGGAGATCACCCGCGACATCCCGAACGTCGGCGAGGAGGCCCTGAAGGACCTCGACGAGTCGGGCATCATCCGCATCGGCGCGGAGGTGAAGCCGGGCGACATCCTCGTCGGCAAGATCACGCCGAAGGGCGAGACGCAGCTGTCGCCGGAGGAGAAGCTCCTCCGCGCGATCTTCGGCGAGAAGGCCGGCGACGTCCGCGACAGCTCGCTCCGCGTCCCGCCGGGCGTCTCCGGCACCGTCATCAACGCGAAGGTCTTCAGCCGCAAGGGCGTCGAGAAGGACGAGCGCGCGAAGGCCATCGAGGAGATGGAGGAGGCGAAGCTCCTCAAGGACCAGAACGACGAGATCAAGATCATCCAGGACTCGGCGTTCCAGCAAGATCCGCAAGCTGCTCGTCGGCAAGGAGATCGCTGCGCGGCTCGTCGACGACAAGGGCGAGCAGCTCCTCAAGAAGGGCGACGTCGTCGACGACGCGCTCCTCGACACGGTCCCGCAGCGCTACTGGAACGAGATCTCCGTCGTCGGCGACGTCGCAGGACCTCGTCCGGAAGATCGTCGAGAACTTCGAGGAGCAGCGCGAGCTCGTGAAGCTCCTCTTCGGCGAGAAGATCGGCCGCCTGAAGAAGGGCGACGAGCTGCCGCCGGGCGTCATCAAGATGGTGAAGGTGTACGTCGCCATCAAGCGCAAGCTCGCCGTCGGCGACAAGATGGCCGGCCGCCACGGCAACAAGGGCGTCGTCTCCCGCGTGCTCCCCGAGGAGGACCTGCCGTACCTCGAGGACGGCACGCCGGTCGACATCGTCCTGAACCCGCTCGGCGTCCCGTCGCGCATGAACGTCGGGCAGATCCTCGAGACCCACCTCGGCTGGGCGGCGAAGAACGTCGGCTGGCGCCTGCAGGAGATGCTCGAGAAGAACTTCGGCCCCGACCAGCTCCGCAAGCGGCTCAAGAAGGTCTTCGAGGGGCCGGACAGCCCGAGCAACGACCGGATCGTCGAGCTCATCGACGACCTGCCGGACCGCGAGGTGCCGAAGCTCGTCGCGAAGCTCAAGAACGGCATCCACGTCTCGACGCCGGTGTTCGACGGCGCGCACGAGGCGGAGATGAAGGCCCTCATGGCCGAGGGCAGCGCCACGATGCAGTCGGTCCTCTTCGACGGTCGCACCGGCGAGCCGTTCGACCAGGACGTCACCGTCGGCGTCATGTACATGCTGAAGCTCCACCACCTCGTCGACGAGAAGATCCACGCCCGCTCCATCGGGCCGTACTCGCTCGTCACGCAGCAGCCGCTCGGCGGGAAGGCCCAGTTCGGCGGCCAGCGCCTCGGCGAGATGGAGGTCTGGGCGATGGAGGCCTACGGCGCGGCCTACTCGCTCCAGGAGTTCCTCACGGTGAAGTCCGACGACGTGGTCGGCCGCACCCGCATGTACGAGGCGATCGTCAAGGGCGAGAACACGCTCGAGTCCGGCCTGCCGGAGTCGTTCAACGTGCTCATCAAGGAGCTCCAGAGCCTCGCGCTCGACGTGGAGCTCCTCGAGTCTCCGGAGGCGAAGGCCGCCCGCGAGGCGGCCGAGGGCGAGCTGGGCGGCCCCCTCGGGACGCCCCGCGGCGCCGCCGCCGAGAAGAACGTCGGCTAGGCGAGCCCTCCTCCTCCCCACCTTTCGAAGCGAGGTCAAGACGTGAAGGACATCTTCAATTTCTTCGAGAAGCCGAAGGACCCGCTCTCGTTCTCGGCCATCCGCATCTCGCTCGCGAGCCCGGACAAGATCCGGCAGTGGTCGCACGGCGAGGTGAAGAAGCCGGAGACCATCAACTACCGGACGTTCAAGCCGGAGCGCGACGGCCTGTTCTGCGCGAAGATCTTCGGCCCCGTGAAGGACTACGAGTGCAACTGCGGCAAGTACAAGCGCATGAAGCACCGCGGGGTCGTCTGCGAGAAGTGCGGCGTCGAGGTCATCCAGTCGAAGGTGCGCCGCGAGCGGCTCGGCCACATCACGCTCGCGACGCCCGTCGCGCACATCTGGTTCCTGAAGTCGCTCCCCTCGCGCATCGGGAACCTCCTCGACATCACGCTGAAGGACCTCGAGAAGGTCCTCTACTGCGAGTCCTACATCGTCATCGACCCGAAGGAGACGACCCTCCAGCGCGCCGAGCTGCTCTCCGAGGAGCGCTACCACAAGGCGATGGAGGAGTTCGGCGACGACGCCTTCACCGCCGGCATGGGCGGCGAGGCGGTCCTGGAGCTCCTCCGCCGGATCGGCCCCGCCGACAAGAAGCACGGCGAGGGGATCCACGGGCTCGGCAACGAGCTCCGCGCGGAGATGAAGGAGGCGACGAGCGAGGCGAAGCGGAAGAAGATCGCGAAGCGCCTCAAGGTCGTCGAGGCGTTCGTCCAGTCCGGGAACCAGCCCGGAGTGGATGATGCTCGAGGTCATCCCGGTCATCCCGCCGGACCTCCGTCCCCTCGTCCCGCTCGACGGCGGCCGCTTCGCGACCTCCGACCTGAACGACCTGTACCGGCGCGTCATCAACCGGAACAACCGCCTGAAGCGGCTTCAGGAGCTGAACGCCCCCGACATCATCATCCGCAACGAGAAGCGGATGCTGCAGGAGGCGGTGGACGCGCTCTTCGACAACGGGCGGCGCGGGAAGACCATCACCGGGCCGAACAAGCGCCCGCTCAAGTCCCTCTCCGACATGCTGAAGGGCAAGCAGGGCCGCTTCCGCCAGAACCTGCTCGGCAAGCGCGTCGACTACTCCGGCCGGTCCGTGATCGTCGTCGGCCCGGAGCTCAAGCTGCACCAGTGCGGCCTGCCGAAGATCATGGCGCTCGAGCTGTTCAAGCCGTTCATCTACAACAAGCTCGAGGAGAAGGGGTACGTCACCACCATCAAGAGCGCGAAGAAGATGGTGGAGAAGGAGCGCCCCGAGGTCTGGGACATCCTCGACGAGGTGATCCGCGAGCACCCGGTGCTCCTGAACCGCGCCCCGACGCTGCACCGCCTCGGCATCCAGGCGTTCGAGCCGGTCCTCATCGAGGGCAAGGCGATCCAGCTCCACCCGCTCGTCTGCACCGCCTTCAACGCCGACTTCGACGGCGACCAGATGGCGGTCCACGTGCCGCTCTCCATCGAGGCCCAGATGGAGGCGCGCGTGCTCATGATGAGCACGAACAACATCCTGTCCCCCGCACACGGCAAGCCGATCATCGTGCCGTCGCAGGACATCGTGCTCGGCATCTACTACATGACCCGCGAGCGCGCGTTCGCGCGGGCGAGGGCAAGGTCTTCGCGAGCCCGGAGGAGGTCCGCGCCGCGTACGACCAGGGCGAGGTCGACCTGCAGGCGAAGGTCGGGTGCGCATGGACGGCAAGCGGGTCGAGACGACCGTCGGCCGCGTGCTCCTCTTCGACATCGTCCCGAAGCGGCTGCCGTTCGACGCCATCAACAAGGTGATGGACAAGAAGCAGCTGCAGAGCCTCATCGACCTCACCTACCGGCTCTGCGGCGAGAAGGAGACCGTCCTCCTCGCCGACCGCGTCCGGTCGCATGGGCTACAGCCACGCGACGAGGGCGGGCATCTCCATCGCCCTCGACGACATGGTGATCCCGAGGAAGAAGGTGGAGCTGCTGGAGCGCGCGACCCGCGAGGTCGACGACATCGAGAGCCAGTACACCGAGGGTCTCATCACCGACGGCGAGCGCTACAACAAGGTCATCGACATCTGGGCGCAGGTCACCGAGGAGGTCGCCCAGGAGATGATGGGCGAGATCGGGACCGAGACCGCGATCGGGGTGAACCGGGAGGGCAAGCGCGAGGAGCGCAAGCAGCCCTCGTTCAACCCGATCTACATCATGGCCGACTCGGGCGCCCGCGGCTCCGCGCAGCAGATCCGGCAGCTCGCCGGCATGCGCGGCCTGATGGCCAAGCCGTCGGGCGAGATCATCGAGACGCCGATCACGGCGAACTTCCGCGAGGGCCTGAACGTCCTCCAGTACTTCATCTCGACGCACGGCGCCCGCAAGGGCCTCGCCGACACGGCCCTCAAGACCGCGAACTCCGGCTACCTGACCCGCCGGCTCGTCGACGTCGCGCAGGACGCGATCATCACCGAGTACGACTGCGGCACGATGGACGGCATCACCCTCGGCGCGCTGGTCGAGGGCGGCGAGATCATCGAGCCGATGGGCGAGCGCATCCTCGGCCGCGTCGCGCTCGACGACATCCACGATCCGTTCGGCTCCACCGTGCTCGTGAAGGCGAACGAGGAGATCGACGAGGCGAAGGTCAAGCTCATCGAGAACGCCGGCATCGACCGGGTGAAGATCCGCTCCGTGCTCACCTGCCAGGCGCGGCGCGGCATCTGCGTCGAGTGCTACGGGCGCGACCTCGCGCGCGGGCGCAAGGTGAACATCGGCGAGGCGGTCGGCGTCATCGCCGCCCAGTCGATCGGCGAGCCGGGCACGCAGCTCACGATGCGGACGTTCCACATCGGCGGCGCGGCCTCCCGGCGGGCGGAGCAGTCGACCCTCGAGAACCGCAACGCCGGCGTCGTGAAGTTCCACAACGTGAGCGTGGCGAAGAAGAAGGACGGCACGCTCATCGTGATGAACCGCAACGGCGAGATCGTCGTCATCGACGAGCAGGGCCGCGAGCGCGAGCGCTACGGCGTCGTCTACGGCGCGAAGCTCCTCGTCCGCGAGGGGCAGAAGCTCGAGCAGAACACCATGCTCGCCGAGTGGGACCCGTACTCGATGCCGATCATCACCGAGGTGGCCGGCCGCGTGAAGTTCGGCGACCTCATCGACGGCGTCACGATCTCCGAGCAGGTGGACGAGGTCACCGGCCTCGCACGCAAGGTCGTCATCGCCTCCAAGGACCCGGACGCGCGCCCGCGCATCTCGATCAAGGACGACGAGGGCAAGACCCGCAAGCTCGCGAACTCCGACGCCGACGCCCGCTACATGCTCCCCGAGGGCGCGAACCTCGTCGTGAACGACGGCGACGAGCTCGACGCCGGCGACGTGCTCGCGAAGATGCCGCGCGAGACCACCAAGACGAAGGACATCACGGGCGGTCTCCCGCGCGTGGCCGAGCTGTTCGAGGCCCGCAAGCCCAAGGAGCACGCGGTCATCTCCGAGATCGACGGCGTGGTCGCCTTCGGCAAGGACACGAAGGGCAAGCGCAAGGTGGTCATCACGCCCGAGGTGGACGGCAAGCTCCGGCCCGATCTCGCGAAGGAGTACCTGATCGGCAAGGGCAAGCACATCTCCGTGCACGCCGGCGACCGCGTGCGCGCCGGCGAGGCGCTGATGGACGGCGCCGCGAACCCGCACGACATCCTGCGCGTCCTCGGCGAGAAGGAGCTGGCGCGCTAGCTGGTGGACGAGGTGCAGGAGGTCTACCGGCTCCAGGGCGTGAAGATCAACGACAAGCACATCGAGACGATCGTGCGGCAGATGCTGCGCCGGGTGCGGGTCGCCGACGTGGGCGACACGAGCTTCCTCGCCGACGAGCAGGTCGAGAAGTTCGTCTTCGAGGAGGAGAACCGCCGCGTCGAGGAGGCGGGCGGGCGCCCGGCGCAGGCCGAGCCGCTCCTCCTCGGCATCACGAAGGCGTCGCTCTCGACGGAGTCCTTCATCTCGGCGTCGTCGTTCCAGGAGACGACGAAGGTGCTCACCGAGGCCGCCATCAGCGGCAAGGTCGATCACCTGCGCGGCCTGAAGGAGAACGTCATCATGGGCCGGCTCATCCCCGCCGGCACCGGGCTGCCGCAGTACAAGCACCTCGACATCGAGGTGGAGACGCCCGTCGACGCGGTGGAGGAGGCCGAGGAGGCCCTCGCCGTCGCCGCGGAGGAGTAGCGGCGACGGCGGGCGCTCCTCGGCGCGAGGCCTTCGGGGCCCGGTCCCAGGTGGGGCCGGGCCCTGCGCTTTCGCGGGTCCGGCACCGACCCTCTGGCGCGCGGCGATGCCGATCTCCCTCGGCGTCGCCGCGCCCGTTCCTGATGGGGCGGGGCCCGGACGTGATCTAAAGCAAGATCGCGCGTTTACCGGGCAGGCGGGCTGTCGCAGTATGCCTGCGGAATGACAAAGCCTACATCGTGTTCATATTGCGAGTCCGCGGTGCGCTTCCCAGGGCGTCAGGGCCGGGTCACTCCAGCGAGAGTCCTTGCAGCCCAGGCACTTACCGATGCTTGACTTGATAGGTCCAGAATTATAAGCTGACGTTACGTAACTTGACTGGGGCGTTTCGTCGCAGGAGAACTTGACGTAAGACAGGGCAGAGAGGGCGACCGTCGATGAGGACCGCGAGCACGCAGCGAGGCAGCAAGGAGTTCGAGGAGCTGGCCCCCTATCTCAGGGCGGTCCGCGACTTCCCGCCGCTCGACCGCGAGCAGGAGCACGCGCTCGCGATCCGCGCGCGCAAGGGCGACGTGCGGGCGAAGCAGAAGCTCGTCCGCCACAACCTCGCCTTCGTCGTCGCGATCGCCCGTAAGCAGCGCCGCGGCACCGTGCGGCTCGACGATCTCATCCAGGAGGGCAACGTCGGCCTCATGCGCGCGGTCGAGAAGTTCGACCCGCACGCCGGCACGCGCTTCTCCACGTACGCGGTCTGGTGGATCCGCGCGTACGTCGGGAAGTACCTCAAGGAGGCGCGGTCCACGGTCCGCCCGCAGAGCGGAACGGTCGCGCAGCCGGACCTCTCGCTCGACAGCGCGATCGACGAGGAGGGTGACGCCACCCACCTCGATCGGATCGAGGACGACGGCCCGGGCCCGGAGGACACGTATCTGACGTCCGAGGGCGACTCCGAGGTCCGCGACGCGCTCGGCAAGGTCCGCAAGCGGATCGGCGAGCTGGGTTGGGACATCGTCCACAACCGGCTCGAGCAGGATCAGCCTCGGACGCTCGAGGAGATCGGGAAGCGCTGGGGCGTGTCGCGCGAGCGCGTCCGCCAGGTCGAGCTCAAGACCAAGCAGTTCCTGCACCGCTACCTGACGCCGGTCGAGCGCGACGCGGCGTAGCGTGGGGTGACGCACCGCGGCCCGCGGTCCTTCCGAGGACTGCGGGCCTTCGTGCATCCGGGCACGGGCACGCCCGCTGCAGTCCTCCCGGATCGCGTGCAGCCGACCCCGAGAATCCTGAAGAACCTCGCGCCGCTCCCCGCGACCCGCGTCCCCGCGGCCGTCCACGACGCGGACCGCCGGGTCCGCGAGACGATCGCCGCCGCCGAGGCGCGCGCCGCGGGAGATCCTCGCCGCTGCGGAGGCGAGCCGCACCGCGACCCTCGCCCGCGCGGAGGAGGAGGGCCATCGCGCGGGGCTCGCCCGCGCCGGCGCGGCGATCGCCGCCGCCGCCGCCGCGAGGGACGGGCGGCTCGCCGCCGTCGAGCGCGAGGTGGTCGCGATCGTCCTCGAGGTCGCGGCGGAGGTCCTCGGGGGCGAGCTCGCGACGCGCGAGGACGCCGTCGTCGATCTCGCCGCCCGCGCGCTCGCCGTCGCGCGCGAGCGGCGCGAGGTGGTCCTTCGCGTCCACCCGGACGACGCGCGCGCGGTGCGGGCCGGGGAGGGGCGGCTCGGCGCGATCCTCGCGCGGGCGCCGCTCGCGATCCGGGAGGACGCCGGGCTGCCGCGCGGCGGCGTCGTGGTCGAGACCGACGCGGGCTGGATCGACGCGCGCCTCGAGACGCAGCTCGCGGACCTGCACCGGGCCGTCGAGGAGGAGCTGCGGTGACCCACGACGGGCCGTCGGCGCTGCGCAGCGCGCTCCACCGCACCCGGGGGCTCCGCGCCCGCGGGCGCGTCACGCGGCTGTCCGGCCTCGTCGTGGAGGCGACCTCGGCGGATCTCCGCCAGGGCGAGGCCGTCGAGATCCGGGCGCGGGGCCTCGCCCCGATCCTCGCGGAGGTGGTCGGGCTTCGGGAGGACCGGGCGGTGCTCATGCCGCTCGGCGACGCGGCCGGCGTCGGGCTCGAGAGCGAGGTCGTCGGGACGGGCGGTCCGCTCGCCGTGCGCGTCGGCGAGGCGCTCGTCGGGCGCGTCCTCGACGGGCTCGGCGCGCCCATCGACGGCCGGCCGCTCCCCTCCGGGCTCGAGGCGTGGGCGGTGGACCGGCCGGCGCCGCCGGCGCTGTCGAGGCGCCGCATCGAGAACGCCCTGCCGCTCGGAGTCCGCGCCATCGACGCGCTCGCGACGGTGGGGGAGGGGCAGCGGCTCGGGATCTTCGCCGGCTCGGGGGTCGGCAAGTCGCACGCTCCTCGGCCAGGTCGCGCGCCAGGTCGGGGCGGAGCTGTCCGTCATCGCGCTCGTGGGCGAGCGCGGGCGCGAGGTGCGCGAGTTCGTCGAGGACGCGCTCGGGCCCGAGGGGCTCGCCCGGAGCGTGGTCGTGGCGGCGACGAGCGACGCGCCCGCGCTCGTCCGCGCGCGCGCCGCGCACGTGGCGACCGCGATCGCGGAGTGGTTCGCCGACCGGGGCGCGCGGGTCGTCCTGCTGCTCTGACTCGATCACCCGCTACGCGCGCGCTCACCGCGAGGTCGGCCCTCGCGGCGGGCGAGCCCCCCGCGCGCCACGGCTACCCTGCGAGCGTGTTCGCCGGCGCTGCCGCGGCTCCTCGAGCGCGCCGGGGACCGGGCGCGCGGCGGGATCACCGCGCCTGTACACGGTCCTCGTGGCGGGCGACGACCTCGAGGAGCCCGTCGCCGACGAGGTGCGCGGCATCCTCGACGGCCACCTGGTCCTCGACCGCCGGCTCGCGCAGCGCGGCCGGTTTCCGGCGGTCGACCTGCTCGCGAGCCTGTCGCGCGTCATGCCGGCGGTGACCACCCCGGCTCACCGTGCTCACGCTGCGCGCCTGCGCGCGCTGCTCGCCGCGCACGAGCGCCACCGGGACCTCGTCGCCGTCGGCGCGTACCGGCGCGGATCCGACGCCGAGACCGACGCCGCGCTCGACCGGTTGCCCGCGATCGAGGCGTTCCTGTCGCAGGCGCCGGAGCGCGCCGAGCCCCTCGAGGCGACGCTCGCGGCGCTCGCGGCGCTCGCGGGGACGGTCGCGTGAGCGCGTACCCGCTCGCGACGGTGCTCGGGCTGCGCGCGCGAGAGGCGGATGCGGCGCGCGCGGAGCTCGCCCGGGCCCTCGACGCGCTCGAGCGCCGCCGGGCGGACCTGGCGCGCCACGGCGCGGCCGTCGCCGCGTGCGCGTCCCGCGCGGACGACGGGGCGCGGGGGATCGCCGCAGAGGACGCCGGGCCGGGCGAGGTCGCCGTGCGGGCGCGGTGGGCGGGACGCCTCCGGGCGGAGCTCGCGGCCCGGCTCGGGCTCCGCGACGCGGCGGACCGCGCGGCCGCCCTCGCCGAGCGGGAGGCGGCGGCCCGGCGCGAGGCGCTCGCGGCGGCGCGCGGCGCCCTTCGGGCGCTCGAGATCCACCGCGACGGCTGGCGGGCGGCGGCAGCGCACCTGCGCGACCGCCGGGAGCAGGACGCCGCCGACGACCTCGTCAGCGCGCGGCGAGCGGCGCGGTGACCCGCCCCTCCTGGCACTCGATCGTGAGCGTCTTCGGCTCGAGCTCTGCGGGCGCGGCCTCGCCGTCCTTCCTGAACTGCGTGATCGACACGACGAGCTTGTCGGCGGGCCGGATGGTCCTGCGCTCGTAGCGCCAGCCGCCGTCCACCGTCAGGACCACGTCCTTCCACATCCGCCCGGACTCGTTCTCCACGTAGACCTGGGTCCCCATGATCGCACCGCGGTCGGTGCGCGAGAGGAGCCGCACCCGCGCGCCCAGCGCGTTCGACGGCCCCTCCGAGCCCGGGCAGGCCGCCCAGAGCGTCACGACCGAGAGGAGCGCCCAGGTCCCGACGATTGCCGCCCGCAGCTTGAAGTACCGCGTGGACTTCCGGTAGCCCTCGGCGAGGTCCGAGGCGAGGTCGCCCGCAGCGCCCACCGCGCCGCGCGCGAGGTCGCGGACGCCTTCCTTCACGCGGTTCGCGGCGGCGGTGAGCTCTGGGGTGGCGGCGTCCTTCATGGCACCCCGAGCGTATCGTCCGGGGTGGCGCCGCGACAAGCGGCGCGAGCGTCCCGGCGCGCCGCGCGGCGCCCGTCAGGCACGGGCGCCGGTCGCGGCGGGCGGCGGCGCGGCGTCCGCGTCGGTGCCGCCGAGCCCACCGATCGAGCGGTGCAGCGCGACGACGCGGTGGTGGACCTCGGCGAGCAGCGCCTCCTTGTCGGCGAAGGCGCGCGGATCCACGGGCTTGCCCACGGCCACGCGGATGGTGCCCGGCACGACCGCGATGGCGTCCTTCGGGGTCACGCGGCCGGATCCCGAGATCGCCACCGGGACGACCGGGACGCCCGCCTCCATCGCGACGACGAACGGCCCCTTCTTGAAGGGGTGGACCCGGCCATCCTTCGAGCGGGTGCCCTCGGGGAACACGACGAGGGACGTGCCGGCCCGGACCGCCTCGCCGGCCTGGCGGAGCGACTGGATCGCTCGCGCGTGGTTGCCCCGATCGACGGGGATGTGCCCCCCGAGCCGCATGTACCAGCCGAACACCGGGAGCTGGAACAGCTCCTGCTTCGCGATGAACCGGAAGTTCCGCGGGAGCAGCTTGAACGCGATCCAGATGTCGAGCGCGCTCTCGTGGTTGCACGCGAAGATGAGCGGGCCGTCCGGTAGGGCCGGGAGCGGCTCGACCTCGGTGCGCGCGCCGGCGAGCCAGAGGCCCCACGGTCCCCAGATCCGCCGCCCGAGCCAGATCGGGAACCCTCCGGAGCGGGTCAGGATCAGGAAGGGGAGGCTCGAGAAGAAGATGAGGACCATGAAGATCGCCGCGTAGACGAAGACGATCCAGCCGTGAATCCGGGCCCGCATCGCGCGTCTTATAGCACGCGGCGACTCGCCCGGCCGCGGCGGCGCCGGAGCGCTACACTCGACGGATGGACGCACCGTACCGGCTCGCCGCCGAGGTCCGCGACGCGCTCGCCTCCGGGCGGGGCGTGGTGGCGCTCGAGACGAGCGTCGTCGCCCAGGGGCTCCCTCCACCCCACAACCTCGACGCCGCGCGACGCTGCGCGACGGCCGTTCGCCGGGCAGGCGCGGTGCCTGCAGCCGTCGCGGTGATCGGCGGCGCGATCGTCGTGGGCGCGAGCGACGCGGAGCTCGGCCGGCTCGCCGATCCCGGGGCGCGGCCCGCGAAGGCGGCCGCGCGCGACCTCGCGGCGCTCGTCGCCGCGGGCCGCGACGCGGGCACGACCGTGTCGGCCACGGTGGCGGTCGCGGCGCGCGCCGGGATCCGCGTGCTCGCGACGGGCGGCATCGGCGGCGTCCACAGGCTCCTCCCCGGCGAGCCTCCCTCGGGCGCCTCGGACGTCTCCGCCGACCTCGCGGAGATCGCGCGAGCGCCGGTCTGCGTCGTCTCCGCCGGGCCGAAGGCGATCCTCGACGTCGCCGCCACCGCCGAGGCCCTCGAGACGCTCGGGGTGCTCTCCGTCGGGTTCGGGACGTCCGTGCTCCCCGCCTTCTACTGCGACGCGAGCGGCGTCGCGCTCGAGCACCGGGTGGACGACGCGGCCACCGCCGCGCGCGTCCTGCGGCTCCACTGGGGCCCGCTCCGGCGCACGGAGGGCGTCCTCGTGCTCGTCCCTCCGCCGGTGCCGGTGCCGCGCGAGGTGGTGGAGGCAGCGCTCGCGGCTGCGCTCGCGGACGCGGCCTCGCGCGGGCTGCGAGGCAAGGCGGTGACGCCGTTCCTGCTCGACGCGGTGGCGCGCGCGACCGGGGGAGGAGCACGCGCGGCGAACGTCGCGCTGCTGGAGCGGAACGCCGCCGTGGCGGGCGAGATCGCGGCGGCGCTCGCCGCGCCGGGCTAGACTCTTGACGTTCGTGGATCGCCCCCGCCACCCCCCGCCCTCCCTCGTCGCCGACGCCGCCGCGCTCGGCGCGCTCGTCGACCGGCTCCGCGCGGAGCCGGTCGTCGCGGTCGACACCGAGTCGAACAGCTTCCACGTCTACCGGGAGCGCATCTGCCTGCTCCAGATCTCGACCCGCGCCGAGCGACTGCATCGTGGACCCGTTCGCGGTCGACGTCGCGCCGCTCGGGGCGGTCCTCTGCGACGGTCGCGAGACCGTCTTTCACGGGGCGGACTACGACGTGCGGTGCATGAAGCGCGAGTACGGCTGGGCGCTCCCACGCCTGTTCGACACGATGGCCGCGGCGCGGCGGCTCGGGCGCACCGGGCTCGGCCTGTCGGCGCTCGTGGAGTCCCACTTCGGCGTCCGGCTCTCCAAGTCGAACCAGCGCTCCGACTGGGGCCGGCGCCCGCTCACGCGCGACCAGATCGCGTACGCCGCGCTCGACACCCACTTCCTCCTGCCGCTCCGGGACCTCCTCGCCGGCGAGCTCGAGGCGAAGGGCGCGCTCGGCGAGGCGCGCCGCGAGTTCGACCGGATCGCCGCGGCGGAGCCGCGCGAGCGCGTCTTCGATCCGGAGGGCTGGCGGCGGCTGAAGGGCGCGCGCGAGCTCGATCCGGCCGGGCGCAGGGTGCTCGCCGCGCTCTGGCTCTCGCGCGAGGAGGCGGCACGCGCCTCCGACCGGCCGCCGTTCAAGGTGATCGCCGAGCCGACCATGGTCGACATCGCTCGCCGGCGCCCGCGCGGCGCGGCGGAGCTGGAGCGACTCCCGGGCGTCACGCCGTCGGTGATGCGCCGCCTCGGCGAGGCGATCCTCGCGGCGATCGCGGACGCCCCGGCCGCGGAGCGCGGCTCCGGGCTAGAACGCGACGCCCGGCGCGGGCGGCGCGATCTTCCGCGCGGGGTCGATGGGCGGGGGCGGCTCGCCCGCGAGGGCCCGGTAGGCGGCCCATTCCGCCAGCACGATCTTCACGTACTGGCGCGTCTCGCGGTACGGGATCGACTCGACCCAGGCGTCGAGCGGCATCCCGGCGCGCGCCGTCGCCCACGCCGCCGCGGGCGCCGGGCCGGCGTTGTAGGCCGCGACGGCGGCGGCGGGCTCGCCGAACCGCGCGACGAGGAGCGCGAGGTAGTGCGTCCCGAGCGTCACGTTCGTCCGCGGATCGGAGAGGCGCGCGCCGGCGCTGGCCGGAATGCCGAGGATCGCGGCGAGCCGCTCGGCCGTCGCCGGGCGGAGCTGCAGCAGACCCTCCGCGCCCGCGCCGCTGCGGACGTCCGGGCGGAAGCTCGACTCCCGACGCATGACGCCGAACACGAGCGCGGGATCGAGCCCCAACGCCGCGGCGGTCGTCGCGACGCTCTCGCGCTCCGGCTCGGGATAGGCCCAGCGAAGCGCGCGGCGCGACGGGAGGAGGTGGTCCCGGGCCATGCGGAAGGGGAGCTCGGGATCCTCGGCGAAGGCCGCGAGCTGCGCGAGGAGCGGAGCGGCGGGCCGGATGCGGGTGCTCCGCGCGAGGTCGCGGAGCTCCACGAGGGCGCCGTCGCGCAGCCCGAGCCCGAGGAGCTCGACGGCGACCGACAGGCGAGCGGCGACGGCGCCGTCCTGGAGCTCCGGCAGCGGGCGCGGCGCGGGCGCCTGCAGCGGTGCGACCGGAGCCCCGAGCGCGGCGAGCCGCGCCCGCGCGAGGAGCGCGTACCAGCCGGTACCGCCCGTCGCGACGCAGCTCCGGTAGAGCGACCGCTGCCGGCCCGCGCCTCGCGCGAGCCGGGCACGCCAGTAGAGCGCCGCGTCCGCGAGCGGGCCCCGCGCGAGCCGCGCGAGCGCGCGGTCCGCCTCGGCGGCCTGGCCGAGCCGGTACCGCGACCACGCCCCGAACCAGAGGGCGTCCTCCGCCCGGCGGGAGCGCGGGTTCGCGCGGGCGAACGCCTCGAGCGCGGGGATCGCCCGACCGAAGTCACCCGCGTCGTAAGGGAGCCACGCGGCGAGGAACGCCGCCTCGTCGCCGATGTCCCGCTGCCGCCACTCCGGGAGGCCGGGGACGGGGGCCGCGCTCGCGGAGACGTCGGCGTAGAACCGGATCGCCTCGTCGAGGCGGCCGGCGCGGGCCGCCGTGCGCGCGAGCACGAGGCGCGCGAGCCGCTGCGCCTCCGGCGACGTGGCGCCCGCGAGCGGCAGCGCCGCGCGCTCCGCGTCCGCGTGGCGGCCGAGGGCGAGCAGGGCGGCGGCTCGCAGGGCCGGCGCGACCTCCGGATCGGCGGCGGGATCCTCGGCGCGCGACGCGAGGTCGAGCTCGACGAGCGCGTCGGCGGGGCGCCCCGCGGCGAGCAGGTGCTCCGCGCGGGCGGCGTGATCCGCTCCCGACTCGGGCGGCAGCTGGGCCCCCGCCGCGCGCCAGGCCGCGAGCGCCTCGCCCGCAGCGGTCGCCTCGGGCCGGTCCGGCGCGTCGAGCCAGAGCGCGCGCCAGGTCGCGGCCGCGCGATCGGCGTCGCCGGCGGCGCGAAGCGCGCGCCCGAGCGCGAGCCGCACGCGCGCAGCGGTCGCCTCGTCCGGCGCCTCCTTCAGGAGGGCCTCGAGCGCGGGGAGGGCCTCGGGGGCGAGCCCGGCGTCGAGCAGCGCCTCCGACTCGCGCAGCCGCGCCGTCGCGGCGAGCGCGAGGCCCGCCGCTCCCGTCGCGGCCTCCGAGAACAGGCGCGCCGCCCGAGGGGCGTTGCCGGCGCGCGCGAGCGCCTCGCCGCGCGCGAACGCGAGGTGGGCACGGGCGGGCACCGGGGACCCGAGGGCCGTCTCGAGCGCCTCGGCCGCATCCACGGGTGCGTCGCGCGCGAGGAGCGCGAGGCCGAGCGCGGCGTAGGCACGCGCGGCTGCCGCTCCGTGCGGACGCGCGGCGAGCGCGCGTCGCGCCGAGCCCTCCGCCGACCGGAAGTCGCCCGACGCCTGCGCCTGCGCGGCCGCGCCGATGCCCGCGAGCCACTCGCACAGGGGCTCGGCCGCCCGGCCGCTCGACGGAACGAGCGCGAGCAGGGCCGCGAGGACCGCCGTGGCGACGGCGTAAGTGCGTGCAACGACGGTCATTCCGTGCGTCCCGGACCCTCGCTTCCCCACCCGGGGGACGGGGGTCTTGACTCGCTCTGTTCGGGAGCGCGATATAGCCCGCCAACCGCCGAGGGGCGGCCCGCCGGTCCTCTTAGAGGGGGGACGGCGGCGACGGAGGGGGCACCGTGGCACCGTCGCGCCGACGTGAAGGATGGCTTCGACCGTCCGGAGGAGTCCATCGTGCTCGACAAGCCTAGCCCGACCGAGCTGACCGCTCCCATCAATCCCGATCGCGGAGTGGAGGGACACCGGAACCTCTTCTGCAGCTTCTACGACGCGTGCCTCGACGAGGCGGTCAAGAAGGGCTGGAACAGCTGGACCTGCACCCGGTGCGCGCTCCACGCGGTCGAGCCCGAGGTCGAGGGCGGCATCGAGAGCTACGCGACCCAGCGTCGGCTCGGGTAGCTCCTAGTCGGTATACACCACCGCGATCCAGAAGCGGCCCGCGCCGAACCGACGGCTGTCGCCCGTCACCACACCTACGCCCACGCGCCGGAAGCGCCGGTCGCGTATGTTCGCCGAGCGGACCGCCTCCGCGGGCGCGCTCGCCACGAAGACGTCGGCCGCGGCGAGCTCCCGGCGCAGGGCGAGGGCGCGGTCCGCGAGGTCCGGCGCGCCGGGCTCGTCGCGCGCCCGCATCTCGGCGGCCGCCTCGCGCGCGAGCGCGTCGAGGGCGGGGTCCGCCGTGAGCGCCGGCAGGCGGTGGCGCGCCCGCTCCGCCCAGAGCGCCTCGCGGGCGCGCGCGTCGGCGGTGAGCGGGCTCTCGGCCCCGTGGTCCGGCGGCTCGACGAGGAGCTCGGTCAGGTAGACCGCGTCCTCGCCCGACGTCAGCTTCCGGCGCGCGATGCCGACCCCGACCTGCGTCGTGCCCGCGTCGAGCAGGTTCGCGAGGTGGGCAGGGCTCTCCTCCGTCACGCGGTGCGCGGCGAGCGCGGAGGACGAGAGCGCCACGTTCTCGAGCACCCTGCGGTACGGAATGCCGGCCGCGCGCAGGCGCGTCCCCGCGTCGCCGGACCCCGGCAGGACGTGGGCGACGGCGCCCGCAGCGGCCATCGCGGCGCTGTGTCGGCCGGCGACGGACGCGAGGGCCGGGGACTGCGACACCGGCGGGAGCCCCTGTGCGCGGCGCGTCGCGTTCAGCGCCCGCACCACCGCCGCGGCGGCGGCCGCGTCGCCGGGCGGATCCTCCTCGGCTCCGGGCGCGGGGACGTCGAGGTTCGCACCGCCCGAGGAGACCCCGAGGAGCGCCGCGACCTCGGGACCGCCCGCTCCGTCGGCGACCACCTCGACCGCGTAGCGGCCCGGCGCCGCGAACGCGATCGACGCGCGGAAGCCCGGGCCGGCGCCGGCCTCGACCTCCTCGACCCGGCCGGACGGGAGCGCGAGGAAGACCCGCGGCCGGGACAGCCCGGCACCGAGCCGGCCCGACAGGATCGCCCGCTCGCCCGGGCCGACGGCGCGCGGGAACGGCGCGAGCGTCGCGCGCCGCTCCGCGGCGAGCACGACGACGACGGCGCGCCCCCCGCGCTCGACCGCCCCGGCACCGACGTGCGTGGCCGTGCCTCGCGGCAGCGCTCCGGCGAGCGCGGCGCGGGCGGACCGCGCGTCGGAGGCGACGAGCACCGCCGTCGGCGCCGGATCCCAGGCGCCCGCCCGCGCGAGCGCGCCGCGGATCCGGCCGCGGGCGAGCGCGGCGGGCTCGCCCGCGGCCGCGGCGCCGGCGAGCTCCCTCGCGGCGAGGACGAGGGCGCTGGACACGCGCGGGCGGGTCCGGCCGACGGCGAGCCGGTCGCGGGCGAGGTCGAGCGCCGCCGCCTCGAGCGGTGTCGGCGAGACCTCCGGCTCGACGCCGTAGCGCGCCGAGGCGAGCGCGGGCGCGCCGGGCGAGCGGGCCGGAGCGGCCGGCCGAGCGGCGGTCGTCTCCGCCCCCGCCGCGCCCGAAGGGCCGGCACACCCCGCCGCGGCGAGCGCCGACGCGAGGAGGGCGGCGCGCTGCATCAGCGCTCCGGCGCGACCCGGACCTCGAGCCCGGTCGCGACGGCGCGGCCCAGCCGCGCGTTGACGCGCTTGCAGAGCTCCGGCGCGAGCGCCTCGACCTGGGCCGCCCACGCGGCGGTGCGCACCAGCACCAGCAGCCGGCCGTCCTGCAGCGGACCGCGAAGCGAGACCTCGCGGGCGAGCCGGGGCCCGCACGCCTCGGCGAACGCGGCTGCGAGGACGGTCCCGCGCGCCCCGTCGTGCGGCGCGAGCGCGCGAGCGAGCGCTGAAGCGATCGTTTGCCGGCGGCCTCGCATGGAGGTCCCGACCCTAAGGAACGAGCGGCTCCTGCGTCAAGCGGTCGCGGGTCTGCGGCACGACGCCGCGGCCGAGTCGCACGCCTTCGGGTGTGGTAGCTTTCACTCGAACCCTCGCGGAGATGCACGTCGCGTCCACCCAGATCCCGGCTGGCCGGAAAATCGAGCGCGCGGCAGGAAACCACGCGCACGTCGGGGTCGTGGCAGGACACCACCTCGACGCCCATGCGGAGCGTGGCCGGCTCAACTTCCACTGGCTGATCCAGCTTCACTGGTGGGCGATCCTCGGCCAGTGCCTGGTCGTGCTGGCGGCCCAGGCCTGGACCACCCTCGGCCTTCCCCTCTGGACGCTCGCCGGCCTGCTCGGCCTCGAGGTGCTCGGCATCGTCGCCCTGAGCGCCTGGGCGCGGCGCGTCCAGGTGTCCGACGCGAGCATCGCGGCGGTGATGTTCCTCGACATCGGAGTGCTGACGGTGCTGCTCGACCTCACGGGAGGCGCCTCGAATCCGTTCTCGACGCTCTACCTCGTGAACGTCGCGCTCGCGGCGGTGCTCCTCCCGCAGGCCTGGTCGTGGGGCCTCACCGCGGCGAGCCTCGCGGCGTTCGGCTCCCTGTTCGTGCACGAGGCGTTCGCCGGGCCGGGACACCACGTGAAGTGGAACCTCGACGACCACCAGATGATGGGCGCGCACCTGCGCGGCATGTGGGTCGCGTTCGCGCTCGCGGCGGTCTTCATCGTCTTCTTCGTGCAGCGCGTCTCGCGCGCGCTCGCCGCCCGGGAGCGCGAGCTGCGGCAGGCGCGAGGCCAGGCCGAGCGCCGAGAGAAGCTCGCCTCGCTCGCGACGCTCGCCGCCGGCGCGGCGCACGAGCTCTCGACCCCGCTCTCCACGATCGCGATCGTGGCGAAGGAGCTGCAGCGGTCGCTGTCGACGGCCGGCGCGTCGCCCGAGGTGCGCTCGGACCTGCAGCTCGTACGCGATCAGGTGGCACGCTGCCGCGACATCCTCGACCGGATGGCGGCGCACGCGGGCGAGAACGTCGGCGAGCCGCTCGCGCCGGTCGCCGTGCGGAGCTGGATCGAGGCGTCGCTCGAGGGGCTCTCGGGGCGCGACCGCGTCGACGTGGAGCCCGCGGACGCCGCGGCGGAGCTCGTCGGTCCGCCGCGTGCGCTCGCGGACGCCCTCCGCGGGTTGCTGAAGAACGCGCTGCAGGCGTCGGCGCCCGGCGCGCACGTCACGCTGCGCGTCCGCGAGAGCGGCGGCCGGATCCGGGCGACGGTCCTCGACCGCGGCCGCGGGATGCCGCCGGACGTCCTCGCGCGCGTCGGCGAGCCGTTCTTCACGACCAAGGGGCCGGGGGAGGGGATGGGGCTCGGCCTGTTCCTCACCCGTGCGCTCGCGGAGCAGCTGGGTGGAGAGTTCCACATCGCGCCGCGGGCGGGGGGTCGGAACGGAGGCCAGTTTGAGCTGCCGGCGACGGGGGCCGCCGAGAGGAGCGCGTGATGACGAACGGCGAAGTGACCAAGGAAACCCTTCCCAGCATCCTGCTCGTGGACGACGACGAGGTCCTGCGCGAGCGGCTCGCGACCGCGATCCGCGACGCGCGGCTACGAGGTCCGGACCGCCGGGAACTCGGACGAGGCGATGCGCGAGGTGGCGCGCGAGTCGCCCGAGATGGCGGTGCGTCGACCTGCGGATGCCGGGCGGCTCCGGGCTCGAGTGCTGCGCGAGCTGAAGCGGCAGGATCCGTCGACGCGCGTCCTGATGCTGACCGGCTACGGCAGCATCGCGACGGCGGTCGAGGCGGTGCGCGAGGGCGCGGTGGGGTACCTGCCGAAGCCGGCCGACGCGGACGAGATCCTCGCCGCGCTGAACGGAACCAACACCGCGAAGGAGAAGGGCATCGAGACGCCCTCGCTCGCCCGCGCGGAGTGGGAGCACATCCAGCGCGTGCTCACGGACTGCGGCGGCAACATCTCGGAGGCCGCGCGCCGGCTCGGCATCCACCGGCGCTCGCTCCAGCGGAAGCTGCACAAGTACCCGCCCTCGCGCTGACCGGCGCCGCCCCGCCGCCAGGCCCTTCGCGACCCGGACGTCCCGTCCGGGCCAGGCCCTGCCTCGCCTTCGCTCCTCGGGGCAGGTGAATCCATTTCGCGCCCCGCGGGTCCTATGTTCCATCAGGCGCACGAGGGCCGACTGGACGGCCGCGCCGGAGGGATTCGGATGGCGAACGGGACCGTCGAGATCAACGGGCAGAACTTCAAGGAGGTCGTGGAGCACGACGGGATCGTGCTCATCGACTGGTGGGCGCCGTGGTGCGGTCCGTGCCGCGTGTTCGGCCCCACCTACGAGAAGGTGGCGCAGAAGCACCCGGACATCACGTTCGGGAAGGTCAACACCGAGGACCAGCCGGACCTCGCAGGCTCGTTCGAGATCCGCTCGATCCCGACCCTCATGATCCTGAGGGACAAGGTCCTCCTCTTCTCGCAGCCGGGCGCGCTCCCGGAGGCGGCGCTCGAGGACCTCATCCGCCAGGTGCGGGCGCTCGACATGGAGAAGGTCCGCGCCGACATCGCCGCGCAGGAGAAGGTCGCTTAGCGACGCGTCCGCCTGATCGCGCGTCGACGGCAGGAAGAAGAAGAGAAGGGCGAGGGGCCTGCGAGGCCTCTCGCCCTTCGTGCTTCTCGCGAGCGCCAGGAGCCGCGGCTGCCCGGTCGCCCCCCCTGGTCCGCGCCGCAAGGGAGCGGCGAGGCGGGCTCGACCCACGCGGAGGGGCCTCTGTCAGACCCGCTTGCTACCTGAACGGACGTGCAGATATGTTCCACCGCGGAGCCGAGCCGCATGCCGCCCGAGACGGACCGCCACCTCGTGATCGCACGCCTGCGCGAGGAGATCCGCCGGCTCGAGCGGAGCCCCTCGCGCCGGGAGGGGCGCGTCGCGTGCGGCATCGCGGGCGTCGACGCGGTGCTGCCGGGCGGCGGCTTCCCCCGCGGCGCGCTCTCCGAGCTGTCGGGCGGCCCCGCGAGCGGAAAGACGGGTGTCGCGCTGGCGCTCGTCGCGGCGCTCGGTCCGGAGGAGCTCGCCGCGTGGGTCGACGGCCGCGGCGAGCTGTACCCGCCCGCGGCCGCGGCGCGCGGCGTGGACCTCGCGAGGCTCCTCGTCGTCCGGCCGCCGGCCGTGGATCCGCGCAGGGAGGCGCCGTCCTCCGCGGACGCCGTGCGGCCCGGGCTCTGGGCCGCCGAGGCGCTGCTCGCGTCTGGCGCGTTCGGGGCGGTGATCGTCGATCTCCCCGTTCCGGAGCGGCTCCCGGGCGCCGACGCCGCCGCGCGACGGCTGCAGGCGGCGGCGGAGCGCGGGGGCGCCGTCGGCCTGTGGCTCGCGCCCGGCAAGGGGCTGCGCGTCCCGGCGGCGGTCCGGATCGTGATCGCCGTGGCGGACCCGGGCCCGATCACGGGCCCGTCCGACGACCGGCGCATCGTGGCGCGCGCGCTCCGCGGCGACGCGCCGCCGCGCGGCGGAGGGACGCGTGCCGCTTGAGCGCCAGCGCGGCGGAGCGCACGCCAGCCCTCCGGAGCAAGGGAGGGCCTGCCCTCCGGAGCGAAGGCGGGTGGTGGCGCTCCACGTGCCCGACCTCCCGCTCCAGCGCATCCGGCGGAGCGGCGGCGCGGTCACGGACGGCCCCGGCGGCGCGAGGCCGCTCGCCGTCGTCGCGGACGGTCGCGTGGCGTGCTGCGACCCCACCGCGCGCGCGGCCGGCGTCCGCCCCGGCGCCACCGTCGCCGAGGCGCTCGCCGCCTGCGGCCGGCTCGCCACCGCGCCGCTCGACGCGTCGGCGGACCAGGCGGCGCTCCGCGGCCTCGCCGAGGCGCTCCTCGGCCTCGCGCCGGCGGTCGAGATCTCGGCGCCCGACGCGCTCCTCCTCGACGCGGGTGCGGCCCACCTCCTCGCGCCTCGCGGCGCCCCGGCGGAGGAGGGCGAGCAGGTCCTCGCGTGCCGCGCGCTCGCGGCGGCTGCGGAGATGGGGTACGCGGCGCGGGCTGCGGTCGCGACGGGGCGCGCTCCGGCGCGGGCGCTCGCGGCGCACGCGGCCCACGCGGCGGGGGAGGTCGTGGCCGTCCCGCCGGACGCGACGGCGCGCGCGCTCGCGCCGCTGCCGCTCGGCGCGCTCGGCCTGCCGCCGCCCGTCGTGGAGCGGCTCGCGGGGCTCGGCGTCCGCGACGCCGCGGCGCTCGCGCGGCTGCCCGCGGGGGTGCTCGCGCACCGCTTCGGCCCCGCGGGCGTGGCCGCCGCCCGGCTGGCGCGCGGTGACGATCCGTCGCCGCTCGTCCCCTACGTCCCCGAGGCGCTGCCGGAGGAGGCCCTCGAGCTCGACGCGCCGGCGGAGTCGGCGGAGCCGCTCCTCTTCGCGCTGAAGCGGCTCGCGGACCGGGTCGCGGCGCGGCTCGCCGGCCGCGGCCTCGGAGCGACGCGGCTCCGGATCGTGCTCCGGCTCGATCCGCGGGGCGAGGAGCGGATCGTCGCGCCGCTCGCGTCCCCCTCCGCGTCGGCCGCGCGGTGGCTCCTGCCGCTCAAGGAGCACCTCTTCTCGCTCCGCCTCCCTGGCGCCGTCACCGGGCTCCGCCTCGCGTCGATCGAGGTCGCGCCGGTCGCGCCCGAGCAGCTCGCGATCGGCGATCGGCCCGAGGCGCTCGCCGCCCTCGAGGGCGTGCTCTCCCGGCTCGCCGTGCGGCTCGGCGACGCCGCGCTGTTCGCGGCCGAGCCGGTCGAGCGGCACCGGCCGGAGGGCGCGTACCGGACGGTCCCGTTCCGGCCCGAGCAACGGCCACGCGCGCGCCGGGAACGGCGCCGCGCCCGCGCCACCCCGGCCGACGCGGCTCCTCCCGGCGCCCGTGCGGATCGTGGCCGAGGGGGAGGGTGGCCGGGTGACGGCGCTGCGCCTCGACGGGCGCGCGCGCGCGGTCGTCGCGATGGACGGGCCCGAGCGGCTTCGGGGCGAGTGGTGGGGGGGCGGCTTCGACCGGGACTACTACCGCGTCCAGCTCGAGGGGCTCGGCGACTGCTGGGTGTTCCGCGACGGCGGCGACGGCCGCCTCTACCTCCACGGGTTCTTCGACTGATGGCGCCGCGCTACGCCGAGCTCCGCTGCAAGTCGTGCTTCTCCTTCCTCGAGGGGGCGAGCCAACCGGAGGAGCTCGTCGCGCGCGCCGCGGAGCTCGGGCTGTCGGCGCTCGCGCTCGCCGACGCGGGCGGGCTCTACGGGATCGTGCGCGCGCACGCGGAGGCGAGGAAGCGCGGGTTCCCGCTGGTCGTGGGGGCGGAGCTGGCCGTCTCCGGGCTCGAGATGGGCCGGCCGGTGCGGCTCGTCCTGCTCGCGCGGGACCGCGAGGGGTACGCGAGCCTCTGCCGGCTCGCGACGCTCGCCCACGGCCCAGGCTCCGAGGACGGCAGGACGGGCGCCCCGGAGCGCCGCGAGAAGGACGAGGTGAAGGTCGCGCTCGCCGACGTGCGCGAGCGGTCGCGGGGGCTCTTCGCACTCTACCCGGGCGCCGACGGGGAGGCGGCCTCGCGGCTCAAGGACGTCTTCGGTCGCCGGCTCGCGCTCGCCGTGGCGCGCCACCGGATCGCCGGGGAGGAGGCGCGGAACCTCGCCGCGCGTGCGGTGGGGCGCCGCGTCGGGATCCCGGTCGCGGTGACGAACGACGTCCATACGCACGTCCGCGCGCGGCAGCGGCTGCAGGACGTGCTCGCGTGCGTGCGGCTCGGCACGACCGTCGACCGCGCCGGGCGGCGGCTGTTCCCGAACGCGGAGCGGACGCTCAAGGGACCGGAGGAGATGGCGCGGCTGTGGAGCGACTTCCCGGAGGGGCTCGAGGCCGCGGCGGCGATCGCGGACGAGTGCCGGTTCCGGATGGAGGAGATCCGCGGGGAGCACCCGCTGCCGCCGGTCGCCGTGGACGGCGCGGACGTCGCGGGTGGGGCGGAGGTCGCGCTGTCGAGCCCGGGGCAGACCGCGCGGGAGGTGGCGGCGACGCCGAATCAGCGGCTCAGGACGACTTCGACCCCGACCCCGACCCCGACCTCACCGACCCCGACCCCGACCTCACCGACCCCGACCCCGACCCCGACCGGCGACGGCCTCACGGGGATGCCGCTCCTGCGCCAGCTCGTCCGCGAGGGGGCGCGCTGGCGCTACGGCGGCGAGCCGCCGGACGACGTCGCCCGGCAGCTCGCCCGCGAGCTCGACCTCGTCGAGCAGCTCGGGTACGCGAGCTACTTCCTCACCGTCTGGGACGTCGTCCGTTTCGCGCGCTCGCGCGGCATCCTCTGCCAGGGGCGAGGGAGCGCGGCGAACTCCGCCATCTGCTTCGTGCTCGGCATCACCGCGATCGATCCGGTGCGGATGGGGCTCCTCTTCGAGCGCTTCATCTCCGCCGAGCGCGGCGAGCCGCCCGACATCGACGTCGACTTCGAGCACGAGCGGCGCGAGGAGGTCATCCAGTACGTCTACGCGAAGTACGGGCGCGACCGGGCGGGGATGGTCTGCGAGGTCATCACCTACCGCGCGAAGTCCGCGCTCCGCGACGTGGGCAAGGCGCTCGGGCTCGTCGCTCGCGCAGGTCGACCGGCTCGCGAAGCAGGTCGGGACCTACGACGACGTCGTCGCGGTCGGGCCGGAGCTCGTCCGGAAGGCGGGCCTCGACGCGAGCGACTCGGAGCGCGTGCGGCTGACGCTCGAGCTCGCCGGCGAGCTCGACGGCTTCCCGCGCCACCTCTCGATCCACGTCGGCGGGTTCGTCATCACGCGGCGGCCGCTCTGCGAGACCGTGCCCATCGAGCCCGCCGCCATGCCGGACCGCACCATCGTCCAGTGGGACAAGGACGACCTCGCCGAGCTCGACCTCCTCAAGGTCGACCTGCTCGGCCTCGGGATGCTGACGGCGCTCTCGCGGACGCTGGCGCTCCTCGCGCGCCACCGCCCGGCGACGGCTCTCGCCACCCCGGTCCCGCACCCGGACTCGCTCGCGACCATCCCGGCGGAGGATCCGGCGGTCTACGACATGCTCTGCCGGGCCGACTCGATCGGCGTCTTCCAGGTCGAGTCGCGCGCGCAGATGGCGCTCGCCCCGCGTCTCAAGCCGCGCAACTTCTACGATCTCGTCATCTCGGTCGGCGATCGTCCGGCCCGGGCCGATCCAGGGCGGCATGATCCATCCGTACCTGCGGCGGCGCGACGGGAAGGAGCAGGTCGCGCTACCCGTACCCGCCGCTCGAGCCGGTCCTCGCGAGGACGCTCGGCGTGCCGCTCTTCCAGGAGCAGGTCATGCGGCTCGCGGTGGTGGCCGCGCGGGTTCACGCCCGGGGAGGCGGACGAGCTGCGGCGGGTCATGACCCACCGGCGCTCCCACGAGCGGCTCGCGGCCATGAAGGAGCGGCTGCTCGCCGGCATGGCCGCAGCGGGGGATCACGGGCGAGGACGCGCGAGCAGATCTTCCAGCAGCTCCTCGGCTTCGCCGGCTACGGCTTCCCCGAGTCGCACGCCGCCTCGTTCGCGCTGCTCGTCTACGCGTCGGCCTGGCTCAAGCGCTACCACCCGGCGGCGTTCGCCTGCGCGCTCCTCAACAGCCAGCCCATGGGGTTCTACGCGCCGCACACGCTCGTCGAGGACGCGCAGCGCCACGGCGTCGAGGTGCCGGGCGCGCCGACGTGTCCACGAGCGGCTGGGAGATCGACCGCTGGGGGGGCCGCGCCGGGCGCTCGCCGCGGCTCGCCGGGCGAGGCCGCCCGCCGTCCGGGTCGGGCTCCACGCGATCCGCGGGCTGCCGCGCGCCGTGGGCGAGGCGATCGTCGCGGCCCGTGCGGCCGGGCCGTTCGAGTCGCTCGCCGACCTCGTGCGCCGGGCGCGGGTCTCGCGCGCGTGGCTCGTCCGCCTCGCGGAGGCGGGCGCGCTCGGCGCGCTCGCGCCGGATCGGCGCAGCGCGGTGTGGCGGAGCCTGGGGCTCGAGACCGACGAGGGCGATCTCTTCGCCGGCGTCTCGCCGCCGGAGCCCGAGCCGGACCTGCCGGAGCGCGAGCGCGGTCGAGGAGATGTGGCCGACTTCGCGACACCGGGCTCTCGACGCGGGGCCACCCGATGGCGGTGGTCCGCCCCGGCCTGGCGAGCGGCAAGGTCCGGACCGCCCGCGAGCTGGTCGCGCATGCCGGACCGCGCGCCGGTGGAGGTGGCCGGCATGGTCATCGTCCGCCAGCGCCCGGAGACGGCGAGCGGCATCGTCTTCGTGAGCCTGGAGGACGAGACCGGCATCGCCAACCTGGTGGTCATGCCCGATGTCTACGAGCGCTTCCGCCTGTGCGCGGCTCGCCGTTCCTGGTCGCGCGGGGACGCGTCGAGCGGAACGGGCTCGTCGTCAACGTCCGGGTGGACTCGATGGCCCCCCTGGCCCTGGCGCCGCCGGTGGGCGACCGGGCCAGGGATTTCCACTGACGAGGCGGGGCTCCAGGACGCCATCCAGAATCCTGTCGATCCGGCGGGCCGGCGTAGCGGGTTTGGCCTGCTTGCGCCGCACCTGTCAGACTGCACCGATGCGGCCCCGGCCACTGGTCCTTCGCCTCCTCCCCGGCACCTACGCCATCTCCCGCCTCGACGCGAGCGCGGCCATCCCATCCTGGGCCGACGGAGACGGATTCGTCTCGATCTCGCGCACCGCGGCGGAGCTCTCGATCATCGGGCTCGCCGGGCGCGTCCCGAGCGGCGTTCGCAGCGAAGGTGGCTGGCGGGCGCTGGAGCTCGCCGGTCCCTTCCCCTTCGAGGCGGTGGGCATCGCGGCGGCGGTCCTTCACCCGCTCGCCGCGGGCGGGATGGCGTTCTCCTGGTCTCGACCTTCGACACGGACGTCCTGCTCGTGAAGGCGGCGCACCTGGAACGAGCGAGAGACCTGCTCGGCACGGCGGGGCACCACCTGGAGCAGTAGGCTCCGCCCGCGCGTATTTCCCGCCCCAGGCGGGCAGGGCTGGCACGTTCCCTGGGCAGCAGGCCACGATTCTCATGCGCGCAACCGTCGAGGACGTGTGTGCTCAGGCGCGGCGACTGTTCCGTACGAAGCAGGGCGCGGACGCTTTCCTGAACGCACCCTGTGTCGCGCTGGACGGTGTGCCACTCGAGCTGGCGACCAGCGGACGCGCGGCCGAGGTGCTCTTCTACCTCGAGCGTCTGGAAAACGTTGCCCCCGCGGAAAGGCCGGAGGACCGGGTTCCAGGTTCCCGCCCCTCGGCCTGATCCGGGAGCGCGCTCCGCGCGTGCCGCGTTCCATGCGGTCGACGGCGGCGACGGCACGAACGCCCGGAGCGACGAGGCACCCCGGGCGTTCGCCTCCCTCGATGGCCCACCGACCTAGCTGCAGCCGGTGGTGGAACCGCAGTTCACGCACTTGTAGCAGGCGCCGTTCCGCACCGTGATCGAGCCGCAGGTGGGGCAGGGCGGGGCGTCGGTCTCGCGGGCGTGGGTGAAGCCGTTGGAGCCGTTGCTGCCGCCGGCACGGCCGCTCGAGGGTGCGGCCAGGGCGGCGGGCGGCGCGGCTGCAGGGAGCGGCTTCAGGACCAGCGTCGCCTCGGCCGAGCCGGGCCTGGCGGGGGCCTGGCGAGGCTGAGCGGCGGGCGGCAGGCCTGCGCCGTCCTCGCTGCGGGAGGAACTTCAGCGCCAGCCAGCGGAAGATGTAGTCGGTGATCGACTTCGCGATCGGGATGTCCGGGTTGCCGGTGAAGCCCGACGGCTCGAAGCGCGTGTGGCTGAACTTGTCGCACGAGCACCCGCAGCGGCACGCCGTACTGCAGCGCCATCGAGATCGACGTCGCGAAGCTGTCCATGAGGCCGGAGACGACCGAGCCCTCCTTGGCCATCGTGATGAAGAGCTCGCCGGGCGTGCCGTCCTCGTACATGCCGACGGTCATGTAGCCCTCGTGGCCGCCGATCGAGAACTTGTGGGTGATCGGCGCGGCGCTCGTCGGGCAGGCGCCGACGCGCCAGGCGCTCGCGCCGGCTCGCCTCCGCCTTCGCGCCGTCCTTCTCCTTGCCGGTGTTGAGCGGCTGGCTGCGCTTGCAGCCGTCGCGGTAGATGGCGATGGCCTTGAGCCCGAGCTTCCAGGCCTCGACGTAGGCCGTGCTCGATCTCCTCGGGCGTCGCGCGAGGTCGGCATGTTGACGGTCTTGGAGATCGCGCCGGAGAGGAACGGCTGCACCGCGCCCATCATCCGGATGTGGCCCATGTACGTGGATGGACCGCGTGCCGTTGCGCGGCTTGAAGGCGCAGTCGAAGACGGGGAGGTGCTCGGGGTCGAGCTCCGGCGCGCCCTCGATGGTCTCCGTCTCGTCGATGAACTGGAGGATCCGCGGAGATGGCCTCCTGCGAGTAGCCGAGCTTCTGCAGCGCCAGCGGGACCGTGTTGTTCACGATCTTGAGCATCCCGCCGCCGACGAGCTTCTTGTACTTGACGAGCGCGATGTCCGGCTCGATGCCGGTCGTGTCGCAGTCCATCATGAAGCCGATGGTGCCGGTCGGCGCGAGCACGGTGACCTGGGCGTTGCGGTAGCCGCTCGCCGAGCCGGTGCGGAGCGCGTCGGCCCAGGCGTCGCGGGCGGCCGCGAGCACGCGCGGCGTCGGCGAGGGTCGGGTCGATCCGGTCGACGTGCTGCGCGTGCTTGCGGATGACGCCCAGGAACGGCTCGCGGTTCTTCTCGTAGCCGGCGAACGGGCCCGATCCGCTCCGCGATGCGGGCGCTCATCGCGTACGCCTCGCCGGTCATGAGCGCGGTGATGGCCGCCGCGCAGGCGCGCCCGCCGTCGGAGTCGTAGGGCAGCCCGCTCGCCATGAGGAGCGCGCCCGAGGTTCGCGTAGCCGAGGCCGAGCGGGCCGGTACTCCTCGCTGGTCTTGCCGATCGCCGGGGTGGGGTACCTCGCGTTCGAGACCAGGATCTCCTGCGCCAGGATGGTGAGGTCGACGGCGTGCTTGAACGCCTCGACGTCGAACTCACCGTCGCGGTCCGGAAGTGCATCAGGTTGAGCGACGCGAGGTTGCAGGCCGAGTCGTCGAGGAACATGTACTCGGAGCACGGGTTCGACGCGTTGATCCGGTCGGTGTTCGGGCAGGTGTGCCAGCGCGTTGATCGGTGGTGTCGAACTGCATGCCCGGGTCGCCGCACAGCCACGCCGCCTCGGTGACCTTCTTCATGAGGTCCCGGGCGCGGACCGTCTCGAGCGCGCTCCCGTCGGTGCGGCCGCGGAGCTCCCACTCGCCGGTCCTCGAGCACCGCGCGCATGAAGGCGTCGGTGACGCGCATGGAGTGGTTGGCGTTCTGGAAGAAGACCGAGTCGTAGGCGCCGCCCCGCACGTTGAAGCCGCCGTCGTAGCCGGCCTCGATGAGCGCCCAGGCCTTCTTCTCCTCGTCGGCCTTGCAGGTCGACGAACTCGACGATGTCCGGGTGGTCGACGTCGAGGATCACCATCTTCGCGGCGCGCCGGGTCTTGCCGCCGGACTTGATCACGCCCGCGAAGGCGTCGAAGCCGCGCATGAAGGAGACCGGGCCGGACGCCTCGCCGCCGCCGGAGAGCAGCTCCTTCGACGAGCGGATGCTGGAGAGGTTGGAGCCCGCGCCCGAGCCGTACTTGAAGAGCATGCCCTCGGTGTGGGCGAGCTTCAGGATCGAGTCCATCGAGTCGTCGACCGAGTTGATGAAGCAGGCGGAGCACTGCGGGTGCTCCTCGACGCCCACGTTGAACCAGACCGGCGAGTTGAAGCTCATCTTCTGCCGGTAGAGGAGGTGCGACAGCTCGGCCTCGAACGCCTGCGCGTCCTCCTCCGTCGGCGAAGTAGCCGTCCTTGCGCCCCCAGGCGGTGATGGTCTTCACGACCCGCGTGACGAGCTGGCGGACCGAGCGCTCGCGCGCCGGCGTGCCGAGCGCGCCCCGGAAGTACTTCGAGGCGACGACGTTGGTCGCGAGCAGGGACCAGCTCTTCGGGACCTCGACGTCCTTCTGCTCGAAGATGACCGCGCCACCCTCGCCGGTGATCGCCGCGGTCCGGCCCTCCCAGGCGAGCTCGTCCGCCGGGTCGACCCCCTTCGTCGTGAAGTACCGCTCCACGGCAAGACCGCGCTTCGCGGGCTTCCTGGTCCTCGCCGCCTTCGCCTTCTGCCCCGTGACCTCGCGCTCCATCATTGCTTCCGTTCCTCCGCTCTCGGGGTCCTCCGCCCGAGGGCAAACGCATTCCCTTGGATCGCGCCAAGGAGGCGCGTCCACACGACTTTCCCCGGCCAGCCCGCGTCAATTGCCAGGGATCGCTATCGGGATGAGCTGTCGTACCCCCGTCGAACGCCCGCCACGCCGCCCCGACCTCCTTCCCAGCCTTCGAGCCCCCCTGCGAACAGCGCCGCGAACTCTAGCAGCGCGGGACCATGTGTCAACTACCTCACCACAACATATAGTGCATTACGTGTATGTCCATACAGCATCTTGGGTTTTTTCGGGTCCATGTCCCGAGAGGACCTGATTCCGTCCCGAACCTCAGCAGGGCGGGGACCGTAAGCGCGGGGTCTGACATTCGCGGACGAGAGCGCCCGCGCCCGCACCGGCGGTGCGAGGCGACCGCACGCCGGTCCCGCGACCCCACGGCGTGGCCGCCCCGGGTGCAGCGTGTTAAAAGGCCACTCCCTCCATGGCCGAGTCGAACGCGCACATCCGCAACTTCTCGATCATCGCGCACATCGATCACGGGAAGTCCACGCTCGCCGATCGACTCCTGGAGAAGACGGGGACGGTGAGCGCGCGCGACGCGCAGGCGCAGTTCCTCGACAACATGGAGCTCGAGCGCGAGCGCGGGATCACCATCAAGGCCCAGACCGTGCGCATGAGCTATCGCGCGCGCGACGGCAAAGACTACGAGCTCAACCTCATCGACACTCCCGGTCACGTCGACTTCGCGTACGAGGTGTCCCGCTCGCTCGCCGCCTGCGAGGGGGCGGTCCTGGTCGTCGACGCGAGCCAGGGCGTCGAGGCCCAGACCCTCGCCAACGTCTACCAGGCGCTCGATCACGACCTCGAGATCATCCCGGTCATCAACAAGATCGACCTTCCCTCCGCCGACGTGGAGGGCGTGCGCCGCGAGATCGAGGAGATCATCGGGCTCGACGCCAAGGACGCGGTGCCGGCCTCCGCCAAGGAAGGCATCGGGATCGTGGAGATCCTCGAGCAAATCGTCCAGAAGGTGCCGCCGCCGGGCGGCGACCCGGACGCCGCGCTCAAGGCCATCATCTTCGACTCTTGGTACGACACGTACCGCGGGGTCGTCATGCTGGTGCGCGTCTTCGAGGGCACCATCGCGCCGAAGCAGCGGATCCAGCTCTGGTCCAACAAGCGGGAGTTCGAGATCCAGGAACTCGGCATCTTCGCTCCGTTCTCGCGGCCAGTCGCGCAGCTCATCGCGGGCGAGGTCGGGATCGTCGTCGCGAACGTGAAGGACGTGCACGACGCGAAGGTCGGCGACACGATCACCGAGGTCGGCCGGCCGACCGCCGAGCCGTACCCCGACTTCAAGGTCATGAAGCCGATGGTCTTCGCAGGCGTCTTCCCCATCGACGCCGCCGACTACGACAACCTGCGCGATGCCCTCACGAAGCTCCGCCTCAACGACTCCGCCTTCACCTTCGAGCCCGAGACCTCGCAGGCGCTCGGCTTCGGCTTCCGCTGCGGGTACCTCGGCTTGCTGCACCTCGAGATCGTGCACGAGCGGCTCGAGCGCGAGTACAAGCTCGCGCTCATCACCACCGCGCCGTCCGTCGTGTACCGGGTCACGGACACGCAGGGGGACGTCCTCGAGATCGACAGCCCGGCCAAGCTACCGCCGATCCAGAAGATCGCCAAGCTCGAGGAGCCCGTCCTCACCTGCCACATCCACGGCCGCACCGAGGACGTGGGCGCTATCCTGAAGCTCTGCCAGGACCGCCGCGGGATCCAGAAGGACCTCAAGTACGTCGGCACGCGGCGCGTCCAGATCACCTACGAGCTTCCGCTCGCCGAGGTCGTGTTCGACTTCTTCGACAAGCTGAAGAGCATCTCGCGCGGCTACGCGAGCCTCGACTACGAGCTGAAGGGATACGAGGAGGCCGACCTCGTGAAGCTCGATTTCCTGCTCAACGGCGAGCCGGTGGATGCGCTCAGCGTGATCGTGCACCGCGACCACGCGTACCAGCGCGGCCGCGAGCTGTGCGCGCGCCTCAAGACGGTGATCCCGAAGCAGATGTACGAGGTCGCCATCCAGGCCGCCATCGGCGCGAAGATCATCGCGCGCGAGACCGTGAAGGCGTTCCGCAAGAACGTCCTCGCGAAGTGCTACGGGGGCGACATCTCCCGCAAGCGCAAGCTCCTCGAGAAGCAGAAGGAGGGGAAGAAGCGCATGAAGCAGGTGGGCTCGGTCGAGATCCCGCAGGAGGCGTTCCTCGCCGTGCTGAAGGTGGAGGAGTAGGGGGCCGCCGTGGGCGACCCCGTCCGCAAGCTCGAGCGCGCGCGGCGCGACGCCGCCCGGTTCGCCGGCGACGCGCGCCGCCTCGCGTCGCGGCACCGGAGACGGCTCGCGAAGAAGGCGCGCGAGGAGATCGAGGCCGCCGCCGCCGAGGTGGACGCGGCCGCGAAGGACGGCGACCCCGACCGGCTCTCCGTCGCGCTGCACGCGCTCGACGCGCTCTGGTCCGACCACCTCGCGGCCGCCACCAAGCCGCTCTGGCGGGAGTACGGCGAGGCGATGATCGTCGCGGCGCTGCTCGCGCTCGCGGTGCGGGCCTTCGTGGTCGAGCCGTTCGGCGTGCCGTCGGGCTCGATGGCGCCGACGCTCCTCGCCGGCGACCACGTGTTCGTCTCGCGGCTCGCCTACGCCGTCCGGCTCCCGTTCACGCGGCTGCGCCTGCTCGAGCTCGGGGCGCCGCGCCGCGGCGACGTCGTGGTCTTCGAGAGCCCGCGCGACCCCGCGCTCGACCTCGTGAAGCGGGTGGTCGGCGTCCCCGGGGACGTGGTCGAGCTCCGCGAGCAGGTCCTCTACGTGAACGGCGTCCCGCAACCCCGGACGCCGGCCGGCGACGTCGCCTACGAGGAGCGGACCGAGGAGACGGGGGCACCCTTCCTCGACACCTGCCGCCGCTACCGCGAGTCGCTCGCGAAGGGCGAGCTCTCGCCGCCGCCGGACCCGGAGGTGGAGGGCGCGGCCGAGGCGCGCTGGCAGGCGGCGGCCTCCGCGGGGGTCGCGACCTACGACGTCATGCAGTGCCGCCGGGCGCGGTCCGCCTCGCGCGAGGGGCCGTTCGAGGTCGTCCGGCCGGGCCACGTGTTCGTGCTCGGGGACAACCGGGACCGCTCGGCGGACGGCCGCGGCGCGGGCGGCTGGCAGGTGCCGCTCGGAAACGTCCATGGGCGCGTGGAGATGGTCTTCTGGAGCTGGGGCCTCGGCGGCGGCCGCGCGCGCGACAGGGCCGGCCTCCGGATCGAGCGGCTTTTCAAACGGGTGGAGTAGCGCTACAAGCACGCCTCGATGATCGGTCCTGCCCTCGACTCCGCGCACGGGCGCCGCGCGCTCCCGGGGCGGCCGGGATCGGGCCGCCGCGGCGAGCGCGGCGGGATCTCCTGGGTCACCCTGCTGCTGCTCGCCGTGGTCGGCGGCGGCGGCTACCTGACCTGGGTCTGGGCCCCCGTGTACTTCGAGAACTACACCGTCAAGCAGGTGGTCCGGGACTACCAGAACCAGGCGGTCAAGAACCACGACGACGAGCTCCTGCGCCACAACATGGTCCTCAAGATCCGCTCCCTGAGCCAGCGGGACGCGCTCGACGAGTGGGGGCGGCCGACCCGCGTGCCGTCCGTCGCCCTCGAGGATCGGGACGTGTCCTGGGAGCGGGACACGCGCTCTCAGCCCCCCATGCTACGGGTGGCGTTCGAGTACGAGCGGGAGGTCGAGTACCCCGGGCTGAGCCGGGTCACGAGGAAGGTCTTCGTGGTCGACCTCTCGAGCGATCTGGCGGTCCCGGACTGGGGGCCGCCCCGCTGAGGGAGGAGGGAGGAGCGATGAACGCGCAGGACATCGACCGGGCGGTGCGCCGCCTCGGCCGCGAGATCGCCGAGCGCGCCAGCGCGAGCGGCGCCGGGAAGGATCTCGCCATCGTCGGGATCCGGCGGGGCGGCGTCCACCTCGCCCAGCGGCTGCGCGCGGAGCTGAAGGCCGCGCTCGGCGCGGAGCCTCCCGCCGGCACGCTCGACATCGCGCTCTACCGCGACGACCTCGCGGAGAAGGGCGCGGCGCCGGTCATCGGACCGACCGACATCCGGTTCCCGGTCCAGGGGAAGACGGTCGTCCTCGTCGACGACGTGCTCTACACGGGGCGCACGGTCCGGGCGGCCCTCGACGAGCTCGTGGACTTCGGCCGGCCGCGGCGGGTGTGGCTCGCGGTGCTGGTCGATCGCGGCGGACGCGAGCTGCCCATCGCGGCGGACTTCACCGGCGCGAAGGTCGAGGTGCCGGACGATCAGGACGTCCAGGTGCGCCTCCGGGAGTCGGGGGCGGCGGAGGACGCGGTGGTGGTCAAGCCGAGGAGGGGGACGTGATCGGCCGGCACAAGCACTGCATCGCGCTCGAGGATTACTCGCGCGAGGAGATCCTCGAGGTCATCGACCTCGCGGTCTCGATGAAGGAGGTCCTGCAGCGGCCCATCAAGAAGGTGCCGTCCCTGCGGGGCAAGAGCATCGTGAACCTGTTCTTCGAGGCCTCGACGCGCACGCGCAGCTCGTTCGAGATCGCCGCGAAGGTGCTCTCCGCGGACGCGCTCAACTGGACCTCGGCCTCCTCCTCGGTGACGAAGGGCGAGACCCTCGTCGACACGGCGAAGAACCTCGAGGCGATGCGCCCGGACGTCCTCGTCATCCGCCACGCATCGGGCGGCGCGCCGCGGCTCGTCGCCGAGCGGGTCGGCTGCTCGGTCGTGTCCGCGGGCGACGGCGCCCACGAGCACCCGAGCCAGGGGCTCCTCGACTGCTTCACGATCCGGGAGAAGCTCGGGACGCTCGAGGGGAAGACCGTCACGATCGTCGGCGACGTCAGCCACTCCCGCGTCGCCCGCTCGGACCTGCATGCGTTCCCGAAGCTCGGCGCGAGGGTACGGCTCTGCGGGCCGCCGACGATGATGCCGGCCGGCGTGGAGAAGCTCGGCGCGACGGTCCATCACGACCTGCGCGAGGCGGTCGAGGGCGCGGACGCGGTGATCATGCTCCGCATCCAGCACGAGCGGATCGGCGATCCGCTCATCCCGAACACCCGCGAGTACTCGAAGTACTGGGGCCTCAACGCGAAGAAGGCGCAGGAGTGGCTGAAGCCGTCCTGCGTCATCCTGCACCCGGGCCCGATCAACCGGGGGGTCGAGCTGTCGCCCGAGGTCGCCGACGGGCCGCGCAGCGTCATCCTCGACCAGGTGCAGAACGGGGTCGCGGTGCGGATGGCGATCCTCTACCTGCTCGCCGGCGGGAGCGCCGCCGAGGGCGCCGAGGGGAAGGCATGAGCGAGACGCTCTTCATCGAGGGCGGGCGGGTCGTCGACCCCGCGAGCGGCGTCGACGGCGTCCGGACGGTCGTCGTGCGCGACGGCAAGGTCGCCGAGGTCGCCGAGCGCGTGGAGCGTCCGCGCGACGCGCGGGCGATCGACGCGCGCGGCAAGTGGGTGACGCCCGGGTTCGTGGACCTGCACGTCCACCTGCGCGAGCCCGGCCAGGAGTACAAGGAGACGGTCGCGACCGGCGCGAAGGCGGCGGTGGCGGGCGGCTTCACGACGATCTGCGCGATGCCGAACACGAAGCCGGTGAACGACAACGCGTCGGTCACCGAGCTCGTCCTCGCCCGCGCCGCCGCGGCCGGGCTCGCCCGGGTCCTGCCGGTCGGCTGCATCTCGCGGGGGCAGGGCGGAGAGGACCTCGCCGAGTACGGCGAGCTCAGGGCGGCGGGGTGCGTCGCGGTCTCCGACGACGGGAAGCCGGTCGCCTCGTCGGCGCTCATGCGCCGCGCCCTCGAGTACGCGCGCGCGTTCGGGCTCGTCGTCGCTGTCCACGAGGAGGACCCCGGGCTCGTCGGCAAGGGCGTCATGCACGAGGGCCCCGCGTCCACGCGGCTCGGCCTGAAGGGCATCCCCGCGGCCGCCGAGGACGTGATGGTCGCGCGCGACCTCGCCCTCCTCGAGCTGACCGGCGGGCGGCTGCACATCCAGCACGTCTCCACGGCAGGCGCCGTCCGCGCGATCCGCGACGCGAAGAAGCGAGGCCTCCCGGTGACCGCCGAGGCGACGCCGCACCACCTCGCGCTCACGGACGAGGACGTCGCCGCGTCGGGCTACTCGACCGACCTCAAGATGAACCCGCCGCTCCGCTCGGCCGAGGACGTGAAGGCCGTCCGCGAGGGGCTCGCCGACGGCACGCTCGACGCGATCGCGACGGACCACGCGCCGCACTCGCCCGTCGAGAAGGACCTCGAGTTCGACGCGGCGATGAACGGGATCGTCGGGCTCGAGACGGCGTTCTCGGTCTGCCTCGAGCTCGTGAAGAAGGGCGTCCTGCCGGAGAGGCGCCTGATCGAGGCGCTGACGGTGGGGCCGGCGCGCGCGTTCGGGCTCGACGCCGGCAGGCTCGCGAGGGGCGCGGCGGCGGACGTCGCCGTCCTCGACCCCGCGGCGGAGTGGACGGTCGATCCCGCGAAGCTCCACTCGAAGGGGAAGAACACCCCGTGGAAGGGGAAGCGCCTTCCCGGGCGCTGTGTCTACACGCTCGTGGGCGGCCGGATCGTCCACGGGGAGAGCAGGTCGGAGCGATGACGAAGCGGGCCATCCTGGCGCTGGCGGACGGCACGACGTTCGAGGGGCTCGCGTTCGGCGCGAGCGGCGAGGCCTCGGGCGAGGTCGTCTTCAACACCTCGATGACCGGGTACCAGGAGATCCTGACCGACCCGTCGTACGTCGGGCAGATGATCTGCATGACCTACCCGGAGCAGGGGAACTACGGCGTCAACGGCGCGGACGCCGAGTCCGCCAAGCCGCACGCCACCGGGTTCATCGTCCGGCATCACGCGGAGGAGCCGTCCAACTTCCGAGCCGAGGGGAGCCTCGACGCGTATCTGAAGTCGCACGGGATCCTCGGGATCTGGGGCATCGACACGCGGCGCCTCACGAGGCACATCCGGACCGCCGGCGCGCAGATGGGCGTCATCTCCGCCGAGGGCTCGGCGAAAGCGCTCGTGGAGCGCGCCCGCGCGCTGCCCGGGATGGAGGGGCAGGACCTCGCGACGCGCATCTCGACGAAGGCGCCCTACGAGTGGCTCGAGCGCGGCGCGGACCTGTGGACCGACGCGGAGCGGACGAGGCTCGAGGAGCCGCGGTTCCACGTCGTCGCGTACGACTGGGGCCTCAAGCGCGCGATGCTCCGGCTCATGGCCGAGGCGGGCGCGAAGGTCACCGTCGTCCCGTCCCGGACCGCCGCCGCCGAGACGCTCGCGCTCGCGCCCGACGGCGTCTTCCTCACGAACGGGCCCGGCGATCCGGCCGCGGTCGCCGGCGCGCGCGAGACGGTCGGGGCGCTGCTCGGGAAGGTCCCGGTCTTCGGGATCTGCCTCGGCCACCAGATCCTCGCGCTCGCGCTCGGCGCGAGGACCTACAAGCTCAAGTTCGGCCACCGCGGGGCGAACCAGCCGGTGAAGGAGCTCGCGACCGGCAAGGTGGACATCACCGCCCAGAACCACGGCTTCGCCGTCGACGACAAGAGCCTCGGGAAGCGCGCCCGCGTCACCCACGTCAACCTGAACGACGGGACGGTCGAGGGGATCGAGGTGCTCGACGCGCCCGCGTTCAGCGTCCAGTACCACCCCGAGTCCTCGCCCGGCCCGCACGACGCCCGCCCGCTCTTCGGCGCGCTTCGTCCGGCTGATGGAGCAGGCGCGATGACGCTCCAGCAGCTCCACGAGAGGCTCCTCTCGTGGGCCACCGCCGAGCCGCGCAAGGAGGACCTGCTCGCCGCGAAGCGCGAGCACTTCGAGCGCCACGGCGAGCCGCACGAGGAGGACCGGTCGTACGAGGCCCGCCTCAACGGGATGCTGGACCACTACCTCTACGACTTCCGCCCGTCGGGCGGGACGGGGAGGACCCTCGAGCGGTTCATCGACGCGGAGGGTCCCTCGCTCTCGCAGGAGGAGATGTCGGCGTTCCGCGACCTCTCCCGCGCGCTCCACGGGCTGTTCGAGGTCCGGAAGATCACGGACGGGCGGATCCGGCTCCGCGACGTGTTCACCGGGACGGACCACGACGTCACCGAGCGCCGCACCGTCGCAGGGCTCGACAAGGGGGACCTCCTCGAGGCGCGGCTCCTGCCGTTCGGCGGCGAGCTGTTCTTCTCCGGAGCGTTCCTCTACCACCCGCCCGAGGTCCGGAAGGCCATCCTCGCCGAGGTGAAGCGGCTGAAGAAGGAGGCGGGGAGGGGCGGATCGCCCGACGTGCCGGCGTTCCTCGGCGTCCTCTCGCAGATGGCGCTGAAGCTCGAGCGCTACCGCAACGTGCGGCTCGAGTCGATCTACGACTTCTCGCCGGACGCGCGCACGATGACGCCGCGCCCGGGCCGCTGAGCGCGGCGCGCCGACGGGCGGCGGCGAAGCCGGAGCACCCCGGAGGAGGCAGGCTTCGCCTGCCGACGGGCGGAGGCGAAGCCGGAGCACCCATGTCGAAGCTCCTCGTCGTGAACGCGGACGACCTCGGGTACGACCCGGAGATCGACCGGGGCATCCTCGAGGCGCACGCCCGCGGGATCGTGACCTCGGCGACGGCGATGGTGGAGACGGCCTTCTCCGCCCGGGCGCTCGCGGAGGCGCCGCGGTCGCTCGGGATCGGGCTGCACGCCGTGATCGATCCCGCCGCCGGCCGGGCCGCGGCCGATCGCGCGCTCCGGCAGCAGCTCGATCGCTTCCGGGCGCTCCGCGGCGCCGAGCCGACGCACCTCGACAGCCACAAGCACGCTCACGCCGTGCCGGGCGTGCTCGAGGCGGTCGCGGCGGTGGCGGCCGAGGCGGGGCTGCCCGTGCGGGCGATCGACGAGGCGATGCGCCGCGCCCTCCGCGCGCGCGGCGTCGCGACCGCCGACGTCTTCCTCGGGGACGCCGCCCGCCGGCCCGCCTGGACGCGGGAGGCGCTCCGCGCGGCGCTCGCGTCGCTCGCGGAGGGCGTGACCGAGCTGATGGCCCACCCGGGCCATGCTCCGTCACACGCGCGGACGTCGTTCGGCGCCGAGCGCGAGATCGAGCTCGACGCGCTCTGCGATCCCGACGCCCGGCGGCTGCTCGACGCGTCCGGGGCCCGGCTCTGCAGCTACGCCGAGGTGCGCGCGCGCTTCGCCGCGCCCCGGTAGGAGGCCCGGCGGCGCACCTGTTCGTCGACCGGTGGAGTCGCCTAACATCCCGTTATTTCCGTGATTTGGCGGCCATTCGCTCTGGACACCGATCTTCGGCGGGTGGTAAGACGCCGGTCTCCCGTTTCCCCACGCCGAGGGTCCGCTCGATGGCCGACGCGAAGCCAGTGGTGCCGAGGGATGGCGCGAAGATCGCGCTCGTCGCGGGGAAGCTCAGCCGTCCCCGACCGGCCGATCATCCCGTTCATCGAGGGTGACGGCACCGGCCCCGACATCTGGCGCGCGAGCGTGCGCGTGCTCGACGCGGCCGTCGAGAAGGCCTACGGCGGCAAGCAGCAAGATCGCCTGGACGGAGGTCTACGCCGGCGAGAAGGCCTTCACGAAGTTCAACAACTGGCTGCCCGACGAGACGGTCGAAGCGTTCCGCGAGTACTTCGTCGGCATCAAGGGACCGCTGACGACCCCGATCGGCGGCGGCATCCGCTCGCTGAACGTCGCGCTCCGCCAGATGCTCGACCTCTACGTCTGCCTGCGCCCGGTGCGCTGGTTCAAGGGCGTCCCGTCGCCGGTGAAGAGCCCGGCGAAGGTCGACATGGTGATCTTCCGCGAGAACACGGAGGACATCTACGCGGGGATCGAGTGGGAGGCCGGCTCCGAGCAGGCGAAGAAGGTCCTCGCCTTCCTCGAGCGGGAGTTCCCGAGGGAGTACAAGAAGATCCGCTTCCCCGGCGTCGAGCGGCATCGGCGTGAAGCCGGTGTCGCGCGAGGGGACCGAGCGGCTCGTCCGCGCCGCGATCGACTACGCGCTCCGGCACAAGCGCAAGAGCGTCACGCTCGTGCACAAGGGCAACATCATGAAGTTCACGGAGGGCGCGTTCCGCAACTGGGGCTACGCGCTCGCCGAGAGGGAGTTCGGGGCCGCGTCTACACCTGGGAGCAGTGGGAGCGCACGAAGGCGTCGCGCGGCGAGGACGCCGCGACCGCCGAGCAGAAGGCGGCGCTCGCGAAGGGCAAGCTCCTGGTGAAGGACGCCATCGCGGACATCACGCTGCAGCAGGTGCTCACGCGGCCGGACGAGTTCGACGTCATCGCGACGCTCAACCTGAACGGCGACTACCTCTCCGACGCGCTCGCGGCGCAGGTCGGCGGCATCGGCATCGCGCCCGGCGGCAACATCAACTACGTGACCGGCCACGCCATCTTCGAGGCGACGCACGGCACCGCGCCGAAGTACGCGAACCTCGACAAGGTGAACCCCGGCTCGGTGATCCTCTCGGGCGAGATGATGCTCCGGCACCTCGGCTGGAACGAGGCCGCGGACCTCATCGTCAAGGGCATGGACGGCGCCGATCGGCGCGCGCCGCGTCACCTACGACTTCGCGCGCCTGATGAGGGAGGGCGTCACGGACGTCGTCGAGGTGAAGTGCTCGCAGTTCGGCGACGCGATCATCAAGCACATGTAGCCGCTGATCCCTCGGAAGGAAGAACCCATGGATGCTCGGAAGAAGATCGCGCTGATCGGCGCCGGCCAGATCGGCGGCACGCTGGCCCTCCTGTGCGGCCAGCGGAGCTCGGCGACGTCGTCCTCGTGCGACATCAAGGAGGGCGTCGCCAAGGGCAAGGCGCTCGACCTCCAGCAGACCGGCGGCATCCTCGGGTTCGACGCGAAGATCAACGGCGGCGGAACGACCGACTACTCCTCATCAGGACTCGGACGTCTGCATCGTCACCGCCGGCGTGCCGCGCAAGCCCGGCATGAGCCGCGACGATCTCCTCACGGTGAACCTCGAGGCGATCACCAAGGTCGCGCAGGGCATCAAGCAGCACGCCCCGAACGCGTTCGTGATCGTCGTGACGAACCCGCTCGATTCGATGGTCTACGCGCTGTACAAGGTGACCGGCTTCCCGCAAGACGCGGGTGGTCGGCATGGCCGGCGTGCTCGACACCGCGCGCTTCCAGCACTTCGTCGGCGAGGCGGCGGGCGTGCTCGCCGCAGGACGTGCGCGCGATGGTGCTCGGCGGCCACGGCGACGACATGGTGCCGCTCCTCAGCTACTCGACGATGAACGGCATCCCGCTCGCGAAGCTGCTCGACAAGGCGAAGCTCGACGCGATCGTCGACCGCACGCGCAAGGGCGGCGGCGAGATCGTCAAGCTGCTGGGGACCAGCCGGCCTTCTACGCGCCGGCCACCGCCGCGATCGCGATGGCGAGAGCTACCTCCGCGACCAGAAGCGCGTCTTCCCCTGCGCGGCGTACCTCGACGGCGAGTACGGCTTCAAGGGGCTCTACGTCGGCGTGCCCGTCGTCATCGGCGCGGGCGGCGTCGAGAAGATCATCCAGATCGAGCTGACGACCGAGGAGAAGGCGATGCTCGAGAAGTCGGCGACTCCGTGAGGAAGTCGGTCGCCGAGACGAAGCTCTAGCGAGCGCAGGGGCAGGCGGCGGCGCGTCCGCGAACAGTCGCGCGGCGGGCGAGAATGGTTGTATACCTCTCCACCGCCGCGGCCCCGGGAGCGGGGCGAAGGAGCACGAGCCGGGTGAAGATCCACGAGTACCAGGCGAAGGAGATCCTCCGGAAGTTCGGCGTCCCCGTCCCGCGCGGCTACCCGCGTTCAGCCGACGAGGCCGAGGGCGCCGCGCGCGCAGCTCGCCGGCGGCGATCGTCGCCGTGAAGGCGCAGATCCACGCCGGCGGCCGCGGCAAGGGCGGCGGCGTGAAGGTCGCCCGCTCGCCCGACGAGGCGCGGCAGCACGCCGAGGCGATGCTCGGCATGAAGCTGAAGACGCACCAGACCGGCCCGGACGGGCAGCTGGTCGCAAGGTCTACGTCGAGGAGGGCTGCCGACATCGCGCGCGAGCTGTACCTCGGCATGTCGTCGACCGGGAGGCCGGGCGGCGTCGCCGTGATGGCGTCGACGGAGGGCGGCGTGGAGATCGAAGAGGTCGCCGCCAAGACGCCCGAGAAGATCCTCACGGAGGCGGTCGACCCGCTCATCGGCCTCTGCCGTACCAGGCGCGCAACCTCGCCTTCGGCCTCGGGCTCGACGGCGACGCCGCCAGAACGCCTTCGTGCGGTTCGCGACGGGGCTCTACAACGCGTTCGTCGCGACCGACGCGTCGCTCGCCGAGATCAACCCGCTCGTCATCACCGTCGGCGGCGAGGTGCTCGCGCTCGACGCGAAGATGAACTTCGACGACAACGCGCTCTACCGCCACCCGGACCTCGCCGCGATGCGCGATCTCGACGAGGAGGATCCGACGGAGACGCAGGCGAAGGAGTTCGACCTCTCCTACATCACGCTCGACGGCGACATCGGCTGCATGGTGAACGGCGCCGGCCTGGCGATGGCGACGATGGACATCATCAAGCTCTTCGGCGGGCAGCCCGGCGAACTTCCTCGACGTCGGCGGCGGCGCCGACGAGGAGCAGGTCACCGCCGCGTTCAAGATCATCCTCTCCGACCCGCAGGTGACGCGCCGTCCTCGTCAACATCTTCGGCGGCATCATGAAGTGCGACGTCATCGCGAACGGCATCGTCGCCGCCGCGAAGCAGGTCGGCCTCACGATGCCGCTCGTCGTGCGGCTCGAGGGGACGAACGTGCGAGCTGGGCAAGGAGATCCTCGCCCACAGCGAGCTCAAGATCATCCCCGCCGACGACCTCGGCGACGCCGCCCGGAAAGTGGTGGCAGCCGCGCGCGCGGCGTAGGAGGCCGCCGCACGCGGCCGGAGGAGACGGTGAGCATCTTCGTCGACAGGAACACGCGGGTCCTCGTGCAGGGCATCACCGGCTCGGCCGGCAGCTTCCACACCGAGCAGATGCTCGCGTACGGGACCCGGATCGTCGCCGGCGTCACGCCGAACCGCGGCGGCACCCGGTTCCAGGGCACGGTCCCCATCTTCCACACCGTCCAGGCGGCGGTCCGCCAGACGGGAGCCAACGCGACCGCCATCTTCGTCCCGCCGCCGCTCGGCGGCGGACGCGATCATCGAGGCCGCCGAGGCGGGCATCCCGCTCGTCATCGTGCATCACCGAGGGGATCCCCATCCTCGACATGGTGCGCGTCCGCCGCGTACCTCGCCGGGAAGCCGAAGACGCGGCTCATCGGCCCGAACTGCCCGGGCGTCATCACGCCCGGCCAGTGCAAGATCGGGATCATGCCCGGCCACATCCACCGGCCCGGGCAGGATCGGCGTCGTCTCGCGGTCGGGGACGCTCACCTACGAGGCGGTGAAGCAGCTCACCGAGCTCGGCCTGGGCCAGTCCTCAGCGGTCGGCATCGGCGGCGACCCGGTGCACGGCATCGACTTCGAGGAGGTCCTCGCCGCGTTCGAGAAGGACGACGAGACCGAGGCGGTCATCATGATCGGCGAGATCGGCGGCGGCGAGGAGGAGAAGGGCGCCGCCTTCGTCCGCGATCACATGACGAAGCCGGTCGTCGGCTTCATCGCCGGCCGGACGGCCCCCCCCGGGAAGCGGATGGGCCACGCCGGTGCCGTGATCTCGGGCGGGCATGGGCACGGCCGAGGCGAAGATGGAGGCGATGCGGGAGGCGGGGATCACCGTCGTGGACGGCCCGCACCTCCTCGGCCGCGCGATGAAGGACGCGCTCACCCGCCGCGGGCGCGCGAAGCCCAAGCTGCCGGCCGCGAAGCGGCCGGCCCAGCTCGCCCCCGCGGCGCGCAAGGGGGCGGCGGCCCCGGGCGCGCCGCCCGCGCAGCGCGGCGGCAAGGCCACGAAGCGGGCGGCCAAGGGCGAGCGCGAGTAGCGGAGTCGAACCCCTTTCCAGCACGAGGAACGCACCATGGCAATCGAGCGCACCCTGTCCATCATCAAGCCCGACGGCGTCGAGAAGGGCATCATCGGCCGCGTCGTGAGCCGGTTCGAGACGAACGGCCTGAAGCCCATCGCGATGAAGATGAAGCTCCTCTCCAGGACGGAGGCGGAGGGCTTCTACGCGGTCCACAGGGCGCGGCCCTTCTTCGCCGACCTCGTGAAGTTCATGACGAGCGGCCCGGTCGTCCTGATGGTCCTCGAGGGCGAGGGCGCCGTCGCGAAGAACCGCGACATCATGGGCGCGACGGACCCGAAGAAGGCGGCGGAGGGCACCCTCCGGAAGGACTTCGCGACCGACATCGAGAAGAACACGGTCCACGGGTCGGACAGCGCCGAGAACGCCAAGATCGAGGTCGCCTACTTCTTCCCCGAGATCGAGGTCCTGCGGTACGAGTGGAAGAAGAAGTAACTAATTGGCATCACTGACAGAATATCGACTGGCCCCCTGACGGGTGCCGGCTTCGGCTCCGTTTCCGGTTAGAATCCTACCTCGCCCGTCCCCTCCAGGGACGGGCGTCGTCGTCTGGGGCCCCGGTCCGGAGAAGGAGCGAAGGTTGGAAGCGGTGTCGACATGGGAGTGGCTGCTCGCCGCGTTCTTCCTCGTCGGCTCCGCCGTCTGCTCCGGGACCGAGACCGCGCTCACCGCGCTCGGCGACGCCCGGGCCCGGCAGCTCCGGGACGCAGGCGGCCGGCGCGCGGGCATGCTCTCGATCTGGATCGAGCACCCGGAGCGCGTCCTCTCGACGCTCCTCATCGGGAACACGCTCGTGAACGTCGGGGCGGGCGCCCTCGCCGGCGCCATGGGCCTGGAGCTCGCGTCGGGCAGCCGCTGGAGCCCGGCGACCGGCGTCGCCGCCGCGACGGCGCTCATGACGGGCGTCATCCTCTTCTTCGGGGAGATCGTCCCGAAGACCCTCGCGAAGCGCCACCCGATCCGGACCTCGCTCGCCATGATCCCGGTCGCCCGCGCGCTCGCGACGGTCCTGTGGCCGGTCACGACCGCGGTCAACCGGGCGACGAGCGGCGTGGTCGGGTTGTTCGGCGGACGCGGCGCGCCGTCGCCGGCCGTGACGAGCGAGGAGATCGAGTACCTCATCGAGATGGGGACGAAGGAGGGCGTCCTCGACGAGGTGAAGGAGGAGCTCCTCAACAGCGTCCTCGAGTTCGCCGACCGCGTGGCGAAGGAGATCATGGTCCCGCGCACGCGCGTCGTCGCGATCGACCGCGACGCGCCCGCGGACGAGCTCGTGCGGATCGTGACCGAGAACCCGTACAGCCGCATGCCCGTCTACCAGGGCTCGATCGACGAGATCGTCGGGATCCTCCTCGTCCGCGACATCGTCGCGGAGGTGCGCCACGGGCGCCCCATCGCGCTCGCGAAGGTCGTGAAGCCCGCGTTCTTCGTCCCCGAGCAGATGAAGATCTCGCGCCTCCTCAAGGAGATGCAGCGGCGGCGCACCCACCTCGCGGTCGTGGTGGACGAGTTCGGCGGGACGAGCGGGATCGTGACGCTCGAGGACGTGATCGAGGAGATCGTCGGCGAGATCCAGGACGAGGCCGACGTCGAGACCGCGCCCGTGAAGGCCGTCTCGCCGGGCGTCTGGCTCGCCGACGGGGCGGTGCCGCTCCACGACCTGCAGTCGGTCCTGAACGACGCGCCGCCCGAGTCCGCCGGAGACGGAGACGGCGCGGAGGAGCGCCCCGAGATCCGGTTCCCCGAGCAGGGCGACTACGAGACGCTCGGCGGCTTCGTCACCGCGCAGGCGGGCCGTGTTCCCCCCGTCGGGGCGACCGTCGCGTGGGATGGGCTCACCTTCACGATCCGGGCCGGCGATGAGCGGCGGGTCACGAAGGTGGAGATCGCGCGGCGCGAGCCGAACCCGGAGCCCGACCCGGCGCGCGCCGGGGCCGCGCCTTAAGACGTGGTGGCCGTGATCCCCCACGACGACAGGCCCGACCTCCGCGGGCTGCCGCAGGACGCCCTCGGCGCGCTCGTCGCGGCGCTCGGCGAGCGACCGTTCCGGGCGCGGCAGCTCTTCCGCTGGCTCCACCGCGCCGGCGCAGCGAGCCTCGACGAGATGACCGACGTGCCCCGGGCGCTGCGCGAGGCGCTCGCCGCGAAGGCCCGGCTCACGACGCTCGAGGTCGCGAAGGAGCAGCGCTCCGCCGACGGGACGATCAAGTGGACCTGGCGGACCCGGGACGGGAAGCTCGTCGAGTCCGTCTACATGCCGGAGCCGGAGCGGCGCACGCTCTGCCTCTCGTCGCAGGTCGGGTGCGCGGTCGGGTGCACGTTCTGCCTGACCGGCACGATGGGCCTCGCGCGGAACCTCGAGCCCGGCGAGATCGCCGACCAGGTGCACAGGGCCAACCGGCGCCTCGTGGAGCTCGGGCTCGGCGAGGGACCGCGGCCGCTCACGAACCTCGTGTTCATGGGGATGGGCGAGCCGCTCGCGAACTACCGGAGCCTCAAGGTCGCGCTCGACCTCCTGCTCTCGGAGGACGGCCCGAACTTCTCGCAGCGGCGCGTCACCGTCTCCACCTCGGGGCTCGTCCCGGTCATCCGCAGGCTCGGCGAGGAGACGCTCGTGAAGCTCGCGGTCTCGCTCAACGCGACGACCGACGCGCAGCGCGACGCGATCATGCCGATCAACCGGCGCTGGCCGCTCGCGGAGCTGCTCGCCGCCTGCCGCGCGTTCCCGACGCGCAACGGGCGCCGGATCACGTTCGAGTACGTCCTCCTCGCCGGCGTGAACGACGACCTCGAGGACGCCCGGCGGCTCGCGAAGCTCGTCCGGGGCATCCCGGCGAAGCTGAACCTCATCCCGTACAACGAGAACCCGGGCCTCGGCTTCCGGGCCCCGCCGGCGGAGCGCGTGGCCGCGTTCCGGGAGGAGCTCGCCGCCCGGAACCTCACTGTCGTCGTGCGCCGAAGCCGGGGGACCGACATCTCGGCCGCGTGCGGGCAGCTCGCGTCGGAGGGCGGCCCCGGCGACCCGCGCCGCCACGACATGCCGGCGTCGACCAGCCCCCCGCCGGCGTGCAGCTAGGGACCAGCCCGGCAGGACGAGACCGCGCGGACAGGCCGCAGGGAGCGGGCCGGCACATTTCGCTTCGCGAAGAGTGCCTGGCCCGGAGATGGGAGCGGCCTGGCGGCCTATTTCACGGCCGACCGGTCCTTTGCTATGAAGGCGCCATGCCCCTCCTCGTCGTCGGCTCGGTCGCGCTCGACTCCCTCGAGACGCCGTTCGGACGGCGCGACGACGTCCTCGGCGGCTCGGCGTCGTACTTCTCCGTGTGCGCGAGCTTCTTCGGGCCGACCCGGATGGTCGCGGTGGTCGGCGAGGACTTCCCGGAGGAGCACGTCCGGTTCTTCGCCTCCCGCGGCGTCGACCTCGCCGGGCTCACCCGCGTGCCGGGCCGGACCTTCCGCTGGAAGGGGCGGTACGAGTTCGACCTCAACACGGCGCACACCCTCGACACCCAGCTCAACGTGTTCGCCGACTTCCGGCCCGACCTGCCGGACCACTACCGCGACTCGGAGTACGTGTTCCTGGGGAACATCGATCCGGACCTCCAGCGCGCGGTCCTCGACCAGGTGCGGGCGCCCCGCTTCGTCGCGTGCGACACGATGAACTTCTGGATCGAGTCGAAGCGGGAGAGCCTGCTCAAGACGCTGCGCCGCGTCGACATGCTCTTCGTGAACGACGCGGAGGCCCGGGAGCTCGCGGACGAGCACAACGTCGTCAACGCGGCGCGTCGCATCCTCTCCTTCGGGCCGCGGTCGGTGGTGGTGAAGCGCGGCGAGTACGGGGCGCTGTTCTTCTCCGGAGACGAGGTGTTCGCCGCGTCGGCGTACCCGCTCCAGGCGGTGTTCGACCCCACGGGCGCGGGCGACAGCTTCGCGGGTGGTTTCATGGGCTACCTCGCCCGCAGCCGGCGCGAGGACCACGCCACGATGCGGCGCGCGATCGTGCTCGGGAGCGTCCTGGCCAGCTTCACGGTCGAGCAGTTCTCGCTCGAGCGGCTCCGGACGCTCGGGACGGAGGAGATCCGGGCCCGGTTCGCGGAGGCGAGGCAGCTCGCCCACTTCGAGGACCTCGAGGTCGACCTGTTCGCCCCGGCCGGCGCCGATTGACCCCCCTCCGCCCGGCGGCTACCATCCCGAACCTCGCGTCCGGGAAGCGGACCGCGCATGCGCATCGCGATCATCTCCGACATCCACTCCAACCTCGAGGCGCTGACGCAGTCGCTCGCCGCCCTCGAGCGGAGCAACCCGGACCGGGTCGTCTGCCTCGGCGACGTCGTCGGGTACGGCGCGAGCGTGAACGAGTGCTGCGACCTCGTCCGCAAGGTCGCCGAGGTGACGCTCCTCGGGAACCACGACGCGGCGGTCTCCGGGCGGATGGACTACAGCTTCTACTACGACGCGGCCCGGCACGCCCTGGACTGGACCGCCTCGCGGATCCACTCCGACCACATGGAGTGGCTTCGCTCGCTCCCGTACGCGCACCGGATCGACAACGTCCAGTTCAGCCACGGAAACCCGGTCGACCCCGAGGCCTACGAGTACGTGTTCGCGATCGAGCAGGCGCGCGAGCTGCTCCCGCACCTCGACGCGCTCGCGGAGGTGAACTTCATCGGACACTCCCACCTCTGCAAGGCGTTCGCGCTGAACGCCGCGGGGGACGTGACCGAGGTCGTCGCGACGCGGTTCGGGCTGAGGAAGGGGTACAAGTACGTCATCTCGGTGGGATCGGTGGGGCAGCCGCGCGACTGCGACAACCGGGCGAGCTTCGTCGTCTACGACACCGAGGCGCGCACGGTCGAGTACCACCGTGTCCCGTACGACATCGAGACGTCGGCCCAGAAGATCTTCGACGCCGACCTCGCGCTCAACTTCGGCAAGCGGCTGTTCCTGGGGGTGTAGCGGTCGGGGTCCGTGCGCATGGGCGGGTTGCGCCGGCTGAAGCCGGCGCAGCGGGTTCACACGACGCTCAGGTGCGTCGCGAGCCTCCACCCGCTGGCGATCCCGTCCGCCTCCATCGCGACGACTCCGAGCCCCGCGTCCACCGAGAGCCGCGACGGCGCGGCGCCGGGGATGGCTCCGACGATCTCTCCCGTGCGCGCGTCGAGCGCGGCGAGGCCGTCCGCGGCGGGGGCGACGACGGTCGCCCGCGCGACCGCCGGCGGCGCGGTGCCGAGGACCGGGTGCCCGGGTGGAGCGGAGCGGCTCCAGCGCACTCCCCCGTCGCGTCCGAGCGCGACGACGGCGCCCCGCGGGTCGCGGGCGACGACGAGCGCGCCCGCGGCGGCGAGCGCGGGCGCTCCGGCGAGGAGCGGTGGCGCGACCGTCCAGTCCGCGGCGCCCGTCCGCTCGAGCGCGCAGATCGCCGGGTCGCCGCCGATCGTGCCGCCGACGACGAGGCGCCGGCCCCACGGGAGCGGCGGGCCGGCGGGCACGAGGTCGAGGCGGGACTCCCAGAGGCGCGCGCCGGACGCCGGATCGATCGCGACGACCGCGGCGCCGGGCTCCGCGTCCGCGATCGCGAGGCAGGCCCGTCCGGCGGCCGACGGCGCCCGAACGATCGGCCCGGGAACGCGGACGCGCCAGGCGACGCGGCCCGCCGCGTCGATCCCGTAGACGAACCCGGTCTCGGCGCCGGCGACGGCGATCCCCCCGAAGGGCGCCACCTCGAGCCGCGAGGCGCCGGGCGGCTCGAGGCGCCACAGCGTCCGGCCGGATCCCGGATCGAGCCCGGTGAGGGCGCCGCGCTCGGCCACCACGAGCGGGCCGCGCGCGAGCGCGATCGCCGCGGTCGGCGCGCCGCCGGGGAGCGGGCGCGACCAGAGCGTGCGGCCCGAGCGCGGCGCGAGGGCGGACAGTGCCTCCCCGCGCGCGACGACGATCTCGCCGGCGACGGCGGCGGCGAAGTCGCACCCGGGCGCGCGCCACGGCACGGCGCCGCTCGCGCGCTCGACGGCGATCACCGCCCCGGCGCCCGCGATCACCACGATCCCGCCGGCCGGGAGGAGCCCGGCACCCGCGGGCGCGCCGGCGTCCACCGAGAACGTCCGCCGGAACGCGAGCCGCCGCAGGCGGCCCGGGCCGAGGGCGCGCTGCGGAACGCGGGGCGCCGCGGGCGCCCGTCCCGGCGCGCGGTCCGGCCCGGCGCGGTCGCCCTCGGCCAGCTCGCCGATCTGCGCGATGCGGGCCGCGGCCGACGCCTCGAGCTCGGAGAGGTAGGCGTTCTCCGCCTGGCGCGGGTTGCGCGCGCGAGCGGTCCGGCCGAGCTCGAGCGCCGCCTCCGCGAACGCGCGCGCGAGCTCGAGCGGCGGGCACGGGACCGGCGCCGCCCCGGGCGCGGCCACCGTCCGCGCCGCGAGGTCGACCGCGAGCGCCGGGGCGGCCGGGCCGCGGCCGTGCGCGAGCGGGATCTCGAACGACGGCTCCCCTCGGCGGACGGCGCCGAGCAGGCCGTCCGCGGCCGCGCCGAGGTCCCGCAGCGCGAGGAACGGCAGGCCGGGGAGGGCGAGGATTCTCGCTCCCGTCGCCGGCGCGCAGCGAGAGCCGGCCGGGCGCGAGCAGCGAGCCGAGGTCGGGCCGCCCACCCTCGTACGCCTCGAGGAGGCCGTCCTCGTCGGCGAGCTCGACCGCGCACGCGACCCGGCCCGGCGCGCGGGGCGTCCGTGGGGCCCGGGGCTGCCGTCCAGCGCGCGTGCGGCGGGGCGGCGACGCCTCGGCGCGGCGGAGGTCGCGGGCGGCTGCGCGAAGCCGGCGCGACTCCCGGTCGGCCTCCTCCGGGATCACCTCGGCGAGCTCGCGGCAGAACGTGGCCGACGCGTCGAGCGCCGCCGCGGCGAGGTCCTCGACGTCCACCTCGACCTCGCTCGCGAGGACGCGCGAGGGTGAGGACAGCGCGACGACCGTGAGAAGCGCGCTCGGCCCCCGGCGGCGGATCACCACCTCGAGCTCGCCGTCCGGGAGCGTCACGGTCGCGTGCGGCGCGCCCCCCACGACGCGCGCGACGCCCCGCAGGAGCGCCTCGAGCGCGGGGAGGAGGGGCCCCTCCGCGCGCCCCGCGGCGAGGTCGATGCCGTCCACCTCGAGCGCGAGCGCGTCCGCGACGGCGCGCGCCGCCGCCGCGCGCGACCTCCCCGCCGCGCGGCGCAGCGCGGACCGCAGCCGCGGGTCGTGACGCCAGCTCGAGCCGGTCCGGATCCGGATCATCCCACGTGGAGCATCATCGCGAAATCACGGCGTTTCAACGTTGACAGGCGGGGGGCTCGGCACCAAGATGGCGGCTCCCATTCCTTTCGAACAAGGGCGTACATGACGTTCACCGAAGCCGCGATCGAGGTCCTGCGGCGCGAGGGAAAGCCCCTTCACTTCGGCAAGATCGCGGAGATCGCCGTCCGGGAGAACCTGCTCGACCACGTCGGCAAGGTCCCGGAGGAGACGATGGCCGGCCAGCTCGCGGCGCACTGCCGCCTGCCGGGCGCCGACCGCCGCGTGATGCCGGTGCAGCCGGGGACCTTCGCGCTCGTCGAGTGGGGCCTCGAGGAGGACCCGGCCGGGCTCGACGGAATCGTCGAGCCACCGCCGGAGCAGGAGCTGCCGTACCGGAGCCGCGAGCGCCACCCGGTGCCGTCGCGCGACCTCGCGCGCGCATCCGGGCGCGACGGCCGCGCCCGGCGGCGAGACGAGGAGGAGCGGAGGGGGAGGAGGTTCCCGCCGCCCGCCGAGGTCGCCTACGAGATCCTCGCCGGCGCGGGGGGACCGCTCGGCCTCACCGAGATCGCCGCGCAGGGCGCGGAGCGGCTCCTCATGCCGGACGCGTTCGTCCGCGAGGTCGGGTCGCTGCGCGCTGCCCTCTCCGAGGACAACCGCCGCCGCGAGTCGGCCGGCCGCAGCCCGCTCTTCCAGATCGACGGCGACACGGTGACCCTCTCCGCCCAGCCCGAGCCTGGCGAGCGCGCCGCAGCGCCCGCCGCGGCCGCCCGCGCGGCCTCGACGCCGCAGGAGCTGCGCCGCGCCGGGCTCGCCGCGCTGCGCCAGCGGCTCCGCGAGTGCGACGGGCCGACGCTGGAGCACGTCGCCGGCAAGCTCCTCGAGAAGCTGGGCTTCCGCGAGCTGAAGGTCGCGAAGCGGGGCCGCGAGCACGTCGTCTACACGGGACGGCGGCGGATGGGGCTCGCCGACGTGCGGCACGGCATCCGGATCCTGCGCGGCGGCGGTGACGTCGCCCGGCGGGACGTGGGCGACCTGCGGCGCGACCTCGGGCACTACGGCGCCCAGATTGGGATCGTCCTCTCGTCCGGCGATGCGGCGCGCGACGCCCGCGGCGACGCGGGCGCGGCGGGCCAGCTCCCCGTCGTCCTCCTCTGCGGCGAGGCGCTCGCGGAGGCGTTCGCGGAGGCGAGCCTCGGCTGCGTGACGGTCGTCGTTCCGGACGTGGACGAGGGGTTCTTCACCTCGGCGGCCGAGGCGGCCGAGCAGGAGGAGGCTTCCCGCCGCGCGCGCCGCGAGGAGCGCGAGCGGCGCGAGCCCCGCGAGCCCCGCGAGCCCCGCGAGGGCCGCGAGGGGCGCGAGGCCAGGGCAGGCGGCGAGCGGCGGCGCGAGGAGCGCGAGGAGCGGGAGCCGCAGCCGGTGGGCGCCGAGCCGCCCGCGGAGCCGCGCGCCGAGCCGCGCGGCGTGCCGGTGATCGAGGTGCCTGCGTTCCTCGAGCCCGCCGCGTCCGAAGGCGCGCCCGACGTCGAGGTGGCGGCCGCCGAGGGCGCCGCCGGGGACGAGGGTGAGGAGGACGACGAGGGACCGGACGACGAGCCCGCCGGGGCCGGCGCGAAGGAGCCGGGAGCGGAGGCCGCCGCGGAGGGTGCCGAGGGCGAGCGCCGTCGGCGTCGGCGCCGCCGCCGGCGTCGCGGCGGCCGCGGACGCGGACGCGAGGGCGGCGGGGCGGAAGCGGCCGCGGGTGCATCGGCGCCGGGGGCCTCGCCTCCCGGCGAGGGCGCTCCGGCGCAGGGAGGCGCGCCCGCCGAGGGCGGAGCGCCGCCGGAGCCGAGCGCGCCCGCCACGCCGCCGCCGGCGACGACGGGCGGAGAGGGCGGAACGTAGGGTGCTCAAGTCGCGGCCGCCCGGATGGCGCTGCGAGCGGGTCCGCCTGCGGATCCCGGTCGCGATGGCGGCGGTGCTGCTCGCCGCCGCCTGCTCCCGCGGGGGACCGGGGTCGATCCACGTCGTCTCGGTGCGCGTCACGGGCCCGCCGCTCGGCGACGCGCTGCGCGAGACGGGGCTCGACGAGGAGAAGATCGAGGCGGCCGGGCGCGAGGGGCTGTCGGGCGCGGGGTTCCGCGTCGCCGACGGGAAGCGCCCGCACCGGGCCGAGATCTCGGTCGCCGCGGTCCGCTTCGTGCCCCCCGAGAGTCCGGGCGCGTCGCCCCGGGTCGAGGCGGCCGTCGAGATCGCCCTCTCCCCCGCGGAGCCGGGAGGGGGCGGCGCCGCGCGAGAGACGGGCATCTCGGCCGTCGCGATCTCGGGCGGCGACCCGCGGGACGCGTGGCGCACGGCCGTCCAGCGCGCCGCGCGCCAGGCCGCGGACGGTCTCGCGCTCGCGTACGCGGAGGAGGCGAAGCCGCTCGACAAGCTCGTCGCCGACCTGTCCTCCGAGGACCCGCGGGTCCGCGATCACGCGGTGCGCGTGCTCGCGGAGCGGCGCAGCCCGGAGGCGGTGCCCGCGCTGCTCGAGCGGCTGAAGGACGAGGACCGGCGCGTCGTCCACCGCGCGGTCGGCGCGCTCGCCCAGATCGGCGACCAGCGGGCGGTGCCGCCGCTCATCGAGCTCTCGCGCTCCGGCGATCCCGCGCTCACCGCGCGCATCGCCCGCATCATCGGCGACCTCGGAGGCGAGGAGGCGGAGGGATACCTCCTCACGCTCGAGGCCGGCCATCCGGATCCGCGCGTGCGGACCGCCGCCCGCGAGGCGCTCGCGGACCTCGAGGCGCGCGCCAAGGACAAGACGGGCTCGGTCGCCGCGCGCAAGTGAGCGGCCGTCCCGGCCGCCCGATTTCCGCGTAAGATGCCCCGACCATGAGAGTCCGGACGCTCCTGCCGCTCGCCGCGCTCGTCTCCGCCTGCGCGCGCGCCCCGGCCGCGCCACCGCCCCGCGCCCAGGCGCCCGCGGACTACTTCCCGCTCGCGGTGGGCAACGAGTGGGTCTACCGCGACGAGACCCCCGCGCTCCCCGCGTCGCGTCGGGGCGCGACGCGCACCGTGCGCATCCTCGAGCGGACGAAGGACGGCTACTTCCGCGACAACGAGCGCGGCGAGCTGCGCGCCGACCCCGACTGCCTCCACGACCGCGCCCGGCGCCTCCTCTGCGCGCCGTTCGAGCAGGGGAAGGCCTGGTCGTCGGTCGTCTCGGTCAGCTCGACGGAGCGCTACGAGATCGCGGCGGTCGGGGAGACGGTCGCGACGCCCGCCGGGAAGTTCGACGGCTGCGTCCGCGTGCGCGCGCACAACCGGGCCTCCCCGACGACCGACCACGTGCTCGAGATCACCTACGCCCCCGGCGTCGGGCCGGTCCGGATCGAGACCGCGGTCGTGGTGGACGGGAAGGTGACCCCTCAAGTGCGCGCCGTGCTGGAGCGGTACCGCGTCGGGGGGCGCTGACGCGATGCGCGAGGTCGGGATCGGCATCGCCGGGTTCGGCACGGTCGGCGGCGGCGTCGTCTCGATCCTCCGCAAGCACGCGGGCGACATCGAGGCGCGGCTCGGGGCCCGCATCGTCGTGAGGCGCGTCGCCGTGCGCGACCCCGAGAAGGACCGCCGATCGGCATCGACCGGAGCCTCGTGACCACCCGGCTCGAGGATCTCGCCGCCGACCCCTCCATCGCCGTCGTCGTCGAGCTCATCGGCGGCCTGGACCAGGCGTTCGACCTCGTGCGCGGCGCGCTCGAGCGCGGCAAGCACGTCGTCACCGCCAACAAGGCGCTCCTCGCCGCGCGCGGCGAGGAGCTCTTCCGGCTCGCGCGCGAGAAGGGCGTCGACGTCTACTACGAGGGCGCGGTCTGCGGGGGCGTGCCGGTGATCCGCACGCTCCGCGAGGCGCTCGCGTCGGACCGGATCACGGCGCTCCACGGGATCGTGAACGGGACGACGAACTTCATCCTCACGGCGATGGCCGAGAAGGGCGAGCCCATCGCGACGGCGCTCGCCGAGGCGCAGCGTCTCGGGTACGCGGAGGCGGACCCGACCCTCGACGTGTCGGGCGGCGACGCGGCGCAGAAGCTCTGCGTGCTCGCCCAGCTCGCCTTCGGCGCGCGCCTCTCCCCCCGCGACGTCCTCACGGAGGGGATCATGGACCTCTCCCCCGAGGACTTCCGCTGGGGGAAGGAGTTCGGCTACGCGCTGAAGCTCCTCGCGATCGCCCGGCGCTGCGGCCCGGCCGAGGACGGCGGGCCCGACCAGGTCGAGACGCGCGTGCACCCCGCGTTCATCCCGGCGGGCTCGCTCCTCGCGGGCGTCCGCGGCGCCATGAACGCCGTGCTCATCGAGTCGGAGGCGCTCGGCCCCTCGCTCCTCTACGGCCAGGGCGCGGGCGCGATGCCGACCGGCAGCGCGGTGGTCTCGGACATCATCGACCTCACCCGGAACATCCTCGCGGGGAGCCCGGGGACGCGTGCCGCTCCCCCCGCGGAGCCGCGCGTCGCGCTGCGGCCCCACGGCGACGTGCGCTGCGCGTACTACCTGCGCTTCTCCGTGAAGGACGAGCCGGGCGTGCTCGCCGGCATCGCCTCGCGCCTCGCCGCCTGGCGCATCTCCATCGCCGCGGTGCTGCAGCGCGAGCAGAACGTCGAGGGGAAGGCCGTCCCGCTCGTGATCGTGACGCACGTCGCGCGCGAGGCGGACCTCCGCGCGGCCATCGCAGAGATCGACCTCTCGCCCGCGACGCTCGCGGCGACGCGGCTCGTCCGCATCGAGAACCCGTAGCACCTCCGGCGAGAACGCCGGGGCACCAGCGAGGCGCCGATGGTCCGGACCGAGATCCGCGTCATCTACGGCGACACGGACCAGATGGGCGTCGCGTATTACGCGAACTACCTGCGCTGGTTCGAGGCCGGCCGCAACGAGCTCATCCGGGCGCGCGGGCTCACCTACCGCGAGGTGGAGGACCGGTTCCGCCTGTGCTGCCGGTCGCCGAGGCGCACGTCGCGTACCGATCGCCGGCGCGCTACGACGACCTCGTCGCGGTCGAGACCTCGCTCGCCGACGTCCGCCGCGCCTCGGTACGGTTCGAGTACCGGGTCGTCCGCGGGGTCGAGGTCCTTGCGACCGGCCACACCGTCCACGCCTGCGTCGACCTCGACGGCCGCGTGCAGCGGATCCCCCCGAGCTCCTCCAGCGGCTCGGCGCCGCCGAGGGGAGCTGACCTCCAGGAGAGGAGGGCCCATGGATCGCAACCTCGCGCTCGAAGCGGTCCGCGTGACCGAGGCCGCCGCGCTCGCGTCCGCGCGGCTCATGGGTCGGGACGACCGCGACGGCGCCGACCGGGCGGCCGTCGAGGCGATGCGCCTCGCCTTCCAGGACCTCTCCATCCGCGGCGAGGTCGTGATCGGAGAGGGGGAGCGCGACGAGGCGCCGATGCTCTACATCGGCGAGAAGGTCGGCCGCGCCGCCGACGGGGACCTGGCGGTCGACATCGCGGTCGATCCGCTCGAGGGGACGAACCTCTGCGCGACCGGCTCGCCCAACGCGCTCGGCGTCATCGCGATGGGCGAGAAGGGGAAGTTCCTCCGGGCCCCGGACACCTACATGGAGAAGATCGCGGTCGGCCCGAGCGCGCGCGGCGCGATCGACCTGCGCCGCTCGCCGACCGAGAACCTGCACGCCATCGCCGACGCGCTCGGCAAGTACGTGGAGGATCTCACCGTCGTGATCCTCGATCGCCCCCGGCACGAGGCGCTCGTGCGGGAGGTCAGGGCGGCGGCGCGCGGATCCAGCTCATCCCGGACGGCGACGTCGCCGGCGCGATCACCACCTGCTTCCCGGACACCGGCGTCGACGTCCTCATGGGCATCGGCGGCGCACCGGAGGGCGTCATCGCCGCGGCGGCGATCCGCTGCGTCGGCGGCGACATGCAGGGGCGGCTCCGGTTCCGCAGCGACGCCGAGCGGGAGCGGGCCCGGGGGATGGGCCTCGTGGACCTCGAGAAGGTGATGACCGCCGAGGAGCTGGCGGGCGGGAGCGTGATGTTCGCGGCGACGGGGGTCACGAACGGCGACTTCCTGAAGGGTGTCCGGTTCACCGGCGACGGGGCGCGGAGCCACTCGGTCGTGATGCGGCTCCGCGCACCGGGACGATCCGCTACATCGAGACGGTGCACCGCTTCACCCGGAACCCCGACTACGGGGCGTAGCGCGCGCTGCGCCCGGCGCGGCGGCGGGTTAGCTTGCGGGTGGGCGAGAGCCCGGAGGAGCGATGGCCAAGGTGAGCAGAAGCAGGTCGTGGTGGAGACGCCGCTCGAGCGGGTCTACGAGCTCGTCGTCGACTACGAGCGCTATCCGGAGTTCGTCCCCGGCATCCGCGGCTGCCGCGTGCTGCAGGACCGCCCGGAGAAGCACGTCGAGTACCAGCTCGACCTGGGCGTGAAGCGGATCCGCTACGTCCTCCGGATGAAGGGACGCCGCTCCGACCCACGTCTCCTGGTCGCTCGTCTCCGGCGAGATGATGAAGGTGTCGAACGGGTCGTGGGAGCTGTCGGCGCAGGACGGGCGCACGCACGCGATCTACACCGTCGAGATCCAGGTCTCGCGCCCGCCACTCGTCCCGCAGGCGATCGTGGACCGCGTGAGCGACGAGCTGACCCGCATCCAGCTCCCGAAGACGCTCGACGCCTTCAAGGCGCGCGCGGAGCGCCAGAAGTAGACGCGTCCGCACCGGCGCCTGCCCGGCTGCCACGATGGGGGCGCCGCGACCGGGTCTCGCGTCGCGCGTGAAGCCGGGCGACGCGGTGAGCGCCGCCGGCACGGTGCAGCGTGTGGGCGGGCGCACACCGGAGCCACCGCCTCGC